>CALXKU010000001.1 GCA_944389025.1 uncultured Spirochaetaceae bacterium
CAGCAAGACCATGAGGAAATGGATATCCAACTGGTCATACTCGGATCTTGAGACGAAGCTCAGCTACAAATGCCAGAGGAATGGTATAAGGGTTGAATTCGTGGATGGGCGCTATACGAGTCAGAAGTGCTCGGTGTGCAAAATGATAGACAAGGCTTCGAGGAAAGGGAACAGATACACATGCAGGCATTGCGGCAGCAGCATGCATGCAGACGTAAATGCCTCCATCAACATCCGCGACAATTACATCACCCGGGTCATGCAATCCGGGCAGGCTGCAGTCAATCAGCCGTATGGATGGGGTGCCACAGGTAAACCGGAAACGGAATCTGTGGATAAAACGCTCATGTCCAAGCCTTCAGGCTTGCCTGAAGGGCGTTGACTGGTTAGAATTTATTTATGAATGATTTTATTGTTGGATTGATTGTCGGTCTTGCTGTAGCGGTTGTTCTTGCAGTTGCGCTCCTTTCGAAGGCTGCATCGGCAAAGAAGCAGGCTAAAGCAGAGGTCGAGAAATATAAGAGGATGCTTCAGGACCGCATGGAGCTTGAGAGCGATGGCCTTACCAAGCTCAAAGGGGAGGTTGAGGAGCTGAAAAAGCAGAATGAGAATCTCAGAATCAGCCTGAACACCATGAGTCAGAAACCAGGACGCAAGGAGATGCAGCGCCTTGATGTCTATCAGACGGCTGCAGAGAGGCTCAGCATCAATTCCCCGGGCTTTGCTCCGGTATGGCAGGCAGCACTCAAGGAGAGCGAGGCGGAGTTCAGAAAGACTTTCCTTGGACTCAATCCGTATCTGAGAAAGCATATCAGCACGAAGACGAGTGATGCTGTTTTAATAGAGAATGATGATGAGGGCTCTCTCTAAGCCCTCTCATCTAGCTCCATATAGCGGATGAACTTCTCCTCAAGTACTCTGTTCTTCTCATCGTAGGTACTTTTTGCTTCAAGCATTTTCTCATAGTCCCTGCTATCTATTGTCGAGAATGAGGCTTCTATATCCGCAATCTCCTTCTCAAGAGTTTCAATCTCTTTAGAGAGGTTTTCGTATTCCTTCTGCTCCTTGAAGCTGAGCTTTTTCTTCTCTTCCTTTCTCTCTTTTGCTACCTCTTTCTGATCAGACTGCCTTCTCTCATTCTTTTCCCTTTCCCTTTCTTCTTCCATGAAAGTGGAGAATGGAACAGCATGATAGCTTATGGTCCCGTTTTCAATGGAAAAAGTCGTATCGGTAGTTATGTTGAGAAAAGTCCTGTCATGGGAGCATATGAGCACAGGGCCTGCGAATGAACATATATAATCCTCAAGTGCTTCCATTGTCGAAATATCGATATCGTTCGTTGGCTCATCGAGAATCAGGAAATTGGGATTCAGAACGAGGCGTGATATCAGATAGAGCCTTCTTTTTTCCCCTCCAGATAGCGTGTATATCGGGGCACGGTGCATTGCCTGTGGAAAACCGAAAAGCTCCAGAAAGCGGGATGCGCTCACCTTTTCACTTCCACTGAGCTCTATGTTCTCCCCGATATCGCTTATGTATTCAAGAACACTCTTGTTCTCATTGAGCATTCTCGATTTCTGGTCGTAATATCCAAAAACGGTATTAACCCCTTTTTCGACAGAGCCGTTATCCGGCTTCAAAAAGCCGGTTATTATATCAAGGAATGTGCTCTTACCCGATCCGTTATCCCCGACGAGTGCGATTCTCATATTCTTATCGAATGTGAATGTGAAATCAGAAAAGAGCTTTCTTCCTCCATAGCTCTTGCCGATTCCGTGAACTTCGAGAATCTTCTTTCCCAGTCTTCTTTTCTCACTTGAGAAATCTCGGATTCTCTCTTCCCTTATCTGTATCTTCTGTTCTGCCTGCAGCTTTTCGGCCCTCTCGATCCTTCCCTTATCCTTTCCCGCTCTTGCCTTAGGAGCGCGGGAGAGCCATTTGAGTTCACGCCTTAGGACGCTTCTCATTCTCTCCTGCTGCCGCTCTGCCATCTCAAGTCTTGCTGCCTTCCTCTCAAGATAAGAGGAGTAGGAGCCCGGATGACGGTAGAACGATGAGCGGTCAAGTTCGAATATCGTGGTACAGACGCTGTCAAGGATGTTCCTGTCGTGGGTAACGATTATCGCACTCACGTTATCTGCCTGGAGCATTGCCTCCATTTTCTCTATCGTGCGGATATCGAGATGGTTTGTCGGCTCATCCAGCAGTATTATGTCGCTACCTGATGAGAGGGCTCTTGCGAGTGCCATCTTCTTCTGCTCCCCACCGGACAGGGTTCTTACCTTATCATCTTTGTTGATGTTTACTCCGAATTCTGTCATGAGGGCGTAATATCTTCTCTCCATCTCAAAGAGTCCGAGTTTTTCCACTTCCTCATACAGCCTCATCTGATTCTTTGCATTCTCGTTTTTAAGGGAGGCGTAGTATTTCCCGAGTTTCTGAATCTTTGAAGAGATCGATGAGAAGAAATAATCCTCCACGGAGTCTTCCTCTTTGAAAGACACGCTCTGCTCAAGAAGCGATATGTCCATCCCGTTTTTGATGCTTATATTCCCTTCGTCGGGGACTATGAGTCCCGCAAGGACTTTCAAGAGGGTGCTTTTCCCCGCACCGTTCTTTCCTACGATGCCGACCTTCTCTCCCTTCTCAAGGCCGAATGTGAGGCCGCTGAAGAGTGGTTCATCCTTTACTGTCTTTTCCAGATTTTCTACGCTCAGTATGTTCATTACAGGATATTCTAGATAGTTGCTTTCCTTTCGTCCACAGCCTTGAAGCTGTATCGATATTTGCCTAATATATCCATTGTTTATGTGCAAGGATGATATAAAAGAGGGGATTAAAGACGGAATACCAATATTCCTGGGGTATTTCACGACTGCGCTCGCATTCGGTCTTCTTACACGCTCTAGCGGATTTACATTCGTGGAAGGCGTGCTTACGAGCCTTACCAATTTCGCAGGAAGTGGTCAGTTCCTGATGATGAATCTCTATAATGGGGGTGCTTTCCTTCTGGAGATCGTACTCTCCGTGTTCTTCATAAATGCCAGATACATATTCATGAGCGCGAGTCTCAATGCAAGACTTAAGAACCGAAAGAGCATAATAGGGCGGTTTTTCGCCGGTGCCGGAACTGTTGACGAGGCCTTCGCCGTAGCATCTTTCAAAGGAGAGAAGTTAAGCTACAGTTATCTGCTCTCGCTGATGGGAACATCCTACTCAGGATGGGTTAGCGGAACGGCAATAGGGTACATGGTCGGAAACATTCTTCCTGAAATAGTGCAGAGCGCGGCGGTAATAACGATATACGCCATGTTCGCCTCTCTATTTGGAAACGAGGTGAGTCGTAGCATTAAGGCCATCATCGTCGTAGGAATTTCGGCAGCCCTTAACAGCATTTTCATACTCTGTTTTGGCATTTCCACCGGGCTCAGTTTCATAATCAGCATGATAGTCTCGGTAATCGCCGCATGCTTCATATATTCGGATGAGGAGGTGTTTTTAAATGAATAAGGTGACTATGATTCTGCTCTGCTCCCTTGTGACAATGGCAGCAAGAATCATTCCGCAGTTCATAAGCTCTCTAGACAAGCTTCCAAGAGTAATAAAGAAAGCAATGCTTCTTCTTCCAACCGCGGCCCTTGGCTCCCTTATATTCCCCCTCGCCCTTACCGATTTCGGAGCATCATGGTATGCCGGACTCGGGGGAGTCGTCATAGCTTTCATCGCGGGGCTTAAGCGTACTTCGATGATAGTGGCGATAATCCTGGCTCTTATCGCCACCATGCTTCTGCTTCTTATCTAGTTCTTCTTTCTCAGAAGAGCGAACAGCCAGATTTCATCCTGTTTGTTCTTTCTTGAATCCTTTCTTTCGGTCATTGCGACGATGTCGAAAAGATCGAGAGGGGAGAGGAAGGAGGTGAATGTGTCCTTATTGAATGATGTGAGGGCCCTTCCTTCGCTGTCAACGAAATCCTTATCCTCATCGCGGAATGAAGCGAAAAGTATTCCCTTGCTCTTCAGTGCAGCTGCGATTTTCTCAAACACCGATGCCATATCCCCTCTTGAAACATGGTATAGCGATGCGCTTGCCCAGATTGCGTCATACGCATCTTTCGCATCCAGATCTTCCCATTTCTGCTTCTTAACCTTGAGACCTGTGAACTCGCTGGCGTATTTTATCATCTCATCAGACGGGTCGAACGCATCGACAGTATATCCCTTCTGAAGAAAATAGAGGCTGTCCCTACCGCTTCCGCATCCTCCGTCAAGAATCTTTCCTCCCTGTGGAACAAGCGTTTCGAAGACCTTATACTGATCGTGCATGTCCGCACTGAGCCAGCTTTCGATAAACTCTCTTGCATTAGTGTCATAAATGGCTTCTATCATGATCCCTCCTTTTTTTTCAATTGTAGCATGACAAATCGTAATTCTCCAAATAATTCTTTTTCTGATATATATTTATAAAAATATATCGATAAAATAGTATTTAAAACTAAAAGACATATCCGCCTTTTTCCTCTGAAAAAACATGTATTTTTCGCACTGAATCATGGTAGTGGAGGAAGAGCGTGGCACTGTTTATGGCAAAGAATGAGAGGGGCTCCAAGGCGAAACAATTCATTCTGCCGTAATGCAATGGACTGAGTGAAAATGAAACATTAAGTATTTGTACATCATTCAGATAGATCGGTAGGAATCATCTTTTTTGAACGTTTTTTTAATCTTGGAAAGGAAAAAATTTTTGTATTTTGGTTTAGTAAGGTTTAAAATGAGATTAAAGGAGGAGGTTGATATGAGATATCCGATTATCACGATTGGCCGTCAGCATGGATCTGGCGGAAGAACGGTTGCGGAGAAGGTTGCGAAGGAGCTGGGCATTCCTCTTTACGATAAGCTTCTCATCCAGCTTATTGCAAAGGAGAGCGGATTCGCAGAGGAGTATGTCAAAGATACCGACATGAGAAGGATCCAGTCATTCTTCTATGGAATGTACATAGACAGCAGGAATCTTCCTCTCGAAGACCAGCTATACATAGCACAGTCAAAGGTAATAAAGGAAGTGAGCGAGAAGGGGCCATGCGTTATCGTCGGACGCTGTGCGGACTATGTTCTCCGTGAGAGGAAGGATGTTCTCAACGTCTTTATTCATGCGCCTCTGGAAGAGAGGATAGAGAGGGTCCGCGACACTTATCACGAGATAGAGAAGGATTACAAGAAGTATCTTAATAAGATGGATAAGCAGAGGGCTAACTACTACAACCACTACACGGGTAAGAAGTGGGGTGCAAGTGACGGTTACCATCTGGTCTATTCAAGTGATCTCGGTATAGACTCGATTGTAAAGTCGATCGTACGCTTTGCAAAAGGCGAGTAGGAAACCTGAGGGGGATTTTCCCCCTCGTTTTCGTATATGAGAAGATGCAGCTGGGCGGAAGCGGATCCGATTCTGCAAAAATATCATGATGAGGAGTGGGGTTGTCCTGTTTATGAGGATGAGGTGCATTTTGAGGCTCTGAGCATGGAGGTCATGCAGTGTGGCCTGAGCTGGTTGACAGTGCTCAGAAAGAGGGATGCGATGCGCCTTGCCTTCTCTTTCTTCAGCCCTGAGGCTGTAGCTGAATATGATGATGCAGATGTGCAGAGGATTATCAGATGTGATGGTGTGATCCGCTCTGAGCGTAAAATACGTGCCGTAATCAGCAATGCCAAGGCTTTCTTGCGTGTGAAAGAGGAGTGGGGGACGTTTTCCTCTTACATCTGGTCGTTCACAGACGGCAAAGTGATGCGCTATCCATCCCACGCTGCGGGGACGGAAACAGTCTCCCGCAATGAGCTTTCAGACCTTATCTCCGCAGATTTGAAGAGCCGGGGATTTTCATTCCTCGGCTCCGTTACTGTATATTCCTATCTGCAATCGGTTGGAATAATCAATGACCATCTCAGTTACTGCTTTCGCTCCCAAGACCCTTGATGTATTCATCCATGCTCTCTGCGACCTTTTTCGCATAGCTTACAGCTTCTACTACTGTCTTGGCTCCAAGCACGACATCGCCTGCTGCAAATATGCCAGGATGTGTCGTCTCTCCTTTATCGTTCGTAAGCAGAAGGCCGTTCTTTGATGGCTTGAGCCCTTCGGTAGTATCTACGAGCTTCGACTTCGGTCCCTGGCTGATCGCGATGAACGTGTTGTCGGCATGCACCGGATAGAATTCCTCGCTTTCGCCGATTATGTTTCCATCATCATCCAGTATGTTCTTCTTGAAAACAGGTCCGTCCGGGGTGATATGATCGACCTTCATGCAGTATTCGAAATTGGCACCGTCAAGGGCGGCATAGTCCCTTTCCTCGTCAGAAGCCTCGATCCTGTTTCTTCTCGCATAAATCGTGACATTGTGGTGGCCGCTTCTGAGAATGGTCCTTGCGACATCCATTGCCGTATTTCCAGCCCCTATGATTGCGATGTCCTCTCCAAGATTGTAAGCGCTTGGGTTCGCGAGGAAATCGATGGCGAAGCTCACGTTTCCAAGGCTCTCACCTTTGACCGCAAGCTTTTTCGGCCTCCATACTCCGGTTCCGATGAATATCGCCTTATAGCCGTCGCGGAACAGGTCGTCGATAACCAGTGCTCCTCCAATCGTCGTATTCGGCCTGATTTTTATTCCAATGGAAATCAGTTTCTTCTTATAGCGTTCAAGAATGGATTTTGGAAGCCTGAATTCAGGAATTCCGTACTGCAGGACCCCTCCGATCTTGTCTTTTGAATCGAAAATTGTGACATCATAACCTTTTCTCGCCATCTCGATTGCTATCGTAATTCCCGCTGGGCCTGCACCGATTACTGCCACCATATTGCCGTTTTTAGGCTGAAGCGGGATTTCAAGCGTATCCAGAACAGCATTCGAGATGTAGTTCTCGATGCTTGAGATGTGAATACCCTGTCCCTTGCGGGCAAGCACGCAATGCCCTTCGCACTGCTTGTTATGATCGCATACGAGTGAGCATACTATCGAAAGCGGATTGTTCTCAAAGAGCATCTGGCCTGCATCCTTTACCTTGCCCTCCTTGAAAAGCTTTATCATATGCGGAATCTCTGTTGAAATTGGGCACCCTGTCATGCACATCGGTTTCTTGCACTGAAGACAGCGGTTTGCCTCCTCGATTACATGTACCATTGCATCCTCCTTAATTCATACCAAAGTAACTTTACCACCTTGAAAACACAATGAAAATAAAGTAAAAGGGTGAAAATGAAAATAATTTACCAATTTTCACATAAAAATAATTCATTATCGATAAAATAATAACTATAAAAATTTACTGGAATATTCAGCATGGTCTGTTTTTGTGACATTGTCACAGAAATTCCTTTGCGAATTTGAAAAACCATGTTACAAGAGATTATGAGCTCTGTTTTGCTCTTTGAGCTCAAAAAGGAGAACACACTATGAAAACAAACAGAAAAGCAGCACTGCTTGCCTTCTTAGCGCTTGTCCTCGCTCTCACCGTCGTATCCTGCTCGGATCCGGGACATAAGACAAATGCTGAAGTAAGGGTTGTTGGAACTGCCGTGAGTAAAGATGAAAAGTCACGGTCTGTCGCTTCAGAACTCCAGTTCGGCTCCGGTGAGGTCTGGCTTGGTGGAAATGACATTACATCTTCCCTCGTTCCTGCGGAAGGCTCTAATGCAACAGACGGACAGAACAATGTCGAGTTCGTAGCTGAGGTTCCTGTGATAGGGGAGACTGTTACCTACAGCGTAAAGCATGAATATGGCTTCGTATTCGATGAATGGGAAATCGTCAACAGAAATAAGATCAGACTGGGAGAAGGCGATAACTGGTGGAATGTGCTTAACGAGATATGGCAGGCTACCAGAGGGGACAGTGAGACAATAGAGATCCGCCCTGAGTACATCAAATATATAAGGCCAAGCTTTGACAGGGGAATATATGTGAAAGCAGGGGAGGATATAGGGGAGAAGCTCGAAGAGTACTATTCTCAGTTCAGAAATAAGGACTATGACGATGACGAGCTCACGATCAAGCTGGAAGAAGGAAAGTTTGTTCTGGATCTAAGTGAGATTAAGCCAGAGAGAGGAGAGGATGAGATCGAGCTGGAGCTAAAGATAATCGGGGGCTATGATCCATCATCCTGGAACATCACAAATAGAAGCACAATATCTGAGATAAAGCTTCCCCAGAGTGGTGGCTATATCGAGGAAGTCGAACTGGAACTTGAATTCAGGAATATCAGTTTCGCCGAGCTTGATTACAATGCATTCAGAACTAAGGATGATTTCGAGATAGAGTTCAGAAACTGCAGTGTAGAAACTCTTAAGAATGCACGAGGCCTTATCAATGGTCTGATGGTAGCGGCTATCGAGAAAGCTCAAACAGGGAGAGCTCTTCTGATTATGAACTCCGTCGCCCCTTATGTCGAAGGAGCCAAGTATTATCATTCTGTTGTAATGAGTGAGGATGGTAAAACAGTAGATGGTAAAAACAACATCATAGTTGGAGGCCCTGGAGATTCAGATAACTATTATGTTGCCTCATGGAATGAGAACAGCTATAAGACGGACGATCCAGAGTTGATAGACAAACTCATTCAGGCGAATCCTCTGAGCGAGAATCTCCTTGAAGGTCTTGAAGATATGGATGACGATTTCCTGGAGGAGGATATCGAGGGCAGGGAAAGATTCCTGATTGACGATGATAAGCTGGGGAGCCGCGGTATCAAGGTGTCGTACGGACCTTATGAGTACCAGTGGTTTGACGACTGAGGAAAAGAAAGATTGGAATCGGGGAGCGTGGCTCCCCGTCTTTCATGAAAAATAATCCACAGCTCCTTTGAAGAACCTAAGCCCGTCATAGCTTGTGACATTCCTGTAGAGTTCTGGCTTTGAACGCTCAATGTGGCCCATCCTTCCGAAAACCTTCCCATCCGGGCTCGTAAGACCTTCTATCGCATATACGGAGCCGTTCACGTTGTACCTGATGTCCATTGTGGCATAGCCGTTTAAATCGACGTACTGTGTTGCAATCTGTCCATTCCTGAAGAGCTTGTCAGCCTGCTCTGTGCTCATGAGGATTCTTCCTTCTCCGTGACTTACAGGTACGGTTTCGATATCTCCTGCGCTGTAATGCATCAGCCATGGGGAGGTGGTGCTTACAATCCTTGCTCTTATAAGACGGCTCTGGTGACGTGAGATCGTATTGAATGTAAGGGTAGGGCTATGCTCAGAGAGTTCTGCGAATCTTCCTTCCGTTATGAGACCAAGCTTTATGAGAGCCTGGAAACCGTTGCAGATTCCACCCACGAGGCCATCCCTTCCATGAAGAAGCTTTTCAACTTGGCCCATTATCGAAGGGTTTCTAAGAAATGCCGTGATGAACTTTCCCGATCCATCAGGCTCATCAGCTCCTGAGAAGCCTCCGGGAATGAAGAGTATGTTTGCCCTCTCAAGATGTTTCTCAAAACTTTCGATGCTCTCTTTCAAGGAATCTGAATCCATGTTGTTTATGATGAACACATCACATTCGGCTCCTGCACGTTCGAAAGCTTTTCTCGTGTCGTATTCGCAGTTCGTACCCGGAAATACTGGAATCAGCACTAGCGGTTTTGGGTTCTTTGTGACTGAGAATCTCCTCTCTTCAATGCTCTGATACTCAAGTGTCGGAATCCTCTCTTTTTTGAGCCCGTCAGAGAGTGGATACACCTCTTCCAGTGTACTCTCGTACGCCAGGAGAAGCTCGGCAAGGCTATAAGAGCCGAAAAACGAGCCTTCGTTCGTCTTTCCAATAAGGCTCAGCTCCTCCCTTTCTCCATTTGATTCTATGATGAACGAGTAGCTCTTGGTGGTTTTCACTCTTTCAGGAGAGAGCGAGACTCCTACCATGTTTCCAAAGGCGAGCTTCGAAAGGGTGACATCGACGTCCCCATAAGGGACGGTGGATGCACTTAGTGTTCTGCCATCTGCAATGATTTCTTCCGCCCTGTCGAAGTAGGCACTGATGCTCTCACATTCTTTCTTCTCAACAAGGTAGAGGAAACTGTTCGTACTCTTCAATTCGGCAGACTTGATTTTGTCTTCCCTGAGCGTGTTTATAGTGAAAGAGACCAGCGTGTTTGGAACATCCAAGTTCTCGAAACTTCCGCTCATGCTGTCCTTCCCTCCGATGGCGGCACAACTTGTTTCGATCTGGGCATCCAATGCTCCAAGGAGACTTGAGAGCGGGGCTCCCCATCTCTTTGGATCTTTTCCCGGTTTCCCGAAATATTCCTGGAATGTAAGGTAGCTTCCTTTCCTCTTGCCTCCGGCGGCGATCAGTTTCGCAATCGACTCGTATACCGCGTTCTTTGCTCCATTATATGGATCCCTGTCACTCAGATTTGGGTCGTACGCATAGCTGAATATGCTTGCCGTACTCATCTTTCCGCTATCATCAGGAAGGAGGGCTGCCATGACGGGAGATGGGGTCTTCTGATATTTACCTCCGAAAGGCATTAAGAGGGTGGATGCACCTATTGTCGAATCAAAGCGTTCTGAGAGCCCCTCCCTTGAACAATGCTTGAGACTGCCAAGGCGTGCAGCGAGGTCATCAGAATGGTTTTCCTCCTCTTTTCTCTCACTTTCAACGATTACCTCCGTTTTCTTCTTCGCACCATTTGAGTTCAGGAAATCGCGATCAAGATCGACAATAGTCCTACCTCTCCAGATCATGGTTAGTTTTTTATCATCTGTTACAGTTGCAACCCTTGTAGCCTCGAGGTTCTCCGCTTTCGCCAGAAAGAGGAGCTTCTCCTCGTCTTCCTTAGCTATTACGACAGCCATCCTTTCCTGGCTTTCCGAGATTGCTAGCTCCGTCCCGTCAAGGCCCTGGTACTTCTTCTTGATTTTATCCAGATCGATGATTAGTCCGTCTGCAAGCTCTCCAATGGCAACAGAGACTCCTCCTGCACCGAAATCGTTGCATCTTTTTATAAGTTTTGAACACTCAGGGTTCCTGAAGAGTCTCTGAATCTTCCTCTCCTCGGGGGCGTTTCCCTTCTGTACCTCGCTTGAGCACTTTTCAACGCTTTCCCTCTCATGGCTCTTGCTGCTTCCTGTGGCACCTCCGATTCCGTCCCGTCCTGTCCTACCTCCAAGAAGGATTACGACATCGCCGGGCTCTGGCCTCTTTCTTATGACGTTTTCCTTTCTTGCTGCTGCGACTACGGCACCGAGTTCCATGTGCTTCGCCTCATAGCCCGGGTGATAAATCTCATCAACTATTCCTGTTGCAAGTCCGATCTGGTTTCCATAGCTTGAATTTCCGGCTGCGCTTGTTACTCCTATCTTCTTCTGGCTGAGCTTTCCTTCTCTTTTCTCTCTGTAGCTTTTAAGTATGTTTCCACTTCCAGAGATTCTTGCCGCCTGATAGACATAGCTCCGCCCGGAGAGCGGGTCGCGGATTGCACCTCCTATGCAGGTTGCAGCCCCTCCGAAAGGTTCTATCTCGGTGGGGTGGTTGTGGGTCTCATTCTTGAACATGAGAAGGTAAGGGACCTTTTCCTCCCCGATTTCAGCCTCAACCTCTATTGAGCATGCGTTTATCTCCTCTGATTCATCAAGGTTTTCAAGAAGATTTCTTTTTTTCAGCACCTTCGCCCCGATTGTGGCGATATCCATAAGGCTTACATTTTTCCTGTCATCAATCTCGTCTCTGAGTGAAAGATATCTTTTGTAGCTTTCCTCCGCTTCTTTGTTTTCAAAAATCACCCCTGATATCTCGGTTAAAAATGTGGTGTGTCTGCAATGGTCGGACCAGTATGTGTCGAGCACCCTTAACTCTGTTATGCTGGGCTCCCTCCCTTTAGTGCAAAAATAGTTGCGCATGAACTTTAAATCATCCTCATCCATTGCAAGGGAATATCTTTGGCGCAGTGTGGCAACCTCATCATCGCTTAAATCCCTGAAACCTTCGATAATCTCTACATCAGGGCTTTCAGGATACTCCGTCTCAAGGCTTGAGACATCGCAAAGGGTATCTATGAAGGCTTCTACCGGGTTGACAAGGAAAGCACCGATTTTTTCCATATCATCATCACTTGCGCCATCGATAAGATACACCTTGCTTGATTTTACTTTCGCTTTCGATTCCGGTTCGATGAAGGAGATGCACTCCTCAGCGCTCCTTGCCCTCTGGTCGAACTGGCCGGGAAGATAGCTGATCTGCAATGCTTTCTCGCATGGGGGAAGAGAGAAAAAAACATCGTCCACAGGAGGTTCGGAAAAGACCTCGTGCACCGCCTTTTCAAAGAGAGCATCCGAGATGTTCTCAACATCATATCTGGAGAGGATTCTCAGAGTCCGGATCTTGATACCCAAGCTTTCCATGATATCTTTCTTAAGGCTCTCACATTCGTCTTTTATTCCTTTTCTCTTCTCAACGAAGACCTTTCTTACCATTTTCTTCCTCCAGGGCTTTCATTCCTATGTCTTTTCTGAGAAATGCACCGTCAAAGCTTATTGCTTTCACATCCTCATATGCTTTTTCTATGGCATCTTTCAAATCGGGCGCCACAGCCATCACATAAAGCACCCTTCCCCCTGATGTGAGGAGTTCTCCGTTCTTTTCTTGCACACCTGCATAATAGATTTGCGATGAGATAGGGTGCGAAATGCTTATTCTCTTTCCCTTCTCATACTGCTCGGGGTAGCCGGAGGAGGCGAGGGCTATGACGCATGATGAGGCATCTTTCCACTCTATCTTACTCTCTTTTAGCGTGCCATCTGTTGTGCTCATCATGATAGCAAGCAGATCCGACTCAAGAAGGGGGAGTACTGCCTGTGTCTCCGGATCTCCGAAGCGGGAGTTGTATTCGATGACCTTTACCCCGTATTCGGTTTTCATTAGTCCGAAATAAAGGCAGCCTTTGAAAGCAGAGCCCTCTGCTCTCATGGCCTCGATGGTTGGAATGAAGATTCTCTCCATGCATTCTTTCTGACATTCCTCATCGTAGTAAGGGTTTGGTGCAACAGCCCCCATGCCACCTGTATTGGGCCCCTCATCCCCGTCATATGCCCTCTTATGGTCCATGCTTGAGACCATCGGGACTACAGTCTGGCCGTCCGTGAAAGCCAGAACGGATATCTCTGGTCCTCTCAGATACTCTTCTATTACGATCTTTTCTCCCGACTGGCCGAACTTATGGGAGACCATGGCATCCCTTATCGCCTTTTCAGCCTCGTCAAGAGTCATTGCCACTGTTACACCTTTCCCGAGTGCAAGGCCATCTGCTTTTATCACGATCGGAGCACCTTTCTCTCTTACATAGGAAAGGGCATCATCTGCATTGGTGAAAATCTCATAATCCGCGGTAGGAATCGAGTATTTTTTCATGAGGTTCTTTGCAAATGCCTTGCTCGATTCTATCTTTGCAGCTTTCTTATCAGGGCCGAATGCAGCTATGCCGTTTTCATTAAGGAAATCGACCATGCCGTCAGCAAGGGGATCATCCGGGGTTACCACGACAAAGGAGATATCATTCTCCCTTACCGATTTAAGCACACGGTCCTTATCCATGACAGAGCCTTCGATGAGCTTTGCCTCCTTCATCCCGTAGTTTCCGGGAAGGGCGAACAATTTGTCGCAAAGAGGACTTTCTGCGATTTTTTTCACTATCGCATGCTCCCTTCCTCCTGAGCCAAGTACAAGTATGTTCATTTTTCCCCCTTAGTGATGAAAGAGGCGTACGCCTGTGAAGAACATTGTCATCCCATGCTCATTGGCAGCTTGGATTACAGCATCATCCCTGACCGATCCTCCGGGTTCGCTTACGTACTCAACACCGCTTCGTGCGGCCCTGTCTATGTTGTCTCGGAACGGGAAGAACGCATCACTGGCAAGAGAGACGCCTTTTATTCCTTCCAGGTACTCTTTCTTTTCCTCTCTTGTGAACGGCTCTGGTTTCTCCAGAAAATACTCATTCCATGCTTCAATGACATCGATCTCCGGATCGTCTGAAAGATACTGCTCTATCGCATTGTCCTTATCGTTTCTCGAAAGCTTTTCCTTGAAAGGGAGGGAGAGCACTTTCTCACTCTGTCTCAGGTGCCAGAGATCCGCTTTACCACCGGCAAGCCGGGTGCAGTGTATTCTTGACTGCTGGCCAGCCCCGACTCCGATTGTCTGGCCGTGTTTTGCATAGCAGACAGAGTTCGACTGCGTGTACTTGAGTGCGATAAGAGCTACCGTTAGATCTCTTTTTGCATCTTCACTTATCTCTTTTTTCTCTGTCACAGCATTCTCGAAATCCTTTTCAGATGGGATGAAATCATTATGATTCTGTGTGAATCTGATGCCGAATACGGTCTTCTCCTCCTTCTTTGGTGGCTCGTAAAAAGGATCGATTGAGAGCACGCAGTATGAGCCTTTCCTCTTTTTTCTGAGTATTTCAAGCGCAGTGTCGGTATAGCCCGGGGCGATGACACCATCCGAGACTTCGCGGGAAATCACTTTCGCAGTTGCCTCATCGCATACATCTGAAAGAGATATGAAGTCCCCGAAGCTGCTCATCCTGTCGGCCCCCCTGGCTCTGATGTAAGCCACTGCGAGGGGCGAGAGCTCATCAGAGTCTTTGACGAAGTACATTCTCTTCTCCTCATTGCTCAGGGGCACATACACCGCAGCCCCTGCTGGAGAGACGTGCTTGAACGATGTAGCCGCAGGAAGCCCTGTGGCTTTTTTAAGCTCCCTTACCAGCTGATAGCCGTTCAGAGCGTCAAGCAGGTTGATATACCCAGGCCTTCCGTTCAGAACCTTGATGGGAAGTGGAAATGGTGTGCTTATGCTGCTCTCTGCTTGGTTTGGATTGCAGCCGTATTTGAGACGGAGACTCATCTCATTCTTATTAAGAATCTCCTCTTTTTCTCCAACTCGCACATAGAGGCTGACCTTATTCTCCTCATCAAGGGAGTTCCAGAGGTCATCCTTAAGGGTTGCAATGTCATCTGGAAGAGAAAAGACTGGGGGATCGATCGAGAAGGAGGGCAGGGGAGTCCCGTCATCCATATAGGTGTGAATCACATGGGAAATCCCTTTTTCAGCCTTGTAGCTATAAATCTTTCGCTCGGCCTCAGCCGAGTCCTCCTTCTTTTTTATGATGGAAAGGCAGTAAGCCCCATTCATCTTGTCATAGAGGACCGAGATTCTTGGAGTATATGCCGGCTCATCAGGTTCGTATGTCCTCTTTATGAGGGCGCTCTCAAGGCTCTCTCCTCTTTCCAAGGCATCGAATATGGTATCGCTCTGATCCCCGTTCGTCAGAACGATGTAGCGTTCGTTTTCTCTCTTCGCATTGTAGATTATGAGGCTCGGATCCTCCACTTTGCTCTCATCGTAGGCCTCTGTCCTGAGAGTGCTTCCATCTAGTGTGAATACCCTGTTCCTGCTGTTCTCGCTTCTTCCCATGATCGCATAGGCAAGAACCGCCTCTCCCTTTGAATTCATTCCAGCAAGAAGAAATCTTCCCGGATATCTCTTTGCTCTCAAATACTCTCTTAGTATCATGCTCTCTCTCCTTCGATCTTTGCTGACATGTATTCCACCGCCTTTGGAAATATTACCCATTCGGCCTCTCTCATTACTCTCTGCTGAAGGATCTCCGGCGTGTCACCATCCTCCACGTTCACCGCTTTCTGGAACAGTATCCGTCCACCGTCAGGAATCTCATTTACAAGGTGCACTGTCGCACCTGTGATTTTCACCCCTCGCATCAGTGCCGCTTCATGCACCTTGAGCCCGTAAAATCCTTTTCCTGAGAATGACGGAATCAGGGAGGGGTGGATGTTTATTATCCTGTCGCTATACCTTCTTATGAAAGCTTCAGACAGTATCGTGAGAAAGCCAGCAAGCACCACGAGAGCTATATTCTCGCTTTTAAGGATTTCAAGGAGCTTCTCTTCGAAGGCTGCTCTGCCAAGCTTTTTCCTATCAAGAAGAATGGCTTTCCTTCCATGATTTTCTGCTCTCTTTAAAGAATGGCATCCCTCTCGGTCTGCGATGACGAGTTCAACCCTGCCACTCCTGATTTCCCCCGCCTCCTCAGCGCAGAGTATTGCCTCGAGGTTAGTGCCCCCTCCGCTGGTAAGAACTGCGATTCTCACCATAGCCTCACTCCCTCGCTTCCTTTTTCGACATAGCCAAGATGATAGGCGTCAAAGCCTTCTCTCCTCATCAGCTCAATCGCCCTCTTCTCATCAGCTCTATCGACAACGATGCTCATGCCGACTCCCATGTTGAAGGTGTTGAACATGTCGCGCTCTGGAATTTCACCTTCCTTCTCTATGAGCTTGAATATTGGAAGCACTCTTACATCTTTTTTATCAATTGCTGCCATCAGACCTTCTGGAAGACTCCTTGGAATGTTCTCGAAGAAACCTCCTCCAGTTATGTGGCTTATGGATTTGATACTGAGGCTCTCAAGAAGTTTCAGCACAGGGCGCACGTAGATTCTCGTAGGTCTGAGGAGCGCCTCTCCAAGGCTTTCCCCGAGATCTGGGTATGTCTTATCAAGAATACTGGGATTGCTATCAATGTTGAATATCTTGCGAACAAGGGAAAAGCCGTTTGAATGAACACCGGAAGATGCGAGGGCTATGATGGCATCCCCCTCTTTAGCGTTCTTCTTGTCGAGCATTCTGTCCTTTCTCACGATTCCCGTTGAGAAACCCGCCAGATCGTATTCATCTGCACTGTAGAATCCTGGCATCTCCGCAGTCTCTCCGCCGACCAGGGCACACCCTGCTTCAACACATCCAGCTGCAACACCTTTCACGATCGATGCGATCTTTTCGGGTATGTTCTTACCGCAGGCGATGTAATCAAGAAATAGTAGGGGACGGGCTCCGGTGCAGATTATGTCGTTCACGCACATCGCCACGCAGTCGATTCCTACCGTATCATGTCTGTCCATCAGAAAGGCGATCTTGAGCTTTGTACCAACCCCATCGGTGCCGCTTACAAGCACATTCCCATCGATCGATGAGATGTCTATCGCCCCTCCGAACCCGCCTATCTCATCGCATGATAGGGCGGTACGCGTGCTTGCCACACTCTCCTTCATAAGTTCGACTGCCCTGTATCCAGCTTCGATATCGACCCCGCTTTTCTTGTAACTTTCACTTCTGCTGTTCCTGTTCATCTCTCTTTTCCTTTTTTATCGGCTGACTATAGCGGTCTTTGTTACCACCCTTTGGTGGAGCTGTTGGATATTCTGACGAGAAGCATGCCGTGCAGAATCCACGCTCACCGCTATCGGTGAGTTTCACGACGCTTTCCACTGAAAGGAAATGGATGGAATCAACGTCGAGAATCCTCCTCATCTCCTCATCTGAATACTTATATGCGAAAAGGTTCTCGCTTGAATCTATGTCGGTGCCGAAATAGCAGGGGTAGAGGAACTTCGGAGCGGAGCTCATGAAATGCACCTCCTTCGCCCCTGCCTCCCGTAGCAGCTTTACAATCCTCTTGCTAGTCGTGCCTCTTACGATTGAGTCATCCACAAGTACCACCCGCTTGTTCTCGACAGCGGAGCGTACCGGTGAGAGTTTGATTCTGACACTGTTCTCCCTGTCCTTCTGGTCAGGGCTTATGAATGTGCGTCCGATATACTTGTTCTTGATAAGACCTATTCCGTATGGAATGCCGGATTGTCTTGAATATCCGAGTGCCGCCTCTATCCCCGAGTCCGGTACTCCTATTACGATATCCGCCTGAACCGGGCTCTCAAGGGCGAGGAATGCTCCGGCTCTTTGTCTAGCTTTCTGCACAGATGCCCCATCAATTATGCTGTCAGGACGGGCGAAATAGATGAACTCGAAGACGCAGAGACTCTTTTTCTCCCGCCTAGTATGGCTCTTATCCTCCGTTATCCTTCCGTCCTCATGCACTGTGATGATCTCTCCCGGCTCGACATCCCGGATGAAAGAGGCTCCCACAGCATCGAATGCGCAGCTCTCGCTTGAGAAAACGTAGCCTCCCTCATACTCTCCCATGCATAGCGGTCTGAACCCCCATGGGTCTCTTGCGGCTATGAGCTTTGTCGGACTCATCACTAAAAGAGAAAAAGCACCTTTGATTTCATCCATCGTCTTAGAGACTGCCTCTTCAAGCGATGATGAGCTCAAACGGTGCTTCGTTATCGTATAGGCAATCACCTCCGTGTCGCTCGTCGTATGGAATATTGAGCCTTTCCTTTCAAGCTCCTCCCTGAGCTCGGCATCGTTGGTGAGATTGCCGTTATGCGCGATTGCCATCCTGCCTTTTAAGTGGTTGATCATCAGCGGCTGTGCATTAAGCCTCCGGTTTGCCCCGGTGGTGCTGTAGCGCACATGCCCGATTGCCCTCTCTCCTTCCGGCATGGATGAGATGATAGTAGGGGGAAAGACCTCGTTCACAAGCCCGGCATCCTTATGGAGCGAGATTACCCCGTCGGAGCTTATTGCGATTCCCGCACCCTCCTGCCCTCTGTGCTGAAGGGCATAGAGAGCATAATACGCGTCATATGCGATCTTTTTCTTCTCTTTGAGTGCGATACCGAAAAGTCCGCACTCCTCATGGAGCTCATTCATGCGTGAAAACGCGCCTGATCATCTCCTGGTATGCGCCCTCCACATCTCCAAGATCCCTTCTGAAACGGTCCTTGTCGAGCTTTTCCTTAGTCTTTGAATCCCAGAAACGGCATGTGTCGGGGCTTATCTCATCTGCTAGTACCAGCACCCCATCAGCCGTTATTCCGAACTCCAGTTTGAAATCTATGAGATCTATTCCGATTTCAGAGAAGAACTTCTTGAGATATTCGTTTGTCCTGAAAGCGTAATCTTTGATTTTTGAAAGGGTTGCCTCATCTGTCCAGCCCATAGCGAGAATATGGTAGTCGTTGACCATCGGATCTCCAAGCTCGTCATCCTTGTAGCAGAATTCCAGAACCGGGCATTTAAGCTCCGTCCCCTCCGGAGCTCCAAGACGTTTTGAGAGGCTTCCTGCGATCACGTTTCTAACAATAACTTCAAGTGGAACTATCTTAACTCTCTTCACAAGGGTGTCAGTAGGGGAGAGCTCCGAGATTAGATGGGTAGGAATGCCTGCCTCCTTCTCAAGGTGCTGCATCAGGTAGTTGGTCATGCGGTTGTTTATCTCTCCTTTTCCCCTGATAGTCCCTTTCTTAAGACCGTTGAACGCTGTGGCATCATCCTTGTAGGAAACGATGCATTCGTTAGCTCTGTCCGTTGCAAAGACCTTCTTCGCCTTTCCTTCATATAGCTGCTCTTTCTTCATCCCAAGCTCTCCTCAATACTCTTATCTGCTTCAAGAACGCTAAGACGCATTCTCTCTCTTTCCATCTTGATTCTATTCTTCAAATCATCATCGGAAAGTGCGATAATCTCAGCAGCAAAAAGCGCTGCGTTCTTCGCTCCGTTTATCGCCATGGATGCAACGGGGATCCCTGGTGGCATCTGCACTGTTGATAAAAGCGCGTCAAGCCCTCCTAAATCAGATCCTTTTACCGGTATGCCGATGACTGGAATAGTTGTGTTCGCTGCGATAACTCCACCAAGATGTGCCGCCTTACCTGCAATTGTAATTGCTGCCCCGTATCCATCTTCTTCCAGGGATTTTGCGAATGTTGTGGCTTCATCAGGTGTCCTATGCGCACTAAGAACCCGTACCGTGTAAGGCACGGAGAGACTTTTAAGGGTCTCAACTGCAATCGCTGCGACTTCCTTATCGGAGGCGCTGCCCATTATGATTGCTATCTTTTTCAATGCGGACTCCTACGAAAATATTAGTCAGACGAAAAACAATACAGTCCATAACATACACAAAAAGAAAAGAGCATTACAAGAGTAAAAGCGTTGCAGAAATGTTGTATTTAAGAAAATTGCAACAAAAGTTTACAAAATACTCTCCAACAGAGAATAAAAGATGCAACAAAAATGTTGAAAGTTGCAGTTTGTTATCTTAAAGCTAACACAGTTCCCAAACACAAGGAGGCTGACGAATGAGCCTTTTAAGTTTGAGATATCTTTAAACTAACACAGTTCCCAAACAGCGGCTTGTTAATGATGATTTGGGTCTTTGTTTGAGATATCTTTAAACTAACACAGTTCCCAAACATATAATCGACAGGATCCCAAGAGCCGTTCGTTTGAGATATCTTTAAACTAACACAGTTCCCAAACTAAGATGTTCGACTTACCTTTAATTGACGTGTTTGAGATATCTTTAAACTAACACAGTTCCCAAACTTCAGCATTAGTTCCAAGCCATAACTTGACGTTTGAGATATCTTTAAACTAACACAGTTCCCAAACAATCGTGATATTGCAGATAAGAATCTTGCCGTTTGAGATATCTTTAAACTAACACAGTTCCCAAACACCGTGAGTAGATGGTGTAGCGTTAGGAAAGTTTGAGATATCTTTAAACTAACACAGTTCCCAAACAGCGTGACGTGTTCGATTATCAGAAGCAGTGTTTGAGATATCTTTAAACTAACACAGTTCCCAAACGGCTGATGGTTATTTTCAGTACCTTGGTAAGTTTGAGATATCTTTAAACTAACACAGTTCCCAAACAGACAAACATACTCAATCTTAGTAAAATCAGTTTGAGATATCTTTAAACTAACACAGTTCCCAAACTTTCATCCGCTGAGGAATAGGCCATTTCTTGTTTGAGATATCTTTAAACTAACACAGTTCCCAAACGTACTTAATGCATGGAAAAGTTGACCTTGAGTTTGAGATATCTTTAAACTAACACAGTTCCCAAACTGCTATGGTTAATGATTTAACTAAAGATATGTTTGAGATATCTTTAAACTAACACAGTTCCCAAACGTATCAGGCACAAAATAGTTCTTATATGCAGTTTGAGATATCTTTAAACTAACACAGTTCCCAAACAATCAAATCATTATACTGCCCATAATCTCTGTTTGAGATATTTTTAAACTAACACAGTTCCCAAACCGTAAGGATAAGACTGGTAAGCGTATTATTGTTTGAGATATCTTTAAACTAACACAGTTCCCAAACTATCAGAATCAACATACTCTCCAACATGATGTTTGAGATATCTTTAAACTAACACAGTTCCCAAACACAAAGACCCTAATTTGATTAAGTACATATGTTTGAGATATCTTTAAACTAACACAGTTCCCAAACTCCAGTTCTCAATACTGGTTTACAGCTTGGGTTTGAGATATCTTTAAACTAACACAGTTCCCAAACCATATTCGGGTCTTTTTCAACATCCTTAACGTTTGAGATATCTTTAAACTAACACAGTTCCCAAACTCAAGCAGAGAGATTCTATAGCTCGTGGTCGTTTGAGATATCTTTAAACTAACACAGTTCCCAAACCATATCGTATATGACCACAAGCCAGTCATAGTTTGAGATATCTTTAAACTAACACAGTTCCCAAACAGAGGCTAAGGCATATGTGAGAGTTAAGAGGTTTGAGATATCTTTAAACTAACACAGTTCCCAAACAAAGGTGCTATAGCTTCTTTCATCGGTAGCGTTTGAGATATCTTTAAACTAACACAGTTCCCAAACCTCAAACAAGCTATTTTTTGTGTTTTTAGGTTATTTTGAGCTAATCAAATATCTCGCATCCGTCGCTGTCTATAATTATCTTTGTAAGAGGTGAGTTTTCTACTGACGGATTCAAACTATCTATGAATATCAGATGATGTTTTTCAAGATTTGAATCTTCTATTAATTCGTTTATTTCTTTTGTTGTTAGAAAGGAAAAGGCATTAACAATTATGAAAATAGAGATATTACAAATATCATGAAGCAATTTCATTCTCTCTGATATTTTCTCTGTAATTGAATCATATGATACTGCTGGTTTTATTCCCATCAGCTTTATCAAATTAGATATATCGAGCTCATCATAAGAGAGTGAATAGGGGAATTCTTCTGAAAGCTGAATGGCATAATTTTCAATTTGTGTTTTGAGAATGGCTGTTTTTTCAAACATATTTTCTCCCGCCATGAAGTTTTTTAATAATGAATTAACTTTTGAGGTGACGCTTTTATCTACAGTTTCAAAAGCAAGAACATTGCTTAATATGTCCATATTCTTACTTATATCAAGTTCAGAATTATTTTCTGACAAAACGAATGAGCCATCTTCTCCATCCGATTGTTTTATTAGATCGGAAATGTAAGTTCTCATGATTTCAGGATTTTCAATTACAACTAGAAAGTGCTTTCCTTCTTTAATTTCAAATACATGTTCAAAGTTTGGATTGATCAGTCTCATAATACTACCAGCTTATCTGGAACTGTGATGAACTCACTTTTGAATTCTCCTGTTATGTACTCTATGTTTGCATATTGTTTTTCCGTCACAATCATAAGCATCACGGAACCTTTTTCAGGTGCGTTCTTCTTTACATTCTCAATAACAGATTTTGCTGCCGTCGCATTGAGTGTGATTTTTGAATAAACGGATTCCTGCATCATGATGAAGCCGTTTTGTACGAGATGCTTTCGGAAATTCCTATATGTTTTCCTATCTGAAACCGTCAGCGTAGGCAAATCAAAAAATACGAACACTCTCATATATCTAAAACTCATATTCGATAAACCGTATAAGAGAAGGATCTCTTTTTGTTAGAGAATCAAGGACACTCTTAACAAATATGCTCAATGAATTAAGAAGGCTTGTTCTCATACCTGAAATCCTGACATCAGAATTCACCAGGTTAACAATTTCCATTTTCCTATTGGATGTTAGTTCTTCTTCTACTGGACATTTTGCTACAAAATTGTCTATTAAGGGACGAATAGGTTCCATTATATCGCAGCCGAGATTGAACTCGTTAAATCGATTCTTATGAAATATACCAATCTGGGTGATATATCCATTCGCAACAATTTCTCTGTTTATAGCAGATAAGATTACCGAATAACCATAATTGAGTGCAGCATTGATGTAATTATCTTGTTCTCTGGAGAAATCCATTCCAAAGAGTGCATTGAAATAAACTTTTGCGGCATGCCCTTCTCTGTTTGTGACGTCTCCTTCCTCAACTTCCATGATATATTCATATATTTTCTCAGAGCCTTTCTTGTCGAACTGTTCCAAGCACTTGCTTTGTCTGTATATTTTTTCTTTTATTATTGTTGCCCATATTTCTGCTTTGATTTTTTCTGACCATTCTGTTTGATTCTCAATTTTCAGACTTGTATCATGGCTCCCATAATATGGTAGTAGCTGAGCTCCTGGATTCCTTTTTTCGTCGCAGAATATTATGCAGATCTTTTCTTCCCATAGTTTCTGTAAGAGGGCAGTAGTTAATGTGCATCCTGTGTTCTCAATAATAAGGACTGAGATGTCAGGAAGAAAAACCTTCCTGACATCATCTGTATAACGTATTACAAGGTAGCCTAATTTATACTCCAGCTTTGCTCTTGAAGATATTACAACCACCCTCCAACTCATTATTTAATAACTACCTCCTCTGAGAATAATCCTGTTATACTTTGGTGGATTACTGAAAGCTTTTTCTTCGTTAGATCAACCTTTGAAGAAATCGTCAAAGTTCCAGTATTAGGTTTTCCCCCAATAAGACTCAAATCGCATAGCCCGTTATTCATGCTGAAATAAATAATCATGTTGCTGAGTACTTTGCACTGTTCTTCTAGTGAAAGGGATATGAATTTATCAAGTCCATCGTTTATTACCTTTGTCTGGCATCCGGGCCGTTTTAGATAGATATTCTGATTTGCTTTTCTGCCTAGCTCTTCATAGAGAAGTATATTCTTGTCTATGGTTATCTCATCATGAGTCTCAGAAAGTACGTAGTTCTTGTATTTCTGCTTTCTTTCAAGGAATTTATCTATTTTTTTAACATATCCTGTTAGTTCATTTGCTAGATAGAGTGGAACATTGTTTTTCAAAGTAATTTTGCTACCACCACTTGATTTCCCTGAAATTGCCAACAGAAATCCATCAACCTTAATTAAAGTGTTTGCCCTTAATTTTGCAAAAAGAATTCTAGGATTAGACATGTTTAGCGTTGTCTTACAGTATTCAATGAGCTTTTTCTCTTCTGAAAGACTTTCTGAATCAATAATACTAATAGGAATAAAAGTAGCAAAAGGCTTTTCTTTTTCTTCATGTCGAACAAGGGCGAAATAAGCTGTTGTCTGGCTGTTGTATCCACCATATTTATCAGTCCATGCCTTAACCGCAGCTTCCTCCCCAAATTCTTTAATTCTCTCTTGAAGAACTGGATTGCTCAGTTTCGCAGGTAGCACTCCCTGCTTGCTTCCAGCTTTTACAAGCATTAAGTCAAATAATTGTCCTTTCCTTGTAACAGGTTGTCTCGTGAACAGGATATTATTCTTTGCCAATACTTCTCTTACAAGAGAAATGGTTCCATCTTCTCCTGCCTCCCATGCCCCTTCCACGTTGTAATTAAATGGATATGCTAGATTGTAGTATCCAGTATTTTTACCCATTCTAAAGAAGTTTGATGTGTATTTAACATCAAGAACGTTTCCCACTACGATATTAAGGTATGCATCATGGGCGTGATGAAGACTATTCACAGAGCGGGACTTGTTTATTTTAAACTTGTCTCTGAATTTAGATACATTTCCGGCTTTGGAATAAACAATCTTTGTATTATCTCCAAAATAACGTTTGAGAATATCGGCGGTTGCCTTAGTGCTTTGAGCCGTTTCTACGAGCTGTCTGGCTATGAATCCGCTAAGATCGCTTTCCGTGAGAGGAGTAGCTCTCATAAGACGCTCATATTTTGATTTTGAAATTAGTTCCTTATCTTTCAGCATTTTCCAGAAGGAAGCCATCTTTTGTCTTATATCAGCCTTGATAGGGTAATCGTTTGTTTTTTCCCTATTGTATTCCGAGTAAACAAGAACCTTGTTGTTAAGGGAATCATCATCCGATTGTGAATATGGGTAGATATGATCAACATCAACAGCTGTTCCGATATCCCCTATGTCTATCGGACGACCAGAGTACATGCACTTACCACATTGTGTGAAATATAGGTAGAGCTTGTCCCGTTTTGCTATGTCGCTTTCTTCAAATGACTCAAGACTCCTTATAATTTCCTCTATGTCTGAAGGCAGTTCTTTCTTCTTGTTTTTCATTATTGAAAGAAGGGAGTTCTTTCTTGATTCTTTTCTCTCTCCGGCGTTCCCTTTTTCCCTCGCAACCTCAAGAAAAACTTTCTTAGGAGGTTTCCCCATTATTTTTACAATCTCATCAACAATTCTGAGCGTTTGCCATATCTGCCGTTTTACAGAAGGTGAAACATACAGGTCATCAACATCATGGTAGTTGAGTTTATCAATCTTCTCATTATTACCAAGAGGTTCGGAGAATTCGTAATGATGGATAATCTCCATGAGGTTTTCATCTGTCTCCCATAACAGGGATACTATTGATTTGAACTCATCAGTTCCTTTTATTTGTGTTGTTATTCCAGATAAGAACTTTTCTGAGAATCGTCCCCATCCTGAATACTTTAATCTTATTATGTTATTGATCTCATCATCGGAAAGAACTTCGGCATAGTGTTTGCATATTCTACTCTTTGCCATTCTTTTATCATCCCCGAACAGTGTGAGCCATTTAATTATTTCTTCCACGTCTGAGCGTTTTAACTTTCCGGTTTCAATATAATTTTTGAAATCAATATAAGAGGAAAGCGATGATTTGAAATCCCCGTCTATTCCGGTAATTTCAATATCATCGTTTTTAGAGAACCAGCCTTTAAAGATGAGGTATTTCTTCAGTTTTGCCTGTGTCACCTTTTTCTGCATACCAAAAAGTTCATGATAAATTTCGTGCTTTTTTCCTGTTTCTAGCTTTTGCCCGTTTATGCGTAGATTATTCAAATCATTAAGTACAAGATATTTGGAATAGAGAAGAGAATTCTTTGGAATCACGTCTTCTTTTGGAAGGTAGGTACACTTGCTTGTCATTCTTCTGATGAAACACTCTGCAGAAGCTTCAATATCGATTTTCTCTTTATAATTCCATGGAAGTATCTTCCCTTCTTCTTTCCGCACCATCCAGGAATTCTTATTGTTTGGATTACTTCCTAGAGGTCCAATATAATATGGGATTCTGAAACAGAAAACGCTAAGAAGCTTTTCTGATACGGTTAGCCCTGTCTCATCTTTCTCATTCAGGAAGGGAAGATAGTTTGAGGCTTTATTCAGTATCGCCTCTAGTTCCATCCTGTTTATCTGTTGGGGAACAGCTCCGTTTCGGAACGATATGAGTAGGGGAAGGAACGTACCATTTTCTATGGAATTCCTTATGGCACACACATCAGGATCCGATTCTTCTGCTTTAGATAATATCGACCTAATCTCTTTGTAGAAATCCTCCGTTGAGCATCTTTTCACTGCAACGTTCTTATTCCCATAATGTATCTTCCCTATATAATTGGAAAAACCGGTTTTCATATCCGAATGGAAGAACTTTCCGTATTCACTTTTTGAAAGATACTTTTTACATATCTTCTTAAGGAGATCTAAATCATTTCTATTGTTTTCATATAATGCGACTTTTGCTTCAGAAAGAGTGGGATAGCCACTCATTACGAATGCGAGCAGAGACCAGTCATATAAGGATTTTGCAAGTTCAATAAATTTGAATTGATCACTTTCAAGATTCGCTTCCAATTCAGGCAGTATCTGATCATCGTAGCTTGCACTCGAGAATTCAATATCTTTAAGATCTTTGTATTCTGCATTGTCAAATAACTTTTCCGCCTTAACCTTGTTCCCAACAAGAAGCTTTATGATTTCCGTTTTCAGTTTGCTGTCATCGGTTCTTATGATTTTCGCAAGTTCTTCTTTTCGCTTTCCTTTTGATTTCTCTTGCAGTGCATTTTCAAGAGCAGAATGATCGGGAACAGAAAGTTCAGCGTCATATATATTTTGGAACGTTTCTTTCATCTCATTTAGCACAGAGGAAAGATCCAGGGCAGCTTTTAGATTTTCTCCTGGAAAAAGGAAGTGTCCACGGTTTTTCATAATATGGCTTATAGCAAGATACACAAGTCTCACATCATGGTAGGCATTACTCGTCATCAGCTCTTTTCTTAAATGGAATATAGTCGGGTATTCCTTGAAAAAATCCTTGTCCTTGAATCCTTCATCATTGAAAAGGGAGTTTTTCTGTTTTTCGTTTTTATCTTCCGCATAAAGTGCACTATCATTTAACCTGAGAAAGAATGTTGGATCAACTTTGTCTATTTCCTTATGAAAGAGTGACTGCGTGAGCTTTATGCGTTCTTTTCTTCTCTCAAGCCTTCTTCTGGCGCAGCGCTGTACACGCCTGCTTTCAGCGGTAAGTGCTTCATCAAACAGGTGAGAGCCCCACATTGACTTTCCATTGAATTTCAATATGTTGTAATCGGTATCTGTAACCGCAAAACCATCAGATTCCGTTCCACAATCAAGCCCAATGTAATAATCTTTCTCAAAATTCACCTTGACATCCTCCTCTTTATGTTTTTCAATAAAGTTACTAACACAGTTTGTCCAAATAAAAACTATGTTCAAATCGCCCGTGAGGGTCTCCCGTCGTAGGGATTAAAAATCATCCTTGGAAAGGGTGATTTTTTTGTACCATCAGTCGATAATTAGGATAGCATGAAATCTGAGAATATTATACAAAATTTGGATAAGAATCTTAGAATAGCGTAATACCAGAGTTTCAATTTCTTCAGAAACCAAGAAGTAAATTGAGTCTTTCAACAATTTTTCATCTCCATTTTGTTTTATTCCATTTTAGGTGTATAATCATCTTAGAAAGTTCTAATGAAGATAATTCTTCATTATACAAAGAAAAAGATAATGGAGTGCTTATATGGCAGCAACAAGGATTGATGATAAAATCAGGCGCTCAGACGCTTTAAGCAAGGCCAGAGGAGAGGCGAAATACGTTTCCGATCTCTTTTTCGACGGCATGCTTTACGCCATGATGCTCAGAAGTACGGAAGCCAGAGCTGATATCATCAGCATCACACCTCCAACTCTACCCGACGGGTATTATTTCATCACCGCAGATGATATTCCTCCCGAGGGTAAGAACGGACTGCATATGATAGCAGAGGATTGGAGATGCTTTGCAAAAGGTGATGTGAGGTTCGTCGGAGAGACTATCGGTCTTTTCGTTGGTCCTTCTAGGGCCGTGCTCAAGAGCCTTGTGGATAACACGAAGGTCGAATACAGCGTTAAGGAAGGTGCGTATTCAATAGATGATGCGATAGCTATAAAGGGTGGCCCGATCGTAGAGGGAAAAGAAGATGACGTCATGTGTCAGCTTTACTGCGAGAAGGGAAGGGACATGGAGAGCGTCTTCAAAGAGGCTGATGAGATTCTCACAGAGACATTCGAGACAGGATTTCAGGAGCATGTTCACCTTGAGACGAACGGCGCTGTCGTGATGGAGGAGGGTGAGAACTACGTGTTCTACATCTCATGCCAGTGTCCGTTCTATGTGAGAAAGTCTGTTGCCGGGCTTCTGGGTATTCCTGTAGAGCGTGTGATAGTCAGACAGACTACTACCGGAGGTGCTTTCGGTGGAAAGGAGCACTTCCCAGATGTGCTTGCCGGTCCTCTTCTTGTTGCTGAACATAAGATTCATAAGCCGATAAAGCTAATCTTCGACAGGGAGGAGGATATGGAGTTCTCCGTCAAGAGGCATCCTTCGAAGATAATATATAAATCTGCAATCAAAGACGGGAAGCTTATCGGAACCAAAGGTGACATCTATTACAACTGCGGAGCATACCTCTCCGCATCGTTCGTAGTTCTTCAGCGTGGAGTATTCCATGCCAACGGCGTGTACGATATCCCGAACACCTATCTTACGGGATATGGCATGGCTACGAACACCTTCCCAAGCGATGCCTTCCGCGGCTTCGGTGCACCTCAGACCTTGTTTGCAATTGAGATGCATATGAGTCACATCGCAAGAAGGCTTGGAATCGATCCTGCAGATTTCAAGAAGAGCATGTTCCTGAAGAAGGGCGGGGAGACGGTGACGAACGGCCATGTGGTTGAGGAAGTCATGCTGAACGAGATGTTCGACAACATCGCAAAAGAGTCCGATTACTACCGAAAGAGCAGGGAGTACGGATATGGCTCGGGACGTGGCATCGGTGTGAGTTTCTATAACCATGGTGGAGCTTTCACCGGTAACGGTGAGCAGGCGATAATCAAGGCTCATGCCCGTCTCAGGAAGGAAGGGGAGCGTGTCATAATCGAAGTGGGCTCCACGGAGATGGGACAGGGTTTCCAGACCATACTGAGAAAGATTGCGGCAGCGGTTCTCGAGATTCCTATCGAGAATGTCGACTATCCGAATCCAGACACATCCTGTGTCCCCGATTCAGGACCGACCGCAGCATCCCGCTCTACTATGATTGTAGGTCGTCTCATTGAGCGCTGTGCCCAAGAGATGAAGGAGCGCTGGGGAGAAGGGGACTTCACCGTTGAGAAGGAATATGAGCATCCGGACGGATTCCCATGGGATCAGAGCACGTTCCGCGGGGACGCGTACCTCGGGTATGGCTGGGGAGCGGCTATCGTTGAGCTCGAGATCGACAGGCGTACTAATGAGGTTGTAGTCAAAGGCATCTGGTCAAGCCATGAGATCGGTAAGGCGATAGACGAGCTCATCGTACACGGTCAGATCAATGGAGGTGTCATACAGAGTCTCGGATATGCCTCCATGGAGAAGATGGAGAACAGGAATGGTCACTTCAAGCAGACGAGCATGTCCGACTATGTGATACCTACCAGCATGGATTTCCCGGAGCAGTACTATCACATCCAGGAGAATCCGTATGAGTTCGGTCCATTCGGTGCCAAGGGTATGGGAGAACTCGTTTTCAACGGTGCGGACGCAGCATATGTCGATGCCTTAGAGAGGGCCATCGGCAAGGAAGTATATAAGATTCCTCTTCCACCAGAGGACATAGAGGAGGCGCTGAGAAATGCTTGATAAAAAGATTACTTTCACTCTCAACGGAAAGAAGGTGGAGTTCATCGGAGATCCGCTGAGAAGACTTATAGACACGCTGAGGGAGGATTTTGGTCTCACCGGTGTTAAAGAGGGATGCGGAGAGGGCGAATGCGGTGCCTGTTCCGTGATAAAGGATGGAAAGCTCGTGACAAGCTGCATAATCCCGATGGGAGCGGTTTACGGTGCGGACATCTGGACGATTGAAGGCATCAGGGATACCGAGCTCGGCTCTACTATAGTCGAGGCTTTCGCTGATGGAGGGGCGGTGCAGTGTGGATTCTGCATCCCGGGCATGGTTCTCGCATCATACGTGCTTTTAAAAGAGAAGAGCGACCCGAGCGAGGAGGAGATCAGGCAGGCGATCAGCGGAAACATCTGCCGCTGTACTGGCTATGACCTCATCGTCAAGAGCATCCGCCTTGCAGATGAGAGAAGGAGGGGAGTATGAACACGTGCTACATTCCTGAGAATCTTACGGAAGCTCTCGAGATCAGAAGAAAGACGCATGCCCTTCCCCTTGCGGGAGGTACCGATCTCATGGTCCAGGCGAAACAGGGGATTGGAATCAATCCCGTTTTCAAGAGTCCCATCATGATAATAACCGGACTTGACGAGCTTAAGGGAATAAGGGTTGAGGATGATGGAACGCTTGTGATCGGCGCTCTTACGACAAGTGCCGAGATTGCCGCGGATGAGCGTGTCTTCTACCATATAAGAACAGCGGCAAGCCAGATGGGTGCGATATCGCTGAGAAACACTGCCACGATAGGAGGGAATATCGCGAACGCATCCCCGAAGGGGGATCTCCCTCAGCCTCTAATCCTTCTTGATGCGACACTTACTCTTGCCTCATTGGATGGGGAAAGGGAGATGAAGGTTGATGATTTCATCACCGGTGCGAAAAAGACAGCCCTCAATGATGATGAGATAATAAAGGAGATAAGGGTTAAACCTGTAGAGGCTAACTATCTGTTCTATCATAAGATAGGAACGAGGAAGGCCAATGCGATAAGCAAGCTCTCCCTTTCTGCCATGGCTAATGTCAAAGATGGCCTCATCCTCGATTTCAGGGCATCAAGCGGAGCCGCCGGAGACAAGGTCAAGAGAAAGAGGGAAGTAGAGGAGATGCTCATTGGAAAAGCCGTAAGCGATATCCCGTCTCTTAAGGATGGGTTTCTTACAGCATGGAATGGCATACTCTCGCCACATGCGATGCCGACCTACAGAAGGGAGAGTACGAAGAGGATGCTCTCTTACTTCCTTGATAAGATAAGTGAAGGCGCTGAGCTTGGAATAATCAGTTAGGAGGTTCTATGAGAGAACTGATAAGAGTTAATAGCCTTGAGGAGGCTCTTGGAAAGAAAGGGGCGTATCTTGCAGGTGGAACCGAGATACTGAGACTCGATTCCCCTCTGGATAAGGCAATCTCTGTTATCGACATCCTTCCATTCCTCTCAAAGGAGGTTGAGGATGAAGGGGATTGGATCAGAATCGGAGCTGGATGCACTTTTTCATCCCTCCTTTCCTCTGCTCTCATTCCTTCTTTCCTTAAGGAGGCGCTCTCTTACATGAGCTCCCCTGAGCTCAGGGAGATGGCGACAATCGGGGGGAACATAGCCTCCTTTAGGGATGACTCGTTCCTGATTCCAACTCTCGCCTCTGCCTATGCACGCCTTGAGGTCCTCTTACCAGGGGGAAAGGAATGCATACCGCTCTCCTCTTTTAAGAGGGATGGTGGGATAATCCTTTCAATAACTGTTAGTAAAACGGCTGATGTAAAGAATTTCAGGGAGAGCCTGACAAGCCATTCCCATGCTGTTGTTACCGCCGCTTTCAGTTCTGAATGCGAATGCTACGCGGTGAAGGGTAGTGGGATATTCTTCGACCATGATAGTCTCTCTTTTGCTTCCGACATGTATGGAAGTGCCGAGTACAAGAGATATCTGTCTGAGCTTTACCGGTCAGAAAGCGGGAGGTCATGATGGAAATCAGAGCAAGAATAAACGGTAAGAACGTATTGCTTCACGGGGATGCGATGAGCAGTCTCAGAAGGGCGCTTTATGATGCGGGATATAACAGCGTACGCGACAGCGATGACGGGGAGGGGTTCACAGGAAGTGATACCATAGTCTTCAATTCCCGTCTCATGTACTCCAATCTCATTCCGCTCTTCAGGGCCGATGGTGCTGAGATATACACACCCGAGTGTCTTATTAAAGATAGGAAGATAAACGATGTCCAGCAGGCCATGATCGATGCGGGAATCGTACAGAGCGCATATAACGCTCCCTCTGCGGCACTTATCCTGACATCTCTCCTTGATAGGAAGCCGGATGCTACGAGGGAGGATGTGAAAGAGGCTCTTTCAGGGCTTTTCGTCCGTGATGCGGGGTATGAGCACTATTATCTAGCAGTAAGGCTTGCTCAGGAGAAGAGGAAGCACGGTAAGTATATTTCTCTCATTGCGCCATCTTTCAGGGAGGGCTTGGAGTACGTTGGAAAGCCGACTGGAAAGATCGATGGAGAGGCTCTGGTCTCTGGTGAGAAGGTTTTCGTGGAGGATAAGGTTCTTTCCGGCTACAGCGTTCTTAGAGTACTCAGAAGCCCTTATGCGCATGCATATATCAAGAGCATAGACTCCTCTGCGGCGGAGAAGCTTGAGGGCGTTGACGCAGTCATCACATGTTTCAACTGTCCAGATGTGTATTACATGCAAGCCGGGCAGGGGAATCCGGAACCAAGTCCTCATGACAGGAGGCTTTTTAACCGCAAGGTCCGTCATGTCGGAGACAGGGTTGCGGCAGTGGTTGCGGACAGCGATGAGATTGCAGAGAAGGCCCTTTCCCTCATTAAGGTGGAATATGAGGCGCTAGAGCCCGTATTCACGGTGGAAGAGGCGATGGCAGATGGTGCTCCTCTCGTTCATAACGGCATTGTCGAGTACCGCTCTGGAGCCCCTGCTGACCTTGATGAATATAACAGGAATGCAAATCCCCTGGATGGAAAGGTTATCTATCAGTTCCCGCTTCACGGAGATATAAGGCATAATATCGCAGCCGGTGCTCATGGTGGTATCGGGGATATCGAGAAAGGTTTCAGCGAAGCTGATGCCATAGTCGATTCAACCTATCAGACGAGCCAGGTGCAGTGTACTCCTCTGGAGCCCCATGTGTGCTACTGCCGCCTTGAGAACGGAAGACTTGTCATTCATGCCTCTACACAGGTTCCTTATCATGTCAGGCGTATCGTAAGCTGGGTATGCCAGATTCCTGAGCATAAGATCCATGTCATAAAAGAGAGGGTAGGTGGCGGATACGGAAGCAAGCAGGATATTCTTGTCGAGGATCTTGCAGGATATGCGACGTGGATCACAGGTAAGAGCATCTATTACCGCAATTCACGCGAGGAGGAGTTCTGGGCCAATTCCACACGTCATCCGATGAGAGTCAGGGTGAAAATGGGCGGAAAGAAGGATGGAACGATCACAGCGATTTACATGGATGTCAGGGCGAACACCGGTCCTTACGGCAATCACTGTCTTACGGTCCCTATGAACGCATCCAGCAAGACACTCCCGATTTTCGCTGTTGAGAATATGTACTACGACCTTCTCACGTATTATACGAACATACCTCCAACGGGTGCCTATCAGGGGTATGGTGCGCCGAAAGGCTATTTCGGAATCATAAGCGCGATGGGCGAACTTGCTATGAAGCTTGGTATCGATCCACTGATGATGGCAAAGAAGAACATAGTGCATTCGGGCTACATGCTGGAGATTCTCAAAGGGCTTGGCGAAGGGCGTGAGGGAACGGTTGTTCCTGTCGGTTCCTGCGGCCTCGAGGAGGCTCTCGATAAGGGTGCCAGGATGATAGACTGGGGTAAGAGGGAGATCTCCGAGGATCCTGACTGGGCGATAGGAAAGGGTTTTGCCATGATTCAGCAGGGCTCGGGACTGCCTGGTCTCGATCACTCGAATGCACAGGTCAAGCTTGTCGCAGATGGAACTTTCCTTGTCCTCTCCGGTGGTGCTGATATCGGAACGGGGCTTGATACCATAAGTGCCAAGTGCTGTGCCGAGATAATGAAATGTCCTCTGGAGGACGTTTCGGTCGTCTCCGGTGATACGGACTCATGCCTTTTCGATACCGGTGCATACGCCTCAAGCGGTACTTATTTCAGTGGGAATGCATCTCTTAACGCTGCAAAGGATCTCAGGAGAAAGGTGATTGCCGAAGCCGCACTTCAGATGGGTGAGAGAGAAGAGGATCTTGAGCTTGTGTATCCTGGAAAGGTCGTTTCGAAGAAGAGTGGGCTTGAGCTCAGCTATAAGGATCTGATCCATACCGCCCTTGCAGGGGACGGAAGGGGAGCCATCGTTGGCACTGGATGCTTCGTAACACCTAATTTCGCTGTTCCTTACGGGGCGCATTTCGCTCAGGTTGCGGTAAACAGGAAGACCGGTAAGGTCAAGGTTATGAAGTTCTACGCTCTTCAGGATGCCGGAACTCCGATCAATCCAGAGCTCGCGCTCTGCCAGATGTATGGTGCGGTTCAGAAGAGCATCGGTCATACCCTTTATGAGAACATGGTCCTTGATAAGAGTGGAAAATGCATCAACGGCAATTTCACCGATTACGGTGCTCCAATGATTGAGGAGGCGCCAGAGGATTTCAAGGCCGTGTTAATCGATATCAATGATCAGTACGGGCCGTTCGGTGCGAAGTCGATCTCTGAGATAGCGACAAACGGGGCTGCCCCTGCGATTGCGATGGCGATTGCCGATGCAGTCGGAGTCTGGGTACGTTCCTGGCCGATCACTCCTGAGAAGATTCTTCGCGAGATGGGCAAGCTGTAAGGGTCGCAATACGCTCTTCAAGCATTGAAAGATTTAAATCCCTTCCTTCCATCACATATGAGAGGAGGGGATTTATCATTGCTCCTGAGAGTATGTCATCAAGCATCGCGTTCTCCTGGCTATACTCTTTTGTAAGACTCTCTGCCAGAGAATACCTTACTGCGTTCAGCATCTTCTCAATAAGGCTGTAGCGGTTGGCATTCGTTAAAAGCGTTTTTATTCTTCTCCTGTTCTCTGAGAACGCAGAGAAGAGGGATTCAAGGTATTCCTTGATTCCTGATGAGTTTGATCCCGCATTAATTATATCCTCTGCAACCGTGTTCTCCGCAGCCTCAAGAACATCATCAAGTCTTTCATAGTATGCGTAGAAAGTGCTTCTCTCAACCGCGGCTTTTTCTATCAGGGTACGTACGGAAATGTTACATTCCCCCTCTGTCAGAAGGTCTATCGCAGCATCCTGCATTTTGAACTCAGCGGAAGTCGTATTCTTTTTGATGCAATCTTTTACGAATGAATATCTGTTCATGTATGCCTCCCATCATGTGAAATCGAGATCGTTCAGCATGTCAAATGAGCTTTGATCACCGCTGTAGAAATCCCCGTCTATCGCACTTTCAGCCTCCACGTTTATTACATCAACTAGTGAGAGGTCAAGGTTGTTAAGGAAATAAGGGCATTTTGCCCCGTCAAGCTCATAGGCCCTGATGCTCTTCGTGTTCCTCATCACATAAAGCTCATCCTTCGCCCTTGTTAGTGCGACATAGAGGCATCTCCTCTCTTCCTCAACCTCAGCCTGGCCATCCGCATACGCCCTCTCTGTCGGAAAAGCGTAGGGTGAGACGTCGAGGATGAAGCAGACCGTGCTTTCTAGCCCTTTTGCGGAGTGGATTGTAGATAGCACCAGATAGTCATCCGTGCTCTCGTCCGTTCTCAGTGTCTCCTCAAGGCGCGGGGAGAGGACGAAATCGGATATGAAGGACTCAAGTCCGCTTGCCCTCTCTGCAAGGGAGAAGAGAATCTCGAAATCCTTCTTCCTGGAAGCCCACTCATCCTTGTAAATTATGACAAGCCTCTCCTCAAGCGCTTTGCAGGATGTCTTTATGGCACTGATGGCGCTTCCCCTGTTGTCGTTTATCATCTCAAGCGTATCGGTAATCTGACGCGGAGCCTTGCTAAGCTTTAATGCTTTTAAAGCATCATCCACGCATGACGTGCCTCTTACCGCTTCGATGAATTTCAGCGCGCTTTTCTCCCCGATGCCACGGTAGAGTGTTAGAAAGCGCATCCATGCGATCTCATCATGTATGTTAAGAATGACACGGATAGGGGAAATCACATCCCTAATGTGTTTTGATTCCATCAGTGAGCTTCCACCATAGAGACGGTATGGAATGTCGTGCTCGATGCATACCGCTTCAACCCGCCTGAGACCCATCACAGTTCTGGAGAGCACCATATGATCCGAGTAATCGTAGTCTTTCTCACTGAGGTTCTGAAGGACCCTGTCAATTATGAAATTCGCCTCCTCGTACCCGTTATCGGTATGTACGAGCTTCGGACGGACGGAGCTATTTCCTTTCTTCGCAACAAGGCTCTTGTCATAATTGAGCGGGCTCTGGGAAAGAAGCCAGTTGGCCAGAGCAAGAATCTCTGCGTAGCTTCTGTAATTGGTTACAAGCTTATAAACCTTTGATTCCGGGACACGGCTTGAGAAGCTGTGTATGCTCTCGAAGTCCGAACCGCGGAAAGCGTATATGGACTGCGCATCATCCCCGACAGCGTAGATATGGGAGTTGCCATAAAATGATGATAGAAGATCGTACTGCAGAGGGTTCGTATCCTGCATCTCGTCTATAAGGATATGTTCATAGCGTCGCGTTATGTATTCTCTTGCCTTATCGTTCGTCCTGAGCGTTCTTGCCACTACGTATAACAGGTCGTCATAGTCCAGGTAGTGATGGCTTGCCTTGTACCTGACATATGACTCTATCGCATTGCGGTAATGCACGGCGTATTTCTTGATATACTCATCAAGTTCCCTCTCAGGGTAAGTACGTCTCAATTTCACTCTGATCGCATCGCTAAGGCTTTTTTTCGTATTGACCATGAACGAGTACACGTCGCTGATGTCCTTCCCCTTTATGGGCAGAGGGGATGAACTGTCCTTTGGAAACGTGTAACGGAATATGCTCTCAACATCGTCCTCGTCTATAAGGGAGTAACTGCTTTCACGGAAAACGCTAGGATTGCTCTTGATAAGCTCATAACACCATGAATGGAAGGTCTGTCCCGTGAGCGATGCCTTCTCTTTTATGCTGATCTCAGCCTTGACCCGCTCTGCAATCTCCCTTGCACTCTTTCTTGTGAAGGAGAGTATGATTATCCTGCCTGGTCTTATGCCTTTCTCAAGAAGATATGCTGCCCTGGCTATTATGACACGGGTCTTCCCGCTTCCCGCTCCGGCGAGTACGAGGATGTGCTTATCTTCCGCTTTGACCGCTTTCTTCTGCTCATCATTCAGATTTTCCATGTAGCCCATGAAAATAACATAGCACAGTTTTTCTAAAAAGTATCATGGAAGAGGAAAAAATAAAGAGAAAAGCATACTAAAAGTAATAATAATGTGACTTATGGTACAAGATTATACTTTTCTCAGTATTACCTTAGCCTTTCCTCCGCAGGCCATGCCGAGCGGACTATCTTTTTCTAGATCGAAATCTAAGACGCTGAATCTCTCTTTTCTTTTCAGCATATCACGTGCCACATGTATGCACTCATTTTCAATCGCGCCGCCTCCGATTGTTGAATGTGTTGTGTTCTCTGTTACCGCCATCTCCGCACCGCTCTCCCTTGGCCCGGATCCGCTCTTTCCGATTATGCGGACTTTGATGACATCCTTCTCCTCCTTCTCAAGAAAAGAGAAAAGGGTCTCTTCTATTGTTATCTGTCTTTTTCCTTCTCTGTATGTTTTTATGATTTCGGCCATTATCGAAAGAGCGATCTCCTCAGGGCTCTCTGCGTTGATATCCAGCCCTATAGGGGAGTGAACGCTCTCAAGACTTTCCCCTTTGATTCCTCTCTCTTTTAAATGGGAGTAGGTGAGGCTGATCTTCTTACTGCTTCCAATCATGCCGACATAGCGCGCATCGTAGTTTCTCAGCACATAGTAAAGTGCCTCCTCGTCTGCTTTATGGCCATGTGTGAAAATCAGGAAATAGGGATTGGTGAAATCATACTTTCGTGAGAATATGTTCTCGTAGCTGTCGATTACAATCAGGGCTTCATAAGGCCCGTCCTTTGTCACATCCGCCCTATCATCGAATATGACAAGAGGAAAGCCAATCATTTTTGCTATGCGGTATACGCTTTTGCCGATGTGACCGAAACCGAAAAGCACAAGGGTTGGCCTTAAAGCCACCGTCTCTTCAATAATTTCCCCTGATGGTGAGAAATCTGGAGAGGAGAATATGATCTCATCCCCTCTTAAAAAGCATTCGGCTCCTGTATGAGCATCAGTTAATCTCTTCAGCGCTCCCTTCTCAAGTGCTTTTATTATTTTTCCGTATTCCTCTCTCATCTGCTTTCTTCCCTTATGGCTATAAGAGCCTCGTCAATCTCATCGTCTTTAGTGAACGGGCCTGCGGAAAGCCTTATCGTACCGCCCGGGTATGTCCCAATCGCTTTATGAGCCGTTGCTGCGCAGTGCAGTCCTACGCGGCTTTCTACCCCATGTTTATTTAGCAGGGAGGCTGCAAGCTCAGCGTTATCCATTCTTTTCGCACTTATGCTGATAACAGAATTCCTGTTTTCGTCCAATGTACCGTGAACCGTTATCGTATCAATTTTGAGAAGTCCTTCAAGAAGGCGCATCGTATTTCTTTTCTCCCTTGCCCTAAGAGTCTCAAGATTGTCTTTCACATATCTGACACTAGCTGCAAGCCCATATAGCCCGGGAAGATTCCGTGTCCCGGACTCGAACTTGTCGGGGAAGAGCTCCGGTTGCTCATAGCTGTCTGAGAAGCTGCCTGTTCCACCCGTTAAAAGAGGTCTGAGTTTCTCTGCAAAGCTCTTCTCTGCGACAAAGCCACCAGTGCCCTCAGGGCCTAGAAGACCTTTGTGACCTGAAAAGCAGAGTGCGCTTATTCCCAATTCATCCATTTTTATATCCACATAGGGCAGGGCCTGTGCGGTATCGATTATGAACGGAAGGCGAAGGTGGGAGGCAATCGTAGCAAGTTTCTCAACGTCCTCGTTGACTCCGGTGACATTTGATGCGATTGAAAAGACGATTGCCTTCGTTCTCTCATTTTTAAGAGATGGAATCTCATCCAGCATGTTTCTTCCGCTTCCGTCTGTCGTTGGAAATGAGTAGTTAAGCCCGATGGAGGAAATGGTTCTCATCACCGCATTGTGCTCGCATGCCCCGATTATTATGTGATCACCTCTTTTGAGAAACCCGCGAAGCACGGTGTTTATCGATTCGGTCAATCCGGAATTAAGAAATACAGTGTCCTCTCCGCTGTGAGCGACAAGCCTGGCGATATCCTCCCTTAGGCTTATGAGATCGCTTACAGTCTCGTAGCTCTTTTCACTTGCGGTCCTGTTTATGTTCCGTCCGTTCTCTTTTAAGAATGTGAATACCCTCTCTGCAACCGAGGGTGCCTTAGGAAAACTCGTAGATGCGTTATCCAGGTAAATCATGGAAAACATTATAACACTTTTCCATTGCAAATGAAAAAATATAATGGTACGATTTCTCATATGAAATCATTGAAAGAAAAAAGGAATCTCGCCATAACCGGTGTCATCATCGGTGCTGTGGCGATTGTTTTGATGCATTTCGGCAATCCCGGGAACATGGGATTCTGCATAGCGTGTTTCATCCGAGACATCGCAGGTTCTCTAAGCCTGCATAATGCTGCGACCGTGCAGTACATGCGCCCCGAGATCATCGGCATAGTTCTTGGTGCGTTCGCAGTAAGTGTCATCAAAGGGGAGTTCAAGAGCAGAGCGGGAAGTTCACCGCTACTGCGATTCATCCTCGGTTTTTTCATGATGGTTGGCGCTCTTGTCTTCCTTGGCTGCCCGCTTAGGATGGTTCTGCGTCTTGCCGCGGGGGATATGAACGCTTTTATCGGCCTCTTAGGGTTCATTGCAGGAATAGGGGCAGGTTCTTTTTTCCTTAACAATGGCTTCTCCCTGGGCCGTGCTCATAGCTCTGAGAGGATAGAAGGTGTGGCATTCCCTGCTATCAACATTGTCCTTCTTATTATCCTTCTGTTCTTCCCGGCTCTGCTTAAGTTCAGTGAATCGGGACCTGGAAGCATGCACGCCCCGATTTTCCTCTCCCTGCTTGTCGCTTTCCTCGTTGGTGCGGCCGCCCAGCGTACTAGGCTCTGCATGGCAGGAGGGATCAGGGATATCTTCCTGATTAAGGATTTCACACTGATAACAGGATTTTTATTCATATTCATAGCAGCTCTTATCGGTAACATCGCTATGGGTAATTTCCACATTGGCTTTCTGGATCAGCCGATAGCGCATGATAAGCATTTGTGGAATTTCCTTTCCATGGCTCTTGTAGGTCTTACGGCGGCAATGTTGGGTGGCTGTCCGCTCAGACAGCTTATTCTCGCAGGAGAGGGTAATAGCGACAGTGCCATAACGGTTCTTGGAATGCTTATCGGAGCCGCGTTCAGCCACAATGCGGGAGCGGCATCGGCAGTGGGAACGGGACCGGCTCTGATTGGAAAGGTAAGCGTCGTGTTCGGTCTTGTATTTTCTTTAGCACTTGCTGCTTTCATTACAGTGAGAAGGAGGAGCAATGAAAAGTGTTGATGCGATGGGACTCAGCTGTCCTGAGCCTGTGATCATGGCGAAGAGGGCACTCAAAGACAGTCCCGATGGAATAGAGATCAAGGTAGATAACGTTGCAAGCAGGGAAAATGTCTCACGCTATCTTGAGGCAATGGGACTTAAAGTGAGCGTTGAGGAAAGGCGAGGAGAATGGAGAATAACGGGGAGGAGGTAGTAATCACGTTTTTCTCTCATTATGAGGCTGTCAAAGCAAGAAGGTGCCTTGGAGAGGGGACCCTCTCTCCTGTGCCACGGAGTCTTTCCTCGTCATGCGGTACAGCACTCTTTGTTTCCTCTGCTGCCTTTTACTCAAACCATGATTTCGTTTACGATAAGGCATATACCATGAAGGAGGGCAAATGGTCCGTCTTACAAGTTTAGTCAGAACTTCAGGTTGTGCGGCAAAACTCAGCCCGAAGGATCTCGATAGCGTTCTCTCCGATATTCCTCTTATGAGATGTGACGGCCTCCTTGAAGGCTTTGAACATTCGGATGATGCCCTGGTTTATGACATGGGTGATGGCAGGGTGCTCATCGAAACGGTCGATTTCTTCCCTCCGATGGTCGACGATCCTTTTACGTTCGGTCAGATTGCAGCGGCCAATGCTCTTTCCGATATCTATGCGATGGGGGGAGATCCTAAGCTTGCTATGAATCTGATGTGCTTTCCCCACTGCCTTGAACTTGCCATCATGAAAGAGATCCTTCTTGGTGGAATGGACAAGGTTAGAGAGGCAGGGGCAGTCATTGCTGGCGGTCACACCATAAGTGACAGTGAACCCAAGTACGGGCTCTCAGTGACCGGATTCGCAAAAAAAAATGAGGTCTGGTACAACAGGGGGCTCAAGGAAGGAGATGTAATAATCCTTACGAAGAAGATTGGGGTTGGTGTGGTGAACACTGCAAGCAAGGTCGATGAAGCTGATGAAAGCAGTATAAAGGATGCCATAGCATCGATGACCACTCTTAATAAAAGAGCCCGTGACGCATCAAGGGGTCTTGATATTCATGCAGCAACAGATGTCACCGGCTTCTCTCTCTTAGGACATCTTAGGGAGATGGCGAAATCATCAGAAAAGACTGTTGAGATCAGCTACCATCTTGTACCTCAGATAGACGGAGCTCTGGAGCTTGCAAAGTTCGGTTTCCTCCCAGAGGGTGCATACAACAACAGGGAGTTCATCTCTCCGGATGTTTCCTTCTCCCCTGATATCAAGAGGGAGGAAGAGGATATCCTTTTCGATCCTCAGACATCAGGAGGACTTCTCCTTTCTATGGACAGGGAGAATGCGGAGATATTCCTTTCCCGTATGAAGGACACCCCTGCATCAATAATTGCAGAAGTGAAGGAAAAGGGAGAAAAGCTCTTAGCAGTCATTCCATGATTATGACCGATTCTTAATACTCTTTCATTTCAAATGCAATCAAAGTATTTCTGGATCTAATTGATTTTGTTTATAAGATATGCCGCCAGTCCTGATTTCAACTTTAAATTAGCGGGAATTAAGGGAAAACAGGGGTAATTTTGAGAAAATTTCCTCTAATTTTAAATCTTCATATATGATAGTGAGAAAGCAACAAAATGCAACATTTCCTTGCTAACTTTACCTATCCATGATATGCTCAATTTGATATAGGAGGACCTGCGATGGCCAAAACCAAGAGTGATATCGAAGCTTTAATCAACAAACTGGAATCTCTCAATACTGAGGGTATGTATCTTGATGATTTCTTCCACACGTGGAAGAAGAATGATGATGAGATTGATGCGGTATTCACCGTTGCTGAAATTCTGAGAGGGCTGAGGGAGAACAACATCTCAGCAAAGGTTTTTGATTCAGGGCTTGGAATCAGCATCTTCCGCGATAATTCCACCAGAACCCGTTTCTCTTTCGCTTCCGCTTGTAATCTGCTGGGGCTTGAAGTACAGGATCTTGATGAGAAGCTTTCCCAGATCGCTCATGGTGAGACAGTGAGGGAGACTGCCAACATGGTATCCTTCATGGCGGATGTCATCGGTATCCGTGATGATATGTATATCGGAAAGGGACACACGTATATGAAGACCGTCAGTGAGGCAGTCCAGGAAGGCTACAAGGATGATGTGCTTGAGCAGAGGCCGACCATCGTTAACCTCCAGTGCGATATCGATCATCCGACACAGGCCATGGCCGATATGCTCCATGTGATCAATCATTTCGGCGGGGTGGAGAACCTCAAGGGAAAGAAGATCGCTATGACATGGGCGTACTCTCCTTCCTATGGTAAGCCGCTTTCCGTACCTCAGGGAATCATAGGACTGTTCACCAGATTCGGAATGGATGTTGTTCTTGCACATCCTGAGGGCTATGATGTGATGAGCGATGTCGAGGACGTTGCTGCTGAGAATGCGAAGAAATCAGGAGGCTCATATAAGAAGGTATCTTCCATGCAGGAGGCTTTCAAGGATGCGGACATCGTATATCCGAAGTCATGGGCACCATATGCTGTTATGGAGGAGAGGACGAAGCTCGTAGAGGAAGGCAAGTTCGATGATCTCAAGGAGCTTGAGAAGAGATGCCTTGCAAATAACGCCAAGTTCAAGGATTGGACATGCTCTGAGGAACTTATGAAGAGCACGAAGGATGGAAAGGCGCTCTACATGCACTGCCTGCCTGCGGACATCACAGGTGTAAGCTGCAAAGAGGGTGAAGTGGATGCATCCGTATTCGATCGCTATCTTGTTCCGCTTTACAAGGAAGCATCATACAAGCCTTACATCATCGCAGCCATGATATTCCTCTCCAAGTTCAAGGATCCATCTGCAAAACTCTCAGAGCTTCTTGAAGCGGGAAAGAAGAGGATTAAATAATAATCAGGTAGCATAAAAGATGAAGCAGGGACTCATAGCTGAGCCCCTGTTTCTCTCTCTTTCCGTCTTATTCTCTCAACAAAGCTTTCGCTAATGCTGTCTGGAAGAACCAGATGTACCTCAGTTCCCTCTGCTGTATGCACTATTATGTCCGCTGTAGGGAGGCGAGGATTCTCATTTTCATCCTTTTCTACTATTTCAAAGCCGTCGACAGTAAGATTAAGGCCCGTATAGAGTCTTATCATGTGTTCAAGAAATCCAGGAGTTTCTATCGCCCTTAGAAATGACTCTCTGCTGAATTTTTCCCCATTTTTGTCTTTCATAATTTTCTCCTTACCCCTTAATGCTAAAAAAAGCACATTCTGTTCACTGTTTTCGGGAAAAAAGAGAAAAATATTCCTGCCCAAGGGGCAGGAGACGATTAAGTGAGTTCAAACATGCCGGTATATAGCTTGTAGTATCTTCCCCTTTGGGCAATCAGCTCATCATGTGTCCCTCTTTCTACAATCCTTCCACCCTCAAGGACCATGATCGCATTTGCGTTCCTTACCGTTGAGAGCCTATGGGCTATGACGAACACTGTGCGTCCTTCCATCAGACTGTCCATCCCTTTCTCGATTAGATCCTCTGTCCTCGTATCGATATTGCTTGTTGCCTCGTCAAGAATGAGAACGGGAGGATCGGCAACCGCGGCCCTTGCTATTGCTATTAGCTGTCTCTGTCCGCTTGAGAGGTTCGCTCCATCGGATACTATTTTAGTATCGTAGCCCTTAGGTAGACGGCGGATGAAGGAATCGGCGTTTGCAATCCTTGCAGCTCTCACAACATCCTCATCGCTTGCATCAAGGCGCCCATATCTTATGTTATCCCTTATGCTACCGGTAAATAGGTGAGTATCCTGCAGTACCATCGCAAGAGAATGCCTGAGATCCTGCTTTCTTATCTCCCTTACATCTATTCCATCGTAGAGAATCTCTCCAAGGTCCACATCGTAGAAACGGTTTATTAGGTTCGTGATAGTTGTCTTTCCAGCTCCTGTTGAGCCCACGAAGGCAATCTTCTGCCCGGGTTTCGCATAGAGTGAGAGATCCTTTAATACAGGATGCCCTTCATCGTATGAGAAAGTAACGCTGTGAAATCTGACATCCCCTTTTAAAGGAATAAGAGTACCATCATCCCTCTTCCAGTCCCAGACGCCGCTTGCGCTCTTTATCAGCCGTACCTTTCCCTCATCCGTTTCACTTTTCATGTCTATGAGCTCGAATATCCTTTCTGCACCCGCTAGGGAAGAGAGCAGGAAGTTACTCTGCTGTGTGAACTGGTTTATCGGAGCGGCGGACTGGCGTACGAATACAAGATAGCTTGCAAGCGATCCTATGTCCGTAAATCCTTTTAATACGAGGAATCCTCCCACGAGGGAGACTATGGCATAGGTTAGAAATGATATGCTGACAACTGCCGGAATCATAGTGGATGCGTATGCCTGTGCAACCGTTCCGACCCTTTTGAGCTCGTCATTCCTCTCATTGAATCCCTTCAGGTTTTCATCCTCATGATTGAAGACCTTTATGACCTTTTGGCCGGCAACCATCTCCTGAATGTAGCCGTCAAGGATGCCAAGGCTCCTCTGCTGAGCCTTGTAGTAGCTCTTGCTCCTATGAGCGGAGTAGCGGACATAGCAGAGCATGATGGAGTAGGAGAGGGCGACGATGAGAGAGAGTCTCCAGTCGAGTACGATAAGCATAGTCATGGTACCTGCGATCTGTATCCCGTTTTTCACCACGGCGGCAAAGCTGTTGTTAAGGGCATCCGAGATAGTATCGACATCGTTTGTATAATAGCTCATCACATCTCCGCTCTGTCTTGAGTCGAAAAACTTCAGAGGGAGGGTCTGCATATGGTTGAAAAGATCCTTTCTTATATCGTAGACGATCTTCTGTGCCGAACGTGCCATGATCTGCGTATATCCAACTGCGGCAAGGACCCCTACGATATAGATGAGAGCTGTTATCATGACGCCTCTGACAAGGCTTTCCATTCCCCCTCCTGATGCGATACCGTTTATCACAGGGCGGATCATGTAGGTTCCAAGAAGATTGCATATTACACTTAGCGATACCAGGAATGCAACCAGAAGAAGTGAGAACTTATGACGGCCCATGTAAGATAGGAGCCTCTTTACCGTATAGGCCATGTTCTTAGGTCTTTTCGCACTAACTGCTCTTGCCATCAGAGGGTTCCTCCTTTTAGCTGACTGTCGTATATCTCATTGTAGATCTTCGAGCGCTGCAAGAGCTCCTCATGATTTCCCTCTGCAACGATTCTTCCATCATCTAGGATGATGATCCTATTCGCACTCATCACTGTTGAAATTCTCTGCGCGATATAGATTTTCGTCACACCTTTAAGCTCTGAAAGTGCTCTCCTTATCTCCTTTTCTGTTGCGGTATCAACCGCGCTTGTTGAGTCATCGAATATGAGTATGCGTGGTTTTTTCAGAAGCGTGCGTGCTATGCACAGCCTCTGCTTCTGTCCCCCTGAGACATTCACACCTCCCTGCCCGAGATCCGTCTCAAGCCCGGAAGGGAAGCGGTGGAGGAATTCTGAGGCACCTGCCTCGTCGCAGGCCCTCCAGATCTCTTCATCGCTTGCATCCTTTTTTCCCCAGAGGAGGTTTTCCCTTATGCTCCCGCTGAAGAGAAGATTCTTCTGAAGTACGATTCCAACAGCATCACGTAGCGTTTTGAGGCTGTAATCCTTCACGTTTATCCCGCCGATAAGCACTTCGCCATTATCGACGTCGTAAAGTCTTTCTATGAGCTGCACGAGAGTTGACTTGCCACTTCCTGTCCCTCCGAGTATTCCTACTGTCTCGCCCTCGTCTATTCTCAATTTGATATCCTTGAGTGTTTCCTCCTTTGCTGACTGTGCGTATTTGAACGATACGTCTTTAAACTCTATTGTCGCATCTTTGACTTCTGAGATGGGATGCTCACTTTCTTTGAGAGATGGCACCTCATCGAGGACTTCCGATATCCTTGCTGCGGATGCCAGGGATCTTGTAAGCATCAGAAACACGTTTGAAATCATCATCATCGAGTTCATGACCTGCATGACATAGCTTAGGAAGCCTGTCAGTGTTCCTATCTCAAGGCTTCCGTTAAGGATCATCTGTCCTCCGATGAGCATTATGAGCACGATGCAGATGTACATTCCCGCTTGGAAGAACGGAAGGTTCATTACGGCTGTACTGTTTGTTGCCGTACCCGTCTTTCTCAGTGCTGTGTTAACGCTCTCGAATTTCTCCTCCTCATACTCTTCTCTTATGAACGCCTTGACAGTCCTTATTGCTCTAACATTCTCCTCCACGACGCTGTTAAGTCCATCCACTGTCTTCTGAAGCACCGTGTACATCGGAGCGACCTTGCGAACGATGGAAAAGAGAACTATTCCAAGAAGGGGTGCCATCACGATGAATATTACGGCAAGGGTCGGGTTCATCGTGAATGAAAACATTATTCCCAGAAAGAACATTATAGGGGAGCGGGTCAGAGGACGAAGACCTCCGTTTATAGCATTCTGCATGACAGTAACGTCGCTTGTCATCCTCGTGACCAGTGAAGAGCTTTCAAACCTGTCGATATTCGAGAAAGCGTACTCCTGTACCTTCTCGTACTCGGCTTTTCTTATATTGGCTCCCCAGCCATAGGCAGCACGGGCTGCAAAGCGCGCATAGCATAGACCTGTTATAAGAGCAAGCAGGGCGCAGAAGGCCATTTGTCCGCCTTTTCTCAGCATATATGCGACATCCCCTCCTGATACCCCAAGGTCTATGAGGTCCGCCATAAGCGATGGAATTATCAGCTCGAAACATGTTTCAATCGCGACAAGTGCCATTGCCAGGAAGAAATCCCTCTTATACTCTCCCATGTAGGAGAAAAGTTTTTTAAGCTCTTTCATTTTCCTCTTCCTTCCTGAAATTGGCGATTACCCTCTCAAGATAGAAGCATAGGTTCTCTTCTTCCTCTTTAGAGAAACCGGAAAGCATCACGTTCTCGACCTTCCTGCATTCGTCAATCCATTTTAGAGCTGCCTCTCTGCCTTTATCCGTGAGTGAGAGTTTGTTCGCTCTGCGGCACTTTGCATCTTCGACCCTTTTAATGAAGCCGTTCTTCTGAAGGATTTCCGCCATGCGCGAGATGGAGGCCGGATCCACATTGAAATACGTGGCTATATCATTCTGACTGCTCTCCCCGAATGTGAGGAGGTACTTGAGAATCTTAGGCTGTCCTCTTCCAAGTCCTAAGCTTTCGAAGACAGGCTGAAGCATGTTGCTTTGCCCATGATATGCCCTGAAAAGTAATTGATGCAGTGTTACGTTCATAGAATATTTGCCTTATCAATAATTGACTTGTCAATGTTATATTCCTTTACACTGCTTTCGTCCATATGAAACGTGAAAAAAAAACGGAGCATCGCTGCTCCGTCGTCCGTTAAGGTTGAACCTCCATAAGTTCTTTCACCTCCTCATCGCTTAAGAGATAGCCGTAGAACAGGCTGTAGAACTCCTTTATCTCGCTCTCTAGGTCTATATCGCAATAAACATCGGGGTAAAGAAGGCAACCGAGCCAGTAGATCCCAATAATCCTGTTCACGCTTGGTGGACTGTCTATGAATGAAAACGGCTCTGTAGGAATAAGATAGACACTTTTTTCTTTTACTGCTTTGATCCCACTCCATGAGGAATCATTTGTCACCGTCTCATATGCATTCTCGTCTGCAAGGAGTATCACATCCGGATCCCAGAGGAGGACCTGCTCAAGTGATATCATGTTGCCGCCATCTGAGAATGAGGCGGGAACAACGTTCTCACATCCAACTTTTTCGATTACCTCCCCATGGAAGCTTCCTGTAGCGATTGCAGAAAGGGGATCAGGCATTGAAGAGTAATACACTCTTAGAGGTTTTTCTATCTTCTCTTTAAGCTCACGGGCTGTATCAATAGCCCTCTGTGCGTATTCGGCTCTCTTTTCCGCCTCCTCTTCCAGATTCAGAAGTTCTCCAAGTCGCCTGTATGCATCGGCAGTGTTATCAAGGTAGCATTCGATAAAAACAACAGGGATGTTGAGCTGCTCTGAGAGCGTGTCGAGATCATCTATCGTGTTCTCTGCATCACCTTTTATCTCCCCCATGTCTATTACGACATCCGGATCTTCAAGGATTACAGCCTCCCTGTTGAGATTCGCCTTCTTCCCATAAAATGTTCCAAAGAGTGGAAGTTCATTCGTTTTCGGATCTAAAAAGCGGAGTGCGCTCTCATCCAGATATGACGAGAGGCCAACCATCTCATCCTTTGTGAGGGAGTAGAGTATCATCTGTGCTAGATTTCCAGATGGTGCGATTCTCTCAATCGGACCGTCAAATGTGAATGTCCTTCCCAGGTCATCTGTGAATGTGAATGATGCTTCACTTACTTCTCTTTCCTCCTTTGCCCCTTGGGCAAAAAGAAATGTGGCTGAGATCATGAGGATGGAAAGGGTCAATAAAAACTTTTTCATCAATAATCCTCCTTTTCAATTATGAATATGCTTAACTCTTTTCTGTTTCTGAAAACCAGTGGATAGTTCTCATCTCCCGTCCTTTCAAGAGCCGGGATTTTATCATTGCCATAAGAGATGGTGAAATATTTTGCCACCTCATCTTCTTTTAGAGGCTGGTCGAAATTCAGTATCGTATCAATAACTGAGAATCTAACCTTGCACTCGTTCAAGAGTGTTACTACCTCGTCTCTTCTATCCTTTCTTTCTGAGTAGGGGTTTCCCTTATGGCGGCTTATCACATATATGATTCTCTTCTTGGCAAGACTCATGAAATAATCAAGGCTTTCCCTGTCCCGTATCGAGCCGAAGAAAAGCATGAGAAGCACATCCACTCTCTCCTTCATGGAATATGCATCTGAGAGTGTGATTAAATTTATTCCCGCTCTTTTGTTCGCATGCTCTACTGCAGCAGGACAGCTGTCAAAGGCTTTAATCGAGTAGCCTGAGTTATGAAGGCTCTCAGTGACATGTCCAAGTCCTGCGCCAAGCTCCATGATGCTGTCATTCTTATCGATTTGTTTTTCTATGATAGCTGCAAGCTCATTATGAAACGAAGAGTATCTGCTTGCCCTCTCATAAAAATCTATTTTCTCTTCTGTCCACCAGACTACATCGGAGCGCATACGTACCTCTCATTCTCTCCAGTGAAAACTTTTCTTATATAGAGTTTTCTTCCATAGAGCTCTTCAAGCTTACTCTCTTCCACGAGTTTATCAGGGCTTGAGTATGTTGCGATTTTCCCGCGGTTAAGGGTGAGAATCTTAGAAGAGTAGGTAAGTGCCAGCTCTGGATTATGAGTGCTGTATATTATTCCGACTCCATTCCTGTTGAGCTCTTTCAGCTTTTCAAGAACCATCAGCTGATTGCCGTAATCAAGATTGCTCGTAGGCTCATCAAGAATGATGAAAGCGGAATTCTGAAGCAGTGCCCTGGCAATGAGTACAAGCTGTTTCTCCCCTCCTGAAAGGTTATCCATGATGCGGAATGCGAGATGTCCAATGCCGAAGGAATTGAGAATCTCTACAGCCTCATCCTCATTTTCTTTCTTAGGGGCTGAGAAGAGGCTGAGAGTGGAGGCTTTTGCCATCAGCAGGGTATCCATTACGGTATAAGGGAACTCCATGTATGAGGATTGGGGAATGTACGAGAAGACACGGGATAATTCCCTGCTACCAAAACTCGATAGCTCCTTTCCATCAATTGCTATCCTCCCTTCCTTTGGAGAGAGCATTTTAAGAAAGATTTTGAAAAGCGTACTCTTTCCCGCACCATTTCTTCCAAGAAGGACGGTCATATCCGCATTTGAAAGTGAAAAAGATGTCTCAGAGAGCACCTCCTTTCCTTCCTTATAACTGAAGCTGAGCCTTTCGATATCAATATTCATGCTTCTTCGCCTCCCTTATTATGAGGTAAAGAAAGAACGGAGCGCCAACGAACGAGGTCAGTATTCCAAGAGGTATTTCCGATGTGCTGATACTTCGCGCTATAGTGTCCACGACTGTAAGAAATGATGCACCAAGAAGCATTGCTGCCGGTATGCTCTCCCTCGTGTTGCTTCCTACAATCATGCGGGAAAAATGGGGGATTACAAGCCCAACCCAGCCAATCTGGCCGGAGCATGCGACGGAAGCTGCTGTAAGGAGGGTTGCTGCGCCAATGGATGCAAGACGCAGCATCGCCGTGTTCACACCCATGCTCTTTGCCTCCTCTTCGGAAAGAGAAAGAAGGTTTATCCTCCAGGAAATAAGAAGTATGGGAAGAGATGCTGCGATTGCAACGGTGAAAACCAGAATGAGATCCGAGGATCTGAACGAGGAGAGCGATCCCATGAGAAAGTAGGTTATGGCAGGCAGCGTGTCCTCGGTATCTGCGACAAGTTTAATGAAACTGGTAGCGCTTGAGAAAAGACTGCTTACCATGATTCCTGAGAGAATCAAAGTGAGTGTGTCCTGTTTCTTGATCTTTGAAGAGATCCCTATTATCAGAAGCAGTGAGAGTATTCCAAAAAGAAATGCTGATATGCTTACTGCAAAATATCCGGCTCCCGTCAGTAGTGCCAGCGATGCTCCGAATGCAGATGCACTAGAGCTTCCAAGCACATCCTGGCTTGCCATCGGGTTGTTGAACACCTGCTGCAAAAGCAGTCCTGATAGCGCAAGGGATGAGCCTATTATGAAAGATAGGATCACTCGTGGAAGCCGGATGTTGAACACGACGGTCTCGGCCTGGTCGCTCCAAGTCTGCGGAATTTCTATAACCATTGAGATAAGGATTTTCACCAGCTCTATCGGTCCTATGGGATAGCGACCGATCTGGAAAGATATAATTATTGATAAGAGGAAAATTACCAGCAGTATGATAATCTTCCTTCCTTTTTTCTCTTTTGCCATTACAATAGATTATTCCATTATATTATTAAAAACACAATGGCTTTCCTTTAAAAATCAAGGTAACGATGTGAATTTACGCAGACTTAACACAAAATTAATTGGTTTGTTCAACATTGTTTTCTATGATAGATTTTCATAAGAGGTCTTAAATGAGAATAGCAGTGGTTTACAAAAGCTCAACAGGATTTACCGAGCGCTATGCCAGATATGTTTCAAAAGAGCTTGATGCTGATCTTGTAAAATATTCAGATAGAAAGAAGGTGAATAGCGGCGATTATGATATCCTGATTTTCGGTTCATCCATCATCGCAGCAAGAATTTCAGCAGTAGAGTGGTTTGATAAGAAGAGAGGTGACTTCAAGCATTCATTCCTTTTCGTAACAGGAGCTAATCCCAAAGAGAACAATCCTGACCTCGATAAATACATAGCATCAGAAAAAGCGAAAGGCCACGATATGGTTTATTTGCCTGGTGGTCTCAATTACGAGAAAATGAGCGCTCCAATGCGTTTTGTCATGAAAAAGATGTTCCTTCCGATGGTTAAGAAGGAAAGTGGAGAGAATAGTCTCATGTATAAGATGGTATCATCTTCATACAGCCTCTATGATGAGAAATATGCCAAGCCGCTGTTAGATGAAGTGAGAAAAGTCCTTGTAGAAAATAAGGAGTAACTCAATTTCTTGACTGCCTCAATATATAGAAAGAAAAGACACTGCTGATAGGAGGCTGGCTCAACTAGTGCAAAATGTCGTTCGCAGTTTATTAGTGGACGGCTAAATTTTTAATCACAATCACATTGAAGACAACATTGAGTATTGCAATGTGGAGAATCAACAAATTCCTGTAATTTAGCTCAAGCGTAATCCGGATCAATGTTGAATTGGAAGGAGTAAGTGGGAAACTCCTTTTCAAGCTCCTCCGTTGCTCTCTTTCTGAAGTCGGAGATGTCTTTCAGATTGAAATCTACAACAACATCGAAGTGGACCCTCGAGTCATTGAAGTGTACATGGAAAGCATGCATCCCTATTACGGATGGGCTCACGTTTTTAAGAACCTTCAGAACTTCTTTTTTCATAAGGCGGACTGTCGGGTTGCTGTCGTTTACAGCATACATGCCGAATGTGAAATAGATTCCAAGCTCATTCATTATTTCAATCTGGGCTTCGGTCATTGCATCGAATATCTCTTCACCTTTCGCATTTGAAGGCACTTCGACATTGCATGTTCCTACCGATCTTGTAGGACCATAGCTGTGAATCTGGATATCATAACCACCATGAAGGGGAGGATGGCGGTTTATTATCGCCCTGATTTCATTGACTGTTGCCTTTGCCGGCCTTTCTCCTACAATCGATGAGACGGTGGTGAGAATGTTCCTTACCCCTGAATAGAGGATGAATATGGAGACTAGAAGACCAGCCCACCCATCAAGATTTATCGGGGCTGCATATGAGATAATTACGGCAAGAACCGTTACGGATGAACTGAGAGCGTCAATGAGAGAGTCCGTCGCACTTGCCTTGAGTGCATCCGAGTCTGTTTTTACAGCTGCTCTGCTGTTAAGCTTCCATAAGAAGAGTTTCATGAATATCGTGACGATGATTATCAAAACCATCATCTGGCTCATGTCCATCTCCGTCGGTTCGATGATTTTCGACACCGATGAGGATAAGAGCTCAAAACCTGCAAAGAGGATTATGAAAGAGACAATCAGGGCCGAAAGGTACTCTATTCTTCCAAATCCGAGTGGATGCGAGTGTGTTGGCTTCCGTTTTGCAATGATGTTCCCAAGCATGGTTACGAAGGATGAGAGTATATCTCCCGCGTTGTTTATACCGTCGGATACTATGGCAACCGATCCGCTTATAAGGCCGATGATGATTTTAACAGCAGCCATTATCGAATTCAGTATGATTGCCAGAAGTGAAGTCTCTCTAATTACCTTATCCCTGTCCGGATTCCTATTTGCAAGCATGTCATCCTCTTATGATTTATGCCATGATAGTTTTCCATTCATTTATTTGCAATAGCAATCACTAAAATCTATAATTGTTTCATGCATCTTACGAAAGAGTTATATTCACATCTGGTAAAAAACGGCAAAGCTGTCATCGCAATAACCGGGGGCGGCGGTAAGACGACACTGCTTAAGAGGCTTTCAACCTTCTTAAGGGATGAGGGGCTCAGCGTCCTCATTACGACCACGACGAAGATTCAGAATCCTCTCTTCTATGATTATGAGGCCGATCACATATTCAAGGATGAGCTTAGTGTGCTTACCCATGATGTGAAGAAAGGGGAAAAGGTCTTTTATGCCGAGTCCTCAGGCTACGATATCAAGAAGACCGTTTCTCCACGCCTCGAGCTACTGGAAGTACTGAAGGACAGGTATGATGTCCTCTTGTATGAGGCGGACGGTTCTCGTGGCCTTCCCGTGAAAATCCACTCGGAGAGGGACCCTGTGATAATCGAAGGAACAACAGCAGTAATAGCTGTCATGGGACTGAGCGCTGTAGGGGATAAGGCCTATTCGGTGGTCTTTGGAGATGACAGCGAGAGCATAGTAGATTCGAAATACATCTCATCATATCTGAAAGATCCTGATGGCCTTTTAAAGGGCATGAATGATAGTACTGATAATGTGATTGTAATCAACCAGGCGGATAGCAATGCAGATAAGATTGATGAAGTGAGGAAAGTCAAGTTCCCATATAGGACGTATATTGCTTCGGAGGAGAGGGATGAGATCTACTTATCTGTTTGAAAATGCTGGGGAAAAAGAGAAGAAGGGCCTTGGAATTGCGATAGTCACTCTGCTTGGTAAAAGCGGGGTCGCTTCAAGAAGAGAGAGCCGTATGATTGTCTACTCGGACGCAACTGTATCCGGAACTATCGGAGGCGGGGAAGTCGAGCGGAGCGTAGTGCGTGATGCCCTGTCTGCGATAAAGGAAGGAAAGAGCGTGAGAAGGGAATATGAGAACAGGCATGGCGGACAGCTTGAGATCCTCATAGATGTAGTATCCAGGGAGAAGAAAGCCATAATCTTTGGAAGCGGACATGTTGCAAAGGCCCTTTTAGAGGTACTCACTTTCCTTGGTTTTGAAATACGCGTTGTAGATATCATTCGCGATTCATCCGCTTTTTTCACCTCGTCCGATGCGGATTGTAACACGGCGCTGGTGTTCACCGATCATGCAAACAGGGACAGGTTTTATGCTGAGGCGGAGAAAAGTTTGGCATTCTATATTGGAGCGCTCTCTTCAAGGGTTAAAGCGGTTTCTTCGGATGATAGGACATACATCCCTACAGGACTCGATATCGGGGCAGAGCGTCCAGAGGAGGTCGCACTTAGCATAGCTGCGGAAATAATGGCGGCTCTTAATAAAAGACGGGGGATAAGCATTAAGGAGGAGAGAAGACGGCTTATAGTGGTACGCGGGGCGGGGGATCTTTCCACTGCTGTGATAATAAGGCTGAAAAGGGCGGGCTATAACGTTCTTGCCCTCGAGACAGAGTGCCCTTCCGTCATCAGACGAACGGTAAGTCTTGCAGAGGCCGTATATGATAAAGAAGCCGTTGTTGAGGGGGAGAGGGCAGTTCTTGTCTCCGATATTTCCGAAATCTTTCACGCTTTCGATGATGGCCTCATTCCTGTTCTTGTGGATGAGAGCGGCTATTCAATAGGAAAGCTCAAGCCTATGGTAGTAGTTGATGCAATCCTTGCAAAGAGAAATCTTGGAACGAGGATTGATGATGCTCCTCTTACAATAGCACTGGGCCCTGGCTTTATTGCAGGATTTGACGTCGATGTCGTAATCGAGACAAAGAGGGGACACGCCCTTGGAAGAATCATCAAGGAGGGATCTGCCATTGCCAATACCGGCACTCCAGGCATTATTGAGGGCTATGGAAAGGAGCGGGTCATCCATAGTCCGTGTGATGGGGTGCTCAGAGCTGAAAGGAGGATTGGAGATATCGTCAAAAGGGGAGAGGTGATTGCATTCGTAGGCTCCTCTCCCGTATATGCTTCAATCGATGGTATGCTCCGAGGCCTGATCAGAGATGGCTATGAATGCAAAAAAGGACTCAAGATCGCAGACATAGATCCAAGAGGGGAAAAGGCCGAGTACCTTAGCATGAGCGATAAGGCAAGAGCGATTGCTGGAGCGGTTCTCGAGGTGGTCGACTCCTATTTCGCCTCAGAATGATATTCCGATTCCCAGATACGGTGAGATACGGTATTTTACAGGTTCAGTATCGTTACTCCCGAAGTCCAAGAATCCGAAATAATAACTTCCTTTCACACCTCCTGAGAGGTATAGGCCAAAATCGTCCTTCTTTTCCACTTTCATGGGGTTCCATCTAATGCCAACATCTGCCATCACACCTAGTCCGAGGCCGATCTGACCGACACTTATACAGACTGGAACCTCTGCCGCGACTGCTAAAAGGAGGCTGAGGGACTTGGCATTGTTAATGTAGATGTTGAATCCGGGACCGGCGAACATTGATATTATGCTATCTGGATGTGTGTCCCCCAGACCGGACAGACCGTAGATACCTCCGTATGCGCCGATAAGCGATGTCGGTGAGCTTGTGTAGTCTATGCCCAGAAAACTTCCTTCACTGAAAGAATAGGTTCCGCTTATCGTATTAACTGAAGCAGCAACCTGCGGAACAACTAATATCAAAGCAAGTAAAAAGATAGCAAGTACTTTTTTCATTTTTCAATTGTACTTTTATTATTCTTATGGTGCAACTTTTTTCTTCTCTGGAAAGGCTGCCATCTCTCTGTCCATGCCATGAAAAATAGGATATCATCATTTTATATGGAAAAAGATCTGTTCGAAAAGAATATTGCGGCACTGAAAGAGGCACAGCTCCGTCTTGCCGCCTCCTCTGAGAGCGTGCGCAATGAGGCTCTGAAATCTGTTTATGATGCGCTTGAGGAGAAAAAGGATTTCATCTTTGCCGAGAATGGTAAAGACCTTGAGAGTGCGAAGAATAATGTAAGCGATGCCGTGATGGGACGCCTTAAATTCGATGAAAAGAAACTTGATAGCGTCAGAAAGGGCATCCTTGATATCATATCCCTTCCGGATCCGATTGTAAGGATAGAGGAGAAGAGAGAGCTTGATGAGGCTTTCATTCTTACCCGGAAGAGTGTTCCGATCGGAGTAATCGGCATGATATTCGAAGCCCGTCCGGATGCTCTCGTACAGATTGTCTCTCTCTGCATAAAGAGCGGAAACGCCATTGTTCTGAAAGGGGGAAAGGAGGCTATGAACTCCAACAGGGCGCTTTTTAAGGTAATTGCCGATGCCCTTGATGATACGCCTCTGACATCTTCTTCTCTAATGCTGATAGAAAGCCATGAGGATGTTGCTTCAATTCTTAAGATGGATAAGTACATCGACCTCATCATACCTCGCGGTTCGAATGCTTTCGTGCGCTATGTCATGGATAACACCAGAATACCTGTTCTTGGACATGCGGATGGCATATGCTCCATTTATGTCGATGAATCTGCTGATATGGATATCGCGATCCCTGTCGTCCTTGATAGCAAGGTGCAGTACCCTGCCGCCTGCAATGCTGTTGAGATGATTCTCGTCAATGAGAAGGTGAAGGATACCTTTCTACCCAAGATCAAGAAGGTCTTTGATGAGCGCGGGGTCATCATTCATGGAGACGATGAGGTAAGAGGTGTAATTGAATGCGAGAGCCTAGGTAGCGATGACCTTTTTAAGGAATTCCTCTCTCTTGAGGTATCAATCAAATGCGTAAATAGCATAAATGAGGCGATAAGCCTTATAAACAGCTATGGCTCTCATCATACCGATGCGATCATAAGCGAGGATGAGAAGAGTAAGAACCTCTTTTTTACCCTTGTAGATAGCGCCGATGTCTTTGCAAACTGCTCGACACGTTTTGCCGATGGCTACCGGTTCGGCCTCGGTGCGGAGGTCGGTATCTCCACGAGCAAGATTCATGCCCGCGGCCCTGTCGGCTTGAGCGGTCTCATGAGCTATAAGTGGATATTGTCCGGACATGGGGAGATTGTCGCAGATTACGCCTCAGGCAGGAGATTTTTCCATCATAAGGATCTGATATGAGGGATTTTTCAAAGATAAAGAGAATCGTCGTCAAGGTTGGTACAAACCTCCTTACGGATGAAAGCGGTATAAACGAGGAGAGGATAAAAGATATCTGTGCCCAGCTTGCTGAGCTTAAGAACATGGGCTACCAGGTGATTCTTGTCTCCTCTGGTGCAATCGGTATGGGAGCGAAGGTTCTTAAGCATATGAATCCAGTCGTTCATATACCGCTCAGACAGGCATTCGCAGCTATCGGGAATCCGATGCTCATGAGCGCCTATCAGAGGGAGCTCGATAAATACAACATCATCGCTGCTCAGGTTCTCATCACTAAGAGCGTTCTGAATAACCGTAAGAGCTATGTCAACCTCAGAAGCTCCGTCTCAACCCTTCTCGCGCTTGGGACGATCCCTATCTTTAACGAGAATGATGTCGTGTCCACGGCTGAGATCGGAAATGTTTTCGGTGATAACGACAGGATGAGTGCGATGGTTGCCTCCAAGATAGAGGCGGACCTTCTGATCCTGCTTACGGATATCGATGGAATCTATACTGCAAATCCTAAAAAGGATAAGGATGCAACCCTTATAAGGACGATTGATAAGATAACTCCTGAAATCATGTCTTATGCTAAAGGTAAGGGTAGTGCGTTCTCTACGGGCGGTATGAAGACCAAGCTCTATGCCGCAGAGATCGCCCAGGATGGGGGATGTGCGACCATAATAGCATCGGGGTATGAGAACAACGCCATTGTCAGAATCGTCAAGGGGGAGGAGATCGGAACACTCATCCTTCCTTCTAAGAGACTCAGTGCAAGGGAGCGCTGGATCATGGATGCCGCGGTAAACGGTACCATTGTCGTTGATGACGGGGCAAAGAATGCCCTCCTCTGTAACAAGTCACTTCTTCCTTCAGGTATCCTTGAGGTGAAGGGTAATTTCAATGAAAAAGAAGTCGTTCTTGTAACAGATAAGGATGGGATTGGTTTATTAAAAGCAGTTACGAATTTCAGTGCAAGTGATTTAAGAGCCCTGGCCGGGCATAAGAGCTCTGAGATTGATGCGATACTAGGAAAAGGGAAGAGGGATGTCGTTTTCCGTCCGGAAGACACAAGCCCGGTGGAGCACAATGTCTGATTATAAAGTGATACACAGGAAGCAGGATCTGGAGATGAAGATATCAAGTCTTTATCATCAGGAGCAGCTTGCGATAGGTCTTATCGACACCTCCGGAAAGGAGGATCTGATTTCCAGTCTCGACTGGTACCGTAACAATATGAACTTCTGCCTGCATCTTATCACCACTCAGGAGAGGGCTGAGGAGATGGACCTTGCGGACAGGTATTCTGATGTGACGTTCATCCTCTTTAAGACCACGTCCACGACAGGAGAGTACATAAACGCTTTCTCGGATGAGTGCTATACGACCTATTTCCTAGTACTCCGTACCGATATGCTTCTCATAGAATACCAGGGACAGGAGCTTATGAGGATGATGGGGGAGAAGAACAGGCCGTGCATAATTACTCCTGTGATGCTCTCTAGCCAGCTTGAGGTCATACCATCACTGCGCGCTCCCCATCTTAACGGTAAGGATTTCGATCCGCTCAGTTTCACTCCTGAGGTCAGTCAGGCGGTGTATGAGGAGAATCTTTATCCTCTCATGGGTGTGGGGCTTTATGACAGAGCCCTTTTCCAGCGTCTCAGGGTCTATGACAGCCAGATCACGGGTGAGTTCTTCCAGATGGCTGACTTCGGTCTGAGGTGCTATCTCTTAGGCTACAGCATACTCACCACGAGGAACATGGTAGTGCAGTTTCCTCAGAAGATAAGCATCATGGAGGACAGGAGTCCTTGCGAAGGGGTGAACCGTTTCTATACCAAAGCGATGAGCATAAGAAGAATCGCTGGAAAGAACATGATAGAGAAATGGAAACCATATGTCGACAAATCCATTCTGAATGATGAGGTAAAGAAAAAGCAGATACTTCTGCAGAAGACCGATTTCTTCACTCTCATGGATAACTGGAAAGTAAAGGATTGATAATCATGATGTCGTGGTAAGATATGTCCCGACAGCCATTATTGCAAGGGCAATCCAGAAGGATGCATCTGGAATCTCTTTGAATATAAGAAGGGAAAGTAGCACCCCTAGGAACGGACTTATTGCGTAGTAAGCGCTTGTTTTCGATGCTCCGAGGTAGCGCTGAGCGTACACATAGAAGAATATGCTCAGCCCGTAAGAGACGAAGCCAAGGGCTAATGATGCTAGTGCTGCATTGGGTGATGGAAGTCTGCACCCAAGAATGAGTGCTACCAAAAGCGCTCCAAGGCCCGATCCGAATCCTTTGATCATGACGATTTCCAACGGGTCTTTTTTTGAAAGCATTCTCGTACAGTTGTTCTCAAATCCCCAGAATACCGATGCAAGGAGAGTGAGAATGGAGCCTGGGGAGAAAGATAGTGAGCTTATATTCTCAAAAGAAAGAAGCATGCTTGCAATCGTGATCAGAACTATGGCAAAAGCGAGGCGGAGCCTTATTCTCTCTTTGAAAATAAGAAGTGCAATCAGGCTTGTTGCTACTATCTCGAAATTGTTGAGAAGGGAAACGCTCTCCGAATTCGTGGTGGCAAGTCCTGCCATGAGTGAGATCGGGGCTGCGATATCAAGCACAATCATGGCTGCGGTGTAGGGCAGGTCTTTCTTTGTAAGGGAGGTCTCCATTCCCTCTCCTCCTCTTACCTTCCTTACAAAGCTTAAGATAAGCATTCCCACCCCGGCTCCAAGATAAAGCAGGGCAGCCATCATCGTACTGTCCATGTCGCTAAGCAGTACTTTCGCTAGCGGTGCGTTAACCGAGTAGAAAAGAGCTGCTAAAATTGCAAATAGAATGGGTATGCTTTTCTTCATCCTGGTGATAGAAAAGAGGGGCCGTAAAGCCCCTCTCTGTCAGTTCTCCTTATCCTCTTCGATTCTCGCTTCCATGATAAGCTTCGTTTTGAGCTCTCTGAGCTTGGAGGAGAGGCTTACCTTGTAGATATGAGGATTGATCTGCCTCTTATAGCTCTTATCGAACTCGGTGAGAAGCTCTGCGCTTCTGCGCTGAAGCTCATGTATGTTGATTTCGCTATAAAGCCTTTTCCCATCCTCCATCTTCTTTGTGAGCATTGCCTTGAAGCGTGTGTAATTCTTTTTCTTCATGATGAAAAAATCCTGGGTGCTGAATGGATGATAGAAAGGAATGTTCACTCCTTCTTCGAGGCACTCATCATCAAGTGTGATGAGGTCTGCAAGTGCCGAACCGAACCCGTCATAAAACCTGTAAACCTGCTTGATTCCCGGATTCGTGGTCTTCTCATAGCTGCTTGAAACCTTGAGTGTGGGGATGAAGATTCCGTCCTCTTCCTTCGCAGCGAGCTTATATACGCCGTTTAGGCTTGCCTGGTTTCCACCTGTAACAAGATGCGTTCCGATTCCCCAGGAGTCGATAGGAGCTGCATCGTTTACCAGGTTGAGTATGATTTCCTCTGTAAGGTCGTTGGAAATGCAGATGGTGGCATCGAACAGGCCTGCCTCATCAAGCTTCCTTCTCACAGCTTTTGAAAGGTAACTGAGGTCCCCGGAGTCGATTCTGACTCCGATCCTCTTTCCTTTCTTCTTCATTTCAAGACCGACTTTTATCGCACTCTCGATTCCGCTTGTAAGGGTATCATAGGTATCGATGAGGAATATCGCGTTGTCCGGATAGAGCTCTGCGAAAGCCCTGAACGCCTCAACCTCGTTTTCAAAACTCATGATCCATGAATGGGCCATTGTTCCCGCAACGGGTATGCCGTATTTCTTACCTGCGAAAGTGTTGCTTGTAACCTTCGTACCTCCGATGAATGAGGCTCTCGATGCCGAGTGCCCACCATCCTCGCCCTGAGCACGTCTGAGGCCGAATTCCATTATCGCACCACGACCTTTCGTTGCAAGTACCATCCTGCTTGCCTTTGTCGCAATCAGGGACTGGAAATTAACGGTATTGAGTATGATTGTCTCAATCAGCTGGGCATCGATCAGATCGGTCTCGACCCTTATTAGAGGCTCTCCCGGAAAGACCGGGCAACCCTCGTCGAATGCGTAGATATCCCCATGGAAACGGTAGGTGGAGAGGAAGTCAAGGAATGACTCATCGAACTGCCTGAGGCTTCTAAGATATTCGATATCCTCTTTTGAAAATCTGAAATTCTCAAGTTTTGTCAGCAGTTCCTCAAGACCTGTGAAAATCAGGTATCCACCGTTAAACGGATTTGTCCTGTAGAACATGTCGAATACTACGCGCGGGTTATGCTTTTTGAGAAAGTAGCCCTGCGCCATTGCGAGCTCATAGAAATCGGTTGTAAGTGCGCTTGTCATCAGTCTATCCTGTCAAAACCGCAATAGGGTACGAGAGATGAAGGAATGGATACCGATCCATCCTCATTCTGATAGTTCTCAAGGATTGCAACAATCGCCCTTGAAAGTGCGACCGCTGTTCCGTTGAGCATGTGTACGAACTTGATTTTTCCATCATCATCACGGAAGCGGATATTAAGGCTTCTCGCCTGATAATCGGTGCAGTTGCTGGTACTTGTGACCTCTCCGTACTCTCCTTCCTCTCCGCGTCCCGGCATCCATGCCTCGATATCGAATTTGCGGTATGCGGGAGCCCCGAGATCACCGGTTGCCGTATCCACGATCCTGTACGGAAGGCCAAGACCTGAGAATATCTCCTCCTCGATTGCGAGAATCTCCTCGTGGTATTTCTCAGACTCCTCTGGAAGGCAGTAGATGAACATCTCAAGCTTTGAGAACTGGTGTACCCTGTATAATCCTTTTGAGTACTGTCCGGCACCACCGGCTTCCCTTCTGAAACAGTGGGAGAGGCCTGTCATCTTTATCGGGAGATCCTTCTTGTCGAGAATCATGTTCGAGTAGTATCCGCCGAGTGTGATTTCAGCTGTTCCGACAAGGCATGTCCCGGTTCCTTCGATAGTGTAGATATTGCTCTCTTCTCCTCTAGGGTTGAATCCGATACCGTTAAGAATCTCCTCCTTTGCGATATCCGGGGTGATGAAAGGTGTGAAACCATGCTTGAGAACGATGTCCATCGCATAGCGCTCAAGAGCCATCTGGAGAATTACACCCTTGTTCTTGATGTAGTAGAACTTCTGTCCCGAAACCTTGGCACCGCTATCGAAATCGAGTATGTCAAGGCTCTCTCCGAGCTCAACATGGTCCTTTGCTTTGAAATTGAATTTCCTTGGCTCTCCGACGAACTTGATTGCAAGGCTGTCCTTGTCCTCCTTTCCAACAGGAGCTTTCGGACTTGCGTAGTTTGGAATCGTTCTTGCTTTCTCCATGAACGCCTCATCAAGCGCGCTGAGCCTCTCCTCCTTCTCCTGGAGCTCTGATTTTATCCTCTTTCCTTCTTCTATCAGTTCCGCTCTCAGGCTCTGCTCGATCTTTCCTTTCATTTTCGCAGCGTTCTCATTCCTTTTCGCCCTGAGAGTCTCGACCTCCTGAAGAACGGCGTATCTCTCATCCTGAAGTGAAAGGATTGCATCAAGATCGACATTCATGTAGCGGTCTGCTATGTTTTTTCTTATCTCATCGTATCTTGTTTTCAGTTCCTTGATATCTATCATGCTAATCTCTCCTTGCTTTCTCTCTCTATCTCATCGGATCTCTCTGCCGATGCTTTTACTGCCTTATATAATGCATTTTCAAACCCGTTTTCTGCAAGCATTTCCATACCTTTTATCGTGGTTCCGGCTGCAGAGCATATTTCGGGTATTATCTCACCAGCGCTTCTTCCTGAACCAAGGAGTGTGATTGCGGATTCTACGGTATCCTTCACTATGTTTTCCGCCATCTTGTATGGGATGCCCATGTTCACAGCACCCATGGCTGAGGCTCTTATGAATTCAAGTGCGAATGCGATGAGCGAGCCTGATGCTCCGATGAATGCGGAAAAGCTCTTCTCAGGAAGAATGAACGCACTTCCAAAAGAGCGGGCAATCTCCATCACATCGTCCTTGAAACCCTCCGTGGCTTTTTCTGAGAAGCAAACCGCTGTAACCGCCTTTCTCTCCCTTGCCGCTAAGTTTGGCATGAAGCGTGCTACGTTATTGACCTCAAGATTGCTCTCAAGGGACGAGAGTGGTATTCCTGCTGCGATTGAGATGTATGATTTCCCATCTCTCTTGATACTTTTAAGAAAATCCTTGTCTATGAACTGCGGCTTTATTGCGATGATGATGATATCCGACTCATTTATCGCATCACTTATGCTCTCCTCAGCTTTAAAGCCGAGTGAGCTTACTTTCTCACTGTCGATATCGTAAACGGAGAGGGTGAAGCAATCCTTTATGCTAAGTGCTATGGCTGAACCCATGTTTCCCATTCCGATTATTGCGACCTTCCTCATCTTGCATCCTCCCATGAGTATTTTCTGAGATTGCCATTCATCTTGAAAGAAGGAAATCCTTTCTGTCTGAGAACCTCGTATACGGCGATTGCGACACTGTTTGAAAGGTTGAGACTCCTCGTATCCCCGATCATCGGGATTCTTACTGTCTTCTCCCTGTTTCTGAAAAGAATGTCCTCTTCTATTCCTTTGCTTTCCTTGCCGAAAATGAGGTAGATATCGCCCTCAAGTGAGCCGTAATCGATATCCGTATAGCATTTCTCTGCCTTAGTCGAGAAGAAGAAAAGATTCTCATCATCCTTATGTCTTAAGAAGAAATCATCAACGCTGTCATATTCTACGATATCGACATCCTTCCAGTAGTCGAGGCCGGCATGACGTACAGCTTTCTCCGATATGCTGAATCCCAAGGGGTGCACAAGGTGAAGAGAAGCCCCTGTTGCCGCGCATGTTCTGGCGATGTTGCCAGTATTCTGAGGTATCTCAGGCTCGAAAAGACAGACGTTAAGCATATGCTAAGTTATATACTTTTTCATCATATTACTCAATAAAGAGGTCCCTTTAGAGACAAAAGGAACGCTCCTACTTGTCTCTTCTCTTTCTCTTTATATAAACTCGTGGTATGGAATTCATAAAGGTTGCACTCCTGGGTATTATCCAGGGCATTACTGAGTGGCTCCCGATAAGCAGCACGGGGCATCTCATCCTTGCCGACGAGTTCATACATCTGACAGGAAGTGATGAGTTCAAATATCTTTTCAACGTTGTCGTACAGCTTGGTTCAATCCTCGCGGTAGTCGTTCTTTACTGGTCGACTTTAAATCCTTTCAAAAGGGATAAAAGCGAGAGGATGGTATGCTTAAGGCTTTGGGCAAAGGTGCTTGTGGCATCGATTCCTGCTGCAATAGTCGGACTTATGCTGGATGATATCGTGGATGAGCATCTCTCCGTATGGTATGTCATAGCCGCGGCACTCTTCATCTATGGTGTTCTTTACATAATCATAGAGAAGAAGCTGAAGATAAAGGTAAGAATCAGGGACACGGAGAGCGTCAGTTACATGGATGCCCTTAAGCTCGGGGTCTTTCAGATGCTTGCCCTGATTCCAGGAACAAGCAGAAGCGGATCCACGATACTTGGAGGAATGCTTCTTGGTTTTGACAGGACCGTAGCCGCTCAGTTCTCGTTCTTCATGGCGATTCCTGTGATGGCTGGAGCATCCCTTTTAAGGCTGCTTAAGAGCGGGCTGGCACTTACAGGGCAGGAGTGGGCACTTCTTGTATTCGGCACCTTTGTTTCGTTCCTTGTCTCTCTTGTCGTTATAAGAAAGCTTGTTTCTTTCGTAAAAAGTCATGATTTCTCCCCATTTGGAGTCTACAGGATCATACTTAGCCTGCTCATAGTCATTTACTTCCTAGCTTTCTGATTTATCGGGCTTTGAGAGCGTTCCCGCTTTGACTATCCGGATGTTTTTGTTCCTGCTGTTCATATCAAGGATTGCTTTCTCTACCAGACGTTCCTTCTCGCTTTTCTCCCTGAAAAGCTCCTTCTGCTCGACATCCTCTCCCTCATAGACCTGGGAGAGGACGAGGCCTAAAAGTCTCACTCCCTGATTGTTGTATGTCTTTCTTAATAGGGCTTCCGCATGCCTGTATATGTCTGATGAGGAATATATGGCTTCGCTCGGTGTGACCTGAGCGCTGAATGTGGTGAAATCCCCGTATCTTATCTTTATTCCGATCGTCCTTGGTATGACTTTCTCCTCGAGAGCCCTGAAAGAAAGCTCCTGGGACATTTCGAGCATCAGGCTTGATAGCGTCTCGATGCCATAGACATCGGGGTAGTAGGTGTTCTCTGTGGAGATCGAGTGGCTTTTAGCCTCTCCCTGGTATATGCCCGGATCGATTCCTCTTGACGCCTTATATAGATAATCCGCAAGGGAGGAGCCGAAATAGCGCTCCAGACGGTCATGCGGGATCGCCCTTAAATCCGCAGTGCTCCTTATCCCCTTTGCCTTGAGGCGATCATATGTCTTTTCCCCTATTCCCCAGAGCTTTCTGAGGCCGACTTTGTCTATGAACTCCTCGTTCCTTTCAGGAGGTACGATGGTAAGCCCGTCCGGCTTATGATAGTCCGATGCGAGTTTTGCAAGAAATCTTGACTGGGCAACACCGATTGAGACGCTCAGTGCGGTCTCATCCTTTATTTTCCTCTTTAAAAGCTTTGCCGCCTTGCCAGGCAGCCCATATATGTTCTCCATCCCGCTAAGATCCAGGAACGCCTCATCCACGCTTACCTGGAGAAACCCTGGTGCGAAGGAGCGTATTATAGCCATGACTTGGCGGCTTTTCTCACTGTACCTTTTCATTCTGGGTTCCACGACCAGGGCATCAGGGCAGAGCCTCAGGGCTGTTACCATCGGCATTGCTGAGTGAACACCGTATTCTCTTGCTTCATATGAGCAGGTTGAGACGACGCTGCGTTCGCTTCTTGAGCCTATGATAAGAGGTTTTCCCGCATATTCCGGATGATCAAGAATCTCTACAGAGGCAAAGAAAGCATCAAGATCTATGTGGAAGAAAACGGTACCCATACATGTATTCTAGCATAAGGGCATTTGTTTTGTTTCCCTGTTTTCCTCTTTCTGCTATATTTATGGTATGTTCAGGAAAGCGGTTCTGCTCATTGCATCTCTCACTCTCAGCATCAGCCTGGTTTTCTCTTCTGTCCCAGAGGGTGCTTACGGCTATGATGATCTTTCTTTTTCCGCAATGGCGAGCCCGTCCTACTTAGATTCTTTTGCTAATGCCATGGTGAATGTCTCAGCACTTTCGAGGATTGAGAAAGGGGATCAGTTCTATTTCACATTCATCGCATCCGAGGCATGGGATACTTCACTTATGAAAAGAGGTGAAAAGCTTTCCGGGCTTCAGAATCTGAAGACGGAGATGCATTTCAGCTTCGTTGGCAATTTCCTCAGCTTATCTGGTATCGCGTCGACATGGTTTGCCGACCGTGCTTTGACAGAAGGGACACTCTCTTATGATATCTATAACAGGATCGGACTTCAGATCGACTGGGCAGGCAGATTCGATTTCTTCTCATTCGGCCTCAGGATAAAGGGAGGAGGGGATATGAGAAGACGGGGAAGGGATATCAATGGCGTTCTTGATGCTGTTGAGAACGCGTATTTCGGCTCTTTTGATAACGTTGACGGTTCTGAGTATTTCGATATCGGAGCCTCTGCAGCACTCGATTTCGACTGGTTCTTCATCAGCTACGGTATCGACAGCATTATAGGGTTCAGAGGAAACGAACTTTATATTGGATGGGAAGAGCTGCTTGAATCCTCCGTGTTCGGACTATCATTACGTTCTCCTAAGTTCACCTCCCGTGGCGATCTCACGCTGCTGCGCCCACGTGTCGCACTCTCCGTGCATGGGAATATTTTCTCCCGCTACACGTTCACATGCAACGCAGGCCTTGAGATGCAGCTCCTTCCTTCCCTTTCTCTTCACCTTGCTGCCGCATATAGAGAATACGATCATGGTTTTTTCAACTTCAATTCGGATAACGGGGTTCTTATGTTCGCTTTCGCCGTTCATAGCTCATCCTATTCCCTCGCCCTGATGTGCAATGTGGATACGGCTTCATTTACTCGTGTCTATCCATCCATCTCCTTCACTCTTTCAAGGTGATACCATGCTCTGTCTTAGTCTGCTTGATTTCAGAGATGATGCCGAGGTCCTCAGAAATGCTTATGAGATGAGCTTTGATGAGCGTCTAGAGAGGGAGAAAAGGATTATCAGGGAGAACCGGAAGACGCCTCTGCTTGTTATCATCACATGTACCCGTATCGAGGTGTATTCAGAGGGGCATCCCATCTCTTTTGAAAGTATTGAGCGGGCATTTTCGCTCAATCATATTCTTTCAATGGATAAACGACATTCTTTTTTTGAAGATGATGCGTTAAGGCATTTCTATAGCCTCTCCCTAGGTCTTGATTCTCCGCTATTCGGAGAGGATATGATTCTCTCCCAGATAAGTGAAGCCAGGGGCAGGGCAGTGGAGACAAAAGGCTCTTCGGCATACCTGATGAGACTAAGCCAGGATGTGATATCGTTTTCTAAAAAAATGCATACGGAGCATAAAATCAGAGTTTTCGATCGTGAGATAGGACTCTTCTTTTCCGCCAATGTAAGAAAAGAAGAAAGGGTACTAATCATAGGTAGCGGGGAGCTTGCTAGACTCGTTGCAGAAGAGCTGGTAAAGAAAGGATGCAGCGTCATGATGACTCTCCGCGACACGGAAAAGACATTTCTCATTCCTCCAGGAGCTGTTGCTGTGCCGTATGATGAGAGGAGAAAGCTTTTAGCCGGAGCTGATATCATAATATCCGCATCAAGCGGGATCTATCATACCCTTGATGAAAGTGATAAGCCCTCTTTAATTGGCAAGGTAGTTTATGATCTTGCAGAGCCGCATGACATACCTGATGAGCTGGAACCTATTCGTCTTAAAGAGCTTGGTATCCGCACTCCGGTGCGTGACATGCTCATCGAGACCATGAAAGGTAGAATAGAAGAGAGAATAAAAGCTTTCAAGAGCGATATCGAGATGAGGGAAGAATCTCTCAGGGCTGAGGATTTCTCCATCTCCGTACTTCGCCGCCTCTCCCAGACTATCGAGTCGCTTGGACTTGGTTCGGAGAAAAGAAAAGACCTTGAGAGTGCGATAGGAGAGTGCACCCGCAAGGCCTACATCGAAAAGGAGAGGATGGCTAGAAGACGATGAACTCGTTCGTGTAGTTCTCGCTCTCTCCTCTCTTGAGAAGTCTTGTCTCCTTCATCCTGCTTATATCGAACTCGCGCTTCGTGTCCCCGAATGAGAGCATAGGCTCAAGACAGATGAACTGCGCCCACTTGTTAAGCGTGGTCCAGCATGTGAACGTATCCATCTTTCCCATCGTCACTGTCACACCATGCTCTCCAAGTGAGGATGTGAGGGTTACCTCTCCGCTCTTGATTCCATCCAGAGTTATGGGGCCCTTGTCAGTCTCCTCTCTTTTTAGTTCTATCTGGTCTCCGACAAGGAAATCCTTCTCATAAACGAAAACACCGTCCTTAGCATACTTTCTGTCTACTTTTTCTTCTTTCTCAAATGAGATGGTATATGTCTCAAGGTCTGCACCTTTGCCATTTATGTCGAGACTGAATGCAGGGTGCCAGCCGAACGTGTAGTACAGATCATCCTTTGCTGTTATGTCGGCCATTGCACTGTAGCCGTTCTCAAGAAGGGTGTATGTGACCTTGAGAATGAAGCCGAACGGGTAGTTTTTCTCCCTTGTCTCCGCTGTATCCTCAAGGACGAATACCGCCTCGCTCTCACTCTGTCCAACGAGGGTGAATTCCATATCGCGTGCAAAGCCGTTGTTCGGCATGCTGTATTCCTTTCCTTCAAAGCCTATCTTGTCATCTTTTGTTGGTCCGATCATCGGAAAGAGCAGGGGAGCTCTTCTGAACCAGTACTCCTTATTTCCGTTCCACAGGTATTCACGGCCTTCGAAAACGAGGCTCTGAGGTTCCGCTCCGAGAGTGGAAATGACCATGGTTATCTTATCGTTTTTAAGCTTTACAAGCATTTTATGACCTCCGATATCAAATATAGCATAGAACAGGGGAAAAGAAAAAAGATATTATATTCCCATGGCTCGGATAATGATTATCGAAGGTAGGAAAAACGGGGGCAAGACCACGGCAGCATTAGAGCTGAAAAAAGCTATGCCCTCTTTAAGGGGTTTTTTAAGTTTAAGTGAGGAGCCGAAAGACGAGATTACTCTTTTGGATCTTGATAACGGAAACCGCCTTCCTCTAATGTCCAGGTATTTTAAGAGAGATGATAGGATAGGCTGTTATTTCCTCGTTAAAGAGAGCTTTCTATATGCATCCGGATTTGAGGCAAAAGAAAAGGACGTCGTCATAATCGATGAAGTTGGAAGGCTTGAATGCTCTGATTCCGGATTCTCTTCTCTGCTATGCAATCTCCTCAAATGTGATATCACACTTATAATCACAGTCAGGAATGAGTATGTAAAAGATGTGCTTGAGCATTTTTGCATAGAAGCGGAAATATTCAGCGTTCACCAGATTGATAGTATTCTTGAAAAAATAAAAAAGCCCCAACTTCTCTGAAGCTGAGGCCTTGTACGCCTGATTGGGATCGAACCAATCACCTACTGCTTAGAAGGCAGTTGCTCTATCCAAATGAGCTACAGGCGCAAGTGAATTTTTTAAACCTCATACAATATATTGATTTTATCCTACAAATTCAACCCCCTTTTGTTCTTTTTCATTACAAATCTATCTTAAATCAGTTATCTGTCGAGAGCAACTCTGTGCGTGGGTAGGCCTATTCCTTCATGGCATAGAGGATTCTGCCCGGCAAGAGCAGTAAAGAGATAACCTTGCTCCACGTGAGAGCTGTGTGTTTTTGAATTATTGATTGAATCGGATTGGAACGGATTGTAGAACATTTATAAATATAAAGTTTTATTGACGGAACGTCATGAATCCAACAATCGTCTGCCGTTTTTTTAGTTCAGCCTTCCATCAGCTCGATTTCTCCGGTTCTCGGAACGCTGCTGCTTATGATATAGCGGTATTTTTCTTCCCTTATGTAACTTGCATAGGTGTGCCCAAGTGAGATGTAGCCGACGACATTGGTAGTCGATTCATGGGAGTTCATATCAGGGTATATGTTCTGTATGAAAGAGAATTCGGATTCGCCTCTCTCCCCGTCCCTTGTCGTGAAGCTCTGAAACAGCTCGAAAAGTGGCCTGGTCACATATGCACCGATTCTGAGTGTTGTATGAACATCCGCCGTTATTCTGAAACCGAAATCTATATCCGTTGATACCAGATACGAGAGCATCGTATCACGCAATGAGGCATCTGTAATGTATGTCAGCCAGTCGATTTCCGCCTTGAGTCCGACTCCCATGTACCATGAGAGGTCTGGGGAGATTATTTTCCTGAATGCCGGCCCGATTGCTACTAGGAACTTGTATTCTCTTATCCCTCTATCAAGCTGGTTCTCATCGAAAAGCCCCTGTCCAGAATCTCCAAAGGAATCAGAATGGCTGTCGCCTGTATTTCCGACAAGATCATCAAGGGTATAGAGGAGTGTGGAATAAGGGGCCTGTATGCCAAGGCGCAGAAAAAGACCTGTTGTCATGTCCCCGAAATAGCCGTATCCGGTGTAATCGAATCCTATTCTCTCCGAATCTGATATCGCAATTGATTCCGCAACTGAGCTGAAGAAGGTAAAGTCATAACCTAAGAATAAGGCTGCGGCTAGGTTGAAGGAGAGAAGGGTGTTGAATATCAGGAGAGTAATAACCTTCTTCATGATGGAAATTATAACAATTTTTCTACTTTTTTGACATATTGGAACGGAAATAAAAAACTGGTACCATCAAGATACCAGTAAAAGTCGGGATGAATGGACTCGAACCATCGATATCCTGCTCCCAAAGCAGGCGCCATAGCCGCTAGGCGACATCCCGGACAACGAGAGAGATGATAAAACAAAAATGGAAAAGAAGTCAATAGAGATTTTCAATAAACTGAACGAGGCGTATCCAGAAAAGATAGAGTTCATAACAGTGCGTGACCCTTTCCGCTTTCTTTGTGCGGTAATCCTCTCCGCATCTTCTACCGACCGGGAAGCAATGAGGGCAGAGGAGCGTCTTCATGAAAGATACCCTGATCCTGCTAGTATTGCAGAGGCATCCCTAGAGGAGATAGGCTCTCTCATAAGGAGTGCCGGACTATATAGGAATAAGGCGAGGAGCATAAAGTCTCTTGCAATGGTTGTAGTGGAGAAGGGATGCATTCCTGAGAGCATTGAGGAGCTTACCAGGATTCCTGGAATCGGTGTTAAAACTGCAAATTGCTACCTTGTCGATATCCTGAGGCGTCCCGGGGTTATAGTGGATACCCATTTTGCAAGGGTGGTCTACCGTCTTGGACTTACAACTACAAATGACAGGGATAAGGTCTACGCTGAGATTAGGAAAAGTTTTGATGAGACGATGTGGTCAAGGCTTAGCATGACCGCAAATCTTCATGGACGGCTCATTTGCAAGGCACGCTCCCCTGAGTGCGATGCATGCCTACTTTCTTCTATCTGCCCGTCGAGAGCTTCTTTCTCTTGATTATCCTGAATGTGTGATCTGTGAATGAGGCGACTGCGATCGAATCAATCCTGATTCTCCCGATGTCAATCGGGTATGGTGATGCCTCATCTTTCATATCGAGATGAAGTCCTGTCGGCATCTCTTCCAGCCCTAGAGCTCTCTGTATCGCGCTAAGTGCATCATTTTCGGCAAGAGAGAAATATGTGCCGTATCTGTTTACCCCTGTCTTCCCATCGGGATGGAAAGCCTCCGGCAGGATAATATGAGCTCTGATGTCGCTCTCTGGACCAAGGACAATGACCGGCTCGAAAAGATAGACGCTTTTCTCCCCTGTATCCCTGAAATAAGAGGTGTATAATTTCCTTGCTTTGAGCCGTTCATCCTCTTTCAAGCAAAGTACAGTTATTTTCTCGTTTTCCATGCCTCCGATTATAAAAAAACAGGGTGCGATGCCTCAATAGTGGGGGTATAATTTCCTCATGGATATTCTCTCTCAAGAGGACAGAAGCATCATAATGGGCCGCATTAGAGCACGTGATACTGGCATTGAGGTGTTTCTGCGTCATTATCTCTTCGCACTTGGCTATCGTTATAGGAAAAACGATAAGCGCTATCCGGGAAGGCCTGACATAGTGCTTCCCAGATACAGGGTCGCAATTTACGTGAACGGCTGTTTCTGGCATGGCCATGGCTGTGCTCTTGACAGTGAGGTAAAAAGCAATACGGAATTTTGGAGAGAGAAGATCAGACGTAACAAGGAAAGAGATGAGAGAAATCATCGGGATATGATGGCCCTTGGCTTTCGTGTCATTGTCGTGTGGGAATGCGCTTTTAGGGCAAACAAAGAAATACTGCCCATCCTTCTTTCCCTTGAGGAGGAGATCAGGAAGGGCAGTAACAGTTATGTGGAATTCCCTTTTCAGCTATAGCAGTTGTTGTTCTTGAGGCATTCCTCCTGACTGTCGATAGGGCTTGAAAGGGTTTCAATCTTGCTATAGCTTCCATCGCTATTAAGTCTTCTGCCTTTGACTGTATCGCTAAGGATAAGTGTGAGCAGTGACTTTATTTTCCTGTGGACAGTCCTGTCGAGGACAGGAGCTGCGATTTCAACCCTTTTGCTGATGTTCCTCGTCATCAGGTCCGCAGATCCTATGTAAAGCCTCTCATCCTTACCGCTACCGAACGAGTATATCCTTGAATGCTCTAAGAATCTTCCGACTATGCTTATTACGCTGATATTCTCAGTACTGCCTTTGACACCTGGAAGAAGACAGCATATTCCTCTCACGCAGAGATAAATCTTCACCCCTTTCTGGCTTGCCTCGACAAGTTTTTCTATCATGTCACGATCGGTAAGGCTGTTCATTTTCGCCATAATAAGGCCGTTTTCCCCTTTCTCTATCTCCCTGTCAATCTCTGCGATAAGGCCTTTCTTAAGCCCTGATGGAGCGACAAGAAGACGCTTGTACTCCCCGTCAAGATTCAGTATGGCAAGATTGCGGAAGAATGCGACTCCGTCTTCTCCTATCTCCCTGTTGCTCGTGATGATGTTTAAGTCGGTATACTGCTTGCTCGTTCCCTCATTGTAGTTTCCGGTCCCGATATGTGTTATATATGATACCTTTCCGTCCTTTTCTCTCGTAATGCTTATGATCTTGCTATGCACCTTGTAATCGCCGAGACCGTAGAAGACCGTGCACCCCGCATCCCTTAGCTGGTTCGCGTAATAAAGGTTGTTCTCCTCGTCGAATCTTGCACATAGCTCCATTACCGCTGTCACATCCTTTCCTTTCTCTGCAGCACGCAAAAGGGCGTTCGCTATTCTGGAATGATCCATCAGACGGTATATCGTTATCTTTATGTTCGTTACGTACGGATCTTCCCCAGCCTGCTCTAAAAGCGTTATGAGAGTGTCCATGCTATCATAAGGGTAGGAGAGGAATATGTCCTTTTTCTCAATGTAATTGAGTAGATTGACATTCTTCAGGTGAGGATCCATCTGTGGCTTGAAAGGTCTGTACTGAAGACTCTTGAGAACATCCGGGGTGAAATACTGACCGATCTTGAATAGGAACTTGTAATCAAAACATGATTTGCATTCGAAAATGCGGTTCTTTCTGATTCCTACCTGCTTAGCTATGTAGTTCTTTATTTCCTCGGATGCGCAGTTGATCTCGATGCGAACCGGTGAGAGGTTCGTTCTTTCCTCGATTTTCATTTTTATCAGCTTGGAGAAATCGAAATTGTACTCGACATCAGCCTCTTCCATACTGGCTTCGAAATCCGCGTTCCTCGTAATTCTTATGAGGGCCTTCTCCTTGACGCTGTAACCGGGGAATGCAAGGTGTCCAAAAAGATAGAGAAGCTCCTCGGAGAGAATGATATGTATCTTCTTTCCCCCGTCTATCCTGTATATCCTCTCCACATTCGGGGAGAGGGCTATGACACCGAACATCTGTCTTCCGTTTCGCTCCAGAAGGAGCACCATGTATGTTCTCAGGTTCTGGAAGCGAATCATCGGGTGTTTCTGGTCCAGAACAAGGGGGTTGATCCTTGGAAGAATGTACTCTGAGAAGTGTTCAAGACATTTCGTCTTCTGCTTCTGGCTCAGCTCATCAGATTTGAGTATGCTGAGCCCCTTGTTGTACAGGTCCGAGCGTAGGAAGTTGAATGTGTGATCGGCTCTCTTGTACAGCCTGGGGTATATGGAGAGGATCGCTTCTATCTGTTCATCGGCTGTGAGTCCTGTCTTGTTCTCGGTCTCATCGGGTGCTGATAGCCTCTGGTTCTCAAGACTTCCAAGGCGCACCATCGTGAATTCATCAAGATTGCTTTTGAATATTGAAAGGAACTTGCATCGTTCAAGCAGGGGGTTCGTCAGGTCCATGGCCTGATCGAGAACCCTGTCATTGAACTCAAGCCAGGAGTATTCCCTGTTTATTGTGTGTCCTTTTATCAGTTTTGAAAGGAATTTGTTCTGAGCCATATATCAGCCTCTCTCTTCTCTCTTGAGGGGTGTCGCTTGAATCTCCCCTTTTCTTAACAGCTTGAGAAATCCCTCCTTGACGCCATAACTGGAAACGGTGATGTTACCTATGTTGAAGTATTTCAGCATGACCTTCAGACATATCGCGCTTGGAACGATGAGATGGATTTTTTCCGGAACGTTCTTGATTATCAGTGCGTTCCTTCTCTTATCATCCATCAGCACCTTTATCAGTTTTTTAAGCTTCTTATACTGCATGAGCCGCTCATGCGCCTGAGGCACGTCATAATAATCCTGATAGATCTTATATAGGGCGTTCATATTGCTTCCTGAGAGGATGGCGTTCTCCATCTCCTGCTTCTCCACATGATCTCTGAGCATTCCTTTCACGAAGGCCTTGATCTCCGCCTCTTCCTCCTTTGTCGGGTAGACATCCTTCACGAAAGAACTCCTTATCGTGCTGCTTCCGAAATCAAGGCTGATCATATCGTTCTCATAAGGGTGGGAGAAATCGCAGATTTCAGTGCTTGTCCCACCTATGTCGAAGAGGACGGCCTTTTCCAGCATCTTGTAATTCTCATTTGCGTACAGTGCCGCATAGGCCTCCTCCTTGCCGCTTAAGGAGGTGATGGATAGTCCAGTTTTATCTTTAAGGATTTCCGTCACCTCATCAGCGTTCCGTATGTTCCTTAGCAGTGTCGTACTTATGCCATAGATCTCATCAACTTCCATGTTCCTAGCGCTTTCGATGAGCTCAAGGGCTTCGGATACTATCTTGCTGATTCCCTTATCCGTAAGTTTTTCCTTCTTGTTGACCATGTCTCCGATAAGGATTGGACGGTATGTCTTGAAAACGATTTCAAGACGTCCCATCTGCTCATTTGCAACCAGAAGGGACAGACTGGTTCTTGAAAAGTCTATAACAGCGTACTTTTTCACTACCTGATCTCCTTGAATTTCTTTCCGTCCCCGAAGGATATTCCAATGGAGCGTGCAACATCAACCATCTGATGGTCTGCTGGCACGAACTTTGTCTTTCCTGCGATGGATGAAAGCCTGTTGTATGTTATCTGGTTGTTCTCCATTGCGACAGTTGTTCCGTAGATTCCGTCTTTCGCGAGTTTGCCCGCAAATGATCCAAGCTCTGTTGAGAGCAGCCTGTCATACGGGCTCGGATTTCCACCTCTCTGAAGATGTCCAGGGACAACAACCCTTGTTTCAACGTTCGCATGCTCCCCGATATACTCGGCAAGAGCGTTCGTTATCGTCGCATCCCCACCGCGCTTTTCAAGTCTCTCCTGCTTCTTCATCTTGCTCTCATCATGGGTCATCGCACCTTCTGCGATAGCAATGATGTTGAAAGTCTTTCCGCTGTCGAGACGGTGTTTGACGGTCTTGACGACTTCCTCCGGTTCGAACGGAATTTCCGGAATCAGAATAATATCCGCACCACCCGCGATCCCAGAATAGAGCGTAAGCCAGCCAACCTTGTTACCCATTATTTCGATAAGCATCGTTCGCCCGTGGCTTGCTGCGGTCGTATGGATCCTGTCTATGCATTCGGTGGCGATGTCCACTGCGGTATGGAAGCCGAAAGTGACATCTGTACCATAGATATCATTATCAATAGTCTTTGGAATACCTATGACATTCAATCCGTTCTCGGAAAGAAGTCCCGCTGTTTTATGCGTTCCTGCTCCCCCGAGGGTAACAAGAAGGTCAAGCCCCATCTTCTTATAATTCTTCTTCATCAGATCCAGCCTGCTCTGTCCGTTCTGGTCTTCAACAGTCATCTGTTTGAAAGGCTGCCTGCTGGTTCCGAGTATCGTTCCTCCCACGTTAAGGATACCGGAGAAATCTGATTCTTTGAGATTCTTAGCTTCCCCTGTGATAAGACCGCCATAACCGTCTGATATACCGATGATCTCAACCTTCGGTATATTGTTGTACACATACTTTGCAAAGCCTCTGATAACAGCATTGAGACCGGGGCAGTCGCCACCGCTTGTCAGGATACCAATTTTCATAATTACACCTCGTTTTGTTTTGAACTTTAAAATAGTATACAACGCAAATTAAGAGTTTGTGAAAAATACTTTGACTCTCTGTTAAATCAGGTTGAAATGCGTAAGGGCATTGTAAATGCCGTCATCATCTATGTCCGTTGTGACATAAGACGCGCTATTTTTAACATCCTCCTCCGCATTTCCCATTGCAACAGAGTAGGGGGAAAGGCGGAGCATCGGTATGTCATTCATCCCGTCTCCGAAAGTTATTATCTCATCTCTTGAGATATTGAGCCTCTCAAGCAGGGCCTCTATGCCCTTGTCCTTACCGCCGTATTCGGGAATCACATCAACGCTTTTCAAGTTCCACCATACAGCTTTCGCATTAAGCCTTTCAGTAACGCTCTCAATTTCTTCCTTGCTCCCATAGCAGATGAGTTGGTAAAGGGGTTTGCCCTTAAGAGTATCAACGCGAGGCAGTGGTATCGAGACTGCAGCGTTAGCCGATATCGCAGCCTCGGTTATGGTGTTCAGGTAGATATCATCCTCTTCGATTGCCATGATGGCAATTTTCTTTTGCTTAAACAAATCTTCGATTGCAGCTATGTCATCGCTTTTGAAAGGAAAAGCCTTTACAAGGCGACCTTCACTGTCCCTGATCATCTGTCCGTTTAACGTAATGGTATAATCGAATTGCAGTGAGGCCAAATTCACCCTTCGCACTTCCTGGTCATGACGACCTGTGCAGATTGCGGTTATTATTCCATTTTCCCTGAGCAGGGCGATTGCTTTTTCCGTTGAAGGTGGCACATGACCGCTCTTATGTGAAAAGAGGGTCCCATCGATGTCGAAGAATGCGGCTTTTATTGTCATAACTTCTTAATATATTCGCTTATTTGCTTCAGTTTTTCCATATCAAGCATGTCAAGATCTTTCAGAATGCTTTTCAAAAGACTATCCCTGTTACGCTTTTCTCCCTCACCGCTTAATATCCATGTGTTTGAATATCCGTATATGTGCTCGATAAGGATAGCTAGTGTCGGGGATATGAGTTCCTTTTTACCATGGATAATCATGGAGATGTAGTTTGGCGTCACACCTAAGGATTTTGCGAAAGTAGCCTGTTTCAGGCCGCATTCCTCTATGATCGTTTCCATCCGTTCAGCAAGGGTAGTTTCATTTAGCATAATATAAATATAGCATGCTTAGTCATAGCAGATAGCATTTTCTTCCGTGTTCATTGAAAAAACATCTTTGCTGGATATAATGACATGATATGGAAGAGATGGAAAAAATCAGAGAGATGCTGGATTTCATTAAAAAAAGTCCGACGCAGTATCATGCGGTTGCGAATTTCAAAGAGCTATGCCTGAAAAACGGCTTCATAGAGCTGGATGAGAGGAAAAGATTCTCCATTGAGCGTGGAAAGAGTTATTTTGTAAGCCGAGGTTCTGGCAGTATTATCGCATTCAGGGTGCCTGATTGTGATTTCGAGTGCTTTTCCATCATAGAGGCTCACACCGACAGTCCGACATTCAGATTAAAGAGAAATGCCGAAGTGAATTCGACCCCTTATTATACAACACTGAATGTTGAGTCCTACGGGGGTGCAATAATATCGACATGGTTTGATCGACCCCTTTCCGTCGCCGGTCGCATCTTTGTTGACAATGGTGAAGAACTGCGTGAGGTGTTAGTTGATGCCGAGACTGACCTGGTTCTGATTCCAAACCTTGCAATCCATCTTAACAGGGAGATTAACAGTGGTTATCACTACCATGTGCAGAAAGATGTCCAGCCGCTCTTTTCGATGGGAAAGGGGAGTATTCTGGACTTTTTTGCAAAAAAGTACGGCATCAATTCTGATGAGATAAGCGACTATGATCTCTTCTTATATAACAGGAGTCAATATTCTGTCTGGGGTGCGGATGGAGAATTCATATCATCTCCACGCCTTGATGATATGGAGTGCGCCTATCTTGCAATGCAGGGACTCTTTGATGCAGAGAGTGGTTCAAGCTTCCCCCTTGTTGCTCTCTTTGACAACGAGGAGGTTGGCTCATCATCTCAGCGCGGTGCTCTTTCGGATTTTCTTTCAAATACCCTTTCCCGTATTTCCATCTCACTTTCAGTAGACCGGGAGATGGAGATGATGGCTTACGCATCTTCTTTAGTCTTGAGTGCGGATAACGGACATGCAGTCCATCCGAACTATCCTGAGAAATCGGATATCTCTAACAAGACGGTTCTGAACGGGGGTGTCGTAATCAAGTACTCTGCAAATCAGAAATACACCAGCGATGCATCCACTTCAAGCGTAATTCGTAGTCTCATGAAAAGAAATGGAATAAAATGCCAGGATTACTTCAATCATTCGGACATTGTGGGAGGTTCAACTCTTGGAAATCTCAGCATACAGAAGGTAAGTATTCCAACCGTTGATGTAGGGCTGGCAGAGCTTGCGATGCATTCAAGTTATGAGAGTGGGGGAAGATATGATGTAAAGGAGCTTTTCGCACTTTTCAAGGCTTTCCTTTCAAGGTAACAAGCCTTTCGGAAGTGGATGAGATTATAGACCGCATAAAATATCTATTAGTGTAATTAATTTACTTGGCAGGAATTGGCATCCTGTCTTTATTTTACCATAATGCATATTGAACGCATAAATATGCAGTATCGAATAAAAAAGAAATAGAAATTTTCCTTATATTTCTTGCTTTTTCAAAATTCTACAAATTAATTTTTGTTTCAAAGATATAATTAATTATAATTTAATGAATTAACATAGAAATTTCTATTCTATTTAATGTCGGTAAAGTGAAACTTTGTTCCAATAATGTACAAAAATCTACACCAAGTGAACAAAATTCCCTTGCAGATTGTTCTTAGATGTTTTACGATTTCTGATGTATTTTAATATTCCTAATATTATAAAAGGAGAATTAAATGAAAAAACTTTTTGTTTTAGTTCTGGCAATCATGATGGTTGCAGTTCCAGTATTCGCCGGTGGCTCTTCAGAGTCTGCGAGTGGGGAAAAGACTATCAATCTTGTTCTTTCCGAAGTTCATGCTGAAGGATATCCTACGACTCTCGCTGACTACGAGTTTGCTCGCCTTGTTAACGAGAAGAGTGGTGGAAGAATCAACATCCAGGTTTATTCCGGTGGTACACTCTATGGTGAAGAGACAGGTTCAATCGAAGCTCTCCAGATTGGAGACCTCGCATTTGCACGTGTTTCCGCTTCCCCGGTTGCTTCCTACGTTCCAGCACTCAACGTAATCCAGCTCCCTTACCTTTATAGAGATGCTGACCACATGTGGGCTGTTCTCAATGGTGAGATCGGACAGCAGATGCTTGCAGATATCGAGACATCTGGCTCAGGACTCGTAGGTCTTGCATACTATGATGCAGGTGCTAGAAGCTTCTATACAAGCACACCTGTAAGAAGCCTTGAGGATATGGCAGGACTTAGAATCCGCATGCAGAACAATGCGATGATGGTTGAGATGGTAGGTCTTCTCGGAGCTAACGGTGTAACAGGTATCGGACCTAACGACGTATATTCTGCTATCCAGCAGGGAACAATTGACGGTGCTGAGAACAACTGGCCTACATACGAGTCAATGGGCGACTATGAGGCAGCTCCTTACTATACACTCGATGCACACACAAGAGTTCCTGAGATTCTTCTCGCTTCAAAGGCTGTCATGGACACACTGAGCGAAGAGGATCAGCAGCTCATCAAAGAATGTGCAAAGGAGACTCAGGAGTACGAGATCGAGCAGTGGAATCTCCGTGAGCAGCATTCGGAAGAGGTTGTTACAGCAGCTGGCGTAGAGGTTATCGAACTCTCTGCTGACGAGCTTGCTAAGTTCCAGGAAAAGATGGCTCCTCTCTATGCAACATACGGTGCAGGATATGAGGATATCATCGCTTCTATCCAGAACGATTATTGATTAATAAACTTTCCTAATAGATGGGGAGGGTACACTCTCCCCATTTTATATATTTTGGGAGGCTTAAGTGGCTAAATCTTCATTTCACAGCTGGGCAGTGAAAAATAAGCTTGTGCTGGATAAGAAGAAGTGTACATCAACAGGGGCGACGATTAAGCAGGGCATTATCCTCGTCAATCACTGGTGTCATCGCATTCTTCTCTCCATTGCGCAGATTTCGCTTATTATCATGCTCTTGACAGTATTCATGAACGTAGTTCTCAGATACTGTTTCAACTCAGGTATTACATGGGCCGAGGAAATTCCCCGTCTCCTTGTAACGCTCTTTACTTTCCTTGCATGTGCGATCGGATGCCGCGACCATATGCATATCTCGGTCGGCATACTTTACAACCGCTTTAAGGAAGGCGGTAAGGTAAGGAAGTTCTTGGACATCCTTTCTGACGTTGCGGTCCTTCTTTGCGGTATTGCGATGCTTTATTATGGAATGCTTTACATAATAAGACTTCGCCCGGGTACGTTACCTATGACAGGATGGCCGACATGGCTGCAGTATATTCCTGCTCCGATTGCCGGATTCCTAATGACATTTGACCAGATTCTTTTCCTTTGCGGTATCGTTGATCCTAAGGATCTTCTTTACAGTGAAGAGGAGATAGATTACGCGAAGCTTGTAAAAGAGAACGAGGCTGAAGCGAAGGAAGGTGCAAAATGATTACTAACGTTACAGCTGCTGTTGTTCTTCTGGCTGGCTTCATCGGCCTTATGCTTTTGAAGGTTCCTGTAACCTTCTCAATGCTTATCGCGTCATTCGCATCCGCACTTTTCGTTCCTGGTACGAATCCAACAACCATGATCCGTATGATGCTTGACGGTGTTAACAACTTCACAATGCTTGCAATACCGTTCTTCATCGTAATGGGTGAGATCATGGCGGTTGGTGAGATATCAGATAAGATCGTAGATCTGGCTAACCTCATAGTCGGACGCTTCCGCGGTGGTCTTGCGTATGTTAACTGTATCGACTCCATGTTCTTTGGTGGAATCTCAGGCTCAGCTGTTGCTGACGTATCTTCCCTCGGTTCCGTTGTTATCCCGATGATGGAGAAGCAGGGTTATGACAGGGAGTTCGCAGTTGGTCTTACCGTAACCACAGCCTGTCAGGGAGTTCTTATCCCACCATCACACAACATGGTTATCTATGCTCTTGCCGCTGGTGGCGGAGTATCGATCGGAGATCTCTTCATTGCAGGATTTGCACCTGGAATCGCTCTTGGTCTTTCATTCATGCTTCTCTGTTTCTTCCTTGGTAAGAAGTACAACTTCCCTAAGGGAAGCAAGCTCTTTGTTGGAGACAGTGCAAGATGGCTCAAGTTCTCAAAGCATGAGGGTGGCAAGGCATTCAGTGCTCACAAGATAGAAACAAGCTGGCTCAAGATTCAGACTCCGCTCTTCGATCTTGAGATGGGTAAGTGTATCCAGGTTATCTGCAACGCTATCCTTCCTATGATGACTCTTGTAATCATCATGGTCGGAACCGGAATCGGTATCTTCACCGCAACCGAAAGCTCCGCTGTTGCATGTTTCTATACCTTCATTCTTACTTATTTCATCTTCCGTAAGGCGAAGCTCAGAGACTTTGGAACGGTTCTCAAGAACTCTCTCAAGACTCTTGCTGTCGTTCTTACCCTTATCGCTACAGCTAAGGCATTCGCATATATGATGACACTCTTAAGAATTCCTACAGCCGTTACTAACGGTCTTATCGGAATTTCAGACAATCCTGTTATCATCCTCCTTATCATCAACCTTCTGCTGATGGTTCTTGGATGCTTCATGGATATGGCACCGCTGATCATCATCATGACTCCGATTCTCCTTCCTGTAGTCGAGAGTATCGGTATGAGCAGGATTCACTTCGGTATCATGCTTATCTTCAACCTTGCAATCGGACTCTGCACACCTCCTGTAGGAAGTGCACTCTTCGTTGGATGTGCTGTTGGTAAGACCGGACTGGAGTCGACATCAAAGAAGATGCTTCCGCTATTTGCGTGTATGATCATCGTTCTTTTGGTTGTCACATATCTGCCGTTTTACGTTCATATCCCACTTTTCGGATATTAACCTACTGGGCCGGGAAACCGGCCCTTAACTTTTTTTCTTAAGAAGAAGTACTGCAAGTCCATCAAGTTCAAACGGTTCTGAGGAATCGAATTCGATTTCCACAGTAATTAGATCTCCTGTTTTGATATCGAATTCCCTGATTTTGAGATATTCCTCATAGCCCTCGAATCTCCGGCTTACCATCCCGTTTAGATTAAGTGTCATGCTGTTAAGTACCCTGATATCTGGAAATGAGTTGAAAACAAAAGCTGCAATCCTGTCACAGTCCTGTTCGATCTTGAGGTATCCGAGACTCTTTTTTCTGAGCCCGTTTCCACTCTTAGCCTTGAAAGTCGGAATTTGATATTCCCTTACCTCGTACCCGCTTTCAAGTGCTGAAATGAAATCCATCTTATCATTTTTCAGTTTAGCATCTAGTTCTTTTATATCATCATCCGTAAGCTTTCTAAGAGACACTCTCCTCTCTTCCCATCTTTTTTTTCTCTCGTTTTCAGACTTTTCATCATCTTTTCTTATCTTTTTCTTTTCAAAGAAAATAAGTATTGCGATAAAAGAAAGCAGGGGAAGCGATAAAATGAATTCTTTCATAAAGAGAATGATAAGATCTATTGTTCTTTTTTGCACGTGAATTTCGTATGAACAAATTTTCTGGAAATGAGTGTGCTAAATGGTATAAGATATCTCTATGGCTGATAAATACGGTGCTAAAGAATATTCGGATGCTATCGCCTCTGAAATCGATGAGGCGGCAAAGGCCTCTCTTGAGGCGACGAGGTCCATAATTGAAATCATTCAGAACGCCATCGCAGAGAGTTCTGAGTATGAAGACGGGGAAGAGAAAACTTTTCCCCTGATCAACGCTGTCATGCAGCTTGTTCCATCCGCTGTATCGCTTGAACTTGCTACTAACAATATTGAGAGGATGCTCAACATAATGAACATGACCGCATGCCTTAAAGGACTCGATGAGAGGGAGGCTCTTGTGATAGACAAGACGGGATTCTCACTCTTCAATTACTACACCCCGTTTGTAGATGATTCGTACATTCTCCTCGACTATTATGAGGAAAACATAGCCCCAGAGAAGCTTTCAGAGAATTTCGAAGGGATTTTAGATACTCTCAGAACAATTGCTGAGAAAAACATGGTAAAATACGGAAATATCGTTGTTAGGAGGAAAGGCCGTGAAAAATAAGGGATTGAGTTTATTCGATATTGCACAGATGGAGGAGGAATACGTCAAGGATTCTGTCACGGATGCGTTTGAGACCCTGTTTTCCATCATAGATGAGCTTGATGGAACTCTGCCGCTCTATGAGAGCGTTGAATTCGATGATTCGGCTTTCATCCCGCTTTATTCGTCGTATTCTTTCATAGAGACTGCACTTATTCATCTTGATGATCTCATGGATGACATCCTCGATTCTGCTAACAGGATCTATCCGCTTTCAAAGGTCGATGGAATAGACAAGAAGGAAAAGAAGAGGATCCGCGATCTCTCTGATTCGACCGTTTCCGCCATTGATGATTTCGTATCTGCAAATGACGAGGTCCTCGATTATTTTGCAGAGCGTAATCCTGAGCAGATCCGTAGCAGTTCCCTTGCTCCACATTTCACAGAAACTCTAGAGAACATCCTTCCAAAGTGTGAGGAGATAGTTGAAAGCTATTTCGACACTGCAATCTGGGCAAATCCAGCTTTTGAGGATTATTACGTAGAGGATGATAACGGCTCAGATGAAATTGAAGATGAAATAGAGCAGTGATCAGATACTGTCTCTAATGTTCTCCATAGCTTTTTTTATTGCTGCAATTGAGTCTAGTAGATCCTGGAGACTGTCATGGAGCCCTTCCAGCTCCTGATAGTCTTCATTGTTTTCGCTCTCCTCATCCTCATCCTTCATAGCATCCATTTCCCCCTCAACTTCTTCCCTGAGGTTTTCAATCTCATCTTCAAAGTCATTAACAGCATCTTCCGTATCTATCAGGAACTGAGCGCATAGCTCTTCAGCTCTTTCTTCTATAGCCTGGATAATGTCTTCTGTCACTTTATTCTCCTCCTTTTTATCAATATTAACCAGCAATAGAGGAAAATGATATAAAAAAATCCACCGTGCCGTATGACACGATGGAAAAGGGGAGGCTTGATCCTTATTCGTTTATCGTATAGATGTTTACCGCTTCCTGCATTGCCTTGTCTGAGAGCTCCTGTCCGATACCAGGGAGATCCGGGACATCGAAGTACCCGTTCTTCGGCAGGTAGTCATACTTACCAAGCTCTCTCATAGCCTTCTTGATAGCACCTTCATGAACCTCATGGATGAGGAAGTTCGGGATTACGCACTCAACCTGGAGTGTTGCAGCTGTCGCGATAGGACCGCCGCATACGTGTACCTGTACCGCTGCATCATAGATGTTAGCCATATCGCAGATCTTCTTCGTCTCTGAGATACCTCCGCAGAGTGTGAGATCCGGCTGGATGACCTGAAGAACATGCTTTTCAAGGAATTCCCTGAATCCCCAGCGTGTGTAAATCCTCTCTCCGGATGCGAGTGCTACGTTTGGAAGGGCCCTGTGAATCTCAAGCATGTTATCAACGTTCAGCGGGTTGCATGGCTCCTCGTAGTAGTATATATTCAGCGGCTCAAGGCACTTTCCAAGCTGGATGCCTGTATTCATATCTGGGTAGGAGTGCGTTTCAATGATGATGTCCAGGTTGTCTCCGCCCTCCTTCCTCATTGCTTCAGTTCTCTTATATACGGTATCAAGCATCTTTGCACTGAGCTTTCCTCTCATCTTCCAGTTCGGATTTGATGCTTCTCTTGCCCATTTTCCTTCGTCTGTAACACCCATCGGGTCAACTTTGATGGCATCATAGCCGTCATTGAGGGCATCCCTTGTGGCCTTTGCATAGTCCTTCGGATCTGTGAGGAAGAGATGCTCTGGTCCCCATCCGAACTGAAGCTGGCTTGCATATGCCCTGATCTTATCTGTGGTCTTTCCGCCAAGTAGCTCGTAAACAGGAACTCCAAGCGCCTTTCCCTTGATATCCCAGAGTGCGGTATCGATGGCGCTTATTCCAGCGTTGATTACAGTTCCTCCTCCGAGGCCCCAGAAAGTGGTGCGGAAGATCATTTCCCAGATGGATTCGATCTTCATAGGATCCTTTCCTACGATAAGTGCACCGAAATCTCTGGCAATTCCAACTCCGGCGTAGTGCGCCTTACCATATGAGAGTCCGACCTCTCCGAATCCAGAGATTCCCTTGTCGGTATTGATTTTCACACAGATGACTGATCCCATCACATTCGGCTTACATTCGATTACATCGACGCTAGTAATTTTCATTTCAAATCTCCTTTATGCTAAAATGCTTTCATTTCATTTGGAATATCATGAGTCTGTTAGCCCTTTAGCTTGTTATACAAGTAGATTGTAATACTTGTATTTAAATTTTGTCAAATTATTTTTCAATATTTTTCTCAAAGAAAGAATTCAATATGAAACGCAGATTTATTTTCTTATAAAATAAGAATTAATATCTGTTGTAGTAGCTATGACTTCTGATTATCGACGCGTCATAAGCGGCAGTCAGCTTGCTTATATCCTTGTTCTTGATAGCATCAAAAACATCCCTGTGGTGGGAGAGAATGAGGTCGAAACCCCCGTTTATCTCGATACTACGTCTGACATTTTCTTTTATTCTCTCATTGATAAGGGATTCGATCGCACCGAAAATCATCATAAGCATCTCGTTTTCCGCAAGGGAGCACACCTCACGGTGAAATGAGAGGTCAGCATCATGAAATCTTTCCAGATCGGAGGAGCCTGCAGCTTCAACCATCTTTTCAAGTTCCCCCTCCAGTTTTGATACATGCTTCTCCGAAAGCCCATTGATTATGGAAATTCTCGCACTTCCGATCTGAAAAATCGTAAAGAGGTCATTGAGATCGTTAGCGTTCCAGGAAAGGATATTTGTGTCATAGAGCTCTTTGAAATAGGATCCCATGCTGAATTTCTTCACGAATGTTCCCTCTCCTGTTCTTGTCTCTGTAAGTCCGAGAACGTTTGCTTTCTTTATTCCGCTTCTTAGGCTCATGCGGCTTACACCGAGATCTTTTGCAAGCTCGTTTTCTGATGGAATCTTCTCTCCGGGTTTCCAGACCCCGCTGTCTATCTGTCTCTTAATATAGTCAAAAATCTGGTCCGATAGGCTAGCACGTTTGAATTCTTCCATCATGAACCCTCCTTTTCCTGTCTTTAACATGTCTATTATATATGCATGACTAAATTTTAGACAGTATGACATGATGATTTTTTTACATCTTATATTTGACAAATGGAAGAAAAGAGTATCATAATTGCACTTGGAATATCATGGATCAGAGGTCTGGAAGCTTGACTCTTAATCTGGAGGAAGCTCTCTAAGAGCTGATTTTACTATGTTAACAACTATTCTGGGCTTTGCGATCATAATCGCTCTTGTTGTCCTGATTATGAAGGAAAAAGCCTGTGCTCCCGTAATATTTGCAGTTCTACCTGTCGTCGCGGCTCTTATTCTCGGTTATTCCGTGAATGAGATCATACCGATGTACGTGAACGGATTCAGCAAGAATGCCAGAAACGCTGTTCTGGCGATGTTCTCGGTTTCTTATTTCTTCATGATGAACGAGGTCGGTGCTTTCGATCCGATCGTGAATGCGATTGTAAAGAAGTGCAGCGGCAACGTTATCCTCGCTTTCGTCGCAGCTACGATCATAAGTATGCTCACAACCCTTGATGGGCAGAGCGCATCAACCATCGTGGTTACAGCACCTGTCATGTATCCGATTTTCAGAAAGATGAAGATAAGGCCAGAGAATCTCGCTTTCATCATCACTGTCACTGTTGGTGTTTTCATGTATCTGCCGTATACGAGTGCTATGATGGCGGTATCAACCGCACTTGAAATTCCTGTTGAGCAGGTCTGGGCTCAGATCCTTCCATCGTTTGGAATCGGAATCGTGGCCTGTTTCGTACTTGCAGTCATCATGGCTATCAACGAGAAGAAGAGGATTGATGCTGGCAAGAACGATTATCTACTAGAGGAGATGGTAGAGGATAACACAAGTGGAACAAAGGAGCTTACAGAGCGGCAGAAGAAACTCCTTCCGTTCAACTGGGCCATGACTGTAATCCTGATGATATGTCTTTTCACAAGCATTGTTGACAGCGCGGTTCTTTTCGTGTTCATGTTCTCCCTTGGTGTATTCGTCAACTTCCCGAATTCAAAGCAGCAGGTTGGCATGGTGAGAAAGAGCGCACCAATGGCTATGTTCGTAGCTGTCATATTCCTTATCGCAGGCGGATACAGCAATGTCATGTCCGAAACAGGTATGATGGATGCGATGGTCGGAGCAATGCTCGGAATCGCACCTGATTTCATGATGCGCTTTCTGCATGATGTCATCGGCATCGTCTCCGTTCCTCTCAACTTCTTCCTTGGAGCGGACACGTTCTACTTCGGTCTTGTCCCGCTTGCAGGAAACATCGCGACATCGTTCGGCGTTCCTGTCATCGGTTACTGCATAACTGTCATGATTGGAAAGGGAATCGGAATGCTCTGCTCTCCGACAACCCCGAACCTCTATCTTCTCACCGATATGTGTCACGTATCGACAAAGAGCTATTTCAAGTTCACATTCCTCAAGCTCTGGCTTTTCTCGATTGTAATCCTCATTCTCAGCTGGATTATCGGCGTGGCGGCATTCTAGGGGGCTCTTATGATAAGCAGGGAAAACAAGGACTTACTCAAGGCTCTGAACATGCCATACCCGGCCGTGGCACTGAAATACCATGTCGTAAAGCCCGAGGGAGTAAAGCACTACGAGGGGGATAAGCTCGCATTCTGCCAGTATGTCTCAGTTGCGCAGAAGCAGGGTGGGACGTTCTATACGGACATGAATGATGATGCATGCTATGGAAAGGTTCCACTCGGTATGGAGGAAAAGCCAGCGGTCACTGCAAGCGGGCAGGCGGGATACGATTTCGACCTTTATAAAAGTCCTGCAGGTTGCAGGAAACTCTATCAGGAGATGCCAGTGCTGGTGAAAGGTACTGTCAACTACGTTCAGTTTGCAAGAGTAGAGGATGCCGATTTCGATCCTGATCTGATTCTCTGCGTCTGCGATCAGGATTCAGCAGATATCCTTTTGAGGGCGACAAGCTACATTACGGGTGATTTCTGGGAATCGAAATCCTCTCCGGTCATAAGTTGTGCATGGATGTATGCATACCCTATAATCTCAGGTAGGGTGAACCATATAACAACCGGGCACTATCATGGGCTTAGAAGGAGGGGTACATATCCGGCAGGACTCATTATGATCTCAATACCGTTTCAGAAGATTGATGAGGTGTTCCTCGCTCTTAAAGAGATGCCATGGACACCGATTGCCTTCAGAAAGGACGAGCAGAGCGTGAAAGAGCTGAGACGAAGGATGGACCACTGGCAGGAAATGGCTGCTGAGGCAGGGTGTACGGTCGACCTAAAATAGGAGGGAAGATGGAATACGATGTTTTATTTGAGCCGGTGAGAATCGGAAAGCTTGAGATAAAGAACCGTTTCGCAATGGCTCCCATGGGGCCTCTCGGACTTTCAGACAGCGAAGGTGGATGGAATCAGAGGGGAATAGACTACTATGTTCGAAGAGCCCAAGGTGGAACAGGGCTTATCATCACAGGTGTCACCTTCTCAGACTGCAAGGTTGAGAAGCAGAGCATGCCTAACTGCCCCAACTCTACTTACAATCCAGTGCATTTCGTACGTACCAGCCGTGAGATGACTGAGAGGATTCATGCTTATGATGCACGCATATTCCTTATGATGAGTGCAGGCTTCGGAAGGGTTACGATACCGACGAATCTCGGTGAGTTCCCTCCTGTGGCCCCATCCCGCATCCCTCATCGCTGGCTTGACAAGATGTGCCGACCGTTGGAGAAGGATGAGATACTGAGCATTGTGAAGTCCTTCGGGGACGGTGCATTCAACGCGAAGCGTGCAGGCTTTGACGGTATCGAAATCCATGCCGTGCATGAGGGCTATCTTCTCGATCAGTTCGCAATTTCCATGTTCAATCAGAGAAGTGACGAGTATGGCGGCTCTCTCGAGAACCGTCTGCGCTTCGCACGCGAGGTTGTAGAGGAGGTAAAATCACGCTGTGGTGCGGATTATCCCGTCTCTCTACGTTTCTCCCTTAAGAGCATGATCAAGGACTGGAGAGTCGGTGCTCTTCCAGGAGAGGAATTCGAGGAGAAGGGTAGGGACATCGAAGAGGGACTTGAGGCTGCGAAGCTTCTAGTCTCTTACGGCTATGATGCACTGGATGCCGATGTCGGAACCTATGATGCATGGTGGTGGAACCATCCGCCAATGTATCAGAAGAAGGGGCTTTACAGGGAATATTGCAACATGATCAAAAAGGTCGTGGATGTTCCTGTCCTCTGCGCTGGAAGGATGGATAATCCTGAAATGGCACTCTCCTCCGTGAAGAACGGTGATTGCGATATCGTAAGCCTGGGGCGTCCTCTTCTTGCAGACCCCGATTACGTGAAGAAACTCTGGACTGGAAAGAAAACGGAGATCAGGCCTTGCATCTCATGCCAGGAAGGCTGCATGGGAAGGGTTCAGGAATTCAGTGCAATAAACTGCGCTGTAAATCCTCAGACTGCAAGGGAAAGGGAGTTTGCTTACGCACCTCTATTAAATAAGAAGAGAGTTCTTGTCATCGGAGGCGGAGTTGCCGGATGTGAAGCGGCCAGGGTACTCAGGACCAGAGGACACGAGGTCGTACTTTACGAGAAGTCATCTAGGCTTGGAGGCAACCTCATTCCGGGAGGTGCTCCCTCATTCAAGGAGGACGACCTGGCTCTTGCCGCATGGTATGAGGAGGAACTTAAGAGGCTTGGTGTTGAAATCAGGATGAATACGGCGTTATCAGAGAATGATGATGTTTCGTCCTACGATACCGTGATCTTCGCAACCGGCTCAAGACCGAAGAAGTTCTCTCTCGGCTCTGATGAGAAAGTCTTCCTTGCAGAGGACGTCCTTCTTGATAAGAAAAACCCTGGAAAGAGTACTGTCATAATCGGTGCGGGGCTTGTCGGATGCGAGCTGGCTCTTCATCTCAGAGAGCGAGGGGTCGAGGTAACCCTTCTGGAAGGTCTTGATAAGATTCTGACTAACGGACCGCTCTGTCATGCCAACAAGGATATGCTTGAGGCTCTTATCCCATTCAACGGGATAAGGACTATATGTTCTGCAAAAGCAAAGGGCTATGATGGAAAGAAGCTCGAGTATGAGAAGGATGGGAAGAGGGAAAGCATTGATGCAGACAGTGTGATTCTCTCAGTTGGCTACAGCGAGGAGAACTCCCTTTATAAGAAGCTTAAGGCAACCATCTCTGAGTCATATGTGGTGGGGGATGCGAGAAAAGTGTCCAATATCATGTATGCGATCTGGGATGCCTTCGAAGTTGCCAACAGCATCTGAAAGTGATTTAACAGGCTGGGAATGAGTGTTTTCTTTTCCCAGCCTTTTCTAATATGCGGGTGAAAAAAGAGGGCTCCATGGCCCTCATTATCATGTGTTTGTGAGAATGACGCGCTCGCAGATATCCGCTACGTGTTCGGTTGCGTCCGTGCATTTCTCAAGATAGATGAGAATCTCTCTCCAGGTAATGACCTTTAGAGGATCCTTTTCCTTTGTATGGAGCTCCCTGAGTCCTTCGATGAAGAGTTTGTCCCCATCCTCCTCAAGGGTGTTTATCTTTATTATAATCTCCTTCAGGCTCTTAGATTTCTTGAAGCTTTTGAATTCCTCCATCATCTTGAGCATCTCTTCGCAGCTGTCGATCACGACCTTGACCATCTTTTTTGCCGGCTCGAAAATGTCCTCGATATCGTTGCAGTACATCCTGAGCGCAACGTCCTCTATCTTGTCTGTCACTTCATCAAGGCACGATGAGAGTAGGAGTATGTCATCCCTTTCTATCGGTGTCATGAACGCCTTGAGAAGGACCTCGAGCATCTCATGTTTCTTCTTATCCCCTGAATGCTCTATCTCATGCATCTTGTCAACGTATGACTTGATAGTGGAACGGCTGTAGTTTTCCATGATCTCATCAAGTAGTCTTGCAGCTTTGAGAGAGTACTCTGCGCACGCCTTGAAATTATCGAAATAAAAGGTATCCTGTTTTTTCATTATTATCCTCCATTATCAGAAAAGAAGCATGAATAGCTTCGCCATTAAGAAACTGATTAATCCGCACCCTGGGAAGGTGAATATCCAGGTAAGGACCATATCACGGACAACCGAGAAGTTAATAGCCAAAAGCCTTCTTGCGGCCCCGACGCCCATGATCGCGCTGGTCTTGGTATGGGTTGTCGAGACAGGGATTCCGAAGACAGATGAGATGAGAAGGCACACAGATGCCGAGATATCAGCACTGAATCCCTGATATTTCTCAAGCTTCACCATATCCATTCCGACACTCTTTATGATCTTTTCTCCTCCAACGCTCGTACCGATTCCCATTACAATTGAGCAGAGAAGCATCAGCCATACGGGGATGAGAACACCTTCAACCCCTGTGACACCGTTGGAAAAAGCGATGGCAAGGAAAAGAACTCCTATGAATTTCTGCCCATCCTGTGCTCCATGCATGAAACTCATGGATGCCGCACCCGCAATCTGAGCATAGGTGAAGAATGTGTTTGCCTTTCTTCTTTCAACCTTCCTGAAACAGAACGCGACAGCACGCGATATGACGAAGCCGATGAAGAAGCCTAAGAAGAGGGATGCGAAAAGGCCGTATATGACCTTTATCCATTCGCTTCCATTGACTCCTTCCAATCCGTTCTGTGTGGCTATCGCGGCTCCCGTAAGACCTGCAATCAATGAGTGGCTCTCACTGGTAGGTATTCCAAGTCGTGATGCTGCGGTGGAGTAGACCACTATGGAAAAGAGGGATGCGGAGAGAGCGACAAGAGCCGTCTGAGTATCCGTACCGAAATCCACCATGTTGGATATGGTGGATGCGACGCTAGCGTTTATATGCGTCATTATCAGTACTCCGAAGAAATTGAACACGGCGCTCATCATTATCGCCTTACGGGTTGAAAGGCAGCGTGTGGTTATGCATGTTGCGATTGCATTGGGTGCATCCGTCCATCCGTTGACGAATATGACCGCGAGTGTGAGGAACGCCGAGATCATCAGCATCGGAGATGAAAAGATCTCGTTGATAAAATAAGAAAATGTTACGTTCACGGTAACTCCCTATGTGAATTATCGGTTAATTCCATGTTAACAGATTATCACAAGAAGCAAGAAGTGAAGTAGGGCTTTCAAGGGGCAAAAACATGGATTTTAAGGATTTTTCTAAAAATAGTGGGAAATTTTATCTTTCAAACCGTTATTAATTGAAAAAGAATTCAGTTAATCGCTTCGATATGACTATATTTAAGAGTACCTAAAAATGAAAAACTGATACTTTCATGTCATAATAATTCAAATTCATGTGTGTAAAATTGTTGATAATCCATCCTTGTATTGAAACGTATTATAATGTTATCATGAAGTTAATATGGTAGATGCGGATTTACACGTTCATAGCAATATGAGTCCAGACAGCAGAGAGACTCTTGATGATATCTGCTTGAAAGCTATAAAGTTAGGACTTAAAACGATTGCGATTTCCGATCATTATGAGTTCTATTGGCCTGAACGCAGGCATCCTGTTTTCAATTTCAAACACGTTGAAGAGGGACAGGAAATCATTGAAAAGGCGAGAATTCGTTATAATGGAGAATTAAATATCCTTTTCGCCATAGAAATCGGACAGCCGCATTTTGACTTTCATACGGCAAAGAAGCTTGTTTCCTCTTTCGATTTTGATTTCATCCTCGCATCATTCCATAAGGTCGGCGGTACCGATCTCATGAGCCATGACTACATGAACGAGGATGAAAGAAAAAGAGCTCTCTATGAGTACCTGGATGGACTGCTGATCATCTCCGAGCTCTTTGATTTCGATTCCTTGGCTCATTTAGACCTGATAAAAAGATATTCTCTCAAAGCTGGAAGAATCGAGCGCATCGAGACTGAGGAGGAAAGAGTCAGGGAGATATTAAGAGCACTGGCTATCCGTGGTAAAGCACTTGAAATCAATACAAGCCTTTTAAGGGATTATGATGAGACGATGCCATCTGCTGAAATCCTGCGCTGGTTCAGAGAGGAAGGGGGTGAGAGAATCACCATCGGTTCCGATGCCCATAAGAGGGAGCATGTCGCATATGCTTTTGATTGTGCGGAGAGGATAATCAGAGACTGCGGATTCAAAGGATATACAATATATGAGAAAAGGAAGGCTAGGATCATCTGTCCTGGCAGGGAGGAGTGATGCTTGAACTCAATTCATCCGTACCCCTTTATGAGCAGCTAATGAATGCGATAAGGGCCGATATAGACCAGGGGATATTCAAGGCGGGAGAGAAGCTTCCGACAGAGGCGGAGCTTGAAGAGAAATATGCCGTGAGCCGCATCACGGTCCGTCGTGCGATAAAGGAGCTGTGTGATGACGATATCCTTATCAAGAAGCAGGGCAAGGGGACGTTCGTACAGCAGAATGTATCGGTCATTGCACTGGCTGGAAACGTTGGTTTCCATGACTTCTTCGAATCAAGGGGAGTAAAGGTGCGCTCCGAGCTTAAGGAGAAGAGGATCATAAAGGCAAAGAAAAGCATAGTCGAGGATCTTGGAATAGAGGCGGATGATGACGTGCTCTTTTTAAAAAGGGTTCTATATGCAAACGATGTTGCCAAGATGATAGATCTTAACTATCTGCCTATGAAACTATACCCGGGAATCTACGAGAGGATAGGACAGGAATTTTCCCTCTTCAGGATTCTGAAGGAGGCCTATGGGGTCGAATCATACCAGCAGTACAAGGTCCTGAAAGTATGCGTCGCCGATGACGACAAGGCAAAGGCTCTCAGCGTCAAGGAGGGGTCGGCTCTCTTTGACATGTACAAGGTCTCTTACATGGCAAGCGGAGCCCCAATCCATGTCTCGATAAGTTACATCAGCGGCGAGTCCGCAAACTATGTCATCTCAGGAGAGGAAAACCGGCAGTTCTACAGCGGTTTCAATTGGAAAACCTGAGAATCTGTTGTTTTCATTTTCATTCCGTCCTTAACGGGCGGTAATTTTTTTTCGATGGAAAAAGATTTTTTGTTGACAGGTAATATGTTATCATTCATTATATAACCATATATAACGTCTTATATGGGTTTTGGAGGTAACAATGAAAACCGAACACCTTAATGCCATTGAAAATGCGGTGAAGGCCGTATTAGGGAAGAAGAAAATCAATCATTTCTACTTCGTCGCCTGCGGAGGATCTCTTGCATTCATGATGCCAGCATCTTTTATTTTCACAAGAGAGATTGACATCCCTGCAAGTTATCATCCTGCGAACGAGTTCGTACACATGCAGCCGAAATCGCTTGGTCCGGATTCCGTTGTTATCACATGTTCGCATTCTGGCACTACCCCAGAGACAGTCAAGGCCACTGAGTATGCGAGAAGCCTTGGAGCAACTACGATAGCTTTGACGCATCTTGAGGATTCCCCGCTCTGGAAGGCAGCAGAGTATCCTCTCCATTATGACTGGGGAAAGGAAGCTGACTCCAGTGATCTTAATAAGGGAATACTTTACAGCCTCATATTCCACATTCTGGATGGCATCAGTCCTTCTGAAAAGTATAAGAAGGGGATCAAGAGCATCGATGGTCTTGATACTGCGATGAAGAAGGTCAGGGAGCAGTTTAAGGATGTCACAGCTCAGTGGGGGAAGAAATACAAGAGGGAGAGCCTCATCTACACGATGGGAAGCGGAGCCGATCTTGGAGAGACGTACTCGTTCTCAATCTGCCTGCTGATGGAAATGCAGTGGATTAATTCAAGCTGCATTCATTCCGGCGAATATTTCCATGGCCCGTTCGAGGTCACCGATTTCGACGTCCCGTTCATTATCGTAAAAGGACTTGGATGCACGAGGCCTCTGGATGAGAGGGCGTACAATTTCTGTTCTAAGTACAGCGAGAAAATAATGCTGATCGATGAGGCTGAATTCGATATGTCGGACATCGAAGAAGAGGTGAGGGAGTACTATTCCCCGCTTTTGACCGGTGCGGTGCTTAGGAGCCTTGCGGATGCACTTGCATACGAAAGGGGACATGACCTCGGCGTAAGACGCTACATGTGGAAGATGGAATACTGATTCAAATCAAAAAGGAGGAAATAATATGAAGAGAATTTTTACAATACTGATGATTCTTCTTGCTCTATTCCCGCTTTTTGCAGGTGGGGCATCAGAAGGGCCCGAGGAAGGGCAGACTGAGATTTTCTTCTTCCATCGCTGGCCGAATGATCCGAAGAATTCGATGTTCAACGATCTCTTGGCCCAGTACATGGAGGAGAATCCCGACATCTACATCAGCATGGACTGCATTCTAAACGACCAGTACAAGGAGAGAATTCGCATGATTGTTCCGACGGAAGACGTCCCAGATGTTTTCTCTTCCTGGTCAGGCACGTTCGCAGAGGAGATGGTTGCATCCGGTAATGTCCTGCCTCTTAATGATATCTATGAAGCGGATCCTGAGTGGTCTGGAAAGCTCGCAGCAGCAAGTGTGGCTGGTTTCACATTCAATGGAACAATCTACGGCATCCCATGGAGCCAGGATGGAAAGGTGTTCTTCTATAATAAGAAGATATTTGATGAGCTCGGACTTGAGGAGCCTGAGACATGGGGCGAATTCATAGCGCTTCTTGATACCCTCAGAGCCGCTGGCTATGAGAATCCTGTTGCCGAGGGACTTGTTGACCAGTGGGCGGTTCTTCATTACCTTGGCACGATCAATCAGAGGATGATTGACGAGGAAACGCTCAGCAAGGATTATGATGCATCTACTGGAGAATTTACGGATCCCGGTTATGTAAGAGCACTCGAGTACTGGCAGCAGCTCACGTCTTACATGGGAGAGGTAGCTTCAGCCATCGACCATGAAACTGCGAGAAATACGCTCTTTGCAACAGGAGAAGCTCCGATAATGTACCTTCAGTTTGCAGAGATTCCGCAACTTGAGCAGGTGATTCCCGAGGATTTTGAGTACGGCTTCTTCAACTTCCCGGCATTCGAGGATGGAGAGGGGGATCCTAACGCTTTAACAGGTGCTCCTGAGGGCTTCATGATCAGTAGCAAGGCTGAGAACATCAATGCCTGCGTCGACTTCCTCAAGTGGCTCGTAAGCCCGGAGAGGGGATACATCCTTTCAACGGTCGGCGGGGATATGTCATGTGTCGCCGGAGCTCTTGATGGGGATGGTGTGATTGATGCACAGAGAGAGGCCCTTGAGATGATTCAGAACGCCTCATATCTTGCTGCATGGTTCGATAACGCATGTGATCCTTCTGTATATGTAGTCTACGGACAGGGGGGACAGGCGATTGCAACGGGAGATGCTACACCGGAAAGCGTGATGGAGCAGGTAAGGACTGCCGCGGCATCTCTCCACTAAGGTATTTTTCCTTATTGGCTGGCGGTACTGCCGCCGGCCTATTTCAAAAAAGGAGGGATGAATGAATACGAGAAAAAAGAACCTGGGTGCTTTCTTTTTCTGCATTCCAGGGTTGCTGATGCTGGCGATATTCGTCTACTTCCCGCTGATTGAGAACATAATTTACAGTTTTCAGTCTTTCTCACTTTCTTCAACGAGCAGGGAGTTCGTTGGCCTTAACAACTATAGGGAGCTTTTTTCTGATCCGATAATCTGGCAGTCGATAAAGAACAATCTGCTTTATGCCGTTATCTCAATTCTTTTCCAGGTTGTATTCGGACTTGTGGTAGCCGCGATTTTAGAGGATAAGGTTTTCAGGAAGAGCGAGTCGTTCTTCCAGACAATTTTCTTTATACCGACACTGCTTTCTCTCACAGTAGTATGTCTTCTTTTTGAGTTCGTATACAACCCGCAGATGGGACTATTGAACAGCTTCTTTGAGGCTGTAGGTCTTGATTCTCTCACTCGCATATGGCTTGGAAACAAGGATACTGCGATGCTTTCAATCATCGCGGTCTCTCAGTGGCAGAGCTTTGGATACATAACGATGCTTTTCATCGTGGCTATTCAGAAAATTCCAGCAGATCTTTATGAGGCGGCGATTGTAGATGGTGCAGGGAAGATAAGAAGGTTCTTCACAATCACATGCCCGATGGTAAGACAGATGTTCTTCGTCACGATGGTTCTCACCGTCTCCGGGGCGTTCACGGTATTCAACGAGCCTTATATCCTCACCGGCGGAGGACCTGGAACTGCGACCATGGTTCTCTCTCTGCACATGTACCAGACGGGATTCGTTAAGAACAGAATGGGATATGCGTCGGCAATAGCGATGCTGATTTTCGTTATTACCGCCATACTCTCATCGGTGCAGTTCTTCTCGTTCGGCACGGGAAAGGAGGAAAGGGAATGAAAAAGAAAGAAACCGTTATTCCAAGATCCATATCCGGAAAAATAATTTTCCTTTTCTGCATACTGCTTTCCGTGATAATCATATACCCGCTCACCTGGATTATCATGTCGTCATTCAAGGACTACATGAGCATATATCAGGATGTATGGGGACTGCCAGGTGAATGGCATTTCGAGAATTACGTGAGGGCTTGGACTAGGGGAATATCGCAGTACTTCGTTAATAGCATCATAGTGACGGTGGCAACGCTTGTCGGAGAGCTTTTCATGGCCTCAACACTTGCTTTTGGAATAACCCAGCTGCGTGGTAAGATCGGTTATGTTGCATTCCTTCTCGTGATGGTCTGCCTGCTTCTTTCCCCGCAGGTCTGTGTTCTTCCTCTGTTTATGCTTCTCAGAAGTGTAGGACTTAATAAGACATATCTTGCCATGATACTACCATACATAGCATTCCGCCTTCCGATGTCCGTGATGCTAATACGCTCTTTCTTCGTGGGGATATCGAAGGAGATGGAGGAGGCTGCGATAATAGATGGTGCATCGCTCTGGCAGATATTTAGCAAGATATATGTGCCATTGTCGAAACCGATTCTTTCTACCGTGACCATTATGACGATATACTATGCATGGAATGAATTCCTTTTTGCGACTATTTTAGTAGACAGCTCGTCATTGAGGACGATCCCCGTAGGTCTGATGGTATTCCGTGATGGCCTGATGACGGAGTGGGGAGTCGTAATGGCGGGAATGGTGATATCGTGTATCCCGCTGATAATCGTATATCTCTCAATGTCCAGGAATTTCATACGTGGCCTTACCGCGGGAGCAGTGAAGGGGTGATTATATGAAGCTTATATGCATAGGGGACAATGTTGCTGACTGCTATCTCGATGAGGGGATATATTACCCTGGAGGGAATGCTGTCAATGTTGCTGTAAACGCGAAGAGGGATGGAGCTGAGAGGGTAGGCTACATCGGTGTTTTCGGAAATGATAGCGAGGCTGAGAATATTGAGAAAGATATCCTCTCAGAAGGAGTTGAGACTGTGCGCTCAAGAAAGGTCTACGCACCGTCGGCACATCCTGGTGTGCGTCTTGAGGACGGGGACAGGGTGTTTGTACGCGGTAAAAGGGACACATGTCAGCATCTGTTTTCAATCAGGATCGTTGATGAGGATATTGAGCTTATCAGGGAGTATGATCTGATACACACGAGCTGTTTCTCAAATCTCGAGTATGAGCTTGAGGATCTCTGCAAGCTTTTAGACGTGTCGTTCGATTACTCAGAAAGAATGGATGATGAGTACCTTGCACGGACGATAAGACATGTGAAATATGCCTTCTTTTCCGCCTCAGATTTCTCTGATGATGAGGCTAAGGCTTTTCTCCGCCATGCCCATGAGCTCGGAGGGAGAATCATCGGCCTTACTCGTGGAAGCCGTGGAGCTCTTTTCTATGACGGCGAAAACTATTATTCCCAGCCCGTGAAATTCGTTGAGCCTGTGGATACGATGGGGGCTGGAGACAGCTTCATTGCAGGCTTTCTTGTAAGCATTGCCGATGGCTTCAGTATCTCTGAGGCCCTGGACTATGCGGCAGAGGTCAGTGCGAAAACCTGCCTTGTAAACGGAGGATGGGGACATCCACATAAAATGCCTTAATTGGAATCATATTTTGCAGGGCTGTCTTCATTCCTCCTTTTAGAAATGGAGGCAGCCCATTCTTCCTATTTGATAAATATTGTCCATTTTACGCTTCCATCAAGATGCAAAAGGCTTCTATAGAGCCTACTCGGCCATGCTTTTAAAAGGCGCGCATCTTTAATGTCCATCTCTTCAAGGGTGAAAGAGAGGGTGCTATCGAACTCAATTGAGAATGAGTCGAACTCGAGAATGTGTCCTTTCTGTTCAGGCTTTTCAACACTTATAAGTGAGAGCACAGGAACAATTGTTGCCTCGATATCCTCATAGACGATAATTTGCCTCTTCGATCTCTCAAAGTGGATTCTTCTTACGTATTTTCTAAGCCCTTCCGTTTCAGGGTATGCGCCGGTGAGGTCGAAGTAGGCGTCACTATCGTTTATGGTGACATCTTTCGCTCTGAATAAGGGCCCATCTTTCTGCATTACAGGTGGAAAATTCACGAGATTGTGGTATGCGCTCTGCATCGGAGCGAGTGTGTACCTGTCTTTTGAGAATGTCGTCTTTGTATATGTCTCGACACCTATGTCAATCAGGAGGGGCTTTGAGCCTGCATAAAGTATAATGGATCCGACATCATTGTGATTATGGCTCTCCCCGTTGTTCCCCCCTTTGATTGCGAATGTGATATCTCCTTCCCGGTAAATCGCAAGCTCGCTTTCTTTAAAGACCTTGAGAGATGGTTTTTTTATACTTACTTTCCTCTCCGCTTCCTTTTTGATATCGGAAAAAGAGTGGAGTGCTATGAGCTTATAATAGAGGTTGTAGCTGTTGTCATCCTCCTCAAAGCCGTATCTCATGTAATCTAGGGCGGCATGATGCATCATAGCCTCATTCCCTGTCGCCTTTGCGAAAAGGAACTCCCTTGCCCCGAGATTCCCTGCCTTTGGGGAGCAGTCGGCATAATTGAGATAGTTGTCTTTTGCTATATGAACATCCTCGATATAGGCGGCCATCGCCCTTATCTTCTCATTCCTGTAAAACTCATCGAATGACCTCCCCGTCGCTTTCTCTATGAGAAGGAGGGCGGAAAAGAGGGTAAGGGCGGCGGCATGATAGTAACTCGCACCTTCAGCGCAGGCCCCGTCACTCTCATAGGAGTCGATAAATCTATCAAGAGTGTCCGTAGCCTGCCTTATGATTTTGAAACGGGTCTTATCATCAAGGCTTTCAAGAGAGAGGGATGATATGAGCACGTTCTGCGTGCACCATGTGCTCCAGTTATTCAGTTTTCCATCCCCTCCCATCCACCAGAATGAATCACTTGTATACGCATTCACTATGCGCTCTCTCAGAACATATTCGATATCATCGGTTATGATAGGGCTCAGCCTGCTTTTGAGTACGGCACGCACGAGTGCGAGGATCTCTGCACTCTCGCATGAGAAAAGATCGAGCACGGGACGGGCAAGGAGCGGGGTATCAAGCTGCTCTGTGTCTCTTATGTATGAGTTATGGGCGGGGAGAACCCATGAGGGTTCGGAAAGAAGGGACCATATTCCTTCCTCGATAAGTGGAATGAAACGATCCTTGTTTTCCACACATTCTGCTACCGTAAGCAATGAAAGTTTTTTTCTTTTCTCGAAATAGACATTCTCGAAATTTTTTCTCTCTCCAGTCTTTTTGAAGTCCCTGTAGAGGGCAAGGCTGATATAGTCCTTTTCTGAGAAGGAGATATGCTCTGCTTTACAGATTATTTCCTTCTTCAAATCAAGGTCCAAGGAATCCCAGAGTTTCCTGTTATCTATGCTGAAATTTGAGAAATCCAGACTCTTTACTTCTCTAATACCCCTTAATACGCTCTCAATAAGCCTTTCTGCCATCAAGTTCTCCTTATTCGCTCTTTTCCCTGATTCTGTTCTGGTATGCAGTCGGACTCATTCCCGTGACTTTCTTGAATACTTTAGAAAAATAGAACGGTGAGTCATACCCGAGGGCGGTAGCAACCTCGTATACGAGCGCATTAGGGTCCGCAAGCATCTTTTTCGCCCTCTCCATCCTTGCGCTGTTCACATAGTCGACAAAACTTGTTGAAGCATATTTCGTGAAAAGAGAGGAAAGATAGTTCCTGCTGTACCCGAAAACGGATGAGACGGAACCGAGATCGAGATTCCCCGTTATGTTCTCATTTATGTATGCCTGGATTCTCTGTACTGTTTTTAACCTGTAGTCCTGGTTGCGCTCTCTGAAGAGTTTTTCAAGGCCATCAGTGAATCTTTCAATCCATGCTATCACCTCATCGGTGTTCCTCGCCTGGTAAATTGCGCGATAGGAGAACATGTTCTCACTTGATGGGAATATCTCCTCAAGCACAGAAGATGCATCAGGCAGTGAGTTCATGGCCATGTAAAGCACACTGCTAGCCGCATCGATCGCATAGACCCTGCTTGTGCTTTCATTCTTCATTGAGAGTATGAGCTTTTGCATGCAATCTCTCAGCAGTGTGGGATTGAGCTCGCTGAACGCTCTTGATATCCCCTTGCTGTCAATCACGATTCCCTCAGCCTTTACATTCCTGTTCTGGCTATGGTCGAAGAAGACTATCTTTTCGTTGCCGTCATCGCCACGGGCTGCAAGCAGTTTCGCTTTGAAAAACGAGTCGGAAAGAAGGGAAGGGTGGTTTACAAGAGGACCTACCGCAACATGTGAATCTAGGGAAAAGTAATTTCTCAGACTCTCCAATGCCGTTTTGAATGCCGAATACACATAGCTGCGGTATCCGCTCTTAGCCTTCTCACTGAATGGGAAGATCGCCGCAAGATGTCCTGAGTCAAGCTGCATTACGAAACATTCAGTATATCTGTTAACAGTTTCATCGATAAGGCGTGATGCGCTGTAAGATAGACTTACGGATCTGTCACTGTTCTTTTCCTCGAGTATGTTGGGTATGGTGATGTAGGCTACTGTGAATGCGGGGTAGGAGAGATTCAGTCCGATTTCCGCCGGTTCGCTCTCCCCTGTGTCTATGTTGAAAAGCTGTCGGATGAAGAAATGTTCCTGCAGTACGCGCTTGCCACTTATCTCACTGCTTTCAGAATCTCTTCCATTTATTTCTGCGATCCTGCTCTTTGCTTTTCTGATCGCCTCCGTGAGCTGCTCTTTCTCAAGTTCAAGCTTGACTATGTAATCGACAGCTCCGAGGGAGATGGCTTTCTTGGCAAGTTCGAACTCCTCAAAGCTTGTAAGGAATATGAAGAGCGGTAGCCTCTTGTTTCTGTTTCTTTCCTCTTCAAGCACCTCTATGCCGCTTTTGACCGGCATCTTGATATCAGTGAGAACCAGATCAGGCTTTAAGGTCTCAATCTTCTCTCTAAGCTCCTTGCCGTTTCTCGCCTGAGCCACGATCTCGAAACCCTCTTCCTGCCAGTTGACCATGTCCTGAAGGCCAATGAGTACGAGAGGCTCATCATCCGCGATTATGACGCTATAACTCATTCAGCCTCCTTATCCCTTATCCGGATTACGCACTCTGTGCCGCATCCGATCTTACTTGAAATACTGAAGCTCACGCTATCACCCCAAGTGTGCTCAAGGCGTTGCCTGATATTATCCAATCCTATGTGCTTGAACATCCCTTCCCCTTTGCTCTCTTTTTTCTGAGTATCGAAACCGACACCGTTATCTGCAACCATTATAACGGTATTTTCTCCGAATTTCCTCGCAATTATCGCAACCGCTCCCGTTCCCCTTGGTTCTATGCCATGGAATATCGCATTCTCGACAAGGGGTTGCAGACAGAAACGTGGCAGAGCGATATCCATGCACTCATCATCCATGCTCCTGTAGTAGCTTATCGTATTGCCATAACGGTATTTCATTATAACAAGGTAGTCATCAATGAAGCTCATCTCTTCCGAAAGAGTTACTATGTTCGCATCCCTTTTAGATATGTTCTTCATGAGACGCGAGAGGGAGGTGATCATCTCACTGATTCCATCCGCCTTCTGTATCTTGGCCATCCATTTGATGGCATTGAACGTGTTGTATAGGAAATGGGGGTCTATCTGGCTCGAGAGCATCCTGTATTCGAGTTCAAGCTTTTTCCTCTCATCTTCCAGTCTTTTTTCCATCAGATCCGTCACTTCGGAAGAGAGGCTGTTTATTCCCCGTCCGATCAGGCCGAACTCGTCATCGGTGTTTATCGTCTCATCGGTTGAGAAATCGATCTCCTGTATCTTCTCTATCCTTTTTGCGAGCCTCTTAACTGGAGCGTAAAGCACTCTGTTAAGATATATTGCAAGGGTTAGGGTTATTATGAGTATTGCGCCTCCTATGAGAACTGCAAGCATTACCAGAGGCATCGTACTCTCGCTTCCAATCAGGCTGGGTGTATCAAAGTAGAGGTAAATTGAGAAAGAATTGCTTTCATCCGTGCAAAAGAGTAGGTAAAGCCCATCATCCTCTTTATATATGCTTCCGCTCCCGCCTTCAAATATAAGCTCTGAGCTATCTCGTGTCAGGCCAGGGGTAGGGATGAGACTGCCATTATCAACCTTGTATGCCATATCAGAGAATCGCACGTAAAGCTTTGCTTCATTCATCCTCTGATATGTATATATGTTTTTAAGAAGGGCATCGATGCTCACTGATGCGTAGACATGTCCGATCGTGAGGGCGTTATTGTAATCTATGATCGGGCGTACGGTCGCTATTACCTGGTAATTCCTGTGCGCAAGATCGGAGAAGAAGACGCCGCTGAAAGCATTCTCCTCGTCAATGTGTCCGAGTTCTGTTATAAAATAATCTTTTCTCAGCGGAAGACCTGCTGTTATGTTAGGTCCTCCAGCTTGCAGGAAATTTGAATATGCACTGTCAGATACGATGAAGCGGTCAATCACATTGTAGGCGGGGTTTGACTGTACCATGTTTTTAAAGCTGTCGTAATATGAGTTCAAATCAGAATCAAAATAGCTTAAGTGATATTTCAGCTCATTATCTATTGCCATCCTCGTTACAAGGGCTTTCACATCATCAAGATTGCCGCTCACCTCATTTAGAAGAAGGGAGAGGGAGAATGAATTGTTCTGGGCTGTGTTCATCAGGGCATAGCTGTTCGCAACCGTCCATACTGTAAGAGTATAGACGATGAGGAAGAACAGGAGGAGAATCGTACTTAGAAGAATGATTCTGGCTCTGACGGAGTGAAATATCTTCATAAAAGAAATTATCTCGCAAATCAGCTCTTAACTCAATAATGAAAATATTACATATCATCGTATTATTTTACATGCCATATCAACCGAAGTGTAAGAAAATCGATATTCCTTCAAATATTTTACATGTTGCTACTTAAAAAAGGGCTTTAGGGTTAACATATAACATTCTGTTAACAATAGGAGGAAATATGAAAAAGGCATTAGCTTTACTTCTTGTTGCACTTATTTCTCTCTCAGCAGTGTTTGCTGGAGGTTCATCCGAAAGCGCGGATGATGGAAAGACTACTCTTACATGGGCTATCTGGGATTACGCTACGACACCTTATTATGATGCCCTTATCGATGCTTACGAGGCATCGCATCCGGATGTGAATGTCGAGGTCATCGACCTTGGTTCTGCCGACTACCAGACAGCTCTCCAGATCCAGCTCTCAGGTGGCGGCTCAGAGTTCGATGTTGTCGCAGTAAAGGATATTCCTGGTTACAATAACCTCGTCAAGGCAGGACTTCTGGCTGACCTCACACCTCTTGCAGAGCGCGATGGAATCGATACATCCCTCTATGGCGGAATCGTTGAGCAGGTAACAGTCGATGGAAAGTTCTATGAGCTTCCTTTCAGAAGCGATTTCTGGGTTCTCTTCTACAACAAGGACCTCTTCGATGCAGCCGGAGTTCCATATCCGACTAACGACATGACATTCGAGGAGTATGATGCGCTTGCACGTCAGATGACAAGCGGAAGCGGAGCATCCAAGGTCTATGGTGCGCACTACCACACATGGAGGAGCGCTATCCAGCTCTTCGGCATCCTTGATGGAAAGCATCAGATTACAGACGGAGGGGATTACAGCTACCTCAAGCCGTATTATGAGATGGCGCTTGCCCAGCAGGCAGACGGAATCGTGCAGGACTATGCAACACTCAAGACGAGCAACATCCACTACTCGGGAGTATTCTACAACGAGTCCGTTGCCATGATGAACATGGGATCATGGTATATCGCTACCCTGATTGCAGCTAACAATGACGGAACATCCGATGCTGAGAACTGGGGAATCGTGAAGTATCCTCACGCAGAAGGTGTCGAGCCAGGTACGACGCTTGGAACTATCACAGCTCTCGCAATTCCTTCCGGAACAGATCAGAGCGAGGAAGCTTGGGATTTCGTTAAGTTCGTCTGCGGAGAAGAGGGTGCCAAGGCTCTTGCAGGAACTGGAAACTTCCCAGCACTTACAAACGACGATATCAACAATATCATCGCAGCAACTCCTGGATTCCCTACCGATGAGGCTTCAAAGGAAGCTCTTAACGTTGCACAGCTCTATCTTGAGATGCCGCTGCACGACAAGAGTGCCGAGATCGAGGTCGTACTCAACGAGTTCCATGACCAGATCATGACAGGCAACATGTCTGTTGATGAGGGGCTTGCTGAGATGGGCAGAAGGGTTGACGAGGTTCTCGCCAACTGATCGCTTTCCGATTGAATGGTTCAGCCGCAGAACTTTTGCGGCTGAATCTGTTTTAAAGGGTTTGCTATGTTGAAAAAGAAGGAAAGTGAAGCTCCTGCTTTCACAGCAAACGGGCTTCCAATAGATAGAAGTATCAAGATTGTGAAATCGAAAGCAGCAAAGAGGGAAGAGGTGAAGAGGAATCTTGTCGCCTATTCCTTCATTGCCCCGAATTTCATCGGTTTCGCCATTTTCACACTTGTTCCGATCGTATTCGCCTTCGCACTTGCCTTCCTCAACTGGAACGGTAATACGGAGATGACATGGGCAGGTCTTGATAACTTCAAGTACATATTCACGAATGAGATGTTCCTCGCATCACTGAAGAACACCTTCGTTTACACGATAGGAACTGTGCCTCTTACACTTGTTGTGGCTCTTTTCCTTGCTATCGTGCTTAATCAGAAGATCAGAGGACGTAACTTCTTCAGAACCGTATCGTTCTTCCCGTATGTTGGTTCTCTCGTTGCAATCACGGCAGTATGGAACATGCTCTTCAATCCGTCGATGGGACCTATTAACGAGATTCTCATACGTCTCGGAGTCGAGGATCCTCCCCGCTGGATTGCCGATAACGACTGGGCGATGTTCACCATCGTGCTCTTTTCAGTCTGGAAGTACATGGGCTATTACATGGTCATCTATCTGGCAGGACTTCAGGGAATCAACACCGAGCTTTATGAGGCGGCATCAATTGATGGCGTGAATACCTGGCAGAAATTCTGGTATGTGACACTCCCTCAGCTGAGGAACACGACGTTCTTCATCCTGATCATGCTCACAATCCAGTGCTTCAAGGTATATGATATCGTATACATGCTCGCTGGAGCGGGTTCCGGAGCCCTCAGTCAGGCGACAACGGTTCTCGTATATGAGATTTACAACAGCGCGTTCCGTTACTGGAGACTCGGAGTTGCTTCTGCGGAGGCTCTCGTTCTCTTTGCAATCGTGCTTGTTGTCACGATCGTGCAGTTCAAGCTCGATAAGGAGTAGGAGGGTAGATATATGATGATTGAATCTAGTGGACAGAAAGTACTCAAGGTACTCTTATACGTATTCCTTATCATAATGGCTGCAATCATGCTCCTGCCTTTCCTATGGATGCTTTCAGCTTCGCTAAAGCAGGACAGGGATGTTTTTACATTCCCGATCCAGTGGATCCCGGCAGAGCCTGAATGGGGAAACTACAGCAGGATATGGACTCAGATTCCGCTTCTGACATATATCCTCAATACTGTTAAGCTTACAATCATAGTAACGCTTTTACAGCTCTTCACATCATCCTTTGCCGCATACGCATTCGCAAAGCTGAGATTCAAGGGGCGCAATGCACTCTTTCTCGGCTATATAGCTACGATAGCGGTTCCATGGCAGGCATACATGGTACCTCAGTTCATGATGCTCAGAGGCATGGGGCTTAACAATACCCACCTTGCAATCATAATCCTTCAGGCGTTCAGCGCTTTCGGAGTGTTCATGATGAAGCAGTTCTACGAGGGAATCCCGACGGAACTCTGTGAGGCGGCAAGAATCGATGGAATGACAGAGTATGGAATTTATGCGAAGATCATGCTTCCGCTTGCAAAGCCGTCACTCTCGACACTGACGATCTTCACGTTCGTAAACACATGGAACGACTTCCTTGGTCCTTACATTTACCTCACAAGGGACAACCTGAAGACGATACAGCTTGGACTGAGAAGCTTCATAGGTCAGTATTCTTCAGAATACGGGCTTATCATGGCAGGTTCCGTCGTTACGATGATTCCTGTCATAGCGGTCTTCCTGGCGCTTCAGAAATACTTCGTTGAAGGTGTTGCTTCCAGCGGACTTAAAGGTTGATGCGTATATTATATCTTTTACAGGCCGGTATCTGCCGGCCTGTGATTTTTACATTGTATAGTAAGATTTTATATCCTGTTTTATCCCTACGATAAATAGTTAATATTTTTCGGTAAATTTTACATGTCGAATCTCTTGATGCGGCGATAAGGTTTTATCATAAGGTAAAAATCAAAGGAGGAAACATGAAAAAAGCATTAGCTTTACTTCTTATTGCACTTATTTCTCTCTCAGCAGTGTTTGCTGGAGGTTCATCCGAAAGCGCAGCTGATGGAAAGACGACCCTCACTTGGGCCGTGTGGGATTATGCTACGACATCTTATTATGATGCCCTTATCGATGCTTACGAGGCATCGCACCCGGATGTGAATGTCGAGGTCATCGACCTTGGTTCTGCTGACTATCAGACAGCTCTCCAGATTCAGCTCTCAGGTGGTGGCTCAGAGTTCGATGTTGTTGCAATCAAAGATATTCCTGGCTATAACAACCTCTATAAGGCGGGACTCCTGGCCGATCTTGCTCCTCTTGCAGAGCGCGATGGTCTCGACCTCTCACTTTATGGTGGTATCATAGAGCAGATTTCAATAGGGGACAGCTTCTATGAGCTTCCATTCAAGAGTGATTTCTGGGTTCTCTTCTATAACAAGGACCTCTTCGATGCAGCCGGCGTTCCGTATCCGACTAACGACATGACATTCGAGGAGTATGATGCGCTTGCACGTCAGATGACAAGCGGAAGCGGAGCATCCAAGGTCTATGGTGCGCACTACCACACATGGAGGAGCGCTATCCAGCTCTTCGGCATCCTTGATGGAAAGCATCAGATTACAGACGGAGGGGATTACAGCTACCTCAAGCCGTATTATGAGATGGCGCTTGCCCAGCAGGCAGACGGAATCGTGCAGGACTATGCAACACTCAAGACGAGCAACATCCACTACTCGGGAGTATTCTACAACGAGTCCGTTGCCATGATGAACATGGGATCATGGTATATCGCCACCCTTATCACAGCGAATCAGACGGGACAGTCCGATGCCCAGAACTGGGGAATCGTTAAGTATCCTCACGCTGAAGGCATAGAGCCGGGAACAACACTCGGAACCATCGGAGCCCTTGCAATCCCTTCAAGCTCCAAGCAGCAGGAAGCGGCCTGGGATTTCGTTAAGTTCGTCTGCGGAGAAGAGGGTGGAAAGGCACTTGCCGGAACCGGTAACTTCCCTGCATATCAGATTCCTGAGGTCAAGGACATAGTCGCTTCTCTTGAAGGTTTCCCACAGGACCAGAATTCCAAGGACGCTCTTTCTGTGACACAGCTCTATCTTGAGATGCCGTTGCACGACAAGAGTGCTGAGATAGAGGTCGTACTCAACGAGTTCCATGATCAGATCATGACAGGCAACATGTCTGTTGATGACGGACTTGCTGAGATGGGCAAAAGGGTTGACGCAGTTCTTGCAAACTAAGAGTTTTTATCTGATTTTCTGACAGGTCGGGAATTTCTCGACCTGTTTTTTTAGGCGCTTCTCATTCATTAATTCTTCCATCCATTTATTCCTATATTCACTTCTTCTTCAATATGTAAAATATTCGTATATAAGATAATTTCTTTTACTTAATTTAATATGTTTTGCCTTTTTTTTATATTTTATCTTATAATTTTATAAAGAAAATATATTTTTATGGAGATTCACGATGGATGATAATGAAAAATATAATATAAAAGTAGTGGAGCGCTGTTTCAAGATTCTTGATCTCGCATGTCGCAAGCATATTCCAATCTCTATACAGGACGTATGCGATGAGCTTGATGTCAACAGCAATATGGCGTTCAGATTGCTTACCAGCATACAGAGAGCGGGCTATCTTGATAAGAACCCCGTAACCGGTCTTTTCTCCCTTTCCCTCAAGTGTCTGGGGCTGTCGAGGACTGCTCTTCAGTCCATGGAGATAAGAAAGCTTACCATGCCTTATCTTGAACTCTTATGGACGAATTTCCAGAAGGCAAATGTGAATATGGGGGTTAGAAACGGGCCGGAGATTCTCATAATTGACAGGATAGACGGGCAGTCCCTTCCTCGCACTTATTTCACCCCAGGACGCGTCATCCCATTCCATTGTACAGGGCTTGGAAAGGTTCTCTGCTCGCAGATGAGTGAGAGTGAAGTTGATGAGATGATTGAGGCCGGCGGCGGGCTCAAGGCATTCACACCCGAAACCATTACGGAGAAGAAGGCCCTCATGAAGGAACTTGAGAGCGTCAGGATTGAAGGGGTAGGACGAGACAGGAACGAGTATATAAGCGGGGATAACTGCAGTGCTGTTCCTATAATGAACGGAGATGGTAAAATCGTGGCAGCGATTTCCGTAAGCGCTCTTGAGCCAAACATGTCAAAGGATGAGATAGAGGGGGCAATCCCGAAACTCAAGGAGATGGCCAACAGGATATCCAGCATGCTAGGCTACTACGCCGTATGAGAAAACCTCTCCGAAAGGAGAGGCTTTGTTTTGCGTAAAAATACGAATCACGTGATTGGTGCGGGATTGAAGATGCACATGTCGTTATGGAAGTCATATATGTCGCTGTATGGCTTTTTTATTCCGCTTGCGACATCGAGTATGAAGTTGAATATCTCACATCCGACCTCGCTTATCGTCTTCTCTCCTGTTGCGACGTCTCCAGCGGAGATGTCAATCAGGTCGAACCAGTGCTCCTTGAGCTCATTTCTGCTTGATACCTTTATAACAGGTGCTACCTCAAGGCCGTAAGGGGTTCCTCTTCCTGTCATGAAAACCTGGAGTCCTATGCCGCTTGCAACCTGTGATGGGCCGCATACGATATCGCTTGCAGGGGTTGCTGCGAATATCAAGCCCTTCTTTGTCGGCTTCTCAGCTGGTGAGAGCACTTCGACAATAGGGCTTGTGCCGCTCTTGGCAATCGATCCCATGGCCTTTTCGACTATGTTTGCAAGTCCTCCTTTCTTGTTTCCCGGAGTAGGGTTGGCATCCCTGTCCACACCTCCATCGGCAAGGTAGTCATCATACCATTTCATCTCAGAGGCGAGCTTATCGCAAACTTCCTTTGAAACGCAGCGCTCGGCAAGCAGGTTGACTCCATCCCTTACTTCCGTGACTTCTGAGAAGAGGACAGTGGCCCCACCTTTTACAAGCATGTCCGCAGCAGGTTTGCCGTGATGCCAGAGAAAGCGTCAGAGCCTCCACACTGCATTCCGATAAGGAGATCGGAAAGAAGTACGGAGTTTCCAATTTCAAGCTCAAGGGGGAGTCCTTAGCGGGGATGAGGAGGTGAGAACGCTGAAAGCGCTGAGAAAGGCATTCCCAGATGCAAGGCTGAACATCGATCCGAACGGGGCATGGTCGCTATCTGAGGCGATAAGGCTTTCCCGCGAGATGAGCTCTCTTATCACATATGTTGAGGATCCATGCGGTCCTGAAGACGGTTTCTCCGGGCGTGAAATCATGAGGGAGTTCAAGAACGCGACGAATCTTCCTGTTGCTACTAACATGATTGCCACAAATTGGAGGCAGTTCTATCATACGCTACTGGAGTCGGCATGCGACATTATCCTTGCAAATCCGCATTTCTGGGGTTTTGAGGGGACGATCAGGATATCACAGCTTCTTGAGCAGTTTGGTCTCACATGGGGCATACATTCGAACAACCATTTCGATATAACCCTTGCCGCGTTCGCACACGTTGGTGCGGCCGCAGTCGGGAATATCGCACCTGTTGATACCCACTGGATCTGGCAGGACGGGCAGAACCTGCTTCTTGACACCCCTGAGATCAGGAACGGAAAACTTATCCTGCCATCCTCTCCGGGCCTTGGTGTGCATATCAACAGGAAGAGAGTGGAGGAAGCAAGAAGGCTTTATGAGAGTCTTGAGAAGCACGAGAGGGATGATGCGGAGTACATGCAGTACCTCATTCCAGGTTGGAAGTATGACTCCAAGAGGCCTTGTCTATGCAGATAATATAATAGTTTTATAAAATTTATAAAATTATTATGGAATTTCAAAAAGTATTTGACAGATTTGCTGGCGAGGTATAGTCTTTATATTAGTTTAGGAGGGAAATCGAATGGATGCATCTTTTTTCAAAGGAATCATCCCACCTATCGCAACTCCGATAGATGAAAATGAGAATGTTAACGAGAATAAGCTCAGGGAGCATATAGATTTCATGATTGACCGCGGTGTAAGCGGAATACTTGCCTTTGGCTCAAACAGCGAGTTCTACATGATGGACAAGGCTGAGCAGAAAGAGGTTCTTTCAATCATTTTGGACCAGGTGAATGGCAGAGTACCTGTTTACATGGGTGTCGGAATGATAAGGACAAAGGCGTGTATAGATTTAGCTCTCATGGGAAAGGAGATGGGAGTCAGCGCCGTATCGGTACTTCAGCCCATGTTCCTCAAACCGACGGAGGACGAGCTTTATACGCACTTTTCTTCGATTGCATCCGCACTTGGAGATACTCCCATGCTGCTTTACAACAATCCGGGAAGAACTGGCTACCCGATTTCCCAGAACCTTGTCGAGCGTCTTGCTCATGAGAATGAGAACCTCATAGGAATGAAAGACAGCTCAGGGGACATTACGCAGACGGAGGAGTTCATAAGACGAAACAGGGATGTTGGTTTCCGTGTAATGTGCGGAAAGGATACTGTGATATTCCCAGGTCTGGCTGTCGGATGTGTAGGTGCGGTGTGCTGTACCGCGAATTTCATTCCTGAGCTTGTATGCTCCATCTATGATAAATTCATGGCTGGAGATCTGAAGGGCGCTCTTGAGGCACAGTTCCGTCTCAACCCGATCAGGATCCAGATGGACAGCTCCTCATTCCCTGTAGCAATGAAGGATCTGGGCAATATCCTTGGCCGGGAGCTTGGAAAGCCGTTCCTTCCGAACAAGCCTTCAACGGAAGCTCAGGTAAAGGGACTTATCAAAGTATTGAATGAAAACGGATATAAAGTAACGGAGGAAAAATAAATGAAGATTGGATTCATTGGACTTGGTATCATGGGGCGCCCGATGGCTAAGAACCTTATCAAGGCTGGCCACGAGCTCGTCGTATGCGATTTCAACAAGGATCATGTTGCTGACCTCGTATCCTGCGGTGCAAAAAGTGCTGCAAACGGTGCAGAGATGGCGAAAGAGGCCGATGTCATCATCACTATGGTCCAGAACAGCCCTCAGGTAAGAGCTGCCGTTCTTGGAGAAAATGGTGTTGCGGAGACTGCTAAACCAGGTTTCACTCTCATAGATATGTCATCAATCGATCCGGTTGAGAGCAAGAAGATCGGAGAAGAGCTTGCTAAGAAGGGCTGCAAGATGCTTGATGCACCTGTATCCGGTGGAGAGCCTAAGGCTATCGATGGAACACTTTCCGTGATGGTCGGAGGAGCGAAGGAGGATTTCGACAAGTTCCTTCCTGTTCTCAAGGCTATGGCCGGTTCTGTAACATATGTTGGAGAGCTTGGTGCTGGAAACATCGCAAAGCTTGCAAACCAGATCGTCGTAGCATGCAACATCGCAGCTGTTGCGGAGGCTCTTACATTCAGTAAGAAGGTCGGAGCGGATCCTGAGCTGGTTTATCAGGCAATCCGTGGCGGTCTTGCAGGTTCAACGGTTATGGATGCGAAGGCTCCGATGATGATGGCTGGCAACTACAAGCCAGGCTTCAGGATTGAGCTTCATATCAAGGACCTGACGAACGCTCTCAATGCCGCACATGCTGTTAATGTACCTGTTCCTCTCACTGGCGAGGTTATGGAGATGATGCAGTCTCTCAAGGCGTATGGATTCGAAAAGGATGACCATAGCGCTCTTGCACGCTACTATGAGAAGATCAGCGATACATCAATCGTAAAATAAGGCTTAGCCGCTGATAGTCATTGTTTGTTTTCTTCGAGGGGAGGTTATGCTCCCCTCGTTCTGTAATTTTCAATTTTGTTTTTATTTTTTTTATAATTTCAGTTAATATATTAGAAAGGAGGATAGCATGAAAAAGGTAATTCTTATCCCTGATTCTTTCAAGGGAACGATGTCGTCAGGTGAGATATGTCAGATTCTGAAATCCGTGATAGTCGAGCATTATCCTGATTGTGAGGTTGTCAGCATCCCTGTGGCCGATGGAGGAGAGGGAAGCGTGGACGCGTTCCTTGATGCCGTAGGAGGGGAGAAGATATATAAGGAGGTTACAGGTCCATACCCTGAAGAGAAGGTTCAAGGGTATTATGGAATACTTCCTGGAAACATTGCAGTCATAGAGATGGCCGCCGCTGCCGCCCTTCCAATGGTAGGAGACAGGAAGGATCCGTCGAAGACGACGACATACGGGGTAGGAGAGCTCATGCTTGATGCCGCAAGAAAAGGTGTTTCAAAGATAATACTCGGCCTTGGGGGATCTGCAACAAATGATGCTGCTTGCGGTCTTGCTTCTGCCTGCGGAATAAGTTTCTATAACGCGAAAGGTGAGCGTTTCATACCTCTTGGCGAGAGCATGGATGAGGTTGTAAGAATAGATACTTCCACAATGGATGAATCTCTGAAGAAGATTGAGATTGTCACGATGTGCGATATCGATAACCCGTTCTACGGCCCTGAGGGAGCTCCTGCGATCTATGGCCCTCAGAAGGGAGCTGACGAGGCGATGGTCAAGATGCTCGATGATAAGATGAGAGTGCTTGCTGAGGTCATGAAGAGGGACTGTGGCGTAGATGTCCAGTCAATACCGGGCTCCGGAGCTGCTGGTGGAATGGGAGGTGGAATGGCCGCCTATTTCAAGTCAAGGCTTCAGATGGGAATAGAGACTGTTCTTGAGACGGTGCATTTTGATGAGCTTCTTGATGGAACTGACTTCGTATATACCGGAGAGGGGAAGATCGATGGGCAGAGCCTCAGGGGAAAGGTCGTCATCGGAGTTGCCAGGAAGGCCAAGAAGAAGGGGGTCAAGGTAATAGCCATAGTCGGCGATATCGGGGATGATATCGAGAACGCTTACTCTGAGGGTGTTACAGGAATATTCTCAATCAACAGGGTAGCTGTTCCTTATAAGGAGGCAAAGGTAAGGGCTAAGAGCGATCTGAGGCTTACTCTTGACAATCTTTTAAGGTATCAGAAGGCAATAACAGGTTGATTGCAAATTGCTAAGGGGGCTGTGATTCTGCAGTCCTCTTCCACTTTAATCGTCCCATTATTGAATGTAATATGATCATATGAGGATTACCTTTCTTTCGATATTCCCTGAATCTTTTTCCAGTTTTCTTGATTATCCTGTAATCAGGAGGGCGATAAAAAATGGCATTGTCAGTTTTGAGATCATCGATATCAGGGACTATGCCGATGGCTGTTTCCGTGCTGTGGATGACTCCCCGTATGGCGGAGGTGCAGGGCTGCTTCTTAGAGTGGATACTCTGACGAATGCTCTTAACTCTGCAAAGACTGACAGGGCAAGAACCATACTCATGGGGCCAAAAGGAAAGAAGTTCTCTCAGGGGATTGCCCACGAGCTTGCAAAAGAGGAGCATATTATTCTTGTCGCTGGGCATTATGAAGGTGTCGATGAGAGAGCCAGAGCTTATGTTGATGATGAGCTTTCAATCGGGGATTATGTTCTAACCGGAGGGGAAAGTGCTGCGATGATAGTCGCTGAGGCTGTTACCCGTCTTCTTGACGGGGCTCTCAGGGGTTCAGCTGCAAAAGAGGAAAGTTTTGAGAACGGAATCCTTGAGCACCCACAATACACCCATCCCGCATTATTTGATGGAAAAAGAGTTCCCGATGTACTTCTCAGCGGAGACAGAAAGAAAATTGAATGTTTCAATGAGATAGAGGCATTGAAAGAGACAATACGTCTCCGACCCGATCTGCTTACTTGCGACAGGGAATTTAATTATTGTTCGCTCCATAAGAGCTATGGCAATGAGGCCAAGATTATAAGGTGGATGAAGAAAAGGCTGCCAGTGCCTGAAATCCTTTATGATGATGAGAGCTATCTGCTACTTTCAAAAGAGAGGGGAAGGGCCCTGAAAGACTCCACAAAGAACAGGATTCTTAAAACCTCAGCGATGATACTCAAAGCATTCTGGGCTATGGATATATCTGATTGTCCATGTTCTGAGAACATCGAGATGACAATCAGGAAATTGAAAAAGAAAAGACTCTCATATTCTGAATGGACGGCACTGAGCGAAATAGAGAAAACAAATTTTAATGAAGACTATGTGTTTTCCCATGGTAATCTCACGCTCAGCAATATCATCATAAATGGAAACGGACTTGTGATGCTTACTGGAATGCAGAAAGCTGGAGTCGCCGACTGCTACAGGGATATTGCCACCCTCCTCCCTTCTCTCGAGGAGGCAGGATTTACGAGGGAAGAGTTCTTCGTTCTTCTTGGTCTAAAGATTGATGAAAATAAAATCCAATTCTTTCAGCGACTGAATTCCCTGACATATTGAGTATGCTGAAGTATAGCTTATTCCTAAAGTAAGGGGCTTATTTAAAAAATTATATCCTAGTGCTCTTATTCTATTAGGTATGAATTGCAATTGCCAGAAGGGGGTTGGGATTCATCTCAGAATATAAAGTATAACCACATCGAATTTTCGCCTCCGTACTTTATGATATAGGTTTTCCCTGTCTGGTGTACTTTGGTAATGAGGAGAGGTTTGCCTCTCTCTTCACTTTTCCCTTTTCTCTGTATTTCTCTATCTTTCTATCTATGCATAAAAACTACTAATCTCGCTTTAAAATGACTTTTATGTTCAGAAAAATCATTTAGTAGATGACTTTTTGGGGGATAACTGTCATTTATCTGAAGAGTTTTCTTTTCTCTGGATTCAAAAACAGAAATACTTAAATTTTTTCGAATAGAGAAAACAAGTGTCGATTCTAGTGTTAATGGCTTTTTTGCTCTGAAAATAAAAAATGCGTAAGCCATTCACTTGTTAGCAAACAGCTTACGCAATGGGCGGTACAGGGTTTGAACCTGTGACTTCCACCACGTCAAGGTGGCACTCTCCCGCTGAGTTAACCGCCCAAGCATGATGAAGATACCACCTTTTAACAGATGATGTCAAGCATATGATATAAATAAGTTTCTGATGGATAAACATATCGAAACACTGTTGAAATGAATGGTCAAATCAGATATTTGTATTCCGAATACTTTTCCTTTTTGTAAGAAATGCCGCCAGAAAACCTGCCAGGCTTGTCCCAATGTCATTAAGTTAAGGTCAAGTAGGGGAAGAAAATCATAATATGAGATAGAGGTGCGGTATGCTGAAGAGAACATGTACTTGAATCATATGCATGCAGACAACAAGAAACACAGGACAGTCCATAAGCCTGTCCCAAACCACAGAAAAGGATTACAGTATAAAAGTCAGGCTGCCCTATAGATGAACGGCACAAGGGTGGAATTCGTGGATGGGCGCTATACGAGCCAGAAATGCTCGGTGTGCAAAATGATAGACAAGGCTTCGAGGAATGGGAACAGATACACATGCAGGCATTGCGGCAGCAGAATGCATGCCGACACGAATGCTGCCATCAACATCTGCGACAACTACATCACCCGGGCCCAGAAGTCCGGGCAGGCTGCAGTCAATCAGCCTGGGGAGCCATCGGGTCACCCCGTAAGTGGATGGAGTGCCATAGGTAAACCGGAAACGGAGCCTGTGGACAAAACGCTCACGTCCAAGCCTTCAGGCTTGCCTAAAGGTCGTTGACGAGAATATATGAGGTAACAGACAGAACTCCTGATTTGATAGCCGCTCTCCTCTCCGTTTGGGAATCATCGGTCAGGGTCACGCATCTTTTTCTTGCCGAAACTGAAATATTGAATATAAAAAAGTATGTGCCTGAGGCTCTTTCCGCTGTTGCCCATTTGATTGTTGCCGAGGATGATTCCGGTACTCCTGTTGCTTTCATGGGCGTAGATGATGGCTCTCTTGAGATGCTCTTCATAAGCTCTGATGAACGAGGAAAAGGGTTGGGAAGAAAGCTTATGGAGAAAGCGATAGATGAATATTCGGTAAATCGTCTTGCAGTCAATGAACAGAATCCTCAGGCTAAGGGCTTTTATGAGCATATGGGCTTCAGGGTATATAAGAGGTCAGAGATGGATGAGCAGGGAGGCCCATATCCTCTTCTTTACATGAAGTTGGAGTGAATTATTTTCATTCCTGACTCTTATCCAATATGGCATGCGATACGGTTGTACAATGAATTTTGAAATGATATAATCCTCTGCTATGGACAAGGACGTCTATCTTTTACAGGGATAGATGTCCTTTTTTCTTTTTGGAGGTGGTCATGAATCGCAAATACGTATTTGTCACTGGCGGTGTTGTATCAGGGCTAGGCAAGGGAGTGAGTGCCGCAAGTCTCGGGCTTCTTTTAAAAGAGAGAGGGCTCAAGATTGCCGCACAGAAACTGGATCCATACTTGAATGTCGATCCGGGGACGATGAGTCCCTACCAGCACGGGGAGGTATTTGTGACCGAGGACGGTGCTGAGACCGACCTCGATCTGGGGCATTATGAGAGATTCATTGATGAGAATTTAAATAAGATGTCAAACCTCACAAGCGGCAGGGTGTTCTGGAATATCCTGACAAGGGAGAGAAGGGGAGAATACCTCGGAAAGACTGTCCAGATAATCCCTCATGTGACAGATGAAATAAAAAGATCCATATATTCCCTTGGAGAGATTACTGGCGCTGATGTTGTGATAACAGAGATTGGCGGAACGATAGGGGATATAGAGAGCCAGCCATTTTTAGAGGCTGCGAGACAGCTACGTACCGAAATCGGAAGTCAAAACTGTATGTTCATACATGTTGTCCTTGTCCCATATCTGAATTGCAGCGGGGAGTATAAGACTAAACCAAGTCAGCACTCGGTCCGTGAACTTCAGGGAATGGGCATAATGCCCGATTGCATCATCGCACGTTCTGAAAAGAGGTTGGATGATGAGATCCTTTCAAAAATCGCGATGTTCTGCAATGTCGAACGTCGCGCCGTAATAGGTAATGAGAACATATCTCCAATCTACGCTCTTCCCATTCTTCTTCATGAGAGGGGATTTGATGATTATGTCGTCTCACGTCTTGCTCTTGAATGTGGCAAGTGCAATCTGGATGCATGGAGTGCTGCGGTAGCCCGCATGTGTGGGAAAAAGAAGAGGAAAGTCAGAATCGCAATATGCGGAAAGTATGTGAAACTTCATGATGCCTACCTCTCGATAAACGAGTCGCTTTATCATGCATCAAGCTTCAATGATGCAGAGCTTGAGCTCTTATTCATTGACTCAGAGGAGGTTGAGAAGAAAGGAGCTGAGGCCCTGCTTAGTGGTGCAGACGGGATTCTTGTCCCAGGCGGTTTCGGCTCCCGTGGAATCGAGGGCATGATAGATGCCGCACGCTATGCGAGGGAAAAAGACATCCCTTATCTTGGAATATGCCTTGGAATGCAGGTTGCTGTAATCGAGGCATCGCGCTCTCTTGCAGGGCTTTGCAAGGCTAATTCAAGGGAATTCGATGAGAATGGTAGCGAGTGCGTGATAGACCTGATGGATGAGCAGAGAAATATCACTTCAAAAGGAGGTACGATGCGCCTCGGCTCATATCCATGCCTGGTTAAGAATGGCACCGTGCTTCATGAGATTTATCGCTCTGATATTGTCAGCGAAAGGCATCGTCACCGCTATGAGGTCTCCCCAGTTTTCCGAGAGAGGATAGAGAAAAGCGGAATTGTCTTCAGCGGTACGAGCCCGGATGGAAAACTGGTCGAGGCGATGGAGAATCCGCACTGTCGATTCTTTGTTGCCGTGCAGGCCCATCCTGAGTTCAAAAGCAGGCCGAACAGGGTTCATCCCCTTTTTGACAGTTTCATAAAAGCTTCTCTGAGCTGAAAAAAAAATGGCATGGTTCATCGCCATGCCAGAGCTTCATTCACCACTTTTCCCGTAGTTTGAAAGCACTCTTGCCGAAGGATCTTTGACTTTGCATCCTGGCCAAGTGCTGTTTGGCATCCAGAAGCCAGGAATCATGCTGTGCTGTCCAGGATAGTAGTGCTCGAATATCTCCCTGTATAGGAGGGACTCGGGGGTGAACGGTCTTCCCTCTTCAGGATATTTGAGATACTCCTTCTCAAGGTCCTTTCCTTCATAATAAGTTGCCGCGTATTCTTTAAGCTCATCAACCATGCTGTGTCCCACAGCATCGCTGAACGCTGCTTTCTCCCTCCATAAGATATCGTCGGGAAGATACGAGCCATCATCGAACGCTTTTCTTAAAAGATACTTGCCATGCCCCGTGCGGTTCATTTTCATCTCAGGGTCGATCGAGAGTACGTAAGATGCGAATTCAAGATCTCCAAACGGAACTCTAGCCTCAATGGAGTTGTCTGCGATACACCTGTCCGCACGTAGCACATCGTACGCATAGAGCTCTCTCACCCTTTTCTGGCTCTCTTTCTCGAACTCTTCTGCACTCGGTGCGAAATCGGTGTATTTATAGCCGAAAAGCTCATCGGAAACCTCACCAGTGAGAAGGACCCGCACATCTGTGTTTTCGTGGATGTATCTGCATAGGAGATACATGCCCATGCTTGCCCTGATTGTAGTTATATCATAGGTTGCAAGAGTGTTGATGACCTCAGGAAGAGCTTTGATAACATCGCTTTTATTCATGCTCACGTTCGTATGCTCTGAACCAAGATACTCTGCAGTTCGCTCGGCATATTTCGAATCGATTGGGTCCTTGTCCATCCCGATGGAGAACGTCCTTATCTTTTTGCCAAGCAGTTTCGTTGCAATCGAGCATACAAGTGAGCTGTCCAGTCCTCCAGAGAGAAGGAAAGCAAGTGGAGTATCGGAGTCGAGGCGCTTTCTTACAGCCTCTATGAGTCTATCCCTTATTCCAGCTGTAATCTCCTCAATGCTTCCATATCTGTACGATCTTACATCGGCTATGTCACGGTATGAAATGAATTTCCCTTCCTTATAGTAGCTTCCGGGAGGGAAGGGGAGAGTGGAGGAGCAAAAAGGCGTAAGAAGACAAGCTTCGCTTGCGAATGCGATCTTACCATCGCTGTCATAGCCGTAGAAGAGGGGACGGATGCCGATCGGGTCCCTGGCTGCTATGAAACCTTCTTTCTCATCATAGATTACGGTTGCGAATTCTGCATCGAGAAGAGAGAACATATTTTCTCTGTACTTATCGTAAAGGTATAGTACAGTCTCGCAGTCAGAGTTGGAATGAAAACTATAGCCTTCACGCTCCAGAGTTCTCCTGATATCTCTGAATCCATATATCTCGCCGTTGGTTATGCTGTACATCCCATGGTAAAGGAACGGTTGCATCCCGCTTTCATCTACCCCCATTATCGAAAGGCGTTGAAAAGCGAGGAAAACACCATCTTTTGGACTAACTATCCTCTCATCATCAGGTCCTCTCCTTCTTGTTCTTTTCAATATCGCTCTGAGCTTTGGAATGCTCAGCGCTTTTCCCTCATACGCAAACACAGTACACATAACACACCTCACACCGCAGCATATAGCTGACTATAAGTTTTGGATTTATCAGCTTCAATTGCTAAGAAGCTTCCGTTTAGGCATTCCTCTTCTGATATGGAGAATGTCCTTGCAAAATCTCTTATAAGAGGAGAGAGCACTTCCTCTTTCTCCTCGTTTCCCACGACTCTGGTTATAAGCTTGTCCGAGAGATTTACAGGACGCTTATCACATCTGAGGTAAATCGTTCCCGCATACATCCCGTTTCCACAGAAATAGCCGGTAATCTCCTCTTTTTCATGTCCAAGTCCAAGAACGATGATTATCCCTCCTGCAAGATACTCCCCAAGAAAGGAACCTGTGCGACCGCCTATTATGAGCAGACTCTTTTTATTTCCGTAGGCTTTCATGTGGACTCCTGCCCTGTAGCCTGCATCATTGAGGATGTAAACCCTGCCACCTCGCATACCGTATGCAAGCGCATCTCCTGCAGAGCCTCTGACTGCGATCAGACCGTCATTCATAGTATCTGCAGCGGCATCCTGAACATTGCCATCAACGAATATGCTACCACCGTCAAGGTATGCACCAAGCGCATTTCCCGGCGTTCCTTCAAGGTGGAGTGTACCGCTATTCAAGCCGCATCCAAGGTAGCGCTCTCCAATGCAGCCATGTACTGTTTTCTTATCTTTTTCTTCTGAATCCATTCTCATCTATCACTCTCCCGCATACCCGATTCCGAGTATCTTAAGCTCCTTCTGATTAAGGTCTACACCCCTTAGAGCCAGTCTGTTCCCTCTCAGGGCCTCGATGCTGTTTATACCCATTCCTCCCATGAATTCCTTTATCTCTTGCGTCCAAGCCTGGACAAGATTCACAAGTCTCTCTGCTCCTTTTTCCGGATCAAGTCTTTTCCTTAAAGACTCATCCTGTGTTGCTATTCCCCATGCACATTTTCCGCTATGACATGATGCGCATATGTGGCAACCGAGGGCGCAGAGTGCGGCTGTTCCTATTGAGACAGCATCGGCTCCAAGAGCGATCGCTTTCACCACATCGGCAGAATTTCTTATTCCACCTGAGGCTATGATGCTGATTCTGTCGCGTATTTTCTCTTCCCTGAGCCTCTGGTCGACAGAAGCTATCGCTAGCTCTATCGGAAGTCCGACATTATCACGGATTCTCTTGGGAGCTGCTCCTGTTCCACCTCTGTAGCCGTCTATCGATATGATATCTGCACCGCTTCTTGCGATTCCCGAGGCTATCGGTGCGATATTGTGAACCGCAGCGACTTTTACTATCACGGGTTTCTTATATTCCGTGACCTCCTTTATCGACATGACAAGCTGAGCAAGGTCCTCAATAGAGTAGATGTCATGGTGAGGGGCGGGGCTTATCGCATCAAGTCCTTCGGGAACCATTCTTGTCCTGGAAACATCCCCGACAATCTTGGCCCCGGTAAGATGCCCTCCGATACCGGGTTTTGCCCCTTGTCCGATTTTTATCTCGATTGCAGCCGCGGTATTTAGATATCTCTGATGAACTCCGAAACGGCCTGATGCCACCTGTACTATCGTATTGTCCTTATACCGGTAAAGGCTCTCATGAAGGCCTCCTTCCCCTGTGTTCCAGTAAGTGTGAAGTTCTTCTGCGGCAATGGAAAGTGCCTTATGCACGTTAAGACTAATCGCTCCGTAACTCATTGCCGAGAACATAATCGGTGTTGATAGCTCAAGGTGGGGAGGAAGGTTATCCCTCAGTTTTCCATTCTCATCCCTTTCCACAGTGCTTGGTCTCTCCCCGAGAAAGGTCGCTGTCTCCATCGGCTCTCTCAGCGGATCGATCGATGGATTTGTCACCTGACTTGCATTGAGCAGCATCTTGTCAAAATAGATCGGCACGTTCTTGCCTGAAGCTCCCATTGAGGAGAGAAGTACCCCTCCCGTCTCTGCCTGCAGAAGTATCTCTTTTAAATCATCCTTACGGAATACTGAGTTATGTCTGAATCTGTTCTCCTCCTCTGTTATGTATAGCGCCCCCTGAGGGCAGAGAGAGACGCAACGCTGGCAGTCTACACATTTATCATGATGGAAGACGAGATCTTTCCCTTCTTTTTCACTGATAGCCCCAAAAGAACATTCTTTTACACATCTCATGCACGCTATGCAGCATGAATCCCTTCTTATCCTGTACCTGGCCATCATCCCACCTCCTTTGAAAGGGTTACTATCACAGCCTCCCCGCCTCGAGGGGCCCAGATTCTCTCCACATTGGGCTCTACGACCCTTATCGCAGCCTCTTCCGAGCTGAAATATGTCGTATTGCCTTTCTCCGCCGCAACGAGGCTTCTGAGCTTTAGCCTGTCATTGAGAGCCATCATGCCACCGTGAAAACCGACAAGAATTGAAAATGGACCTGTTATCAGAAATGATGAGAACATCTTCCTCAGGTATGAGAGTCTTTTCCTCTCATCCTCATTCTTTGTTGCTATTGTCGACCAGAAAGGGGAGGCTATCACCTCAGAGCATTCCTTGAGTGTGAGTCCCTGTTTCCTCGTCAGATAGTCGAGGATGTATGTGATAACCTCTGTATCGGTAAGAAGGTTGCAAGAGTAGCCGTACATCTCAACAGCTCTTCGATTTGCATCGTATGACGATATCTCCCCGTTATGTACGACGCTCAGGTCCAAAAGGGAGAATGGATGCGAGCCAGCCCACCATCCTGGAGTGTTCGTCGGATAGCGTCCATGCGCGGTCCATGAATAGCCTTCGTACTCCTCGATGCGATAGAAATCGGCCACATCCTCAGGGTATCCCACAGCTTTGAAGACACCCATGTCCTTTCCGCAGGATACGACATAGGCACCACTTATTGTGTCGTTAATCCTTATCATCGCACGTGATGTGTACTCATCCTCATCCAGCTGACTGTCTTGGATGAGGTGAGGAAGCGGGGTTATGAAATAACGCCAGATAAGAGGTGCTTCGGAAATCTTTGAGTTCTGTCTTACGGGAATCTTTGACAGGTTGATTATGTCAAAGCGTTTTTCAAGGAATCTTTCTGCCTCTTCCCTGTCCTTCTGCGAGTCGTAGAAGATATGAAGTGCGTAATAGTCCTTATACTGGGGATAGATTCCATAGCCGGCAAATCCCCCTCCAAGTCCGTTCGACCTGCTATGCATGACTGCAATGCTCTTTTTAATAGCTTCTCCGGTAATCCTCCGTCCATCTTTACAGAATATGCCGCTTATGGCGCACCCGGAACTTATTCTTATCTCACCCTCTTTTTTCATCCATACACCTCGGAAAATAAAAAAAGGACGCACTAAGATCAGATCTTAGAACGTCCTTGTTCTTGCCATTTTTTACGACATATCATTTCACTTTGTCAATTATATCCGTGAATATTTTATGAATAAAAATTCATGCTTTTGCATAATCGTACTTGACTTTTTCCCGCCTGATTTCTTATTATTCCTTTTTCCGAAGCAAATATTCGCAAATATTGAGATAAAATAAGGTACTACAAATATTTAAAGGTATTATTCCCGGTTAGAAATACCTGCCATTTATAGTACCTTATAAGAAAAATATTGAAAATCTTTTAATTCTTTGGTTTTGCGCTAAGAGCTCTTATCTCATTTGCCGTGTACCAGAGCTTGGTGAGATCCATGCCCATCGAGTTTCCGATGATCTCCATGTTTCTGCTTGTTACTATGTTCCTGTACACTCCGGGAGAGATTTCCGCCACGATGGACTGCCGGACAGCATCGAGCACTTCGGAATGGTTCAACTTGTTTCCAGTCCGTCTCTCCAGCAGCCTTACAATGAGCAGAGCTATGAAGCATGTGGTGAAATGTGCTCTTATGCTGCTTTCCTTCCTGACATATATGGGTCTTGTGGAAAGGAACGACTTCGTAATCTTGAAGGTCTCCTCTATCTCCCAGAGCCCCCTGTACATGTCGATTATGGTCATCGCATCCACATCCTTGTTGAGCTGGAAAAGGTTGTCCCTCCTGAACCTGTATTCACCTTCCCAGGGCTTTTCACCATCATCCCTGCCTATTACGTTGCTTCTTATGATGTAGTAACCGTCAAGCGCTTCCGCCTCTCGAAGCTTCTCTCTGTCCAGTTCCACCATGTATTCCATGTCCTCTCTTACGGCTCCGTCCCTCGGGTCCACGGGAATCTTCTTGAGAAGCCCCTTTACGTTGTAGTCGTCGAACACCTTCGGGTTCCTCATGACCTTTTCGAGGGCTTCGTATCTCTGCTTCCTCGCCCTGTCCGCATACTTCTTGGACCAGAAGACGATCTGGACTTCATTGTACTCGACGGTGCAGGTCTTCTTGTCCTCCTCTCCGCGGTAGGTCTCTCCGCTTCGTTTCATCGGTACGGTCCTTTCCTTGTACTTGAATACGACTTCGCTGTTCTCATCCCCGCCCTTTATGACATTGTATCCGCAAGGGTCATGGAGGAAATCCATGATGTCCTTCTCCTGCTTCCTCCTCGGACTGTCCGAGATGACGTATCCGTAGCCGTGGGAAATGATGTGGACTATGTTGTCATGGCTCATCATCCCCTTGTCCGCGACATAGATCATCCTCTTCATCCCGTAGTCATCTGTTGCCTTGTTCATCATGGGAATGAATGTGGTGACATCATTGCTGTTGCCCGGGAATATGCCGTACGTGACAGGAAGACCGTCTCCGTCCATGAACAGTCCCATCTGTATGATGGGCTCCGGCCTATGCTCCTTGCAAACACCTCTTTTGCGGAGTCCTCCATCAACCGCGTTGTCAGGATCATCAATCTCGCAATAGTAGTTCGTCACATCGTAGTACATGAGGGATGTGTTTCTGCCTGTTTTGCGCTTCATTACTTCGTTCAGATGCTGCAGCACCTCCTCGGAACTGCCGCCGATGAACTCGAGCGCGTTGTAGACATCATCGTCCGTGGGCTTTGAATTGCCCAGCCTGAAATGCTTCAGCTGCTGCCATGTTGCAAGTTTCGAACCCGGACATATTATCCTTCCGATGACAAGAAGCTTGTAGATCACCTCCATGCCGGACCTTATCCCCCATCTCTTCCTTTTCCTTGCAAGAAAGTCGTCGAGCTCAAGCATATGGTAGAGGCGCAGGAGGGGCATCTGTCCCAGATGGAGGTAGTTGCCGTACCTCCCGTCTTCCATGCCTTCATCATCGAAGTCCACATGTGCATCAAGGTCTACTTTTATAGGATCTACAAGCTTCTGCTCGTCTTTTCTTGCCTTTTCCTCCTCGGTGCGTATCTTGGCGACTTCCTTGAAGTGGGCAACAGGGGCATCATATATCTTCTCGAGCTCCGAAAGGTTTCCGAAACACTCGATTGCCTTCGTTGTCGTGTACTTGGCACCCGGCTTCTTGATGGTTTTCACAAGATAAAGCTTCTTGTCGGTCTTTGTCGGTATTACTTTCAGTCTCATTTTAAGTTCCTTTTGTATATACGTACGTAATAAGTACGTATTATACGTAACTTAATAAACAACAAAAACAAGCCCCTATTTCTAGGAACTTTAAAAATTTATCAAATTTTATGTTAATTACCTAACTTCGGAACCATGGATAAAAATTCATGCTTTTGCATAATCGTACTTGACTTTTTCCCGCCTGATTTCTTATTATCCAGCTATGAACAGCAAGGGCGCTGCAGAATTGTTTTCTGCGGCGCTTTTTCCGTTAATGGAGGATTATTATGGATATTGCTGATATTAGACAGCTTCTTGCGGAGTATGAGATAAAATTCATTCGCCTTGCCTTCTGTGATATTTTCGGCAGGCAGAAGAACATCGCGATAATGGCGGACGAGCTTGAACATGCGGCTTCTCATGGCATCTCGTTTGATGCTTCCGCGATAAAGGGGTTTATGAACATCAGTGAATCTGATCTGCTCCTTTTCCCCGATCTTGATACATTCTCAATTCTTCCGTGGAGACCATCTGAGAGGGCTGTTGCACGATTTTACTGCTTTATAAAATACCCTGACGGGAGACCTTTTGAGGGTGACGGGAGATATCTTCTTTCCTCTCTTGAGAATATGAGTCTGAAAGAGGGATACTCATTTCTGGTCGGACCGGAGTGCGAATTCTACCTCTTCAAGACCGACGATGACGGCCAGCCAACCCTTATCCCTTTTGATAATGCGGGCTATTTCGATATCTCACCGCTGGATAGAGGCGAGGATGTCAGGCGCGAGATCTGCTTTGCCATAGAGGAAATGGGTCTTAAGCCGGAGCGCAGCCATCATGAGCACGGTCCGGGGCAGAACGAGATCGATTTCCGCTGTTCATCCCCGCTCAAGGCCGCCGATGATCTGATGACGTTCAAAACCGCAGTCAAGGCGATAGCTTACCGTCATGGACTCTATGCGTCTTTCCTTCCAAAACCTATTGAAGGTGAAAGCGGTAGCGGCCTCCATATGAACCTATCACTTTACGAGGCGGGGGAGAATCTTTTTGACGGGGAAAAGCCAAAAGCGATGTCTTTCATGTCGGGAATCTTAAGACGGATGGGGGAGATTACGGCATTTGCAAATCCGTTATTCTCATCATTTGAGCGTCTTGGACAGTTCGAAGCTCCCTCCTCGATATCATGGAGTCATCAGAACAGATCCACTCTCATAAGGATTCCTTATGCCGTCGGTCATGATTGCAGAATGGAGGTAAGAAGTCCAGATCCCTCTGCAAATCCTTATCTGTTGATTTCTTTGCTTTTAGCAGCCGGCTTTGAAGGAATCAAGGATACTCTCATCCCACCTGAGGAGGCGAAGGGTGACATGTTCTCATCCCCCTCTGATGAGAGGCTTCCTGCTTCACTCTCCTCTGCGGTCGAAGTTGCGGAAAAGAGCGCTTTCATCCGCTCCGTGATTCCGGAGAAAATCGTGAGCCTCTACCTTGATGAGAAGAGGAAGGATGCTTGCTTATGTGAGAGAGAATCTTTAGACCACATGGCACTGGTCAGAAGATATTTAAGCTTTGTATAGGGACAGTGTATGGAACTGGTTCTCATTGTCGCAGAGATGTCAAGATGCGATGAGATTAAGAAGAAGCTTAAGGGCGGGCAGTACGCGTTTGTAAGGGCCGAAAATGAAGGGGAGGCAAGAAAGAAAATTCTTGATTTCGCACTCTCCCTGGTCATAATAGACGTGCCTCTTTCATCCGGCTCTGCAATGGATCTTGCTGCATTCTCATCTGCTGAAGGCCTTGATACAATTCTGCTTTCCCCAGATGGCATGTGCTCCCATCTTACGTCCGAGATGGCAAGATACGGGGTTTATGTGGCTGCCAGGAGCGGAGGTGAACTATCTGTCGTACTTCGTACCATCCTGGTTTCAAGGGAGAAGGTCAGAAAAGCCGAGGAGAAGACCAGGAAAGTCCTAGAACGCCTTAAGAATGAGAAACTGCTTTGCGAGGCGAAATGCCTGCTGGCTGGAAAGAGGGCGATGAGTGAGGCTGATGCCCACTCTTACATAGAAAGAAAGGCGATGGATTGCAGAATAAGCTTGGCTGATGCTGCTTTGGTAATTGTCAGAGAATTATCTTAGGAGGTGTGTAATGAATGTACCTGAAATGTTCGGTTCCATGGTGTTTAATGATCATGTGATGAGAGAGATGCTTCCAAAAAAGGTCTATCTTTCTCTGCAGGACACGATGAGAGAGGGTAAGGCGCTTGAGGATGATGTGGCGGATATTGTCGCAGCTTCAATGAAGGAATGGGCGGTAAGTAAGGGTGCTACCCATTTCACGCACTGGTTCCAGCCCATGACAGGAATCACGGCAGAGAAGCATGACAGCTTTCTCACCGTCGATAAAAGCGGTTCGGTTATCATGGATTTCTCAGGAAAGGAGCTTACCAAGGGTGAGCCAGATGCCTCAAGTTTCCCATCAGGAGGACTGAGGGCAACTTTCGAGGCAAGAGGTTATACGGCATGGGATCCGACAAGCTATGCTTTCATAAAAGATGATACCCTTTGCATTCCTACGGCATTCTGCTCATATACGGGCCAGATCCTTGATAAGAAGACACCTCTTCTAAGAAGCATGGATGCAATAAGTGCGGAGGCTGTAAGGATCCTTGCTCTATTTGGAAAGCATGTGAAAAGGGTGAACGCTACAATCGGGGCTGAGCAGGAGTATTTCCTTATTGATAAAAAGGATTATGAGAAACGCCTCGATCTGAGACTTACGGGGCGCACTCTCATTGGAGCACCTGCAGCGAAAGGTCAGGAGATGGAAGACCATTACTTTGGTTCGATCAGACCAAGGGTGAAGGCTTTCATGGCTGATCTTGATGAGGAGCTATGGAAGCTTGGAATCACGGCCAAGACGGAGCATAACGAGGTAGCTCCATGCCAGCACGAGATGGCTCCCATTTACGATAACGCGAACAGAGCAACCGATGCAAACCAGCTTACAATGGAGATGATGAAGAAGGTCGCAGAGCGTCATGGTTTCGCTTGCCTTCTTCATGAGAAACCGTTTGAAGGGATAAACGGATCTGGAAAGCATAACAACTGGGCTCTCAGCACCGATGATGGGGAGAACCTGCTCGATCCTGGAAAGACGCCGAAGGATAATGCTCAGTTCCTGCTTTTCCTCACCGCTGTGATAAAGGCGGTTGATGATTACCAGGATCTGCTCAGAATAAGTGTTGCAAGTGCTGGAAACGATCACCGTCTTGGAGCTAATGAGGCCCCTCCTGCAATCGTTTCGATATTCGTGGGAGATGAGCTTGAAGGCATAATCACATCAATCGTTGATGGCAAGAGTTATGATTCAAAAGGGTCGACACGCCTTGATATCGGAACAAGCGTGCTTCCAAAACTTGCAAGGGATAATTCGGACCGTAACCGTACAAGTCCTTTCGCATTCACTGGTAACAAATTCGAGTTCAGAATGCCCGGCTCTTCATTCAACATCGCATGTACTAACGTGATGCTAAATACTGCGGTTGCTGATGCTCTTTCCTCTTTTGCGACTGAACTTGAGAGTGCGGATGATTTTGATAACGCTATCAAGACCCTCATAGCCCGTGAGCTCAAGGAGCATCGCCGCATTCTGTTCAATGGTAACGGATATAGCCGGGAGTGGGAAAAAGAGGCGGAAAGAAGAGGGCTCTCAAACTACAAGAGGACTCCGGATGCCCTCATCCATTACCTTGACGGGAAGAATGTCGATCTCTTCATCCGTCATAAGGTATATACGAAAGAGGAAATGGAATCCCGTCTAGAGATATCACTGGATGAATATCAGAAGGCAATAAGGATTGAGGCTCTTACAATGAGCGAGATGATAAGACGTCAGATACTGCCATCCTCCCTTCGCTTCTCCTCCGCTCTTGCTTCATCTGTGAAAGCTAAGGAAGATATAGGGGTAAAGTGCAGTGCGGATAGTAATCTCTGCCAGAGTGTGAGCTCTCTTTCTGATGATCTTCTTAGAAAGTGCGATGAGCTTGATGAATGCATAATAAGCACTCCTGATGACATAAAAGAAGCCGCATTCCATGCCGCTGATAAGATAATAGCGAAGATGAATGAGGCACGCAGAATATGCGACAGTCTCGAAACTATGTGTGATAAGTCTTACTGGCCGCTTCCCACTTATTCAGAGATTCTCTCATACGTTTAACCCTATATTGCTGTTGAGGGATGGGGACAGTATCCTGTAACAGTTGAGCTGAGGATCGATCTTTCTATCTTCAGCTCTTTTTCTTTTCCTGACATTAATTACGTGCTAGAATATTAAATATGATACTGGAACCGTCTGCAAGGCAGAAGAAACTAGAGGACAAACTGAACGCCTACTACTTTTCTCTTGCGAACATAGACTCACTGGGAAAGAAGGAGCAGCAGAAACTGTACAGAGAGATCGAAAGGACAATAGTCCAGCTTGAGGACGGTCATGAGAAGGCGGAGGAGTGGGCTAAATTCCTTTCTTCTTCATCGGACGAGCTGAAAGCCAGACTTAAGGATACGATCAACAGCAATAAGAAGGGCTTTATCATCTCACGTGCCCCGGCAAACGGTACGATTGATTACAGGGAGGAGAAGGCTCATCATTTCGCACGAGGTCTTAACGGTTACAAGCTTTTCCTTATACTTTTCATAGGCTCAATCGCAGGATTCCTCGTTGAGAGCGCGTGGTGTTTCGTGCGACATGGTTACATAGAGAGCAGGGCAGGGCTTGTTTATGGCCCGTTTTCTCCGATATACGGCATTGGAGCATTCTTCCTTACCCTCATGCTATACAGGTACAGGAACAGGGGAGCCGTATATTCGTTCTTCGGGGGCTTCATTACGGGAAGCGTGGTGGAGTACGTCTGCTCATACGTGCAGGAGACACTATTTGGTTCTGTCAGCTGGGACTATTCCAACATCCCCCTGAATATCAACGGACGAGTGTGCCTGCTTTATTCGATTTTCTGGGGTGCACTCGGCGTTATCTGGATAAAATCAATTTATCCGCGCCTTTCAGTATATGTGCTCATGATTCCAAACAAGATAGGAAAAGCTCTCGTCTGGATCCTCCTGGTTTTCATGCTATTCGATTCTGTCCTCTCAGTTTTTGCCGTTTACAGGTGGTCTGAGCGTGTGAAGGGAGTAAAAGCGGAGAGTGCTGTTTCCGTTTTTCTGGATAACCGTTTCCCTGATAGCAGGATGGAAGGAATATATCCGAACATGGAGTTTCTTGCCGAAAAATAGTGATATTATCATAATTTCTTCTGTAGAAAAAAATTCCCTTTGATATGTTGAATAAAATCAATATTTCCCATCCTAAATTCTATTTTATCAACTAGCCATACCGTGTCTAATTTATTTTAGTGTATCAAGTTGATAAATTCAGCAACTAGTTTTCCATGGCTATTATTATCATTATATATTCCTAAGAGTACTAAGAATTGATTTCTTTCATACAAAAGAACTTATACACTTATTTTGCAATCTACATAGTTAACATAATAGAGTACAGGTTCCAATATGCTCTACGAGTTATGAAAAATGAAATAGGGAAAAACACTTTAGGCAAAATAAGAATCCTTGCAGAGTTCATTGAAAGCAAGCACGGCATATCTCTGGCGCGTGCAATTTCGATGAATCCAGTTAAAATGGACAGGATTCTTGCAGGTGAGGAGGAAATAAGTTTTGGCGTCGTGAATAAGATTGCCTCATACTTCTTTCTTCCTCCAGAACTGTTACTCGATGATGAAAGGGAGCTTCCAGATCCTGAGACTCTTGAAATCGATGTGGACCTGCTATCCGTTCAGCGTAATGATATCGAAAACGATATCGAGAGGATGAAACAGAAGCATTTCATCTCCAGGAACTGGAAGATGATAGGCTACAGGAAACGTCTGAAGCTCATCCTATCCGTGCTACTCATCTCCATTCCTTTTATTGCTTACATATTCTTCTGCATATCAGAGGCCGCATATGAGAGGTTTGATGATATGAGGAAGTATGAGATAGGCAGTGACGGCCTCTGCTATGACATCCATGATCCTGTACAGAAGAAATATCATGATGATCTCGTCTCGACTTCGAAGGAGAACAATGCCGATGCATATTACGTGGATGTAAAGGTTGGAACCGTGCTGGAAAGGATCAAGAACATCTCCAGTGCGACCAGCAGTTATGAGACGAGGATGCAGGTTTATTTCAAGTTCGACAAGGATGAGTTCAGAAACATGTTCCGCCATTACACTTTCAACGTCCTCCTGGATCAGGTTATAGACGATTATTATGTCGAGAACCCCGATGAGAAGAGGCCGGTAGAGGCATTCGATCATAAGCAGTGAGTGGAATCACACAGAGCTTATTTTGAGAGCTGGGTTGATCTTCATGATTCCCAGTACTACCCGGGTGAGACACCCTCGAACGTACTTACCGACAAGCAGACCATGTTCACGATAGGCAACGGCGAGTTCGTTCCCGATTCTTTCGGTGCTCTCAAGGAGCTCGAGGAGGTCCAGTACTATGATGAGGATGGTGCTTTGAGGACCATGTGTTATCAGAAGGTTAAGTTCAATGCTAATTTTGAGAAGGCGTTTGACAGTGTCCGCTATCCTCTCGACTCCGTTCAGTTCAAGATGTACATCCTTCCAACCATGGACGCGAACTATATAAGGTACGTACCTGATTATGATGTTACGGGGGATGGTACAGGCATAAGCGGATTCTCTCCTTATTTCTCCATCACATCAGGCTATCGCCTCATCAACAGTGATAAGGCGGATAATTACACGCTCCGTCTCAATTACTATTATGATGAGAACAACGATCCTGCGATTGATTTCAAGCATACGGTAAGAACTCAGCTGGAGATCATAGTAAGGGCGAACAGGGCGGGGCTTTCACTGTTCCTACAGGCTTTCATCAACCTATTCAGCGTGGTTATCTGGATAATAATCGCATTCTACAGCCAGAGCTATACGGGAGAAGACAGTGTTGGAATGCTCGGTACTGGACTGTTCGGTGTCATATCTTCAATGCTGGTAGGGCTGTCGATGGTTTCGGATGCGGGAATATTCTCGCTTATCACGATGATCAACATATTCACTCTTGCTGTCATCATGATAATGACATACCAGGCCATAGCGGCAAAGAGGGCTCAGGTTAGGAAGGACAAGGTGCTGATCGCATATAACGGTATCAAGCTCAGAATCCTTTTCGTAGTCCTTACAGTTGCGACAATCGCCATGTTCATACTGCTTCCTTGTATCGCATATATGTGGGGTTATTAAAAGCTGAAATGATAAGAACCCTCTGAGTTGGACTAAAATCAACTTGGAGGGTTTTGTTTTGTCCGGCCATTCATTCTTTTTTGAAGTATTCGGCCTCGACTTTCTTTCCTGAGCTTATTGTTATCTGCTCTTTTTTACTAAGATGATTAAGGGAGTACTGAAAATTGATTTCCACCATAATCCTGGTTTTGAATATATATTTAAGTATGGTTTTTTCTGTCTTTCGAGAAGCAGACTTTTGAAATGCAATCTGAAGTAAAATGATGCCATTATTACAAGGAACTACGTTTTAATCGGATGAAGAACCGCATCTCTAGAAATTATAATATTATGCCTGCCTCTGATGTGGAGAGAAAGAAAAACTCAGGCTAATCAAAAGCAGGCTCATATAAGTCAATACGATTCTGGCTTGTTTATGATATTGCTTTTTCCTTGTGCTTTCTGTTCACAATGTATATGCCAAGGCAGACGAGGATGAGAGAAAGCAGTTTGTTAAGCTGTATGGCCTCATCCTTCTCTCCAAGAAAAATCGCAGATAACAGTACGCCAAAAAGGGGAGTCATGAAACTAAAAATCGTGACCTTGCTCACATCATTATATTTTAGCAGCGTTCCCCATACAGAGTATGCAACAGCGGAAATGAGTGCCATGTATAGCATGAGGATGTATGCGGATAAGTGAGGAGTCAGGCTTATCCTTCCACCAAGGATAAGGGAGACGATTATCATCACAAGTCCTCCGAAAATGAACTGGTAGCCTGAGAGCATCACGACGTTGAAACGTCTTGAATACTTTTTTACTATGATACCCGATATGGCGAGGCTTACTGTCGAGAGAAGCACAAGTCCTTCTCCGAGAAATGTGAATGAGAATGCTGTTGCCTCACCCGGAGTGACGTTCATTATTATGATTCCTCCAAGACCAAGAACACAGCCAAGGATTTTAGCTCCTGTAAGTTTCTCATATTTAAATAAAAGGGATGCCAGGAGTATCGAGAAGAACCCACTTGCTCCGGAAATGATGGTTCCTGTGACTCCGCTTGTGTGTGCAAGTCCAACATAGAAGCAGAAATACTGTATGATTGTCTGCGCAAGTGCGAGTTTGAATATCGAAGGAATGGATCCTTTTTCAGGCTTTATGAATTTCTTTGTCGCAACAGACTGGAAAAGTATCACAAGGATTCCTGCAAGGAAGAATCTGATTCCCGCAAAGAGGATTATATCCAGCGTCTCAGAAGAGTCAATGCCGAACATCTGGTAACCAATTTTGATTGAAGGTGTCGCGCTTCCCCAGAGAAAACAGCTGAGCATCGCAAGCAGGAATACGGCAGGAAGGCTCGTAATCCAATTATTTTTCTTTTCCATTTTTAATCTACCTCCAGAGATGATGGAATCAGGTGCTTTGCACTCTTTCTTCTCTCATCAAGTGGCTACAGTAGCATAGAAGAAAAGTATGGGCAATATGCCACTCGGCTTTCTCTGTTGTTTCATTTTTAATCGGATTGAGGGAAAAACGCTTTATACTATTTCTTTTTTCGTTTATATTTGACGGTATGAACGGATTAGTTAGTCAGATAATTATGATTTGTGTGGGACTGTTGCTCATCTACCTTGCGATCAAGAAGGAGATGGAGCCGACACTGCTCCTGCCCATGGGCTTTGGCGCCATTCTCGTCAATCTGCCCGGTTCGGTTATAGCCTTGGATAACGGTATTCTCGGTTGGCTTTACAATGTCGGTATCGAAACTGCTGAGGTATTCCCTCTGCTCCTTTTCATCGGTATCGGTGCAATGATTGATTTCGGACCTGTGCTCAGCAAGCCATGGCTGATTTTCATCGGAGCTGCGGGACAGGGTGGTATCTTCATCTCAATGATTGTTGCCGCCGCTCTTGGTTTCCAGCTCAATGATGCCGCATCAATAGGTATCATCGGTGCTGCAGACGGCCCGACAGCTATTCTTGTTAGCCAGCGTCTCATGAGCCAGTATGTACCTGCAATTCTTGTTGTTGCATACTGTTACATGGCACTTGTACCTATAATCCAGCCTGTTGTTCTCAAGATCTGTACGACAAAGAAAGAGCGCTGCATCAGAATGCATTACAGTGCTAAATCTGTAAGTAAGTCCACAAGGATTCTTTTCCCGATCATTACAACGATCGTATGTGGAACGATTGCTCCGGACAGTGCCGCTCTTGTTGGAATGCTCATGTTCGGTAACCTTCTTAGGGAGTGCGGTGTCCTTGACAACCTTTCCCTTGCTGCGCAGAACATGCTCTCTCCACTTATCACACTGCTTCTTGGTCTTGCTATCGCACCGCAGATGCAGGCAAGCTCACTTTTGCAGCCTGAGACAATCATGATCATGGGATTCGGTCTTGTCGCATTCGCATTCGACACAGCATGTGGAGTATTCTTCGTGAAGATTGCAAACATCTTCCTCAAGAAGGGGCACAAGATCAATCCGTTAATCGGTGGAGCAGGAATCTCCGCATTCCCGATGTCTTCCCGTGTTGTTCAGAAAGTTGGTATTGAAGCTGATAAGCAGAACCACCTCTTGCCGTTCGCACTCGGTGCAAACGTTTCAGGACAGATCGGATCTGTTCTCGCTGGCGGCCTCCTGCTTTCTCTCGTAACCCCTTATATCGTAGGCTAAGGAGGAGTGGATGGAAAACGTATCATTGATTGAAGTTATCGGAATCGGTCTCAAGAGCTGGGGACTTCTCGCTCTCGGACTTGGTATTCTCTTCATTGTTCTTCTTATTCTCAATGCTGTCACAGGCGGAAAGAAGGATAAATAAGTAAACATGGGTTTTCTTAAGCAGTTTAAGGAAACATCCGCATCGGTCCTGCCGATAGCCGTTCTTGCGGCTGTGGCAGGACTTTTGCTAAATGTGTTCGGCGCTGAAGGGGTAACACTGGTTGAGTTCATCCTCTCCGTTTTCCTTGTCATTGTAGGACTTACAATCTTCCTTATCGGTGTTGAGGTAGGCCTTACTCCGATAGGAAACCAGATAGGAGCGAAAATCACGCAGAAGAGGAGTGTGCTTGTTTTGCTCTTAGCTGGATTCCTCCTTGGAACGATAATCACGATTGCTGAGCCTGATGTTCAGGTGCTCGCATCCCAGGTCCATCAGATTAATCCCCTTATAGATGTAAGAACGCTCACACTTAGCATAAGCATCGGGGTAGGTCTTTTCGTTGCTTTCGCTTTCCTTAGAAGCATACTGAACTTATCGCTGAAGTTATCGCTTGCAATCTCTGTGATCCTTCTTTTCACAGTTGCGTCATTGGTAGATGAGTTCTTCGTCTCAGTCGCATTCGACTCGGGCGGAGCGACAACAGGACCCATGGCTGTGCCTTTCATAATGGCGATGGGTCTTGGAATCAGTGCAAGTAAGAATGATGACGGTGACTCCTCTTTCGGTTATGCGGGTCTTGCTTCGATAGGCCCCGTGCTGTTCGTTCTTATTCTCGGGCTCATATTCAGCGGGGATCTCAATTCCTCCGTCGTTTCTGAGAGTGCGTCAAACAGCAATCTTGAAGTGCTATTTGATGTATTTAAGGAGGTCGTATCCGCCCTTGCACCCCTTGTGATAATCTGCGCACTGATGCAGGTCTTTTTCCTCAGGATGCCAAGAATGCAGACTCTGAGAATCTTTATCGGATTCTTTTATACGTTCATCGGCCTCATAGTTTTTCTTTTCGCGGTGAAGTGTTTCTTCATGCCGACAGCTACTGCGATAGGGATTGCGCTTGCAAGTACGTCAAAGATCGGTCTCTGTGTTCTTGCCGCGCTGCTTGGTGCATCGGTCGTACTTGCCGAGCCGGCAATCTGGGTTCTTACTAGGCAGGTTGAGGAGGTTACGCAGGGACACATTGAGAGGAAAATATTGCTCATAGCACTTTCTCTCGCGGTCTCTCTTGCCGTTCTTCTATCGATGGTGAGAATACTCTTTTCCCTTTCCTTGTGGACATTCCTCCTTCCTGGATACATCCTGATACTGCTTTTCATGATTAAGACTCCGACGCTCTTTGTCGGTATTGCCTTTGATAGCGGAGGTGTCGCGACAGGTCCTATGAGCTCCACATTCCTGCTTCCTTTCGCAATAGGGGCAGCCACCGGTGCTGGAGGAGATATCGCTACGGCGAGTTTCGGTATGATCGGTCTTATCGCGATGATGCCGATAATCTGCATTGAGGCTCTTGGCCTTATTTATGCCAGGGCGCTCAGGAAGAAGGAGAAGGAGGGTGATAATGAGTAGTTATCTTCTTTTTGCAATAGTTCAGAAAGGGGATGGATCCCGTCTTATGAGCGTGATGAGGGATGCTGGCGCATCAGGGGGCACGATATGCTATGCAAAAGGGACCGCAACAAGCAGCATCCTCTCTGTCCTGGGCCTTGGAGAAAGCCGTAAGGAGGTCCTGATGAGCCTCCTTGATGAAAGCGTGATGGAAAAAGTTCTTTCAAGTGCTATGAATGCCAAGTGTAAGAATGGAGTTGCGATTATAATGGATGCGAACATAAAGGAGAGCTTTGATATGCAGAATGACTGGGAGATGATAGAAGTAATAGTGGAGAAGGGCTATAGCGAGGATGTGATGGCTGTTGCAAGAAAGGCGGGAGCAAGCGGGGGTACGGTAATCAACGCCCATGGAACCGCAAGTGAGGAGGATGCGAAGTTCTTTGGCATCTCCATCGTTCCCGAAAAGGAGATTCTTCTTATCGTCGCATCAAGAGATGTCTCTGAAAAGGTTATGGAAGCAATCAGGAATCTCGAGTGCCTTAAAAAGAAAGGCATGGGAATTCTTTTTACGATCCCTGTCAGGAATTTCGTTCCTCTTGGTTGATAGCCCCGTCATATAATCCAAGTATTATCTCAATTGCCGCAATGCGTATCGGATCAGCGTCGCATAGGGCTTCTGTTATGTTCTGGAATCTTCTTTTCAATGCTTTCCTTGTCTCAATTCTCTCACTTCTGTCATCCAGAACCTCGTCGTATCCCTTGCCATACAGAAGTGAGTTTATGTCGATATCCAGCAAACAGCTGAAGGTTATCACATCAGAAAAAGGTGGAAACTCGCCCTTTCTTCTTGCCGCTACGATCACCTGATAATTCATTCCGTTCTTATAGCAGAAATTCCTAAGCGAGGTGTAGCCGTACTCGGAAAGCCGTATTTCAAGGCGTCCCCAGAAAGCTTTAACAAGATCATCCTGTTTCATACATGTCTAATGTAAAAAAGTGTGGATATGTATAATCCTTGATTGTGGATAAGAGTTTGAAATATAAAATGGCATTCTCGAAAAATGTATTTAAATTATTAAACAGGATATGTTGTTTTACTTTTTGCGTTGTCTCATACACTCAGCGAGAGATGTTTCCTTGATTCTTGTAGCGAATGTGGAACATCGATGGCTGGACGAAAATTGTAGACCATCTGTTGTCATTTTTCAGCCTCAGCTGTAGCATTTTGATGACTATGGTCCTTCTCAATTCTGAATTGAATTGAAGATGGCTTACCAGTATTCAGGTCCGTACCCCGGATAGAGCTCTGATGATAGATCTGACTGCCAGAACTCAAACGTATCAATATCCATGAGTGTTAGACAGCCGTAGGACCCTGCCATAGTGTCGAGATTCACAAAGCGGTGCATTTTTGAAATGAAGGGTTTCGTGCTCCCGTATTCGGTGTGACCGGTGAAAAGCCACTTCTTTTCGCTCCAAGGACCGATTTTCTGCAGTTCGCCAGTCTCTTCGTCGTATCTGCTGCATCTGTAATAATTCCTGTCCCATAGTACGATATCGGCTGTCCGATGAGGAATATGATGGCCATCAGGCAGAGCTTCTATCAGGCTGCGCTTCTTAGCAGCAAGCAGTGCGATATCCTCATCTGAAAGCAATAAACCTGGGCCTCCGTGCATGATGGCGACGTCGGAAAGCATGATGACATAAGGCCAGCCCCTCATCCATTCTGCAATCTCTTTCTTTTCTTCTTCCGATATATTCTTTTGTTTGAATGATGCGATGCTCTTGCTTCCACCTTGACTCGTCCATATATCGGGCGCCGCTTTTGAAGAGAGCCAGTTCTGAAGCCATGCATCGTGGTTCCCGATCACTGGGTGAAACGATGGCAGATCTTTAAGGAATGAAAGGCATTCATACACTTCCGGATAGCCGTCAGCGATGTCTCCGACAGAGTAGAGGGTATCTTCTTCAGGTATGAAGTGAGAGCGTTCAAGACATTGCATCAGGGCCTTATAGGATCCATGCAGATCACCGATGACAAGACGTCTTCCCATGAGCTTAATTCCTGATACTGTATGCCGTGGAGTTCAAGATTTTGAACACATTATTTAGCTTTCCGATTCCTTCATAGCCTGAGATGAAATCTGTTGGAATGGAAGTCAGAATATGCGCCATGTTTATTGTTTTCTGCATATCACTCCTAATTACTGTTTTTTCTGTGACGGTTAGATTCTACCTGCTATCTCCTTTATGTGCGCTATCAAAGAATCCAGGTCGCTTTTTTCCAGGTTTGGATTGAGAAGGGTGAGCTTCAGCATCACGGCCCCATCCATCTTTGTCTGTCCTATTACGATACCCTCGCTTAGCAGGTGCCTTCTTACTCTCACATTTATCTCGTCCCCGCCTTTGAGACAGAATACGAGTGAGCTTAGCTCAGGATATACCGGAGCGATGAAAGAGTCATCATTTTTAAGCATCTGGTAGGCGTATCTGGCATTATCGAGATCCTTTTCAATCATTGATGCATAACTCTTCCTGCCTCGGGCCTTGAATGAGAAGAGGACCTTGAGGGCATCAAAGCGCCTTGTGGTCTGCATCCCCTTATCGACAAGATTGATGAATCCGTCCTCTTCATCCTCCTCCCTGTTAAGGTAGTCGGCATGGAGTTCGAAAGGCTCAGTATCCTCTTTTTTCTGAAAGAGTATTGCGGAGCAACTGATCGGGAGAAGAAACATCTTATGGAAGTCTATCGTGATAGAATCGGCGAGAGAGACATTTCCGAGTCTCTCCCTTTCCCTCTCACTAAGTATGAGAGCAGAACCATATGCCGCATCAAGGTGAAGGCGCATTCCGTATTCTCTCGTAATCTCTCTCATCCTGTCCGTGCTGTCAATGGAGCCAAAATCGGTGCTTCCAAGGGTTGCAACCGCCATGAAAGGAAGAAGACCGGCATCAATATCCTCTCTGACCATCTTTTCAAATGACGGGATATCCACCTGGCACCTCTCATTTACAGGGATATGACGTACAGCATCATACCCAAGACCTAGTATATGAGCACTCTTATCCATTGAGAAATGTGAAATAGCTGACGTGTAGAGCCTTAGGCGCGGAAACACGGAGGGAAGGCCTTTCTTCTTCACATCCCAGCCAAGCCTCTCTTTTATGTAGCCGTCCCTGGCTGCAATGATTGCAGTCATGTTTGACTGGCTGCCACCGGAGGTGAAAGCCCCATCGCCCTTTGTGCTATCAAAACCATAAAGTGTGAGAAGGTCCTTAATGACTTTGACCTCGATTTCAGTGGCTGCTGGGCCTTGATCCCAGCTGTCCATACTGTCATTGAATGCACTGATAATCATCTCAGCGGCAAGGCTCTCAAGAAGGGCGGGGGAGTGAAGGTGAGGCATGTAGGAGCGGCTCCATGTGCGAAGCAGATTGGACATGACCTTTTCCTTTATCTCTTTTAGTGCTGCATCGAATCCGATTCCCTCATCATCAAGAATAGAGAGGCTGCTGATCTCTTTTCTGAGCCTGAGAGGATCAAGCCCTGAGTATGCCGAGTCATCATTGAAGGAAGAGAGGATCGCTCTTTTTGTCTCATCGACAATCCTCTCGTACTCCTTCCTGTCAAGTTGACAATCAGATAGAGTGTAAAGCGACAATTTCATCCACCTCTTTAACGACGGCAGTAAAGATTGAGAGCATCTCTTCAATCTCCTCATCTTTAACATTGAGGGCGCATAGACATCTCATAACGGAGCCGTTTCGTCCTCCTTTTTCCATGACAAGGCGTCTCTCAAAACATCTTTTCTGAATTTCGGCGGCAATCTCACCGCTTGCCTCAGGATGATTCATCATATCTTTCTTGCCATGTGGATCTATGAACTCTACTCCGAGCATAAGGCCCTTGCCTCTTACATCCCCGATGATAGATACCTCATCCTTCAGCTTAAGAAGCCTCTCTTTGAGCATTTCCCCCTTCCGCCTGACGTCCTGAAGGAAGGATGGAGTGTTCACTCTTTTAATGAGTACATCTCCTGCCGCCATAGCCAGCTGGTTGCCCCTGAATGTTCCCGCGTGCGCTCCTGCTGTCCATTTGTCCAGAGCCCCGTCATATACTACGACGCTCATCGGCTGGGAGCCCCCTATGGCCTTAGACATGAGAATCACATCTGGAACGATGTTCGAGTATTCGAATGCAAAGAATTTCCCAGACCTTCCAACTCCGCACTGTATCTCATCGACGATGAGTGGTATTGAGAGCTCTTTCGTCACACGGCGGACGGTCTGAAGGAATTTCTCAGGTGCGGGTATGACCCCTCCTTCTCCCTGTATAGGTTCTATTATTACGGCAGCGGGCAGTGGCACTCCGCTCTCAGGATCTTTCAGCATCCTCTCGAAATATGCGCACGCCGCGTCTGTTTCCTTATCTCCGCCAAGAGCAAACGGACAGCGGTATGAGTATGGGTATGGCATGAACTGAACACCCGGCATGAGATTGTTGACCTTGCTTTTCGCATTGAGATTTCCCGTGAGGGCCATGGCTCCATGTCCCATTCCATGATAGCCTCCTGAGAATGCTATGACGCTGGCTCTCCCCGTCGCGGTCTTGCAGAGCTTTATCGCGGCATCAACGGCATCAGTTCCGCTGGGCGAGCAGAACTGAATTCTCGCATTCTTCCTGAGCTCTTTAGGAAGGGTGGAGAAGATCGTGCTTACGAATCTCTCCTTTACGGGTGTTGTAAGATCAAGGGTATGAAGCGGGGCCTCCGATGTGAGCAGCTCGATCATAGCCTTGTTGACCTCCTCGTCATTATGTCCCAGTGCAAGTGTTCCAGCACCGCAGAGAAAATCAAGGTATCTCTTTCCTTCCACGTCCTCAAGGTATGATCCCTTTGCCTTTTTAAGGGCGAATGGGAATTTCCTCGGATAGCTCCTGGCAGAAGACTCAGTGTCATTCTGGCGATCGATGAAGTACCTGTTCGTCATTTCGGATGTCTCGTTCATTACTCTTTTTACTCCATGAATATCGTTTTTTACCTTTTAAATTAAGTGTTTGCCCACTATTAGAGGCAAAAGAATGATAACAGCGTTTTACACTATTGGCTACATATATTTTCTAAATATCTGGAAAAATAACATAAATTGTTAAGACTTAAGAAGATAGTAAAGAAATTCCTGTTTCTTGCAAATTGTGACTTCTTTTATTTTTATCTTTTTTAAGCTAAAATCTCCGTGTAGGAGAATTTTGTTATGCAACTGACAAGGAAAATTGCAGAAGACACATATTATGTGGGCGCAAGTGACAGGCGCCTTGAGCTTTTTGAGAACATCTATCCGATTGAGCGTGGTGTTAGCTACAACAGCTATATGGTTCTGGATGAGAAGACCGTTCTTCTCGATACAGTGGATCATAGCGTTTCAAGGCAGTTCCTCGAGAACGTGAGATATGTCCTTTCTGGAAGAAAGCTCGATTACCTCATCGTCAACCATGTGGAGCCGGATCACTGTGCGACAATCGATACAATACTCAGAGAGTATCCGGAGTGCAGAATCGTTGGCAATGCCAAGACCCTCCAGTTCATCTCTCAGTTCTATGATTTCGATCTCTCAGAGCGTTCACAGATCGTGAAGGAGGGGGATGTCCTTTCAAGCGGAAAGCATTCATTCACATTCGTCCTTGCCCCTATGGTTCACTGGCCGGAGGTAATGGTCACATATGATACTCTGACGAAGATCCTTTTCAGTGCCGATGCGTTCGGTACCTTTGGCGCCCTCAGCGGGAACCTCTTTGCTGACGAGCTGGAGTTTGAGAAGGAGTGGCTTGATGATGCGAGAAGGTATTACCTCAACATCGTTGGAAAGTACGGTGTGCAGGTGATGAACACGCTAAAAAAGGCCAGCACACTGGACATCGCGATGATCTGTCCTCTCCATGGACCGATCTGGAGGGAGAATATCGGATGGTTCATCGATAAGTATAAGACATGGGCGAGCTATGAGGCCGAAGAGGATGGTGTTCTCATCGTGTATTCATCAATCTATGGAAATACAGAGCAGGCTATGAACTATCTTGCTCTACGCCTTTCAGACTTTGGGGTGAGAAACATTCACATGTACGACGCCTCGAAGACCGACAGCTCATACCTCCTTTCCGACTGTTTCAGATACTCAAAGATAGTATTTGCTTCCGTAACTTACAATCTTGAGATCTTCCCAAAGATGGAAAGCCTCCTTCTCGATTTAAAGGCACATGCATTCCAGAACAGGAAGGTCGCCGTAGTCGAGTGCGGTACATGGGCACTTATGAGCGGAAAGAAGATGTGCGAGATTCTCAGAAGCATGAAATCTGTCGAGATAGTAGGGGATAAGGCGGTAAGCATTCTGAGCAACGCTGGAGAGGAGACTCAGAAGGAGCTTGATGCTCTTGCCGATGCTCTTGCAAAATAAGATTTAAAAAGATTATTGAGCCCCTTTAGTGCGAAAAAGGGGCCTTTTTGTGTATTTTTAACATTTTTTCCTTCAATTTCGGAAAAAGACCTTATAATGAGAATAAGGAGGAGAAACGAATGGGAGAAAAAACGATTTATACAATCGGTAGACAGTTCGGTTCGGGAGGAAGGGCCATAGGGCGTCGTCTTGCGGAGCATCTCCATATTCCGTATTACGACAAGGAGCTTTTGAGCATATCGGCAAAGGATAGCGGACTATCGGAGTCTCTTTTCCAGAATGCCGATGAGAAGCCCACATCCAGCCTTCTATATTCGCTTGCAATGGGCAATTATCCGATGGCAACCGGAGCCTTGGGCTTTAATGAGATGCCACTGAATGACCAGCTCTTTCTGATCCAGTCGAAAACGATAAAGAAGATTGCGGACCAGGGTAGCTGCGTAATCATAGGACGCTGCGCTGATTTCATCTTACGCGACGATCCGGATGTCGTCTCTGTATTCATCCATGCTCCTCTTGCTGCAAGGGTATACAGGGCTGTGCATGTATATGAGATCGATCAGGATAAGGCCGAGGACATATGTCTCAAGAGTGATAAGACCAGGGCGAATTTCTATAACTACTATTCGGATATGAAATGGGGAATGTGCCGTACTTACGATCTCAGCCTTGACTCCGCATCACTGGGAATCGAGGGGTGCATAGAGATGATCCTGGATTATACGGAGATTTTCAAGAAGCACAGGGCGCAGGACGGGGAGAGGGTTGAATGATTGTTTTCGACACCCTCGACAACCTTGAGCTCTATCAGAAGATAAGTGATAAGATCCTGCGCGTGATAACAGTGATGGACCGCTCTCTTCCATATGACCAGAGCATCGGTAAATACAGGTGCCCCGAGGATGATGAGGTGCTTTATGAGATCGATGCCTACCCGACAACTGCTCAGGGCAGGCGTGAGATGCCATCGGAAAAGCAGTATGCCATGGAGATAGTCCTAGAGGGAGAGGCGGTTACGAGCGTCGCAGGCAAGGATGTGTTCGTGATGTCTCCCGGACGGTTCCTTCTTACAAAGGATGAATCTGATGTGAAGCGCGGGATGACGAGGAACATAGAGCTGAGCGTCAAAAGCGTCATATTCAGATTTTGAGATTTTCAAAAACTCAGAATGAGAAACGGCACATGGGAAAACCACGTGCCGTACTTTTTAGAGATAATTGCGTTTAAGCTTCCGCTTCCGCATTATCGATTGAAATGAGATCGATATCGAATATTAGAAGCTGGTTAGGCTCGATTGTTCCCGCACCATTTTCTCCATACCCGATGCTGGGGTGTATGTAAGCAGTTACGCTGTCTCCCACATGCATGTTCGTTATCGCGGTCCTGAAGCCCTCTATCACACCTGCAAGGTTGAATGACACGTTCTCGTTCTTCTCAATCACATTGCCATCCTTGTCTCTCAGAGTGTAGTTCACTGTGACCGTATCCTCAGCTACAGGCATTGCGCTCTCTTCAGCGTTTCTTGCTGTGAACTCAAGCTGGAGGAAATCGCTTATGCTCTCAACCTCTTCCCTTGTAGCGTTCTCTTTCAGGAAAGCTTCCGCCTCTGATAGGTTTTCCGTAGCCATCTGGTTAATCCAATCGGCTATAACCTGGTTTAGGTATGCGATGTAATCATCAACAGCCTTATTCATCTCTTCCGTGGTAAGAAGGGCAGGGGTATTATAAAGCCTTGTGAGCATACCATACGGGAAAGCGATCCTGTCAAGTTCTATTCCCTGGCTCATGATCTGGAAAGCAAGGATGTAGCCGTAGGCGTAAGAGAACTCATCATCGAGGTTGTCTGGGATACCGAGGCTCTCAACTTCCTCAACCGTTGTTACCATCTCTCCTGGCTCTCCGACAATTCCCGCCTGATAGACATTCGTAAAATACTCCTCCGTTACGAGCAGCATGTCATCGAATGAGAGGAGCATATCCTCCCTGAGGTCTATCGCATCAAGGATTCCACGTGCAAAATAATTTCCTCTTACTACGAGGTTCTGCGTCATGAGGTTATCCATTGAAAGATATCCATACGCATATGAGAATCGTGGAACAAGCTCATCCATGTCGAAAGGAAGGGAAGCTGTAGCACCCTCCGGAATGACAGCAAGATCGGCAGGTTCTGCGAATGAGACATCATAGAAACCAAGAGTGGATGCGAGTGTTATATCCCTCACGCTGAGAGCACAAAGCTGTGGAGGAATGCTCATCGTTGCAATCCCTGAGTCCTTTATGACTAGGACAGAGTCCTTTGCTATCTGAGAAAAGGATATGTCCTCAAAAACAGTATCATCCGTCACATGGTAGACTGCTATGCTCCCATCTTCTTTCTGAACTACGAGGTCATCGTATCCGTTAGGGTAGTTGTTGATACTGATGACTTTGACTATGCTTTCATTTTCTCCGATTTCCCTGACCCCTTCTGCACTTAGACTTGTAAGAGCGAGAAGAACGGCCAATATTGAGAGTAAGAGTTTTTTTGCCATTTCAAATTCCTTTTGATGTTTTTCTTTAAATTTAATCTTACGTGCTGAATCAGTCAAACTCATTATGTGTTTTTTTCCTGTATTAGTTCAGCTTTTTTCCTCCTCTCTGTATAATACTGAGATATGTTTACGCAGAATATGCTTCCGGCTTTACTCAGACATGATGAGATAGCAAGGTACGACTCGGGCGTACTCTATACCCTTGACAGACGCTGTTATCCCTTAAGTAAGCAATATGTCGCAATGCACTCCGTTAAGGAGGTTGCAAAGGCGATAAAGGACATGGTGACGCAGGGTGGTGGACCTCTCGAGCTTTCCCTGAAGGCTCTTCTGCTTGCCAGGGACAGGGGTGAGAGTCTTGAGGAGGCAGTGAGCATCCTATCTTCCACACGGCCTACCAACAGAAGTATGGCGAATACGCTTTCCCTCGCCCTTGAGAGAGTGAAATGTGGAGAGGACCTTGAAGAGGTCATATCCAGTATCCTCAAGGATTATGACGATGCGTATGACAGGATGAGCGATTATGGCAGTTCCCTGATAAAAGACGGCTATGGTATCCTGACCACATGTTTTGCGGAGCACAGCTTCCTTTTGAGCGTGAAAAAGGCTGAGGCGGCCGGGAAAAAGGTTAGGGTGTACGTTCCTGAGACAAGACCGTACCTTCAGGGGGCGAAGCTGACGCTGCCCTCACTGCTTGAGATGAACGTTGAGTCATATCTCATAACCGATGCGATGCCTGCATTTTTCATGAGAGAGAAGAAGATAGATATCTACATGAGTGCATCGGATGCCTATCTTCCCGACGGTTCTATCTCAAACAAGATAGGAACTCTTGAGAACGCCATTGCCGCAAAATACTACGGCATTCCTTATTACGCTTTTTCTCTCAGAAGTTCCTACAACGAGGACATCAGAATCGAGTATAGGAGCCAAAGCGAGATAATATACATTGATGGAAAACCTATTACACTTCCTGAGGCCAAGGCGATCTATCCTGCGTTCGACATAATCGAGCCATCCCTTATAAGCGGAATCATAACTAAGGATGGGATTAAATGAATTTTGTTGAAAACTTTTTTGACTTATTTTATTATTTTCTTATTCGGGAAGGGTTATGAGAAAAGCAATAATCGCAGGAACAAGCATTGAGGATATCATAAACAGGCCGGTCAGGACCTATCGTACGGATTATGGTGATGTGGATGCGGCAGAAGATGGTTCCTTCGTCTATATTCTGCGACACAGGAGGGGGCATACAGAGGCTCCACATCTGATAAACTATCTTGCGAATGCGGCCCTTTTGGAGACACTTGAGGTGGAAGAGGTCATAACCACACATGCCGTGGGTTCCATTTCTGAGCGCCTTCTTCCTACAAGCATAGGTCTTGTCTCTGATTTCATAGATATGACTTATGGCCGTCCCCTCACTTTTTTCGATGGCAAGGCGCGTCCTCTCAAGCATACGCCGATGAACGATGTCTTTGATGACGAGCTCAAATTCCAGGCTATCAGGGCATCGGTGGAGAAGAATCTCAGAATCAGTCCGGCCTTGACCTATATAACGACCAACGGTCCCCGTCTTGAGAGCAAGGCGGAGATCAGGGCGTACAGGAGCTGGGGGGCTGATGTCGTCGGTATGACGCTCAATCCAGAGGTTAACCTTATTCATGAGCTTGGAATAAGGCTTTGCTCCATATGTTTTTCCATCAACTGGGCTGCAGGTCTTGATGAGGAGGGCATATCTTTCATTGAGGGAGAGAGCAGGAAGAGGGTCATAAACCAGGTCTTCGATATTGCAATCAACGCCCTTATGTGATGATAATCACACTATGGATTTGATAACTTGGATGAGAAAGAACAGCAGGGCGCTGCGCCATGCGGGATCGTTTCTTAGCTATGCTGAAAGCCAGGAAAGCATTCTTCTCGTAGGACCGTTTGCAGCCGCTCTTGCGCCGTTTTACAGGAATCTCGGATATGATGGACCCCTTTACAGCTATGAGGGTGGGGAAGGCTATGAGCGTTCGCTGATGGTTACCTCAATCGAATGCGTTGATTCAATATGCGGTAAGTACTCCGTGATAGCCGCGCCGCTTTACATTCAGAGTCTAAGCGTGAGGGAGCTTACAACATTTTTATTCGACTCTTATGATTCTCTTTCTGACGGGGGACTGCTCTATATAAGCTTTCCCGAGGCCATTGCCCCTTCTGTCGGGGAAAAGACCCTTGTGGACAGTTTCTATTCTGAGGGGAAGATATACATGAAATATTACAGCCTCGTGGACGTTCTTCAGAGCACGGAGGCTGTAGGATTCTCAATCTCAGCAATCGAGATGGATGAAGTCGATTTCCATGACCGTCTAATCTCCCTTGCTTTGAAGAAGGGAGAAAAGAGAGCTTAAGCGAACAGGGAGAATGTGACGAAAAGTGTGCTGCAAAGGCTGGATACGAGAGAGACTACAGTGATCTGGGTGTTGATTGAAGGTCCTGCGGTATCCTTATAAGGATCGCCGACAGTATCTCCGATCACTGCAGCCTTATGGGCATCACTTCCCTTTCCCCCTTCATTGCCGCTTTCAACATATTTTTTCGAATTGTCCCATAGTCCACCTGAGTTCGACATGAACAGTGCCAGAAGAAGGCCGCTTACGATGTTTCCCAGAAGGAATCCCGCTATTGCGGACGGTCCACCGATGAAGCCGACGACGAGTGTTGCGAGTATGGCGACGAGACCGGCTGGAATGAGCTCGCGCAGAGCTCCTCTGGTAGCAATGTCGATGCACTTCGAGTAATCGGGTGAGGCAAGACCCTCTTTGAGGCCTGCTATCGTATTGAACTGCCTGTGAATCTCGCTGACCATCCTTTCCGCATTCCTGTCCACACCCAGAATCAGCATTGCAGAGAAAAGGGCGGGAACCGCAGCACCGACAAGGACGCCGAAGAATACCGTCGGGCTCATTATGTCAAAGCCTGTGATGATCTCTCTTCCAAGCGAAAGCAGAACCTCGTTCGTCTCTGCCATGAAGGCCCCCAACAGTGATATTACAGTCAGTCCTGCCGCTCCTATTGAAAAGCCTTTCGTAACAGCTTTTACAGTGTTGCCCGCGCTATCAAGCTCATCGGCAATCCTGATCGTATCCTCTCCTAGTCCTCCCATCTCCGCCAGTCCCCTTGCATTATCTACTACAGGCCCGTATGCGTCGTTTGAGATTATCATGCCGACTATGGAAAGCATTCCAACCGCGGACATGGCTATGCCGAATAGCGCATAACCCTCTCCGATTGGTTCGCAAAGCTTATACGATATCAGTGCCGATAGCGCTATTCCCGCCATTGCAGGAAAGGCTGAAATGAAACCGTAGGAAGTGCCCGATAGTATTGTGAATGCCGGACCTGAGGAGGATGCATGAGCAACCTTTCTTACAATCGGTTTTGTGTCGTCGGTGAAATAGTCCGTCGTGAGGCCGATTATCAAACCAACAATCAGCCCTGTGGCGGAGGAGGCCCATATCCGCCAGGAAAAGCCTTCGATGAAAGCTGTTGCAAGAGCTGTAAGGATTAAAAAGATCGCTGTTGTCACATATGTCGAGCTGTTGAGTGCCCTTGTAGGGTTTCCATCCTTTCCGACTTTTGCTGTTGCAATTCCTATAATTGATGCGAGAAGTCCGAGGATCGCGTAGCAGAATACCATTTCAAGCGCAAGGTATGCGCTCCCTGAGAGGGAGGATGCGATGACCAGGGCTGACGTCATCGCCGCAACGTTGGAATCGAAGAGGTCCGCACCCATTCCTGCGACATCTCCCACATTGTCGCCTACATTGTCCGCAATCACAGCAGGGTTTCTCGGATCATCCTCTGCAATCCCAAGCTCCACCTTTCCCGTAAGGTCCGCAGCCACATCCGCCGTCTTCGTAAATATTCCTCCTCCGGCTTTCGCAAAGAGAGCAAGTGAGCTTGCCCCGAATGAGAAGCCGAGCAGTATGCTCGTGTCCCCAGAGACCATCAGCACTGCGGCAACGCCCAATAATGAGCAGCCGACGACGAGCAGACCCATGACAGCACCACCACGGAAGCCTACAAGGAAGGCGTCTTTCAGACTGCGCTCCGCAGCCTCTGCCGTCCTTCCGTTGGAAAGGGTTGCGACCATTATTCCGATCTTGCCTGCTATGGCGCTTAAAACGGTACCCGCGATGTAGCTGATGACCATTGCGATGTTATTTATGACTGAGCCTTGCCATATTGGCTTTGGAAGAATTATCAGTATAAGGAGCGCAACTGCTGCTGAGAAGCGGGCAAGCAGCAGATATTCCCTCTTCATGAAGGTCTCAGCACCCTCCTTTATCAATGTTGAGACCCTGATGATCTCTTCATTTTCGATCCTCTGCCTTTTCACCCAGAGATAAAGGTACAGGGCAAAAAGAAATGCTGAGGCGGCAGTAAGGAATGAAAGTAGGAAAAACAGATTTTTCATGTAAATATCTTTACCTCCAATTGTTAGCATTGGTGCAAGGAGGTATCAGAGTCTCGTGATGATATCTCCATCACACTCTACTCTCATCATAGCATGGCTTTTTTGCTTTTTGGTGGAAAAAAGAGAGTACTGTCTGCGTTTCTTGAAGAATTGTCAAGTTTTATTGAAGTCTGTTTCCCAAATCGCACTTATGTCTTACATTACGTTTCAGATAGGAGGAAAGAATGAACAGACATACGCTTATCAGCATGATAATAACGATAATCCTTTTCATCGCGTCAATCGCCCTGATCGCCTTTGGAATCGACATGAGCACGAATCCTGTAAGCTATCATTACGGACACGGGCTGTTCTCTTATTCGATTAGATACATAAGCACCGAGTCGATCCATACGGGAGCAGTGCTGTTCTCTCTGGGAAGAGCGCTTCTAATCTCTTCTTTCGTGATGCTGGGATTCACGCTCTATTTCTCATTTTCCAAAAAGAATTCTGAAGAGGAAAAGATGAGAAGAGAGAAAAATCCTGAGAGAGGGGCAAAGATAGAGGATGCAAAGATAAAAGAGGAAGTTGAAACAGAACGACAGGAAAACGAGTGAAGTTTTTCATAGGATCTTCCAGAATATGTTTGGGCCATACCTTGCCGGGTATGGTCCTTTTTCAAGCCCTTTTCCCCTTCATCAGAGGCAGTATCGAGACCATTGCGAGAACCATCATTAAAGGTAGCAGTCTCATGCTAATATTAAATCCAGCACTCTCGATTATGAAGCCGAAAGAGAAATTGAATATAATGTCGAATATGCTTGCAAGGCTTACGACGATGGTCGTTATCCTTGAGCTGTGGGAAGGGGAGGCGTATTTTCTTGAAAGCGCTACAAGGGTCGGATATAGCGTTGATATGGCAAAGCCGGCAAGGAGAGTGAGAGGGAGGGCGGAGAAAAAGAAAATCAGGAAGAAGGAAAGCGTTCCCACAGCAAGGGATATGAGAACCATTCTCCTCGTACCGACCCTCTCGATGATTGCACCCAGGATAAGGCGCCCACTCATTATTCCCAGCGAATAGAGTGCAAGATAACGTCCCATTTCAGAGCTCGCTCTTCCAAGGCTAAGACCATAGCTTATGATGTAATTCGTCACCCCATGCTCGGCTATCGTATAGAATGAGAGTGTGAGTACGAGGAAAAGCAGCGCCGTATAGTCCGTTTCCCCTTCACCCTCCGTTATTATGCGGGCATTTTCTCTGCCTTTCACCCTTGTTCTTGAAAGCATTATCAGGACAGGAATCAGCACAGCTGCAAGGACTATGAGAGTTGCATTCCACACCGCAGTGCTTTCCGAGTAGGGTGAGAGGAGGAACTGGGAGCCCGATGTTCCAATCCCCTGTATGAAGAATAGCACGTTGAGATAGACGAGGCTGCCTCTGCTACTGAAACTGTCCGATGCGATGTTTATCGTAGTATTCAGTAGCGTTGATAACCCCAGTGTCAGGAAGAATCCCGCAACCAGAATCGCATAGACATACCCGAAAAGCAGGAGAAGGAGGGAGAGCATCATCAGAATTGCAAAAGTGAGCATGCTTTTCGTGATTCCGACCCTGTCGATTATGACTCCTCCGAGAAGAAGGAATACGAGGTTGCCAAGATAAGATGCGGATACTATGAGACCAACCTCGCTCTCACTGAAACCGAACGAGTTGAGAAAGAGTGGGGAGAAGATGCCTCTCAGAGCATCGGATGTTCCAAGTACGACCATCAATATCGCACTGGTTATGAATAACAGCCTGTTTTGCATGTGTAAATAAATAGCAAATTTAAGCAAAAGAATATAGCCTATTCTCATATTGACTACTGGTAATTCAATTTGATATATTTTCATGGTAGAAAATTCTAATTAGGAGAAAAGAATGTCCAAAGCGCATAGAGGAACAGGAATCCGCGATCAGTTCAATAACGGAAGAGCAGAATGCCCTGTCTGCAAGAGAACTGCAATCAAGTGCCTTTACGAAAGGGAAATCGACGGAGCTAAGGTCAAGGTCTGCAAGAGCTGCAACGCAAAGCTCTCAAAGTAAGATTCTTGTCTTTCGTTTTAATCAGCCTCTAACGGGGCTGTTTTTTGTATAAAAGCATGAAGGTCTATTCAAAACTCAGAAAAAAAAGAATCACATCTCTTATAAAATCGCTCTCTTTGGAAAATGAGGATGGGGTGATTGCCGACTCTTCAGATTACGAGGAGGATGGAACGAAGCTCTTTCTATCATCATCCTTGGAAAAGGTTGACGGTGCTATTATCTACGGGGAGAACATACGCTCTCTTGGAGAGGGACTATATAGTGATGCCTATGATCCCTCAAGGGTGTTTTATTATCCGGATCCCGATACGGCGGCTATCGCATATGCTATTGCAAAGGAGTACTCAATTCCCCTTGAGAGGCTCAGGGATGTAAAGCTTGAGAACGATACGTACTACCTCGTTCATGATGCCAGGGAGATAAGGAGCATTATCAACCACAAGGGAGGGCATCTCAAGGTATATGTGATATTCTCTTTCGATACTTATTCCGACATGCACTCTCTTGCAACCGCTTTCCAGAATGCGGATGTGGTATTCCTGCTCTCAAAGGGGAGGGAAGAGGAGAAGAGATTCAAGAAAGCGCTTGACAGGGTGATATTTTCACCTGTGGTCAAGAGGATATCAGCAGTGGTTGATATTAAAAGCATCGATGATATCATGGATTATATCACAGCCGATGATATCGTTTTTGAGATCGAGCTGAGAGGGGAGGAGAAGGCATGAGAAGCATGACCGGTTACGGCTACGGGGTCTACAGGGATGACTCGTATCTTCTTGAGGTGGAGATCAAGAGCTATAACAGCCGTTATCTTGAGATACAGCACAATATAAGCTACATGCTCTCACCTTTTGAGAGCTATATAGATTCCGAAATCAGGAAGGTGGCATCGCGCGGACACCTCGATCTCTCGGTCCGTCTTAAAGTGCTTGAGGCTAAAATAGATGTTTCCGTAGATTCCGCGGTCCTAGCAGAGTATGCGAAAGCGTTTCTGAAAATCAAGGACATGACAGGCCTTGATCCATCCTTCTCCGATTATATCGGGGCAGACGGTGTCCTTACTCTTTTGCATGGAGAGGAGGCAGAGGAGTACAAGGCAGGTCTTGACGCGGCACTCTCCGATGCCCTTAGCATGCTTTCCATTGCAAAGGAGAGAGAGGGAAAGGGAACGCATGACGATCTTCTTCGCCTTGGTACCGAGTTTAAGGAAAGTCTTGACTATATCGCTTCCAAAAGCGAAGAGATAGGGGAGTATTTCAAGAATCTCTTCACTTCGCGCTACAATGAGCTTCTGATGGATAAGGAGATAGACAGCGACCGCCTTACCCAGGAAGTAACGCTGATGATGGTGAAGTACTCCATAAACGAGGAGCTTAAGAGGCTGGACGTGCACATGAAGGAGTATTTCAGTCTTCTTGAGAGCCAAGGCGCGGTAGGAAAGAAGCTCGATTTCCTTTGTCAGGAGATGAACAGGGAGACCAATACCATTGCCAGCAAGAGCAGCATGGCTGAGATTTCCAGCATGACTGTCAGGATGAAGGACAGCATTGAGAACATAAGGGAGCAGGTGAGGAACATAGAATGAGAATTGCGATTTCCAGTAAGAGCGGTTGCGGTAACACCACGGTTTCGAAGATGCTTGCAGAAAAGCTCGGTTATAAGATGATAAACTTCACATTCCGTCAGATGGCAGAGGAGCGTGGTGTGGATTTCTGGACATTCTGCAAAATGGCTGAATCTGATGATTCCATAGACAGGGAGCTGGACAGGCGCCAGACAGAGATGGCAATGGCAGAAAAAGACTGCGTTCTTGGTTCCCGTCTTGCGATCTGGATGCTCGAGAAGGCCGATCTGAAGGTCTATCTCAAGGCCAGTGAGAAAACCAGAGCGGAAAGGGTCTATAAGAGGGAAGGGGGCTCTTTTGAAGAGAGGTTCAAAGAGACTAAGGCCCGCGATGAGAGGGACAGTGCACGCTACAGGAGAATCTACGGCATAGAGAACAACGAGTATGAAAAGGTAGCGGATCTCGTAATCGACACGGATTATAGGAGACCGGAGGAGATTACCGAGATCATAGTTAGGGAAGTAGAGAAAAAAAAGAAAAACTGAGATATCGACATAACTGCGATAATCAATTATATTGATAGAGTTCATATAAGGAGTTTCACGTGATTCCACTCGATAGCTTGATTGATAACGAACAGAACGTTTATGAGATGACATGCGTGGCGATTAAGGAAGCTAATATCTATGCCTCTACGGATGTCAAGGATGAGATTGAGAAGGAAGGGGACAAGATAGTCTCCCGCGTCCTCGATAAGGCCCTCAAGGGGGAAATCAAATACACAAAGGGTGAATAAGAAGAAGTTCATCGTGCTTTTCGGTCCTACGGCGGTTGGAAAGACCGCCATGACCATTGCACTTTTCAGCAATCATTATGAGATTGTGAATTCTGATAGCGTACAGGTTTATAAGCACCTGGATATCGCATCCGCTAAGCCTGATAAATTCACACTTTCCCAGATAAGACATCATCTTATAGATATCCTTGAGCCTACGGAACAGTTCACCGTAGGTACTTACTGCAACATGGCCGAGCCGCTTCTAGATGAGATCGAGGCTCGGGGTAACGTAGCTCTTTTAACTGGTGGAACCGCCTATTATTTCCGCCAGTTCCTCTATGGAGTTGCATCAACACCTGAGGCCGATCCTGCGGTCAGGGAGAGGGTAAGAGCGGAGATTGAGCAAAAGGGTAGGACATGGGCGTATGAGTATCTTAAGATCATTGATCCGCTCTCAGCAGAAAGGATAAATGCTAACGACATCTACCGTATAAGCCGGGCAATCGAGGTGTACATGCAAAGTGGTAAGCCGCTCTCTTCTTTTAAAGTCAACACAGAAGTCAGAGCAAGTCTCGATCCCCTGATCATAGGGCTCCATCTTGATAAGACTGTCCTTGATAAGAGGATAGAGCAGAGGGTTGACCAGATGTTCAGCTCAGGCCTTATGGATGAGATTGATAGGCTTAAGAAGATGGGGGCCTCCCCATCATGGCCCGCAATGCAGGCCATAGGCTACAAGGAGTTCTTCATTCCTGGCCTCACTCTCAGTGAGATAAGGGATAGGATAATAGTTTCAACAAGGCAGTATGCTAAGCGGCAGATGACATTCTTCCGCTCATTCAGAAATGTGAACTGGTTCTCTCCCGATGACTATGACGGGGTTAGAAAACTTGTCAGGGATTCTGGATTCCCGATGGACTGATGTAGTCAATCCTGATCTCGTCAACCTGATCAAAGCTTGTGATCTCGGCCCCCGTAATGTTCCACCATCCGCGGTCATTCCATTCGAAATCGAACACCTGCGTCACTTCTTTTACAAAGACGATGGAGTAGGTCGGGTTCGTCGTATCGGTTCCATCGTTCTCAGTCTCTCCGTCTTCCGCATACGGGGTATACCAGGTGGAGTACGCTACAACGGTATCCTCATCAGCTCTCTCCATCCTGATATCCGTCACACCGTATACCGTGTAGCCCATAGGAAGGTCCGGAGAGCCCTCTTCAAGCCATTTTGGAGCGCTTACTACCGGGTTTATCGCCTCGTAAGCCATCCTCATCCTGCTTGTAACGAAGAGGTTCATCACCTCCATCTCCTGAGGGACATCAGCACCTTTGACAGCGGACATCATGTCATCGACTATAAGGCGGTTCTGTCCGTCATAGAAACTCATTATGACCCCCTCCTGGTCAAGACCGGCTGAGATAGGGGGCTCGAGTAGGTTTGAGATGTAATCATAGAGGAATGTTCCTACGAAAATGGCGACTACGAGGGAAATTATAATGATTGTTCCTTTCTTTCGGAAGAACGTGTTTCTTTTCGCACCAGAGTACGCTTTCTCGCTGAATAGTCTGAACTCATCGCTTTCTGTGATTTTTTTTCTGTCACACTCATTCCTCTCTTCAAGATTCCATTCAAGCGTCTCGGATCTCGTTATGAACCAGGAAAGGGCTTTTGCCGGGCTGTTGTTGCCCATTATGTCCCTCATCTCCTGCCTTTTTGCATGCAGAATGAGATTGATGAATCCCAGCGTCTTATCTTCAAGGCTCTCCGAGAGAAGTGCGAGTGCGGACTGAAGAGAAAATTCCCGATATTTATATTTCCTCACATCATCAGAAATATATGGCAGCTCTCCTGATGCTGCATAATAAAGCAGTTCTCCCATCTCCGCTATGAGGCGGTAGTTATCCTCGCTGTCCCTTCTTATTAGTGCGTTAACCTCGCTCATCCTCTCCTCAGGTGTCCTGAGCAGACTGATGACATCCCCGATATCAGGGGAGAGGAGAAAAGCTCCGTCATCACCGAATATGAATATTCTGTAAAGTGGGAAAACCCCTGTCTCAAGGTTGAGAAAATCCTTATCTGCGCTCTCAAGTCCGATTGCGATATTCCTAACGATGTTTAGTGCATTTTTCCTGTGTGTCGTGAAAAGATGCTCGAGGCTGTAGAGATCCATGTCATCAAAATAAACGTATCTCTTCTCACCCTCGTAATGAATGGCCTCGTATCTTACCTTCCTGACATGGCCATCCTGAATTATAAGGCTGTCAAGCTTCTCCCCTTGGAAGATATGGGATGGGAGGCTTTCCTCCTTTTCCCCGATTCTGATCGCGGTTTTCTTTTTCCCGTCAACTATGAGTTTCTCAATTTCTGTATCTTTTATCATCAGTCCACCTTTGAGGCGAGCACTCTTTTCATCCTCTCTTCCTCGACCCTTAAAAACAGGTTCTTCTCCTGCGTGGGAAGAACAAGTCCCTGCTTTGAATCCTTTGCACGCCTAAGATATTTTACATAAGTATAATAAAGATCCGCGCTCTTTTCATCCTTTGCTTTGGAATAATGAAGCGCAAGATGCGCCCCATCTAGTATTACCGAAAAAGGAATCTCTTTTCCTTTCTGGTTCTTTATTATCACATAACCGCCGGAAAAATCCCTTACGTGGATCCAGAGGTCGTTTCCTTTCGCATCATGGCGGAGAATTTCATCGTTTTCTTTGCTGTTTCGTCCCACTATGAGGGTGTATGAATCAGTGATGAATGAGGGGCCATGGTATTTCTTTTTCTCCCTTTCCTTTCTCTTGTTCTCTTCTGATAGCCCCCTCATCTTTTTCAGATCGGAAGAGGAGAGGAGGGCCTCATAATAAGCGGCTCTCTCCTCAAGTCTTTTCTTCTCTTCTTCCAGCTCACTCAGTGCAAGATTATGACTCTTCTTATCCTTCTGATAGCTTTTGTAATAGTTCTCGAGATTCTCTCTCGCATCGAGATCTGGACGCAGAGGGATGACCATGATGCCGTCATTCTCATAGTCCTGGACTTCTATCTCCTTCATCCCCTTTCTTACGAGATAAAGGTTCGATGAGAGGAGATCCGCGCACTTCTTCCTTGCCTCATAGTCCTTTGTAGCCCTAATCTTATCCTCCGCTCGTCTTATGCTGCGCTCTATATCCGAAAGCTCCTTATCCCTCGCCCTCTCGATTTCCTCTCTTAGAGCTTCGATGTTCTCATCTTTTCTTATACTCTCATAGTAGTTATCGATGTATTCGTTGAAAGGGATATCCGCAGGATGTTGGCGAACGGTGAATTCCTTCTCAGGTGGGCTCTCCCTCTCTTCGAGAACAAGTGTCTCTCCGCTTACTTCACCCCTTTTAGGGCGACGGAACATGACATCCTCGATTCTCATATCCTCGTCATATACGATGATGTTTGCCCCCGGTCCGGAATAGAAGCGAAAAATGATGTAGAAAGTCTTTTCTGCCTTGATCAGGCGGAAATAGAAAGCCCTGTCCCATTTGAATTGATGCACCTCAACAATCCTTGAGCCTATCAGGCGTGATTTCAGGAACTGTGTGAAGCGTTGCATCTTGGCACTCTTTTTCCTGCTCTTTTCGGTCATTGAGAAATGGGAGGTTGGAGTTGCGATTTCGAAATAGACATTGAATGCCTTCTCTGTTCTGTTGAAAAACGAAATGGTAAAGCTATGATAGTCGCTCTCCCTTATATCCTGTATGTAGCTGTCCTGGAACGGGATTTCCGAGAGTAGCAACTCCACTTCCTTATAATTGAGCATCTTTTCCTCCATATTCCCCAACAAGATAGAAGGATCCTGTAATCAGGACAGTATCGCCAAGTTTTAAGGCAAGATCAAAGGCCGTCTTCTCATCTTTTATGAGATATACCTCGTCTTCCTTCCTCTTTAAACGCATCGCCTCCGCGTAGATCCCCTCTGGATCACTGGGCTTGAATGTACCTGCTCGAGTTATTATGACCTTGTTAAAATGGGGTAGGAGAGAGGAAAGCATGGATTTATAATCTTTTCCGGAAACAGTGGAGAATATCAGCACTGATTTCCTTTCCCCGTATAGAAGGGAGAATGTCGAAATGAGATTCAGGATGCTGTGTGGGGTATGAGCAACATCAAGTACGATGGTTTTCCCATCCACTCTCCTTTCCTCGAACCTTCCCTCTATTTTCACTTTTTCCATCGCCTTTATCGCATCATCGCTTAACAGCCCGAGACGAGAGAGCGCAAGTGTCGCTGTTGCGAAATTCTTACCGATTTCGGCCGTTCTTAGTGCGGTTCTGAAATCAAAGACCCTCCCGTCAATGGAGAAGCATGTCAGGCTATGATCTTTCTCTTCCCTGTGTCTGAAGTTCTTAATGTCCTTACAAAAGGAGAAAAGATCGCATGATTTCTCTCTCGCCTCGTTTTCAAATACGCGAAGGGCGACGGGATCGACATCGCTTACGATGACGGTACTGTTCCTCTTTATTATTTTGCTCTTTTCTATTGAGATTTTCTCAATCGTATCTCCAAGAATCTCCGTGTGCTCCTTTTCAATTGGAAGGAGGATTTCCATGATGCTGTCAATGGTGTTAGTTGCATCAAGTCTGCCTCCAAGGCCTGTTTCTATAACGGCATATTCGCATCCTGCGGATTTAAAAAGCAGATAGGCGTAAGCCGTATAAAGTTCGAATGTGGTAGGCTTGAAATCAAGGTCTGAGATTTTTGATGAAAGGAGTAGGGCGGCGTCCAAGTATTCCCTGTCACTGAGAAACTCTCCTGCAATTGTGAATCTTTCTCTCAGATCGTATACATGCGGAGAACGGTAAAGCCCGCATTTATGAGTGCTTGCTATCGCTTTTGAGAGAATGGTGGCAGTCGTTCCCTTTCCCTTGCTACCTGCAAGATGTATCGTCTTATAGCATCTTTCCGGATTGCCGAGCCCTCTTAAAAGGCATTCCATCCTCTCAAGCCTTGTATCCCTTACTTCCCCTGTTCTGCCTGAGGAGGGCATGTATGAGAGGAAAAAGCCGTCAAGATCCTCTATTTTTTCTAACATGATGAGAAATATAAGGAATTTAATGTTTTCTCACAAGATGATTTTAAGATAATCAGGGCTGGATGATTTCCTCTTTCCACTCTGTTACGTTCCTCTCAGCAGATGAGAAGTTTATCCCGAGAAGATGAATGACAGCACCTTCCTTTGCATACTTCTCGTAGTACTTCTTCTCTTTTATCTGTTTAAGTGCCTCTTCTGCACTTCTGTCGAGCTTTAGCTCTATTATGTAGATAAGTCCGCTCCTTACTTATACAGGTACTCCGTCTTATCGATATAAAGATATCCGCCCTCTATAAGCTCTCTGAATGACTTCGAATCCGTTGCTATGTATTTCAGTTTCTCATCCATGTTATCAAAATAGCATATTCCCTGGAGGTTATCAGAGTGTAAGCACCTCTTCCTTCCACTCTGTTATGTTTCTTTCATTTGATGAGAAGTTTATACCGAGAAGATGGATCTTGTTTCCTTCCTTCTCATACTTTTCATAGTACTTTTTCTCTTTTATCTGATTAAGTGCCTCTTCCGCACTCTTATCCAGTTTGAGTTCGATTATGTAGGCGATGTTTCTGCTTACCATAACCTCCTCATCCGCTCTTCCCATTGCACTTGGCTCTTCCGCCCTCGCATCCAGCCTCACCGCGATGAGAAGAGTGTGCAATATCGCATGATACAGCCTTTCCTTCTCAACACTCATGTGATAGGGGAACGTGCGGTATATCGCCTTGAGCTTCTCTATTATGGCCCCAGTGTTCTCTCGGACGAAATAGTCCCTAAGAACGACGATCTCATCCGGAAGAACGTCAATCCCGTAGGATGCCGCAAGGACCGCCGAGTTCATCGTGTCCCTCACTTCCTCGTTCGGATAGCAGAGGTAGCTCCTTCCCTCCCTCTTCTCTTTTATCGTGAGGTATCCGGCCTGCATGAGGTAGGCGTAGATGATCTTCTCCGAGGGACTTTTGAATAGTCTGCTGACTTCAAACTGTATGTTCACATCTCCGACATCGAACTCGTCCTTGTCCCTGAAGAGGTCCCTATGCTTTTCAATCATCTCGTTGACGATGCTCTGGCTGCCTGTCTCCACCCAGTAGTTCTTAAAGCGGCATCCTCCTATGAAGAATCTTCCAATAGATACAGGGTTGTAAAGCGTTACATCGCTATCTTCTGAGAAGCGGTAGCCGTCGTAGAACTCCTTCATGCGGGTCCTGAAAGCTTTCTTTTCCTCATCATCCAAAATACCGTTATCAGAGAAGTACTTCTCCATGTACGGGGCAAAGTAGTGGTCTATCTCATCGTCCGTGTATCCGCAGATTGCGGCATACTCTGGATCCGTGGAGATATTAATGAGGTTGTTCAGTTTTGAAAAGATTGAAACATGCTGAAACCGTGTCACTCCTGTAAGAAAGCAGAACCTTAGAGAGTTCTCTTCTACCTTTAGCGTCTCATAAAACGCCTGAAGCATGTCCCTCATCGCTTCGAACTTTTCTTTTTCCTTGACACTCTGCATCAGTGGGTAGTCATACTCATCTATCAGAACAACTACCTTTTTACCAGTTTTCTTGCATACGGCTCTCAATAGATTTGAGAAATAATAGAAAGGCTCCTCTGTGGATGTGTCAATCATGTCTTCAACATGGAAATATGAGGCCCATTTCATTACAAAGTCTAAAAGAAGCCTTATATTCACTTTGTTTGAAGAAGCGCGGAGATCATTCATGCTGAAGCGTATTACTGGATGCTCCTCGAAATCGTAGTTGTCGTAGATGTGTGTCCCTTTGAAGAGTTCCCTGTTCCCTTTGAATATGTTCTCAAGGGTGTCTATTAATAGACTCTTTCCAAATCTTCTAGGTCGGGAGAGAAAGAAATAGGTGCCTCTTCTTATAAGGGAGAGGATGTATTTCGTCTTATCGATATATAAGCCGTTCGATCTTACTATCCATTCAAGCGAACTCTTATCTATTATGATTTCTTTCAATTTCTCATCCATATTTCGGATTATAGCATGAATCAATCGTTTTTGTATCAGATTGGGGAAGAGCTCAGCTTAATATCTCTTCCTTCCACTCTGTTATGTTTCTTTCATTTGATGAGAAGTTTATACCAAGAAGATGGAGCTTGTTTCCTTCCTTCTCATACTTTTCATAGTACTTTTTCTCTTTTATCTGTTTAAGTGCCTCTTCCGCACTCTTATCCAGTTTGAGTTCGATTATGTAGGCGATGTTTCCGCTTACCATAACCTCCTCATCCGCTCTTCCCATTGCACTTGGCTCTTCCGCCCTCGCATCCAGCCTCACCGCGATGAGAAGAGTGTGCAATATCGCATGATACAGCCTTTCCTTCTCAACACTCATGTGATAGGGGAACGTGCGGTATATCGCCTTGAGCTTCTCTATTATGGCCCCAGTGTTCTCTCGGACGAAATAGTCCCTAAGAACGACGATCTCATCCGGAAGAACGTCAATCCCGTAGGATGCCGCAAGGACCGCCGAGTTCATCGTGTCCCTCACTTCCTCGTTCGGATAGCAGAGGTAGCTCCTTCCCTCCCTCTTCTCTTTTATCGTGAGGTATCCGGCCTGCATGAGGTAGGCGTAGATGATCTTCTCCGAGGGACTTTTGAATAGTCTGCTGACTTCAAACTGTATGTTCACATCTCCGACATCGAACTCGTCCTTGTCCCTGAAGAGGTCCCTATGCTTTTCAATCATCTCGTTGACGATGCTCTGGCTGCCTGTCTCCACCCAGTAGTTCTTAAAGCGGCATCCTCCTATGAAGAATCTTCCAATAGATACAGGGTTGTAAAGCGTTACATCGCTATCTTCTGAGAAGCGGTAGCCGTCATAGAACTCCTTCATGCGGGTCCTGAAAGCTTTCTTTTCCTCATCATCCAAAATACCGTTATCTGAGAAGTATTTCTCCATGTATGGGGCAAAGTAATTGTCAATCCCATCGTCCGTGTAACCGCAGATTGCTGCGTACTCAGGATCGGTTGAGATGTCTGTCAGGTTATTGAGCTTCGAGAATATTGATACGTGCTGGAAGCGCGTCACTCCTGTAAGAAAGCAGAACCGCTTCAACATCGAGATGCAGAGGAGGAGCGGGAAATACCTCAGGGAGATGATGTGGTACTATCTGAGCTCGTTGACGAAGGAGGAGCTGGGGAAGGGTGAGAACTACGGAAAGCTTCATGGCAAGA
>CALXKU010000002.1 GCA_944389025.1 uncultured Spirochaetaceae bacterium
TATGGATTCCTGACGCTATGATTAAGGTATAATTTAAAGAACTAAGAGTATTCTTATATGTCTAATGAATTCCGGGTCTCATCCATTTGAAAAGATAGATAGGCCAATAAACTAAATCCTTTAGTCATAAAAGATAAAAATAGGACTTAGATAATACAGATAATACATATACCAGATTTAAAGGTTTTCAGCTGGTAGGAATTTGGCAGGAAAAATCTGAAATAATAGTGATAACTGACATAAAACAGAAAATCGTCATAATACAAGTCATTGTATTACAACGATTTTCTTATTATAGACAAATTGGAATCACTCCCACTCTATCGTTCCTGGTGGTTTACTCGTAATATCATAGAGTACTCTGTTGACTCCTTTGACTTCGTTACAGATGCGGGATGCACATCTCTGCATCACATCGTACGGCATTCTGTACCAGTCAGCAGTCATTGCATCCTCGCTTGTTACCGCACGGAGCGTACATACCTCACGATATGTTCTCTCATCCCCCTGCACACCTACACTCTTTACAGGCAGAAGATCTGCAAGGGCCTGCCATATCTTGTCATATAATCCTGCTTTCCTTATCTCTTCTATAAAGATTGCATCCATGTCACGAAGCGTATCGAGTCTCTCTTTTGTAACCTCTCCGATACATCTTACCCCGAGACCTGGGCCGGGGAATGGGTGACGTTTGACAAGCTCATCCGGGAGCCCAAGTTCCTTTCCTAGAGCCCTGACCTCATCCTTGAATAGCTCTTTAAGCGGCTCAAGAAGCTGCCATTTGAGGTCTTCAGGAAGGCCTCCTACGTTATGGTGGCTCTTAATTGTGCTAGAAGGTCCTCCGAACGCGCTTCTGGATTCAATCACATCTGGGTACAGCGTTCCTTGGGCAAGGAAAGATATCTCCCCGCATTTTCTTGCCTCTGAATAGAAAGTATCGACAAAGAGTTTTCCTATTATCTTTCTCTTCGCCTCGGGCTCTGTCACCCCTTTCAATGCATCAAGAAAGTCTTTCTCGGCATCTGCGTAATGAAGATTCATATTGAAATTCTTTCCAAAGAGATCAAGGACATTTTCAGCCTCGTTCTTTCTGAGCATTCCGTTGTTTACAAAGACACATACGAGCTGATCTCCTATTGCCTTATGTATGAGCACTGCGGCAACGGATGAGTCAACCCCTCCTGAAAGCCCGCAGAGAACCCTTCTGTCTCCTACGGTCTTCCTTATATCCTCAATAGCATCATTAATGAAAGATCCCATGTTCCAGTCTGCCTTGCAGGAGCAGATATCGAGGACGAAGTTTCTTATCATCCGCGTTCCATCAAGCGAATGCACGACCTCAGGATGGAACTGAACGCCATAGAATCTCCTCGCCGAATCTTCAACTACCGTATAAGGGCAGTTAGGAGTATTTGCAACCAGGGTGAACCCAGGTGCCATCTTTTCAACAGAGTCGCCGTGGCTCATCCATACCTGACTGTTCTGAGGAACTCCTTTTAAAAGTGCAGATGCCTTCTCTATGTTGATATTAGCAAGTCCGTATTCCTTCTTCTCCGGACAATCGACAGAGCCTCCGAGCATCAGCGACATTACCTGCAGTCCGTAACATATTCCAAGTATTGGTACGCCAAGAGAAAAAATCTTTTCATCCGGACGTGGAGAGCCCGGAGTTTTAACAGACGCAGGACCGCCAGAAAAGATTATGCCCTTCACGTTCATCTTTTTTATCTCGTCGGCAGGTGTATTGAATGGAACGATCTGCGAGTATACCCCGCACTCCCTGACACGGCGGGCGATAAGCTGGCTGTACTGGGCTCCGAAATCAAGTACTACAACTGAATCATGATTAGCTAGTGCCACCATCTTCCTCCAAATTTTCTGATAATCAACTATACAGATTTTATGGGACAAAAAGAAGTCCCCTCAGCCAAGCCAAGGGGATTGATCTTATTCTTCGGAGACCCCGAGAAGACGTACCCTTCCAGGATCGAAATCAACAGAGACCTCCTGTCCCTCCTCATAGACCTTCTTAACCTTCGGGTCATCAATCTCAACAAGGACCTCTCCGAAATCGGTCTCAAGGAAAGTCTCAATGCTGTTGCCAAGATATACGTTCAGCTTTACCTTGGCATCGAACTTGCCTTCACCCTTATCGACAAGGCGGAGGCTCTCAGGGCGAGCCATGATCACGGCATCATCGCCTGCCTTCACATCGGGTGCGGCACTATGAACATCAACTTCCCTTCCATCGAGAATGGTCTTGAACTTGCCATCATTTTCGCTTGTGACCTTGACTGGGAAGAATGCGGCCTTTCCTACGAATCCTGCTACAAAGCGCGAATTGGGTTCCTCGTATATCTCGCTGGGCTTTCCGATCTGGCGTACGAATCCGTCCTTCATCACTATGACCCTGTCTGAAAGGCTCATAGCCTCTACCCTGTCATGTGTAACGTAGATCGCGGTTATCCCGAGACTCTTCTGAATCTTCTTGATCTCAACCCTCATCTGCTCTCTTAAAAGTGCATCGAGGTTCGAAAGCGGCTCATCGAACAGAAGAACCTGAGGGGCTACAATAAGGGTACGGGCGAGTGCAACCCTCTGCTGCTGTCCTCCTGAGAGTTTACTTGGAGCCCTGTCCCCATACCCCTCGAGGCCAAGGAGTTTCAGCATCTCTTCTACCCTTTCCTTGATCTCTTTCTCATCAACCTTTCTAAGCCTCAGGCCATAGGCGACATTATCGAAAACCGTCATATGGGGAAATAGGCCATAGGACTGGAACATCGTAGCCGTATTCCTCTTGTTCGGAGGAAGCATCGTCACATCCTCGTTTCCGATATATATCTTTCCTTCACTCGGCAGTTCGAAACCGGCGACCATTCTAAGAGTTGTCGTCTTTCCGCAACCGGAAGGGCCTAAGAGTGTCACGAGCTCTCCCGGCTCGATGACGAAATTAGAATCGTTGACGGCGATTACATCCGCCTTTCCTTTTACGTTCTTGAATCTTTTCGTAACGTGTTCCAGCGTTACTGCTACACTTTTGTTCTCCATATCATCACCTCGGGGATATCGTCTTTTGAGTCAGTTTGTCATCCTTTACAAGCGCATTCATCAGGAAGAAGACGCCAAGGACTATTACAATGAGCACAGTGGAAAGTACGCTCGCAAGAGAGAAACGCAGATTCTCACTGAAGTTGAAAATGAGTACTGTCAGGTGGTTCCAGCGTGCGCTGATGAGGAATATGATGGCACTTACCGCAGTCATCGAACGTACGAACGTATAACTCATGGAAGAGATGAACGCAGGCCGTACGAGAGGAAGGACTATCGTTCTGAAAACGGTCGTGACATCGGCGCCAAGATCAGAGGCGGCCTCCTCGATTGCGGGATCGATCTGGTGCAGTGCCGTGATACCATTCTCAACACCAACAGGAAGTTCTCTTATCACATAGTTGATGACTATGATCGCACCCGTTCCTACAAGAAGGATCGGCGGCTTGTTGAATGCCAATATGTACGCGATACCGATGAGAGTTCCAGGAATCGCATAAGGCGTCATTATGAGCATCTCAAGCAATCTCTTACCGGGGAACTTCTTTCTTACGATGAGCATTGCGGCAACCATAGCAAGGATTCCCGCAATTGGAGTTGCAATTCCTGCAAGAAGAACCGTATCCCTGATGCTGGTCCAGCCACGGCTGAGAGCCTCACCCCAGTTATCGAGTGTGAAAGAGTAATCGATACCCCAGTTGCGGACGAAACATCCGGCAAAGATTGTAAGATAGAGGCAGAGGATGAATCCCATTATCGCCCAGGCAAGTACGCTGAGTGTTCTTCTTACAGGTGTGTTTGTCAGCTCAGTAAGATTCGTATTCGGTTTTCCAGTAACCGTTACGAAGCTCTTCTTAGACACCCAGAAACGCTGAGCGAGGAATGCCGTGAGTGTCGGAAGCAGAAGCAGGAACGAGAGTGCGGAACCTGCTCCAAGGTTGTTTCTTCCCGTTACGATCATGTACGCCTCAGTGGAAAGAACACGGTAATCTCCGGAAAGGAGAAGAGGGTTCGCAAAATCAGCAAGGGAATTGGTGAATACGAGAAGCCACGCGGAGAGTATGCCAGGCATTGCCAGGGGAAGCGTTATCGTCCTGAATGTCTGGAATCTCGTGGCACTGAGATCAAGGGCGACCTCCTCCACCGTCGAGTCTATCTGCTTGAGCACCCCGCTTATGGTCATGAAAGCAATCGGGAACATGCCTATCGTCTCAACTATGACAAGCCCTCCAAGACCATAGATCGAAGTGTTAAGGTGAAGCAGCTGCTTCGTTATAAGTCCATTGTTTCCAAAAAGGAGTATGATGGAAAGGGACAGTGAGAACGGAGGGGAGATCATAGGCATCGTAGCCAGCGTCGTCATCAGCCTCTTCTGTTTGAAACTTGTTCTCTCTATCAGGAAGGCAAAGAGGAAACCGACAAGGGTTGAACTCGTTGCCGTCAGTATTCCAAGCTTGAGAGATCCCCAGAGAGCCTGGAGATATGTCGGAGAAAGACATGCTTTCCATGTATCAAAGCTTATATGCCCGTTTACGATGAATGAAAGGCGGACTGCCTCAAAGAGAGGATAGGCCACAAAGAGGGCAACTATGACAAACAGCGCCAAGACAAGGAATCCTGTCATCGGGTCACGGGTGAACATTATTATGAAACTCACAATTATGAATGCAACAGATAGCATTATCAGAAGTGTCTTCAACAGGTTCTCAAACCCTGTCGCCGCTATCTCAGGAACAGCAATCATAATCGCACCTGATGCCTGGTAGCCCGTCTCATCCACTATAGGAATGAAATACAGGATACTGTTCTCAGTACTTGAAACAGTATCATCAGGATCAAGGGAGTAATCCACCTGGTAAGTGGTACTCATCCTCATTGGAACAAGGTAGTAACAGCTGTCAGTGGCTTCTATGAAAGCGGGTGTCGCCGCATTTGCATTGAACAGGTCAAGCAACGGCTGACTACCAAGAGAGGCAACGAAATTGAAGGTATCGAAATCGTACTTCAGATAAGCACTTCTTGCCCCCGGTATCATCTCGGATACGCTTTTAAGCCATGTGCTGAGCTCCTCATCACTCGCACCGTCCTCCGGATTCGTCTGAGCAAAAAGTTCTATCTCATTGAAATTCCGCTCTTCCACATATTCCTCAAAGCTTGAGGAAAGCTGACTGTAAATCCAGATGATGGCAGCAAGGAATATTATCACCAGAGCTAGGAACTGTATGATTCTTTTTTTCGTAAACATCTAATTTCCTTGTTGTCGTTTTACCTAAAATAAGGCCTGCCCTTAAGGAACAGGCCTTTCAGCATTAAAGTATTTTATCCCTTAATTTCCACGTTTGTTTCCAATCTCGTTTGTCCACCAGTCAAGGAGTCTTTCCTTGTTAGCGGCATCTCCATCCCATGCGAAATCCTGCTTTACAGTCTTGATTTCATCGATAGAGAGTGCATCCGGATGCTTTGCAGCACCTTCTGCTACGAGAACGACATACCACTGCGTGAAGATTTCCTGGGCATCAGGATCACTGATAATCCAGTCATAGAGTCTTCTTGCGTTGACTGCATCAGGACCACCCTTGACGAGGGACATTGAAGCCAGCTCATATCCCGTTCCTTCGCTTGGAGCTGTGATCTCGACATTAGCACCCTCAACCTTGAGCTTTACCTGATCGTGAGCATATCCGATTGCGATTGGAATCTCACCTGTTGCTACACTCTTACCAGGAGCGGAACCGCTTCTTGTGTACTGGTCGATATTAGCATCAAGTCTCTTCATGTAGTCCATCATCGCATCCTCATCCTCATTGAAGATGTAGCGGATTGTAGTGATTACGTTGTAGGCAGTACCGGATGAGTTAGGGTTAGCCATACGGATATATCCCTTGTACTCAGGCTTTGTAAGATCTTCCCATGAGTGTGGGACTTCAAGTCCGAGCTCAGCTGCCCTGTCAAGGTTCGTAACGAACGTAAGAGGTCCTACGTAAAGTCCGATCCAGTAATTATCAGGATCTTTGAACTCTGCGGGAGTCTTTGCACTGTATCGTGAAATATATGGTGTCGTAAGTCCCTTGCTCTTTGCCGTTATATGGTCAAGGCCTACTCCACCTACCCAGATAGACGCCTGAGGATTTGCGCTCTCAGCTTCAAGACGAGCTACGCACTCACCACCTGAAAGACGTACGAAATTCACATGAATCCCAGTCTCTTCCTCAAAGCGTGCGAAAAGTGCCGCTGCCAGAGGCTCTTCAAGCGTGGTATACGCGTTTACGCTTCCCGTTGCCGCGAAGACCAATGATGCAGAAAGGAGCACCATCAGCAGAACTAAAAGTTTCTTCATTATTCTTCTCCTTTTGTAAACTTTTCTTCAAATATTTTACCCTCATATCTGGTTAATGCAAAGAAGTTTTTATGGGAAAATGACACAGAATCCGGCAGACAGTCTTCAAAGCACCCCCTATGCAAAACGTTTTTTTTGAGATATATTCTTGAAAAGAACGCAGCAGTCATATAGTGGTTATTATCCGAGCTTCCCAAGCTCGTGATGGGGGTTCGATTCCCCTCTGCTGCTCTAAAGAGGCACCTTGAAGGTGTCTTTTCTTTTCTCAAACGGTTTCAACAATCATCTCACACAGGACTGGTACTTGACGGGATATAATCCGTTCCTATATATTTTTAAGTATCTTTTTACCGCACAGAGATCAGTGCAAGGAATAAAACAGAAAGTGGACGAAGGCCCTGGTAGTAATACCAAAATATGCGATTCTGACGTACCTTATCACTTGCGTAGGTTCGTCAACGCGAAACTCCTCCTCTGATTCCTGACTCTAGGACAGGACAAAAACTAAGAATACAGAGGAGATAATATGGAAACGGTTGTATCAATACCTAGACAGATACTAATACAGGCAATACTCATACTTTTAAATGCTTTTTTCGCATCTGCGGAGATTGCTGTAATTTCACTTAATCACAATAAACTGAAGAAGCAGGCAGAGGAAGGGGACAAGAAATCCGTGATTCTTCTTAAGATGGTCGAGAATCCATCAAACTTCCTCTCCACGATCCAGATCGGAATAACCCTCGCAGGATTCCTCGGTTCCGCTCTTGCCGCCGACACTCTTGCCGAGGAGCTTACAAAGGTGTTCATCTCATGGGGTGCGACCATCCCTTATAACACTCTCAACACGATCTCGGTCTTCATAATCACGATCATCATATCGTTCTTCACTCTCATCTTCGGAGAGCTTGTTCCAAAGCGTATAGCACAGCAGAAGGCCGATATGGTAGCACGTTTCTGCTGCGGAGTGCTGAATGTGCTTGCAAAGATCATGCGCCCAGTCATCTGGCTTCTCTCATTCTGCACGAACACCGTTCTCAGGATTTTCCGTTTCAAAGCAAACGCTGAGGAGGAAACTGCAACAGAGGAGGATATCCGCCTGATGGTTGATGCCAGCGGCGAGTCGGGTTCTATCGAAGAGGATGAAAAGGAATGGATCCAGAATGTGTTCGATCTTAATGACACCCTAGTCTCGGAGATCATGACCCGCGCCAGCGACATATGGGCTGTACAGATCGGTATGAACAATGCCGAGATCCTGTCACTTATCAAGGAGAGCGGACGCTCAAGATTCCCTGTCTATGATGAGGACCTCAATGATATCAAGGGCATACTCAATGTAAGGGATTTCTTACTCTCCCTAACTGATGACAAGGTGAAGAAGGTCTCCGACCTCATGCGTCCTGCATACTTCGTACCTGACACGATAAGAGCCGACAAGCTTTTTTCAGACATGCAGAGCAAGAAGCAGCACATCGCAATCTGTGTTGATGAGTATGGACAGACAAGCGGGCTCATATCTCTTGAGGACCTTCTCGAAGAGGTCGTGGGCAACATCTATGACGAGTTCGACGAGCAGGAAGAGGAAGAGCTTGTAAAAGTTGACGATAACCTCTGGAAGGTATCGGGAACCCTTCCTGTCGAGGATCTGGAGGAAGCTCTGGACATGGACCTTCCGAATGAGGAGCTTGATTTCGATACGGTAGGCGGCATGATATTCTCCTGCCTGAATGAGATTCCCAAAGACGGGACGGAGCTTGATGTGGAGGTTTTCGGACTAAAGATCCATGTCACGAAGATTGAAGACAAGAGAATTGTTGAAGCTTATATCAGCAAGCTTGATCCTGAAGAGATAAAGAAAGAGGAAGAAAACAAGGAAAAAGAGAAGAAGGAAGACTGATTCCTACTCAACAAGCTGAAGCACTAGCCCTCGGATAAGAGTCCTGAGGGCTTTTTCAAAATCCCTTATCTCCTCATCGTGAAGCATAAGATAGAATATTGAATTGAATGCCGAACGGAAGGATGCTATATCGCTCTCATCGTCAATAGAGAAATAATCGAGGATTCTTCTTATATACTCCCCTCTTGAGATCTCAAACCTCTTCCTCTCTTCATCATCGAGGTTCCGCATCACCATGTTAAGCTGATTGTCATCAAGAAACCTGTAAAGCCCGCTTTCATAGAACGAGATTGCCATCTCGAAAAATACCGTCGTGAGGCTTGTGACAATATGGTTCTCATCAAGCTCCTCAAGCATGCTAAGATATTTCTCCTCTTCAAGCGAGGTGAACGAGGTCAATGTATCAAGGAAAAGACTCTCCTTGCTGGCATAAAAAAGGTAGAACGTCCCTTTGGGGATATTCACCATTCTGACAAGCTCATCCACCGTTGTATGTCTGACACCGTATTTCCTGAGGCATGTTGAAGCCGCCTTTCGGAGTTCCTCCCTTATTCTTTCCTTTTCAAGCGATGAGTATATTTTTGGCATTTTCCCTCTTTTTTGACTAAAATTAATTATATAGTCAACAAAAGGGTAATTTCAATATTTTTTTGTTAAAAAATCACTTTTTAAAACAACTTTTTTATTTGACGGGAGGGAAAAACAGGGCATAGACTAAATGCATAAGCAAATAAGGAGAGACAAATGAGTGCAGTTGTATTGAAAAATATCTGCAAGATCTATGATGGCGGTGTTAAGGCTGTAGACAACGTTAATATCGACATTGAAGATCAGGAATTCGTCGTTCTCGTAGGACCTTCAGGATGCGGAAAGTCAACAACTCTCAGAATGGTTGCCGGACTTGAGGACATCTCCTCTGGAGAGCTCTACATCGATGGAAAGCTCATGAACGACGTTCCACCAAAGGATAGGGATATCGCGATGGTATTCCAGAACTACGCCCTCTATCCTCACATGACCGTATACGATAACATGGCATTCGGTCTTAAGATCCGCAAGTTCCCTAAGGAAGAGATCGACCAGCGCGTTAGGGAAGCTGCTAAGATTCTCGACATCGAGATGCTTCTTGACAGAAAGCCAAAGGCACTTTCCGGTGGACAGAGGCAGCGTGTTGCAGTTGGAAGAGCTATCGTTCGCCAGCCAAAGGTATTCCTTTTCGACGAGCCGCTTTCCAACCTCGATGCTAAGCTCCGTGTTCAGATGAGAGCTGAGATTTCAGCACTTCACCACAGACTTAAGGCAACAATGATCTATGTTACTCACGACCAGGTAGAAGCTCTTACCATGGCTGATAAGATCGTTGTTATGAAGCTTGGAGTTATCCAGCAGATTGGCGGACCACTCGAACTCTATAACGAGCCAGATAACAAGTTCGTTGCAGGCTTCATCGGTTCACCACCCATGAACTTCATCAACATGGCAGTAAAGAAGGAAGCTGATGGAACATACGTAGAGGAAGGAACATTCCGCCTCAAGGTAACAGATGCTCAGGCTGCATTCCTCAAGCCATATGAAGGAAAGGAAATCACATTCGGTATCAGACCGGAAGATGTTGAGTTCTCTCATACCGCTGTTGACGGAAAGACAATCGACGGTGCTGTAAACGTTGTTGAGCCACTTGGATCCGAGACTCAGGTTCACGTAGCAACAAGCAAGGCAAACGTTGTCGGTAAGATTGATCCTTCCATCACACCGAAGGTAGGAGAAAAGGTATCTCTCGTTGTCGATATGGAGAAGGCAAGGTTCTTCGACGCAGAGACAGAGATGAGAATCCGCTAAAAACAATAAAACATCCATTGGAACGGATAGGAGACGTCCTATCCGTTTTTCTTTAAAAATAGAAAAAGGCACGGCAGAACATGCTGTGCCTCATATCTTAATAAGTCATATTCAGCGGAAAAGAGCATCATACACGACGCTTACAGCCCGGCTCTTATCCTCATCCCTGATTCCAAAGGAATAAGAGACATCGCTGGCTCCGAAGTTTAAGAAGCTCACTGGAACAGAGGACTGCTCAAGGGCCTTCGCCGCCTTTATGTATGAGCCATCTTCAAGAACGGAGGAACCGACTATGCCAAGTATCGCATGGCCGTGGTCAACGCTGACCTCATCCAGTTCGAACTCGCTCTTAAGACGCTCGCACATAGCATCCAGAATACCCTCCGAAGCCATCCTGGAATCATAGAACCATACGATTGAATCGATTCCGAACAGGGAGTATGACGGACGAATTCCGAAAATATGGAGCATGGTAAGAAGAGCATGCCTCATACCACTCTTCTTGAAAAGCATGAGTTTCCTTATCTTGATCCTGGAGAGTCCTCCCCTTGCAGATACCCCTGCGAGCTTCTTCTGCTCCACATCTGCCGTAATGAGGGTTCCCGCATCATCCGGCCTGTTCGTATTGCGGATATTTATAGGTATGCCGTATTTGACAACAGGGGCAATCGCCTCCTCATGGAAGACTGATGCACCGTAATCTGAAAGCTCCCTGACCTCGGCATAGCTTATCCTGTCTATCGTCCTTGCATCCTCGACGATTCTCGGGTCCGCGCTTAAAAAGCCTGAGACATCCGTCCAGTTCTCGTAGAGCTCCGCATTTACAGCCCTTGCGACAACGCTTCCCGTGATATCGGATCCGCCACGTGTGAATGTCTTTATTATGCCATCCTCAGAAGCACCGTAAAAACCGGGAAAGACAAAGCCCTTCTTCTTGGAGTTATCATGAATCATGCGGATCTTATCGTAGCTGAAAGGATTCACAGTCCCATCAGAATTGATAATCACGCAATCTGCCGTATCGACAAACTCGAAATCCAAATACTGGCTTATGAGGAATGCGGAAAGATACTCTCCCCTGCTTGCCGCGTAGTCGGCTCCGCGCCCGGCATCAATCAGCTGCCTTATCTCCTCAAGCTGGGCACTAAGCATCTTCTTCTCTATTTTCAGCTCATCGGCGATAGAAAGATAACGCTCCTGTATGGCGGAGAATATGCCCTTGCAACTCTCCCCCTTCTGAACCATCTCGTTGCACTTATAAAGGAGATCGGTAATCTTCTCATCTTCCTTACTCCTCTTTCCTGGAGCGGAAACAATGACCACACTGCGTCTGGCATCCGCATCGAGTATAGCCTTGACCTTCTTAATCTGCGATGCGTCAGCTACGCTTGAGCCTCCGAATTTGCATACAATCATTCTTCATTCCTCTTCGGCTTGATTGTATTTAATTTTCCTCTTTTTTGACAACCCTTATGGTATTTAACGACAGACTAAACAATTATTATATTGACAAAATCCTAATCCTTGGTTAAAAGCATTCTGTTATGTCTGAAATGGAAGAAATAAAAATCAAAGGTAATATCATGGGGCATGAGACGATAGGAAAGCTTATCATGAAGATAAGTCTGCCTATCATGATCAGCATGCTTGTCCAAGCCCTCTACAACATTGTAGACAGTATTTTCGTATCATGGCTCAGCGAGGAGGCCCTCGCAGCCGTAACACTTGCCTACCCTCTTCAGAATCTGATGATCGCTTTCTCAGTTGGAACTGCGGTAGGTGTCAACAGCCTGCTTAGCAGAAGGCTTGGAGAAGAAAAAGAGGAAGAAGCTGATAAGGCTGGGCGCAACGGAGTTTTCCTGGCTTTCGCAACATGGGTTGGTTTCGCACTATTCGCATTCCTTTTTGCCAGACCGTTCCTTGCCGCATTCACCGATGATGCTGAGCTGCTTTCAATGTCACTCGTATACGCGAGAATCTGTCTTATCGCATCAGGTGGTATCTTCATAGAAGTAACATGCGAGAGAATAATGCAGGCAACCGGAGATTCGGTCCATCCGATGATCACGCAGACAGTCGGAGCGATTGCAAACATCATACTCGATCCGATCTTCATTTTCACTTTCAACATGGGTGTCGCAGGTGCAGCCATAGCAACGGTTATCGGGCAGGTAATCGCAGCAATTCTCGCCATATATTTCATCATCAGAAAGAAACACATCAACCTGAATATGAGAGGTTTCCGTCCCGAGGGAAGAATCATCAAGGAAATCTACGCGGTCGGAGTTCCTACGATCATCACTAACAGTATCTCAACGGTAATGGTAAGTGCCCTTAACGGCATCTTGATAGCTTTCAGCACAACAGCAGTATCTGTTTTCGGTGTATACTTCAAGCTTCAGAGCTTCGTTTTCATGCCGGTCTTCGGTCTTTCAGCAGGTATGATACCTATCATAGGATTCAACTATGGAGCTAAGAACAGGCACAGGATAACGGAAACTGTAAAGAAAGGTGCGATGATATCATTTGCCATCATGTTCACCGGTTTCCTCATCTTCCAGTTCTGTCCGCGCCTGCTTCTCGAGATGTTCAACTCATCTGCAGAGATGGACGCACTCGGTATTCCTGCCCTGAGAATAATCTCCTTCTGCTTCCTTCCTGCAAGCATATCGATCGCACTTGGTGCAGCTTATCAGGGAACGGGTGTAGGACTGTACTCGATGATCACTTCCATACTGCGTCAGCTTGGAGTGCTTATTCCGGCAGCATTCATCATGAGCCGTATCTGGGGAATCGAAGGAGCCTGGTGGGCATTCGCCGTAGCGGATATCGTCGGTCTTGCACTCTCCATAGTCTTCTATCTGGACATATACAGGAAGAAGATCGTGGTTCTGAAAAAGAATTAGAAATACTTTGCTTTACGGCAAGAAAAGTCCCTCCTATAATTTAAGCATGGATAACAGGAGGGATTTTTCTTGAAAAGAACTTTAGCTCTGCTGATCACACTGCTCGCTCTTCTCTCTTGCTTGTATTCAAGAGGCTACATTGGGTTCTCGGTCTCACCTTATTTCGATGGTGGCTCCGTATCATGGTTGAACAATATGAACTCCAGTGATGATGCACTCACATTCAAGGCGGACCATTTCGAATTCGGAACTGAGATCAACATCGATTTTGGACTATACAAGGATTGGGGAAAGCACTCCTTCGGAGGAGAGGCAGGGCTTGGAATTGCACTTCCAATCATAAACAGGAACGGCGTGGATGATTATCCACTCTACACATACGCATTCACCCCGTATCTGGCAGCCTCTTACGCATACGCACCTAGAGAAGACATCCGCATATCTTTCTCGCTCGGCTTAGGTTCCTCCCTTGGAAAGCTTGATGAGAAGACTGACGATGGCCTGAGGCTAGAAGGGCACACATACGACCTGGAATATTTCTCAAACCTTTCAGTGATGTATTCATTCTCTCACGAATGGGCCTTGCGCGGAGGTATCTCGGCAACGTTCACAACGTTAATTCTGCCGGAGGATTTCAAGAAATTCGTATATGACGAGAATGGGAACAAGATCGATGAAGACTACTCTGCGTTAGCCGTGATATACAGCATAGAGCCTTACATCGGCATCGCATACACATTCTGAATCCAATCTCATGCCGTTCAACCCGTAATCTGCTATATTGTATATGGCGAGGTAGAAAAACAATGTCGAGAATTGATATTCGCAATCTTACGAAAGATTATGTAAATAGCCAAGGAGAGATCGTACACGCCGTCAAAAACGCCTCCCTCACGGTAAATGACGGTGAGGTCGTAGTGATCATAGGTCCTTCAGGAAGTGGCAAATCCACCCTTTTAAGGGCCGTCAACCGTCTTGAAAGCGTTACAAGTGGCCATATACTCATCGATGGCATGGATGTCACGGATCCGAAGACCGACATACGACGAATTCGTGAAGAGGTTGGCATGGTCTTTCAATCATTCAATCTGTTTCCACATCTTAGCGTGCTTGAGAACATAACAATTGCACCGAGAAAAGTGCTGAGGATGGGGAAAAAAGAAGCAGATGAACTCGCAATCAGTCTTTTAAAGCGTGTAGGACTTGAAGATAAGGCACATGCCCATCCGAACACTCTTTCAGGAGGACAGCAGCAGAGGGTAGCTATTGCACGCTCGCTTGCGATGAGACCTAAAGCGATGCTCTTCGATGAGCCGACTAGTGCGCTCGATCCTGAGATGATAAAGGAAGTCCTTGATGTCATGCTCGATTTAGCAGAAGAAGGAATGACGATGCTGCTTGTGACGCATGAGATGGGATTCGCACGTGCAGCTGCGGATAAGGTCGTCTTCATGGATGAGGGGGAGATCATCGAGACAGGCAGACCAGAAGAGATCTTTTCTAATCCTAAGAATGAGAGAACAAGGAGTTTTCTCAATCATATACTCTGATAATTCTTACAAAAAAATTGTGGCACGAGATCTAATGGCTTACAAAGGAGTCCTCGTACCACAATCAAGCTTAACCAAAGGAACTGAAAAGAGGGAGATATATGTTTGATTAAGCTAACATTATAGTAACTTAATATAAGCCCTTTGGCAACCCCCTATTCTCAAATTTTTATATTTATATATTTTCTTTTACAAAATAAATTAAATAATTCCCACATGAATAATGTCATATGGGAATTACTCAAAAAGAAATATTGTTAGTTCTACATAACTCTAGAACGCCTTTTCAAGAATCTTAAGGATGTCATCCTTATCCGCAGAACGTGGATTCACTATAAGCGCCCCGTCATTCATGGCACGGATTGCAATCTGCTCGAAATCACTTCTTCTGACCCCACGTTCGCTTAGATTGGTCGCAATAGGTGCTGCTGCCTTTATCCTTGAAATGAAATTTTCAACCACTTCAACAGCTTTTTCTGCCCTCCTCGTCTTCTCAGTTGAGGCATATGTTTCAGCATCTGAAAGATATAGAAGTAAATCCGCATAATCATCATCGGCAAAGCCAAGGTTGTAACGCATGCATACAGGGAGAAGAATGGTCATCGCCTCTCCATGGGCAACGGAGCATACCCCTCCAACGCTATGTCCAATCGCATGCACTATACCGACCATGCTGTTAGAGAATGCCGCACCAGCGATATAAGATGCGATAGCCATGGATATGCGGGCTTTCTTATCCTTGGGTTTTCTTATCGCCTCTTCAAGATTTTCAACAATGAGCTTTATTGCTGAAAGCGCATAGCACTGGCTTATCGGGTTCTTCTGGAGACAGGAATAAGCCTCAATCGCATGAGTAAGCGCATCAAGTCCTGTTAAAGCCGTTATTCTGGCAGGCATTGATTCAAGCGCCCTGACATCCAGAACCGCGATATCAGGAAGGAGGAATGATGAGATGAATTCAAGCTTAACTTTCCTCTCCCCGTCCTTGATTACCGCAACCCCGGTCGCCTCACTTCCCGTTCCGCTTGTCGTGGGGATAGCAGTAAAAGGAACGCTCTGTCCCCGGCCCAGCATCTCAGAACCGACGTAGTTCATTATGTCCCTTCCGCCCTGGCTTATAAGCATCTTGAGCCCTTTGGCCGTGTCTATGACGGAACCGCCACCGATTGCGATTATCCCGTCCGCGTTATTCTCCCTGTAGATTGCGGAAATCTCATTCACCTTCTCAATGGAGCTGTCAAGCGGAATATCGGTATACACTGCGGAAGGCTTCATTCCCCCCTTTGAAAGCGCCTGAATCAGGACAGAGACAGTACCGATCTTCTCAAGTGTTGAATCGGAGAGAATCATCGGACGTGATGAGCCAAGGAGCCTCATCTCTGAAGGAATGTTCTCAAGCGCATACTCTCCGGCAAGAAGTTTTGCCGAATTCACGAATTCGAAATATGGAGGCACAAACATCTTTTAAAACCCCAGAAGCACCATTCTGTAAACGCTTATGGTGCTCCTCTCCTTCATTGGTACGCTTCTGAGAATACGGCGTGTCATGATGCGCGGGAAAAGATATGCTTCGGCGATATCTATTATCCTGACAAGCGTCATCGTATCTCCGATGTCCCCCTTGACGGAAATTCTGTGCTCGGCATAAGCCCTGCTTATCCCCATCATGCCTGTAAAGACCAGGAATGCGGAATCGATGCTCTTGAACCTGAGTTCAAGATCCTCTCCCTCCACCTCGCTAATCATGACGAGCTTTCCTCTCTCCTTGCGCATGATAACACCCTCTCCCTGCTCAGAAAGCGTTATCCTTATCGTGAATCCTTCTCTGAACGAACCGAACTCATGCCTGATACGGCTATCTTTGTATGCAAGTACTTTGAGCGCCCTGTAAAGCACGCGGAGTATGAGCTTGCATGTAATTGTCTTGATATAAGTTTTCATGATTTCTTTTATTACGCATTTAGCAATTTATGTCAATAATGACACAAATATAGATTATGTAATTAAAAGAAATTCATATCTTTCTCCTTTCCCTCCAGAGCTCATCCGCTACTACAGCCCATGCTGATGCCTTCTCGCGGCACTTCTCACACAATTCATCCACATCCTCCCTGTGTTCAAGATCGGTTGAGACAGCTCCACTTTCTTTCACGACTTCTGCAAGTTTTCCGTAATTATCTAACAGTGGGCATGGCATCAGGTGGTTCACATTATATGGCTGGTGGGTCCTGTATGAGGCAAAAAGAGGTGACTGCAGAGCCTTGATAAGGCTTTTCTCCCTTATGTTGCTGTCCGAATAGTGGATGAAGGCGCATGGCTCGATATCACCATTCGCATTGATATGCAGATAGTATTTTCCTCCAGCGACACAACCGTTGACGTACTCACCATCATTCCAGAAATCTATCGTAAAAATCGGCTTGGTCTTTCTGAATGCCCGTACTTTCTCATACATCATCCTTCTCTGCTCGGCTGAGACCATCAGATGCGTAGGAGAGCCGACCCCTACAGGCATATAAGTGAAAAGCCAGCAGAACTTGGCTCCCATATCAACCATCCAGTCAAAGTATTCCTCGCTGCCTATTACGCTCACATTCTGACTCGTGTAGCAACATGAGAGGCCGAAAGGTAACTTATGGGAACGCAGGATTCCCATCGCCCTCTCAACCCTCTTATATGTTCCCTCCCCACGCCTTACATCAGTAGCTTCTTCAAAGCCCTCGACACTGATTGCAGGAATGAAATTTCTCACTCTGAGCATGTTTGAGGCGAATTCCTCGTCTATCAGGGTACCATTGGTGAATGCGAGGAACACGCAGTCATCATGCTTCTCACAAAGCCTCAGTATGTCACACTTCCTGACTAAAGGCTCTCCTCCGGAAAACAGGAACATCCTCATCCCAAGCTCCTTTGCCTGAGAGATTATGCCATCAAGTTCCTCGAATGTCAGATTCAGACAGTTTCCGTACTCGGCAGCCCAACACCCGGTACAATGCAGATTGCATGCGCTCGTAGGATCCATGAGCACCGTCCATGGGATATTGCATCCGTATTTTTCCACAAGCTTATCATGCTCGCTTCTCCAGAGATAGAAGGCATTGACGATGAAATTGGTGAACAGTGTCTTTCTCACCTCAGTATCGATATCACTGTAAAGGCTGCTTAATAGCCTGTTCCAGTTGTTATCCTTATCCCTTAGCACCTTCTTCACGACATCAAACTGCACCGTCTCAGGTGCCACCTTTTCAATGAGTCCCATGAGCCGGGGAATATTGACCTCCGGATCCTTCTCCAAATAAGACAGGGCTGTTCTAAGTCCCGCTGCAGTCGTAAAAGTCTTTAAATTCATGAACTCAATATACGAACTGATTATGAAGAATGGAAAAAGAAAAGAATTTTTTTAGACACAAATCATCAACGTGTATAATTTTTCTCCATGCGTGCATAGGAGACGACAGCATCCAAGCTCCTTTCAAGGAAGATAATCGTCTTTGAAACCATTGCCTCATCAAGACTGTCACCATACTCTATCCAATTATAGAAATACCCCGAAAGGATATTGAATACGAAAGAACCTATCGCCTCCGCGTTTTCCGTACTAATCTCAGAATCTCTTACCTTGCACTTTGTAATGGCATCGGAAAGCGGGGTCAGTATTATCCTCGCATAATGCTGGAAAGTCTTGCTGTCTATGGAACAATAAGCATTGATAAGGACCTTCCTTCTTTTCTTAATCCTGAGAATCAGAAATGTCAGACACTGGCTCAAAGAGAAATCTCCCGCCTCGCACTCTTTCAGGAATCTTCCGGTCTCACGTTCTATCGACCAGCTGAACAGATCATACACGTTTCTGAAATGATAATAGAAAGTCTGCCTGTTGACTCCAGCCCTATCCGCTATATCCTGAATCGTAATTTCCGAAAATGGTTTCTTCCTCATCAGATCCTCAAGAGCCATGGACAATGCTATCTTCGTGAAATCAGTCATGTTCCCCTCTTTACTCCATTACAATGCATCAGAAATAATCTAATCAATAATTCGAGAAAAGGGAAACTGGAGAGCGGCCAGATGCTGACACGCCCTCCATGCTGCTTCTTTTCTATCCTTTAACTGCTGAAAGTACGATTTTGTTCATCATTAAATCTAAAATCTTTAAAAAAAATCTCAAAAAAGCTAAATTCATATCGATATGAATGAAAATGCAACTATCTGGATCCCTGGCTCGAAGAGTCAGACCATAAGAGCCCTTCTGATAGCCTCTTTCTCCAGGGGTAAGAGCACCATCATAAATCCGCTGATCTCATCGGATACTCTTTCAACAGCCAACGCCCTTAAAACTCTGGGGGTAAAAATCGATTATGATGAGGGAAAAAAGCTTTTCCGAGTGGATGCTGAGAATATTGGAAAAGGATTTGACAAGGTAACACTGGACCTTGGAAACAGCGGAACGGGGACCTACCTTCTCCTTGGCCTCGCAGCATCCCTTGAAAAAGAGATAACAATCACGGGGGATGAGAGCCTCTCAAGCCGTCCCATAGCCCCCCTTGCAAAGGCATACGAGGATTTAGGGGCAGAGGTCAGCACCAATGATGGCTTTCTACCGGTAACAATAAAAGGGCCGCTAAAGGGGGGAAGGACTGAGATAGAGTGCAGGACAAGCCAGTACCTCTCAAGCCTTCTTCTCGCTTCCGTCCTTTGCTCTGCGGACGTTGAGATAACCTGTCCCCTTCTTTATGAGAAACCGTACGTGGCCATAACCCTTTCCTGGCTCGACAGACAGGGAATAAGCTATGAAATAAGCGATGATTACCTTCATAGCAGAGTAAAAGGCGGGCAGGCATTCCAGGCAGGGCAATTCACCGTCTCAGGAGACTATTCCTCCGCATCGTTCTTCTTCGCGCTTGCCGCAGCATCTGGAAAGAGCGTTACGGTGCTTGGCCTCGACAGATATGATAGTCAAGGAGATAAAAGAGTCCTTGATGTGCTTCAAGCCATGGGATGCTCTGTAGTCTGGGTGGAAAACGGCGTGATGGTAAAAGGTCCTGAGCATCTTAAGGGTGGCACGTTCGATATCAACGACATACCGGATGCGCTTCCAATCCTTGCCGCAATCTCAACACTTGCAGAGAGTGACGTACGCCTTACGAATGTTCCTCAGGCGAGAATAAAGGAAACGGACAGGATCCGGGTGATGCATGATGAGCTCACAAAGCTGGGAGCAAAAGTGACGGAAGAGGATGATGGACTCATAATACACTCCGGTTCCAAACTCCACGGAGGAAAGGTCTCAGGACATAAGGATCATAGGATAATTATGGCCCTTTCAATACTGGGTGTCCTAATAGATGGCATAGAGATCGATGATACAAAACACGCATCTGTCACTTTCCCGACATTTTTCACACTTCTTAACGAAGTAAGAGAGGAGACAGGCATATGAAACGCTGCATAGTATATGAAGGAGAGACGGCAAAAGAGCTTGCAGGATCCCTCTTTCCATCAGATTCCAAGATCGATGCAAGGAGCAACGAAGTAATAGATCAGGAGGCGGATGTACTTGGCTTCTTGATTCCAGCAAGAAAAGGTGCTCTTCCCAGCATGATGGTCCGATATATTGAAAATACGCTTCGAGAGAGGGACAATACTGGTCTTGGGTACATCTTCGCCATCATAATCCCAGAAGGAAAGAAAGGGCTCTGGACCGAAGACCGTATCAGCATGCTTCTCGCATCATCCGGTTGCGTTCTTTCATACTGGAGTGAGTATGATGAGAAAAAGAAAGAGGAAATTCTTACCGACATTGCAGAAGAGAAATTCAGGATTGCAGGACATGGCCCTGTTTTCCGCATATTCGGAAGGAAGATAAGCACTTATCAGGAATAGGGAGGAGATATGGAATTTGATTTCGACAATCCTGTCAACCGTAAAGGTACTGACAGCATAAAATGGAATGAGGATGTCATAGAATCCATCTGTTCAAACAGGAAAGCGGATGCTTTCTGGGTTGCAGACATGGATTTCAAGACCGAAGAGCATATAAAGCTGAGTGCGCAAAGAGAGGCTGAGCTTGGAATATTCGGCTATCCGCTTGAAGCTCCTGTAACGGGCATCTTCGCGCAGTGGGCAAAGAAAAGGCATGACTGGGAAATCGATGAGAGCAAGACAACATTCGTAAACGGCCTTCTTCATGGTGTAGCACTTGCAGTGGACATGTTCTCTAAAGAAGGAGATGGGATTCTTATCCCAAGCCCCACATACCGTCCTTTCATGGAAATCTCGGCAGACAGCAAGAGGGTCATGGTGGACATGCCGCTTAAAAAAGAGCAAGACGGGAAATTCAGTCTGGACAGGAACCTCTTTCTTGAGAAACTTTCCCAAGCAAAACTTGTCCTCTTCTGCTCACCGCACAACCCCTCGGGTCTTGTATTCTCTCTTGAAGATCTGAGATTCGTCCTTAGCGAGGCAAAAAAGCAGGAAAAGCTCGTCATCTCCGATGAAATCCATGCGGATCTCTCCCACCCTTCCTCAACCCATATCCCAATGGGTAAGGCAAATGAAGGAATCGGGGCTGATGTGATAACCTTCATGGCACCATCAAAGACGTTCAACCTTGCGGGAGAGCATGCAGGTTTTGCCGTCTTCTCGAACGAAGAAATGTTTGGCGAATTCACACTAAGACAGAGGGCTCTGCGCCTTACCACCCCCGGCTATACGATCAAGCAACTTATGAGTGCGGCATATCTTGAGGGATATGAATACAACCAAGCGCTCTGCTTATACCTCGAGAATACGGTAAAGGCGATGAGAAAATACCTTGAAAAGGAGTGCCCGGAGCTTAAGCTTGCGAACTCCGAGGCATCATTCGTCACATTCCTGGACTGCTCTGAGGTCTATAATAAGATAGAGAAGAAGGTACTCTCTGAGCCGGAGAAATACAGGATTGCAAAAGGTGGAGGAATACTCTCACCGTTCTTCGGAGTCGAGGCGGCCATCTGCATGAATGATGGCACATGGTTCGGCCCTTCTTACAAGGAGTATGTGAGACTTAATTACGGAACTTCAAGGGCATTCACAATGAACGCTCTTGAGCGCATTGTTAAAGCTGTTAAAGTTCTATGACCTTCCCTTCCGAGTCCCAGAAGGGGCCACTTTCCATGCTACGGAGATATAGCAGTACTCCGTAGCATTTTTTTCCAAGCATCCCCTCTCCAGCCTTTATGTATGCACAGATCTGTCCCTTGTGGAAATCTGGATTCATCTCCCTGTCACTCTTATAATCAACCACCAGGTTATAATCATTTCCGAGGACGAGAAGATCTATCGAGCCCTCTGCCACTTTGCCCTCATAAGGCATATAGAATCTCTCCTCAGAAAGGGTTTCATTTCCAAGCACATGCTTTTTATAGAAATCCGATAAAAGGAATCTTTCCAATACATTGCGAGCCTCATCGTTAATCTTCCTCTCCCCCTCTTCTCCCAGGTTCTCATTCTCATAGTAAGGAGCACTTATTTTATTAAAATGGGCTTCCAGAGCCGAGTGCAGAAGAGTGCCGAAATCCGAATAAAGAGAGTGTTTTGCCAGAAGCTCATCTACACCATTTCCAAAGTCGGGTAGCTTTCTGTAATTCCCTGTATCATAATAATTTTCATCATTATCATGAGCTAAGTCCTTGACCCCTGCCTTATCATCTTTGTAAGTCCCCCTTACTACACTCTCCTTGGTGTAGAAAGCATCAAAGGTATTCGCACTTTCCCACTTGCTATCAATCTGACTTTCAGAAAGCCTTCTGAAAGTCCTGATATTAACCCTCTCATCCTCTCGGGCAGGCATATCATAAAGAGAGGCAAGCGAACCCTTTCGTATCTTATCGCCCGATGCTATTACCACCAGATGGCTCTCAGCCCTTGTAAGAGCCACATATAAGAGCCTCTTCGCTTCAGCTTCAAGCCTCCTTCTTTCAAAGTCATAAAAGAGTTTCGATATGCCTTTCTCCCTGCTCTGATCAAGGGCAAGGAAGCCTGGATAACGGCTATGAATCAGACGCGAGTAATCGCCCCCCTTAGGCTTTGAGTTAGCACCAGCTAGAATGACAATCGGGAATTCAAGTCCTTTCGACTTATGTATGTTCATAAGCTTTATCCCACCCATCCTTATCCGGAGAAGATCGACATCGAGTCTGTCCGGCTTATCAAGGTGTGCTTTAAGGTATGAGAGGAAATCGAATATGTTTTCCGCCCTCCGTGCAATCTCCCAGAGATACTCGTAATGCTCCTTGTATGATGAGAGGCTCATCTTCGACTCGATATAGCTGCTGTATCCGCTCTCATAATAAAGCCGGTCTATTATTTTTTCTGCACTCAGTCGCCCCATGTCCGCTCTGAGAGAGAGATAGAAAGACCTGAGCCTTTTCATTCTTTCAAGCTCCGCCTCAGTGAAAGCGGAAGAAGAATGCGAAAACGGCTCACCTATGAGCTCCTCGGATGAGAATGCATCACGGATGGACATTATCGCCTCATCGCCGAGTCTAATGAACGGTGATCTAAGAATAGCAAGATAGCTCTTCTTATCAGAGGGGAAAACAAGAAGCGAAAGAAACGAGGCAATATCTGCCGAAAGCGCTTCAACGGTTATAGAATTGCTCTGTATGACCGTATATGGAATTCCTTCCCTTCGGAACACCTTCTCAAGCGGCATCTGACTCTTTGATGTGCGATATAGGATTGCTATATCATCGTACGAAGCCTTTCTCTTTCCGCTATCAGATGGAATGGCAAAAGCATCATCCTGAACAATCTCCATGACAAGTGTGGCAATATACTCAGCTTCATTCTCCGCCTCTGCTAGAAGCTCATCATCACTGTCATCGCCCTCCTCAATCTCATCAACCATCTCCTCGGAGAGTGCATAAGTCACACTTGCAGATACCCCAAAGGATGGCTCACGGGATAGCACCCCATCAAAATCGGCCTCAAAGCATGAGAGGTCACGGCCTGCGGAAGAAGAGAAGAAATCCTCCTGTATCCTCTCGTAGGGGCTTATCTCTTCTCTACGCATGACGTGCGGGAACACCCTGTTGAAGTGATCGATCAAGGCAGGCTCAGAACGGTAATTCGTCCTCATGCTCAGATGTTTCCCCCCTATGGATACGATCTCATTCTTGAGATTGTTAAAAACGGAAACATCGGCATTCCTGAACGCGTATATGCTCTGCTTGTCGTCCCCTACGAAAAAAAGCTTCGTGTTATCGAGATCCTCAGCCTTCGGCACCCCCGTTCCCGAAACACATTCTTTCTCGCTTAATATGTATAACAGGTCCTTCTGAGCTGATGAGTTATCCTGGAACTCATCTATCATGATATAACGGAATTTGCGCTTATAATACGCTCTCACCAAAGAGTTGTCTGAAAGTATCCTCAAAGCAAGTGCTGAGACATCGGAGAACGTGAGAACACCCATTCTTCTCTTTTCGCTGCTGAGCAACGCGATGAAAGCGGAGAATGCCCTCATATACCTCTGATCCAAAGCAAGATTCTCCTTTATCGAGATCAAGAGGGGAAGCAAGGGCCTCCACTTCTCATTTATGACAGCCTTTATATCGGAATAGATTTTAGCTCTGGCCTGATTCAGATTGAATCGCGGAAGCTTTTCATATTCCCTTGAAGCAAGGTAATCCCTGATACGATATATTGCCTCCACCCCATCCTTTTTAAAGAATATGGAATCTTCCATGGCAGATGTCTTATATGATTCGATTTCATCAAGAACAGAGAATGCATAATCTAGATATATTTTTTCAATCCTATTTAGGAATGATATAAATATATTACTTTCTGTTTCTGGATCAAATTCCGTGAGAATTGTTACATTTGAGCTGACAGGAAGGAAGAGATCCGAATAGATTGAATCGGGATTGAAAATGCGAGAAAGCGGAAGCATGACCTCCTTCTCACTCTCATAAAGTGTGGAGACCGCCTTTTTTATCAGCCTCTCCTCCCCGTCCTGGTCGAGGATATCGAAATCACGGGAGATCCCATAGCGTGCACTATCCGTTCTGGCAATTTCGTTTGAAAACGAATCAAGCGTCGATATGCTGGCGGAAGAGAATGAGGCAAGAGCTTCCTTGACAGGACCTTCATCTTCGGAAACGGATTTTAAAAGAGAATAAATCCTCTCATACATCTCGGAAGCCGCCTTCTTCGTGAATGTCAGCGTGAGAATCTCATCAACCTTCGCCTTCTCCTCCATTATCAGACGAAGGAAACGGCATGACAGAACCGTGGTCTTTCCGCTACCTGCCCCCGCAGAGACGACGGTCGCCACGTCGCTCTCAACAGCGGCAAGCTGCTCAGCTGAAAGCTTTCGCTTTGAAACGGCTAGAAAATCGCTAAATGTTCTCATCGTACGAAATACCTCCTGCGGCATATCCCCCTTGCCTGACAGTTCTGACACTTTGCAGCACTGTTAACTCCGTGAAAATCACCACCGGCAATCGAATCCGCAACTGCTGAGACAAGAGTCTCAAGCTCGTCCTCTTCCATGAATTTCACAGGACGCTTCACTTTACCATCCTTTATTGTGGCATAGCTTGCCTGAGTGACAGTCTTACCTTTATCCTTTTCATAAAGCATTCTGTATATATCGAACTGAACGCTGTCTTTCGGGACATATGAGGTTTTGAAATCTATCATCTCGACGCTCTCTCCATGATTTATAACGCAATCAAGAAAACCGACAAAAGCGAGGCCTGCAATCTCACCTTTCACATCTTCCTCGAGACAGAACGATGTACCCTTTTCAAGGAGTGTGCTTATAAGGAGAATCAGGCTATCCCTGTATTTGGAATATACATAATCTCTCATCTCATCTGAAAGTGCGATAACATCACTGCTCAGACCTCTTACGTCCAAATTCCGGTCAAGGCTTTTCCTCTTCTGCCATAGATCCAGGACAAGGTTGAGATACTTATCTACCATTTCCTCGACATCCCCACCCCCTTTCTTGAAATAAAGCTCAATCACCTTATGCAGTCTGGAACCTATCTCTAAAGCCGGATATGAATCTATCTCATAGGATCGAGAATCGGAGATTCTGAATATGCTATCAGAGGCATACAGGAACGGACAACGGGAATACTTATCAATCTGAGAGGACGAGAACATATGCCTGCTCTTGTCATATTCAGGCCAAGTAACACGCAACGATCCCGCCATATCTTCTGAATCATGCTTCACGCTAAGAGAGCCATCAATCGAATTAAGATGCCCCAACTTCTGCAAGGGATAAAGATCATAATCAATTGATTTCTCTTTCAATATAATATGCTCGTCTGTATATGAATCGGGAAGGAACTCTGCCTTCAAAACATTCTCAAACAATGTCAAAGGAAGCGTATAGCCATTATACGTCGATGTTGAGGAACTGAAGCGCGCATCATCCGAGAGTGCTAAATACGAGGCCAAAAGATTCTCTGTTATATCGGTCTCACTTCTTTCCTTCACCAGCTCATAATCCGAAAGATAGGAGCTTCCCCTCTTGATTTTTCTTGCCTCGTCCTCATTGAGCGTAATCACGAAATGATGAGGGACATATACCCCGGTTGCCTCCGAAAGCGGATAGATCCTGACTCCGTCTTTACCACCCTGCGGCACATAGATGACGGACTCAGCATATCTAAGGAAAAGTGAAAAGAGGGGCACTTGTCCATTGAGGAGACCAAGACGCCTGAATTCCTGTACCTTTTCAGAGAATGCCATAAGCAATCTCATAAGAAATGAAAGTACTCTTTCATCCTCTTCATCATCTTCAAACTGCCTAGGGGCAAGCAGTTTCTCAAAGAGGCTTTTAACCTGGTTTATGAGGTAAGCAGGATCTGATGTACTGGAGATGCCATCAACATAATGGGAAAGATCATGATAGATGCCTCCCTTATCGGCATACCTGTACCTGTCAGCCTTATCGCGGCGTGAGATTCCCATAGAGATCGCATTGAGAATGAAACGCTCCGCATTCCCCCTGTCTCGCAAAGGGAATGAAGCATTCAAAAGAAGTTTCTTAAGGCTCTCGATATCATATGATGAGGAGTGAATCTCATCGATTAAAGAAAAAATTTGGCCAGCAGGATATGAGAGAGGGCTCTTTCCCAACATGAATGAGAGAGGGATATCAAGAAGGTACGACTCACGCTCGAAATACGGACGAAGCCTCTCATAACCTGCAGTGCTGATTGCAATCTCATCCAGTCCCACACCGCTTTTCACAAGCTCCTTTATCTGGAGAAAGACATTGCGGATCTCCTGCTTCTCGTTCTCATAGAGTGTAAGAGAGCCAAGGTGAGAACAATCTACATCAAGAGTCAGTATGTTCCTTTTATCCTTTATACGCATCAAAAGCGTAGTCATCTCAATCGAGGAAGATGGCATTACCAAGATATAAGGTTCACAGAGACTGTTGTCCAGAGAGGAAATGAAAGAAGGCTCATAATATCCAGCTTCTCTCAGAAAACTGTCATATTCCGCCTTAAGAAAGGCAACATCCTTCTCAAGACCGGCATTGAGAGCCTCCTCATCCTCAAGGCCTGGCAATGCTGATGCTATGTAATATACCATGCGATCAAGTATTTCAGGATGACTCCTATCGGGAATGAAATAGCTAAGCTTTTCCGAATGGCTATCAATCAAATGTCTTGAGAATAGCAACCTAGTAAGGCTGTCAACAGGACGAAGAACTCCATCCCTTGCAAAAAGTATGGCAAGAAAGCGGTCGAAAGCCATCACGGAAGAGAAAGAGACAGGTTTTCCCCTGTTTTGCACATAGCTATGCATGAGAGATCTCGCCGCCTGCTCTGTCGGAAGAACAAGCTTCTTTTTCTCATCAATCAGATCAAAGAGTTTCTCATAGAATCGGACCATACTATTCATATAGCACAAAACTGGCTTTACTTCCTTAAAAAACACCTTTGTGTAAGTTTTTCAGTTTTAATGCTATTCTATAAAATCATGGAAAGAGTAAAAAACGCGTACTATCCAGTTCTTCTGATTATCACGTTCATGATGGCGCTACTCGTGCTCCCTGTCATGCTCTTGCTCTTATTCCCGGATGCAGAAGGCAATCTGCTATACCTGAGAATGATGGCGAGTTACCCTGTCACGCTTGCCATTCTTTCCCAAACGATGAGGAAGATGAGAGGGGAGAGAATATCGGATCTTACAGGTAAAATAGAGCCTAGGCTTTTCATCATTATCACAATATTCATATTCGCAATTTCATCCCTCCGATCGATTATCGATGGCAAGGTGCAGCCAAGCGGGGGAAACGCAGCCAACATCTTAATCTCTTTAATAATAAGTCTTCTATTCATACCTGCGCAGTGCCTTATCGAGGAGCTGATATTCCGCATCATCCCCCAGAAAATCGCCCTAAGAAATTCTTTTAACAGCACAACTCTTGAGAAAGTAGCTGTAACGGCGATATCATCGGCAGTATTTTCATTCCTTCATCTTGGAAACAGCGAAGCTCTCTTGATGGGTAGCCACTGGGCGTCATTCATCTATTTTTTCCTCTCAGGGGCGTTTCTTTTCACTCTGACATTCATAGAGAAGGGCTACACATCCGCAATAGCCTATCATACGGCAAACAATCTCTTTATTGCGGTGGTAATAAACATAAAGGATGCGGCGACCATACCATCCTACCCATTTTTCTTCTCAGAACGTAACCTGGCCCCGGCTGAGACGATTACTTCTTTAGTATTAACCATGCTGATGGTGTCAGCCATAGTCATGGCATATAAGAAAAGGCAATTAAGGAGAGCATGATGGCAAAAAAGACGGGAAAGAAAAAAAAGCGGATCCTGAGAAAAATCATAATATTGCTTCTGATCGTAGTCTTCCTGTTCCTGGTAATGTGTTTCGTCACCAGAGGTGCAGAAGGAAACGGGATAACGGCAGAGGCTGGTATTGAGAATCTTGAACTGCCAGAGCCGATTGATGGGGAGCAGATAATCAGGCACACCGGTTACACACTCTCATACAATGAGCAAGCAGAACAGCCAAGTTATGTCGCATACGAGCTGACACGTGCTGAAGTGCTTAATCAGAACGTTGAAAGGGATGATGATTTCCGTGCTGACCCGATGGTAAAAACAGGCTCTGCAGAGCTGAATGATTACCGCGGATCCGGATATGACAGGGGACATATGGCACCTGCGGCCGATTTCAGATGGTCAGCAGAAGCGATGAGCGATACGTTCTATCTATCCAACATGAGTCCGCAATACCCGTCATTCAATCGCGGCATATGGGCGGATCTGGAGGCGGCAGTCAGGGTGATGGCATATGAGAATGAGAGCATATATGTAGTCACAGGACCGGTCCTGACGGATGGACCTTATGAGACCATAGGTGAAAACGAGGTCGCCATTCCCAAAGAATACTACAAAGTAATACTCGACTACACTGAACCGGATATCAAAGCTATCGGATTCCTGCTTCCGAACGAAGGATCTTCAAAGAGTCTTGAAAGCTTTGCAACTACCGTAAACGAGGTCGAGGAACGCACAGGAATCGATTTCTATCCATCACTTCCGGATGAGCAGGAAGAACTCATAGAGGGCACTCTGGATCTATCCCGCTGGTCATTCAGGACAAGCCTACCAGAGGGGGCATATGATGAGGATGTGGAGGAGATAACGTATGTCTCAGACCCAAAAGACAGGATAATCGAGGAAATCTATTCCATCTTCAATGAAATCAAGAGCCTTGTATTCGAATACACGGGAACAGAAGAGATTGCAAGGAAAATCGGACTACTATGAAAAAGAAAAGCCTCAGGAGCATGCTCTCTGAGGTCTTTTTATTGCCCAAGACAAGACTCGAACTTGCACAGCCTTGCAGCCATTAATACCTGAAACTAACGCGTCTACCATTCCGCCACTTGGGCAAATCAAGATGTTACCCGTATAGCTTACAACAAATTTCAACTCCGTGTAAAGTTTCTTACGGTAAAAAAGAGCTCTCTTCTCCTTGCCAATGAAACAAAGAAAGGGTACTTTATTCTGTATGATAAACGTGCTTTTTCTAGGTGAGATAGTCGGTAGAGCGGGCATTCAGGCCCTTAAGAACGGACTTGCCGCCATTAAAGAGAGATATGAGGTGGACTACACCATAATAAATGCCGAAGGAATGACGAATGGTTATGGAATCGGCAAGATGCACTCACTTCAGCTAGGTAAGCTCGGGATAGACCTCTCAACCGGAGGGGAAAAGCTTTTCTATAAGATAGACATGGTGGAACACATAAAGAAGGCATCTTACATGCTCAGACCTTATAACATGCCACCGGACTGTCCCGGACGTGGATACAGGATTGTTACTATCAAAGAGAGGAAATTCCTTATTGCAAATCTAATAGGTAATGCGGATTTCTCAAGACTGAGTGCACAGAACGCGTTTTTAAGTGCGGAAAATCTCAGGAAAAAAGCTGAGGAGGAAGGCGCCGTTCTAATCATATACTTCCATGCGGCAACAACCGCTGAGAAGAATACCATGCTATGCTTTCTGGATGGAAAGGCCGCTGTTGTCGCAGGAACACATACGAAAGTACTCACAGCTGATGCGCGGGTAACGGCAAACGGAACAGCGTACATAACGGACACAGGAAGGGTCGGCTCTGCAATGAGTGTCGGAGGATTCGAGCCTGAAACTGAGATCAAAAAGATGAAGGGGGCAATCCCGATCAGAAGCAGGGAAGCCTGGCTAGACGGAAGAATAGAGGGCCTTCTCGTCAGGATTGATGAAAAGAGCGGGAAAGCCGTAGAGGCAGTCACACTAAACGAACCCGTAAAGATAAGCAGACCGGAGGAAAAAGCTTGAAAAAAGAGGTTACCGTACTGGAAAAAGGAGACGGAAAGATATATGTCGGATGTGACAGAAACCAGTGCGAAGGGTGCAAGGGCAGTGTTTTCTGCCAAAGAAAAGATACTAAGATAGAAATCAAGGATGATGGCTCCACGCCCGTTGAAATCGGAGAGAGGGTGGTGCTTGATCTTCCAAGTGGAAAAACTGTCTTTTCCGTATTCATGTCATTGGGATTTCCTCTCCTCATGTTCCCCCTTTTCTATTTTCTTGGAACACTGCTTACAGGAAGCGAGGTTAAGCTGTTTTTCATAGGTATCGCCGGAGTCGCCATCGGTTTTGCGATATCGGCCCTCTTCTTCCATTTCAGGAAAGGAGAATATGAGCCAAAGCTCATAGGAAAAAGTTGAGAAAAAATCTTATTTTACTTTTGATGTCACTAACGCTTATCATCTCATGTTCCGTCTCCCAGCCAAAGGGTGAAGAGTCATCTGAAACCAGGCTGGCCGACATGGTGCTTACAGACGGAAGATTCACACTATACCAGAAAGATGAGAGGCCTATAGTGTTCACAGCATCAAGAGCTTCATTCTACGCTGCGGATAATAGTGCAGAGATAGATGAGATTGCATTCTCACAACGTGACGAGGACGGTGAGCTGACCCTCGAGGGAAGTGCCGATTACGGAGAGCTGAATACGGAAGATAAAAGGCTGATGCTTAAAGGTAACGTGAGACTGGAGAGCATGGAAAACGGCATGCTTATAATCTCTGAAGGCCCGCTGTTCTTCGATGCGGAAAGCCAGGAGATCGAGACCGAAGCACCATCTTTCGTATCAAGCAGCGACGGAGAGTTTTCCAGCTCTGGTTTCTATGGTAATCTCTTGAATGAGGAGTATTCCTTCTCGTCTTTAAACTCCGGGAGGATCCTGATTTGAAAAAGGTACTGGCAGCAATCATCCTTTGCTCTGCATTCATCTTTTCCATTAATGCGGATGAGATAACATTCTCCGCGGCTGAGAGCCAGGTAAGGCTGAAAGACGGGATGGAGAGCGTTGTTCTTGCAGGAGAGGCCTGTGTCGAGACAGGATCCATCACGATAAGGGCCGATGAGATAAATCTTTCCGGAAAGGATTGGGGCATAATAGAATGCACCGGTAGCGTAAGCATAGTCGATTCGGAGAGAAATCTCTCGATAATCACAAGCCTCCTCTGGTATGACAGGATTAATGAAAGACTGCTTATCGCATCTTATTTCGAGATCGAAGACAGGGAAAACGGAATGAGCGCATCAGCAAATCATCTGGAATATGACATGGCAGAGGAAAGGCTCAAACTGAAAGCCCAAGTCCGATTCAGCAAGATAAACGGTGATGATGTGATAACGGGAAAGAGCGAGTCGTTCACATATGACAGGGAGAACGAACTCATCACACTACAGGGCAGATGCAGCGTAATCTACAAAGGTGACAGCTACGAGGCGGAGCAGATAACGCTCGACATGGAAAATGACAGCATAAGCCTTAGTTCCGCGATAAGGGGGACCATAAATGGCTGACAGGCTCGAGTGCATAGCTCTTTCCAAGTACTATGGGAAGAAACATGTCGTGAAGGACGTCACGTTCTCCATGGAAAGCGGGGAGATCACGGGACTCCTTGGCCCAAACGGCGCAGGAAAGACCACATCCTTCTACATGATAGTCGGCTTCATAAAGGCAAACGGGGGAAAGATTCTTCTCAGCGGAGAGGATATCACACACCTTGCGATGCATGAGCGCAGCAGGAAGGGGCTTGCATACCTTCCACAGGAGGCAAGCATATTTCGAAAACTCACTGTGGAAGACAACATCCGCCTGATACTCGAGGCTCAGAAAATAAGCAAAGAGGAAAGAAAGAGAAGGCTTGAGGATCTTCTCTACCGTTTCGGTATCGAGCGGGTGAGAAAACAGTATGGATATACCCTGTCGGGCGGAGAGAGGAGAAGGACCGAGATAGCAAGAGCACTGGCAACCAGTCCCAAGTTCCTGTTGCTGGATGAGCCCTTCGCAGGAATCGATCCGAAAGCCGTGTATGAGATAAAACAGATTATCAGGCAACTCTCTTCGGACGGTATAGGGATCCTGCTGACCGACCATAATGTAAGAGACACCCTCGAGATAACACATAGTGCGCACATAATTTCAGACGGTTCAATAATAGTCTCGGGAACACGCGAGGAACTTATCGGTAACGAGATGGCAAGAGAAATCTATTTCGGAACGACCTTCGAGGATTGAAGCATGGACAATACCCTCTCCCTCACGCTCAAACAGCAGCTTAAGCTTTCACAGATGCAGATACAGAAACTGGAAATGCTTGGCCTGAGCTACGATGAGCTTGAAGCTGCGATAAGAAAAGAAGAAGAGAGCAATCCGTTTCTCGATGTGAAAGCTGGAAGATATTCCGCAGAGAGCACATGGAGGCCGATCGACTCATCGCTGGACTATCTTTCAAACTCTGATGAGGATGAGAAAGCAGGCTGGATGGAACGTGCCATCAGCAGCAAGGAAAGCCTCTATGACCATCTGAGAATGCAGATAGAAACACTGAAACTTAGCGAAAAAGAGAGGCAGGCAGCACTGATTATTGCCTCCTCCCTAGACGGGAAGGGATTCCTCCCCACCTCGCTTGACAACATACTCCCAAGTGGGTTCGACGATGTGAAGGAAAGTGCTCTCAAAGCAGTGCAGTCGCTCGATCCTGCAGGAGTCGGGGCATCTGATTACAGGGAAAGCCTCAAAATACAGTTAAAAGGTCTTGGCCTTCAGAAAGAGGATGAGAGACACATTTCTGAGATGATAGACAACCTCGATCTGATAAAAGGTGGAAGGACTGATATCATATCAAAGAAACTTGGAATAGATGAGGAGGAGGCCACACTTCTTATAGATGTACTGAAAACACTGACGCCTTATCCCGGAGAGAAGTACAACACGGACTACGAGAGCTACATACACCCCGATATCGCAATCAGGAAGAACACATCAGGAGAACTCGAAATCATCGATTATGGTGATAACCTTCCAGACGTATCACTGAATGCGGAATATGTGAATCTGGAAGATGAGATGAGAAAGGACAGGAAGAAGAACAGGGAAGCAATCTCGTTTTTAAAAACCAACAGGGACAAGGCGGAAGCAATAATAGATTCGATAAAGCTGAGAACGACAAACCTTCATAAGATTGCAATCTATCTGGTGAACAAGCAGAGAGAATTCTTCGACAAGGGGATAAGCCACCTTCTTCCTGACTCGCAGCAGAACATGGCATCATATCTCGATCTCAGCGCATCAACGGTATCAAGGTTATGTGCGAAAAAGTACATAGAGACCGACTGGGGAACATTCCCCATAAGCTTCTTCTTCTCATCCACCCGCGGTTTTTTAAAGGATGATAAGGAAGAGGCCAGCAAGAACGCAATAAAAGCCCGGATAAAAGAACTCCTGGAGAACTGGGAAGGAGCAAAGGCCCCTTCGGACCAGAAAATCTCCGATGCACTTGCAAAAGAGGGTATAAAGGTGGCAAGACGGACGGTAGCGAAATACCGTGCGGAGCTTGCCATCGAATCCTCATACAACAGGAACTAATACCCGCAGCTCTCATCCACGAGGATGACGGTGATCCTGTCTCTCGCCGTTTGACGGGACATTATCACGCTGTCGCTGCAGATCGTGTTCTTACAGCCCCTGACCCCGGCATTGAAGAAATCATCTTCACTGAATGCAGAAACTATGCATTTCCCATTCTTTGCGCAGTGCGTGTCCTTATTAAGCCTCTTCGCGTTCATCGGGCAAGCAACGCTCTTACACCTTTTAAACGCCTCTTTTATATTCCCGACAATCTTGTCCGTAGATGCAACGAGATAGACATGACGAGGCCCGTATATGACGGCTGCGACCCTGTTGCCACGCCCATCAATCAGCACGAGCTCGCCGTTCTCGGTTATGGCGTTCGCACTCGCAAGGTAGTTATCCACGCTGAAGCTCTTATGAAAGACCTCCTCAACATCAACACCTTCGGCATAGCGGTCATAGAATGTGTAGCTCCCGTTTCTAAGCAGTTCCAGCACTCCGCACTCGGAAAGCGTTACGGAGCCACCTACAGAACAGCTACTACCCTTTTCCATCACCTTCTCAAGATATGGCCTGACTTCATCTTTCCTTTCAAAATATTCAGTAAGAAAACCGTTCGCCCTTAGAGCTTTCATGGTCTTTTCGATTATTTCCTTTCTCATAACAGCCTCCCTTGAAAACCATTCTAGCACGTTTTTCCCATCTTATTGAAAATAGACTAAAGGAGAAGAACTTAAATATTTTTTCTTTTTTCTACCATTATGACATTCCTCATGGTAGACTGAAATCATAGATATACTTCGCAATAAAAGGAGGAGCGTGTATGAATCTAACAGTTAGAGGAATCAACTACGTGCCAAGCGAGGAAACAAAGGATTTCATCGACAAGAAGCTAAAAAAACTCGCATTTGCCGATGAATATCTGCACGATCTGGAGATTGCAATCAAAAGGGAGACAAAAGGCATAGGTTACCACATCGATGCGATTCTGCATTTCACATGGAAGAAAGAGAAAATAGTAAGCCAGGACTGCTATGAGCTTTATGAAGGAATAGAACTCATCGCGGATAAGATACAGGCGGCAGCCAAGAAAGAGAAGGAGAAAACGATGGGACTATGAGGCCATCACTCTTCTACCGGGTCGGGTAAGCCGACCCTATTTTTTTTCTCTCTGTTCACATACTCATGTTCCCCACTCCTTTAATTATGCTATACTCTCAACATGAGTGAATTCACAGTCCTCGACCTATTGGATCTTGATCTGAAAGAGCACAACCACCTGCAGCTTAAATGCCTTGCAGGCAGAAGCGGCCTCTCTCGTGCCATAACCACCGACAAGATCAGCCGGCCAGGCCTTGCTCTTGCTGGCTATTTCGTTGATTTCGCTGGAGAAAGCATCCAGCTTTTCGGCAGAGGGGAGCAATCCTATCTGACGCTGCTTGAGAAGAACAACGACTGGCAGAACATCGAGAAGCTTTTCAGCTACAACCTGCCATGCGTCATATTCATCGGAGGTACAAAGCCATCCGAGCACTTCATAGATATCGCGGAAAAGAATGCGACAGCTGTTCTGACTACCCCGCTTGAGTCCGCCGTATTCTCCAGAAGGGCATACCAGATGCTTGATGAGGTCTTTGCCGAGACAGAGACCATACACGGGGTTCTCGTAGAAGTATTCGGAATCGGCATACTGATCACAGGGGAAAGCGGAATCGGAAAAAGCGAGGCGGCACTGGAACTCATAGAGAGGGGACACCGCCTCATAAGCGATGACACGGTAAAACTGAGAAGGCTCTCGGATAACTACCTGATAGGAAGCGGAGAGAATCCGATGCTCGCTCATCACATGGAAATCAGAGGGCTTGGAATAATAAATCTTCACAACCTTTTCGGTGTCGGTGCGATAAGGGAGAAGAAACAGGTACAGCTTCTCGTTCACCTTGAAAGGTGGGATGAGAAGAAGAATTATGACAGGCTTGGCGGACAGGAAAGCGAGACGATAATGGGTATAAGCCTTCCGAAAATCACCCTCCCCGTCTCACTAGGAAGGAATGTTGCGTCCCTCATTGAGATGGCAGCGAGGAATGAGAGGCTGAGAAAGCTTGGATATTACTCCTCAAAGGAGTTCGACCAGTCCGTACTCAAATGGCTCGAAAGCCAGGCTGCAAGAAAACTCTACTATAACACGGACGCACTCAAGGAGGGGGATTATGACGACAAGAGATCTTGAAGTACTGACACGGGCCGGAATCCATGCCCGCCCCGCTTCCATGATAGCAGAGACGGCCAACAGGTATGAAAGCAAAATAGAGATCGAGAAAGAGAACATGAGGATAAACGCGAAGAGCATTATGGGAATCATAACGCTTGGGGCGACATACAGGACAAAGCTGCACCTCATATGCGAAGGAAGCGATGAGGAGGAGGCGGCAGAGGCCATGGAGAATCTCTTCAGAAACAGGTTTGAGTGATGAGGAATCTGACAGAAAAACAGAAAGAGATTTATACCTACATCATAGATAATTTCGTCGGCACATCCCGCTTTCCAACACTTACAGAGATTGCCCGTACCTTCTCTTTCGGCAGAAGAGCCGCGTATGACGCTGTGGCCTCCATCATAAGCAAGGGCTATCTCGCAAAATCTCCAGACGGGTCACTTATGCTGTCAGAGGAAGAGAGGAAGAACCTCATAAACAGAGCCATCCCCTCATCGGATGGGGAGGGACAAAGCTATTTCAGTCTGAGAGATACGGATAACGGATCCTACTTCACACTTCAAGTATTCTCAGATGAGATGAGAAACATAGGGTTAATGAAAGGAGATCTGGCCCTCTTTTTAAAGACGGAGAGTGCAAAGAGCGGGGATATCGTACTGGCCTCGGTCTCTGACGGGGATGGCATGATGATCCGCCGTCTCTTCATTCGTCCAGACGGACTATTTGACCTCGTACCAGAAAATGATAGCATGGGAAGAACGACGGCACGATGCGTCATAATACATGCACGCCTCGTAATGAGTACAAGGAGATACAGTGAATAGGATATACCTGCTTCTGGGCCCTGAAGAAGGGGATAAGAAGGATAAGCTTGAAGAGATAAGAAGGGCTATTTTCGCCTTTGCGCCCGATACGGAGGAAGAGAGCTATTATGCGGGAGACGACTCCGCATCCCAGATTCTCCAGACCCTCCGCCAACCTTCCCTGTTCTCTTCCACCCGTCTCATCACGATAAACCATCTTGAGCTGGTAAAGAAGGACTCACCTCTGATAAAAGGCCTCAAAGAATATGTGAAGGATGCGGAGGAAGATGTCTTTCTAATAATGATATCAAGCGAGAGCACCTCGTTTTTCACCGTAGCGGAAGAGAAGAATCTTGAAAAGAGCATCTTCTACGAGGAATTCGAAAGGGATAAGATCAACTGGATCCGTACCACGTTCAAAAAGCAGTCGTTCTCTGTTACCGAAGATGCAATAGAGGAAATACTCTCATCGGTTGAGAACAACAAGGCGGAGATGAGAGCGCTGATCGAACTTTTATGCTCGTATTACAGGAACAGGGATGAGAACAAGAAAGTAATCGATGGCGATGATGTGGCCACCGTAATCACAAGGGAGAAGGGTGAGAACGGATACACCCTTTTCAAGGCGGTTGCAAAAAGGGACCTTGAAGAAGCCCTCATGATAATCAAGTCAATCGCACTAAACGATCCATCACGCCTAATATCCACCCTTTCCACACTTACGGTTGAATTCAAGACAACGGAGAATGCGATTGCTCTCAAGGAGAGAGGATTAAGCGAGAAGGAGATCCAGAAAGAAGCCAAGGGAATAGCCACCTCATTCCAGACAAAAGGTTTCAATTTCAGAAGGAAAGAGGGGATTTACCTCTGTATGAGGAACTATACGAAAGAGGATATAAAGCGAATCATAATCTACCTTGTAAATGCAGACACAGAGCTAAAGAAGGCGGGAAGTGATGCGGAGGACCTCTTTGAAGACCTCCTCTACAACATAATAGTGAATTCCGCCCGTGAAAGGAAAGAAGATATCTTCTCCCGTTTAGAAGTTAAGCTTGTGTAATATCCTTCGCGCGACCTCAAGGGGGATAGCTGCCCCCTTGCTAAGCTCCTCAGGGGAGAGTGAGAGAATCCTTTCGACAGAGCCATAGGTTTTCATGACCTTCTCACTTCTCTTTTTTCCCATCCCTTCGATTGACTCAAGCAGAGAGAATGATGCCTCCTTGCTTCTCATCCTCTGGTTGAATGAGGTTGCGAACCTGTGGCACTCATCCCTTACCGCGATAAGAACTCTGAGCCCCTCATCCGAATGCGGCAGCCTTATCGTCTCACCATCGCGTGGCGGTACAAGCTCCTCATGCTCCTTGGCCAGCCCTATTACGGGAATCTTCTCCTCTATTCCAAGGGCCTCCAGAATCTCTACAACGGCATTCACCTGCCCTTTTCCACCATCTATCATGAGAAGATCCGGCAGTTCGGCACCCTCTGCAAGCAGGCGGGAATACCTCCGGCTGACAGCCTCTCTCATCGATTCGAAATCATCGATCTTCCCTTCCAGGCTCTTTATGGAGAAATGACGGTATTCGCTCCTTGACGGGTTTCCATCCCTGAAAACGATAAGGGATGCAACCGTGTACTTACCGCTCAGCTGTGCAATATCGAAACCTTCGATATGTCGTGGAAGTCTGCTCAGCCCCAAATGTTCCTGAAGGGTCTTGAGAGCGTCCGTGTTATCGGTCTCCTTAAGTCTCTTCTCTATGTCCCTTGTCGCATTCTCGTCCGCGAGACGCAATATCCTGTAATGCTTACCATCGCGAGGCAACATCACTTTCACAGCATGAGAGTAGTTTTCATTAAAGAATTTCTCAATCAGAGACGCATCTATCTCATGTGAGACATATATCTCGCGTGGAAGGTTCTCCCCATCCGAATAATACTGGACAATGAAGGAAAAAAGGGTCTCGGTCTCGTCCCCAAGGCTCTCAGAGCGGTACAGTGCCTTACCAATGAGACTGCCAGCCCTGAACTGCATTATAGAGATCGTCGTCAGATAGCTTCTCATCTCTATTGCTACATAGTCCCTGCTCTCCTGGTCCTCCCAGTCCTGTACCATCTGATTAGTCTGAACCCCTTTCAAAGCCTCAAGGATGTCCCGCTTTTTTGCAGCACTCTCAAAGTCCAGCCGTTTTGATGCTTCATACATCTCCTTCTCAACCTCTTTTATAAGGGATGTGTCATCTCCTGAGAGGAAAGCCTCGCATGATTTTATATACTTTGCGTACTCCTCCTTGCTTATCTTGTTGATACAGGGGGCACTGCAACGCCCTATATGGTAATAAAGGCATGCCTCCTTCTTTTTCGAAAGAGGTCCTGAGCAGAGCCTGAGAGGAAAAGATTTCTCAACCAGGCTCAGGTACGTGTTAAGCTCTCCCGGTTTCGCATATGGTCCGAAATACTTTGAGCCATCCCTGATTATCCTGCGCGTCTTATATATGCGAGGGAAATCCTCATTCGTGATTTTTATCACAGGATAGCTCTTACCGTCCTTAAGCAGTATGTTGTAATGAGGAGTGTATTTCTTTATGAGGTTGTTCTCCAGAATCAGTGCCTCATACTCGTTCCCCGTTATTATGTAATCTATATGGTCAATCTTCTCAACAAGACACGTCGTCTTGAGATCCCGGTTTGGGAGAAAGTACGAGGTTACCCTGCGCTTAAGGTTCTTCGCCTTACCAACATAGATGACCTCATCATTCATGTCCTTCATCAGATAGCATCCGGGATTCTCTGGAAGGGATCGTGCCTGATCTCTGGCGCTCATAGCAAATAAGATATATGGACGAAATAAATTTGGCAATATAGAATTGCCTTGATGAATGCGAAAGAAAGCCTACTAAACAGTTTGACAGAAGAAATGAGAGCAGAGACGCTATCGCTTGCATCCATGTTCTCCCTTACAGAGCAGATGGAACTGGAACTGGTGAAGAATCAGGCGGACCTGATGCTCTTTGACATGCCATCCCTGGCAGATCTGATAAACCTCAATGAGATACTTATTCTAGATAACGGACAGAGAAGGAACGCGTTCTTATCGATGATGAGAAAGACGATGATGGAGATTGAGAAAAGCGAGATAGATTACTCGTCTTTTCCAACTTACAGAGCAGAACGTGGTGCAATATCCGTCATAGATGATGATAGCCAGCTTGGCTTCGGACGCTGCCCCTGCCCGATAGACGGAGAGAAGACCAGGTGTTGCAAGCTTACAACCCTTGATGTTATAACCCAGTGCGCATTCTCATGCTCGTACTGCTCCGTGCAGGCATTCTATGACAGGATGAGGATAAAGGCCGTCTCCAATCTGAGAGAAAAACTTGATGCACTTGATATAGATGATAGCGTATGGCATATAGGAACCGGACAGGCCTCCGATTCCCTCTTTCTTGGCGACGACCATGGTACCCTGTCGGACCTCGCATATTTTTCAGAGAAGCATCCAAACATCATGATCGAACTAAAGAGCAAGGCCTACAGGACTGACGTTTTCAAAAGGAAATATCCGCGAAACATGGTATTCACCTGGTCTCTTAACGCACCAACCGTCATAGAAAAGGAGGAACGGGGAACGGCAAGTCTCATAAAAAGGCTTGAATGCGCAGCTGCTGCCAGGGATAACGGATCCCTTGTCGGCTTCCATATCCACCCGATGGTGCATTTCAAAGGATGGGAGGACGAGTATTCAGCTCTCGCGAGGGAGATAGAGAAAAGATTCTCTCCCGGCGATATCCTTATGATAAGTTCAGGAACCCTCATTTTCACAAAGGAGAATCTCCGCTTCATAAGGGAAAAGGGGGTGAAGACAAGAGTTCTGCAGATGGAGAAAACCCTCACCGCGGGGAAATACTCATACCCATTTGAAATAAGAAAAGAGATGTTCTCACACCTCTTCTCTTCGTTCAGCAAGGATTTCATAAGCCAAATCTTCACATATCTCTGTCTTGAGGATCCTGCCCTCTGGCTCCCTGTCCTTGGAAGAGAATACTCCTCAGACAAGCAGTTCGAGAGCGATATGAGAAGAAGTTATTTCGAGAAAATTAATTCAGTTTAGAGAGGAAAATCTCCTTCTCACGACCATAGAGTGGATTCTCCTCCCCTGCGATGATCTTCCTCACAGCCTCTTTCTCACTACCTGAGAGTGATACCCCGTTAAGCTTATGATTCTCAAAAGCCTCGGCTGCTATCGGACATACGATCTTCACCATCTCGAAAATACGTTTAGCATACTCCCTTATCTCGTACTGCGCATGGGCATCCAACCTGAGGGCAAGGAAATGGAAGAGGTTATGGAGATCCATCTGCCAGTAGAACTCAGTGTAAAGGGAGAGAGGAAGGTCTATTCTTGAAATCTCCCTTGCAATCCCCATATCGAGGAGCTCATGATAGGTTTCGAATATCGCCTTATGCTCCGCCTCGAGCATTTCCTGTACTTTTACCGCCGTCTTATAATCCACAGGCTCATTTTTCCTTCCCTGCTTGTTATCCTCGCTCTGGAGCGCGATATGGTCCGTATCAGGTATGTAGCACTCGTCCTTCATAACCGAATAACGTCCAGATATCTCATTCATCCTACCCGTCCTGTGCCTGACCCACTGACGAGCCACGAAAATAGGCATTTTCAAATGAAAAGTGAATACCACCTGCTCGAAAGGAGAAGTGTGGTCGTTGCGCAGAAGGTAGTTTATAAGTCCTTTATCCTGCCTGTATGTCTTAGTCCCTTCCCCATAGCTCACACGTGCGCTCTGTACGATTCTATCATCACTTCCCATGTAATCTATAAGACGGACAAACCCGTGATCCAGCACAGGGAATTCCTTGTCCAGCAATCTCTCTGCCTCAGGAACAACTGAATGCATCTCTTCCTCCTAAATCAAATTCATCGCAGAAAGCGTCATGGCGATCGTAGCCACGGCAGCTGTCTCCGTTCTTAATATCCTATTGCCAATTCTAGTCGGAGTAAAGCCGTTAGAGAGCATTAATTCCCGCTCCCTGTCACTCCAGCCTCTCTCCGGACCGACTGCGACCGTGACGCTTCCAGTAAGGTACATCTGAGAAAGCCTCTCCTTTCCGACAACATTATCAAGAAGTAGTGAGGAATCGCTGTCCACAGCCTTAACCGCCTCATCGACAGATGAGAAGAACTCAACGGGGGGAATTCCCGTAAAGCCCGACTGCATCGCACCATCAAGGAGTATCTTCCTGTACTCCCCCTTGGTATAGAGGCCCGCATCCGAATAGCTCTTCTCCCCCAGATCGCTTATAAGAAGCATTATCCTCCCTACCCCAAGACTTACCGCTTCCCTCAGTATCCTCCTCATGGATATCGGGCGTACCTCGGCAAGCATCAGTGTAAGCGGAAAGAGGGGCACAGCATCACGAGTCTTCCTGCTTTCAATGGCTATGCCATCATCGGTTATGGAGACTATCGTACTCTCAAACTCCTCACCATTGATGATTCCTGAGCGGAAAGAGTCCCCTTTTTTAAGACGGAGGATGTGCGTAATATGCTTCGCCCTCTCATCCGAGAGTGGCAGGAGAGTGGGCATCGCATCGAAAAGTATGATGTTCAATCAGCACCTTCCATAGAGCTTTGTCAGGTAGTGAATCCTCGACCAGTTTGGACTTGAGATCTCACCTTTCCTCATCTTCCAAGACCAGTTTGAAGAACCGCAGGTGCTCGGAGTGTTCATTCTGGCCTCTTCGCCCAGCATTAAAAGATCCTGCATCGGGATTATGGCATATTTCGCATTGCTCATCATCGCATGTCTTATCATCTGCCATACCGCCTGATCGTCCGGACATTCGAAATACCTTCTCACGAGATCCTTATCCCCATCGCTTAAGCTCTGATACCAGCCAACGGAGGTGTTATTATCGTGAGTTCCCGTATAGACGACCGAATTGCGTCCGATGTTATGAGGAAGATACGCGTTATCGGCATCGAACTCGCCATCCTCATTCCTTGAGAAGGCGAACTGGAGAATCTTCATTCCAGGAAGGGAGAAACTGTCGCGAAGTTCCACCACATCCTCTGTTATTACCCCGAGGTCCTCAGCTATTATCGGGAGCTTGCTTCCAAGGGCTTCTCTTACTGCACTAAGCAGCTCCTTTCCCGGGCTCTTCACCCATTTGCCGTTTATGGCAGTCTCCTCTCCGCTAGGAACCTCCCAGCATGCGGATAGACCTCTGAAATGGTCGATTCTTATGATATCGCAAAGTCTGAGGGTCTCCCTGATCCTGGAAATCCACCAGGCAAAACCGGTCTTCTCATGCTCACTCCAGCGATAAAGCGGATTGCCCCAGAGCTGCCCGGTTGAGCTGAAAGCATCTGGTGGAACTCCACTTGACACCTCCTGATTCCCGTCCTCATCTATCTTTAAAAGATTGCGGTTCGTCCATGCATCGACACTGTCAGGAGCAACAAAGATGGGGATATCCCCTATTATCCTGATATCCCGCTCATTAGCATACTCCTTGAGCGAGAGCCACTGTTTGCGGAAGAAATACTGCAGAGCCTTCCAGATCTCGATCTCCGCAGCATTCTCCAATCTCTCCCTCTCAAGTGCGGAGGGCACCCTGTTCTTAAGGTCCAGCGGCCATGAGGAGAACCACCTTGAATCGTTGAACTTATCGCAAAGCACCTGATAGAGAGCATAATCGGAAAGCCACCACTTCTCACTTTCCAGAAACTTCTGATAGCCTTCATCCTTAGCCGCCCCTTTCAGAAACGCTTTGGCCGCCTTCCTCAGAAGTGGAAACTTGAGCTTACGGACCGCACCGTAATCGACCCTGTCCGAATCGATATCAGAATCGGAAATCATGATATCCTCAAGCTCCAGATACCCTTCAAGATAAAGTGCCTTGAGATCTATCAGAAGCTCATTGCCCGCAAAAGTGCTGCGGGAGGCGTAAGGGCTGTCCCCATAACCCGTAGGACCGAGTGGAAGAACCTGCCATAACCTGATCTTATTCTCATAAGCGATATCGATGAAAGCATGCGCCTCATCACCTAAGTCTCCAACCCCGTATGGGGAGTAAAAGCTCGTCGGGTGGATAAGTATACCCATGTATCTGTCTTTGCTCATATGCTAAGTATAAAATCTCAAAAGGAAAAATGGAAGAATCACGGACCGTTAAAAAAGTGTTATCCAAAAAGGGGTAAGTTATGGTACAATTAATTCACAATGGGAGATGTGAAAAAAGGTTTTTCCATAGGCGAGAAGGTCGTCTATCCTACTCATGGAGTGGGTATCATAAGTGACATAACGGAAAAAGTCCTCAATGGGGAGAGCGTGGAATATTATGTAATCAGCGTCCCCTCTCTCGATATGAACATACTCCTGCCAACTGCTAACGCTGAGCAGCTGGGACTGAGAAGACTTTCTGGGAAGGAAGATACAAAAAAAGCAATCCGGAGCCTCTCTGAGCGAAAAGAGCTTCATGGTTCTGACTGGAAGCAGCGGCAGCAGGCCCAGATGAACATGCTCAAAACTGGAACGATAGGTAACGTGGCTGCTGTCGTCAACATTCTATATAACAGGCAGAAGGTAAGGGATCTTCCAATCCAGGAAAGGAGACTTTTCGAAACCGCGCTCACCCATCTTGTCGATGAGTGCTCTTATGTGCTAGGAATCGATTCAGAGAGTGCTAAGAGAACCATCTTCAGCCATCTTGAGAGGCTTAAAAGCTCCATAGTCTGAAATTCAGGAGAAATACATGAACAACTTCCCCTCTTTCGCGGCAATCATAACAGCCGCAGGGAAATCAGAACGTTTCAATAAGAATCACGAACTAAACGTAAAGAAGGAATACCTTAAAATAGATGGACATACCGTCCTGTACAGGGCTTCAGAGCCGTTTTTCGAAATCCCGGGACTCAGCGCAGTATGCGTGACATGTCCTGAAGGCTCGGAGGATGAGACCATAATCGCCCTTGAAGATCTCGTGAACATAAACACGATTCCCTTCCTCATAATAGAGGGAGGAAGCACGAGAAAGGAAAGCGTTAATAAGGCCCTTAACGCCCTTAAAAATTTTGAAAACTCAATCGAATACGTCGCAATACACGACGGAGCACGCCCGTTCATCACCCCGGATCTGATAATAAGCACCCTTGCCGCAGCAACGGTTGCAGGAGCGGCCGTCCCCGCAATAAGGATAAACGACAGCGTAAAGAGACTCGGAAGCGATGGATTCATCAGCGAGAGCGTGGACCGCTCGGGGCTCGTAAGGGTGCAGACTCCGCAGATTTTCCGTTACCGCGATATTCTTGAAGCACATAACTCATCTTTAAATAATGATGCGACCGATGATATAGAAATCTATCTTGAGAAAGGCTTTAAATGCATGCCCGTGCAAGGAAGTGAGAAGAACAGGAAAATCACATATTTCAGCGATATCGAGGATGCTGAAAAGCAGGCTGAGGAATATGTCAGAGAAAGGGAGGAAGGCAGGAAGAGTGCAAAGGCCTCAAGAAGGATGAGAGAGCTCCTTTACAAGGCGGGAGATGAGCAATGAGAATCGGATTCGGCTACGACAATCACAGACTCAAAGAAGGACGGAAGCTCATGCTCGGTGGCATTGAGATCCCATCTCCTGCAGGAGAAGATGCGCATAGCGATGGTGATGTACTGATCCATGCGATAATAGACGCACTTCTCGGTGCCACCGCCAATGGGGACATAGGAAGGCATTTCCCACCAAGCGATGATAAGTACAAGGACATCTCCTCCACCCTCCTTCTAAAGGAGACAATGAAGATCACAAAAGCGGAAATAATCAATCTTGATACTACTATAATCCTTGAGAAAGTGAGACTGAAAGATCATATAGAGGCAATAAGAGAGAGCCTCTCCCTCTTACTCAATGTGGAGCTTTCGAGAATATCGGTAAAAGCGAAGAGCCATGAGAAGATGGATGCCACAGGCCGGGGAGAGGCAATCGAGGCTTATGCCGTCGCTCTGCTTGCAAACGATTAATCACACTTTACAAAAGCTCACATTTTCTCTATAAAGTAAAGAAGCGGACATGTAGCTCAGCGGGAGAGCACTTCCTTCACACGGAAGGGGCGGTGGGTCCGACCCCCACCATGTCCATATCATCTTTTTTTTCCAAAGCAATACTGATTAATCTTACAGCCTCATCCGATATCTGATAGTAGAAATTCTTTGACTTACCCCCCCCCCAATAATCTATTATTGAGCTAAAGGGACATGAAAACTATGAAAAAATTATCCACACTTCTAGCCGTATCTTTTCTTCTGATTGCCATATTCACATCCTGTGAATCAGGTATCCCAAAAGATTATGTCATGCCAGTATTCACGAAAGCCATGAGCTCGTCAAACTCAAGAGGGCTTATGGAGATGCCAACATGGGATGAAAATGAATGGAGATCTACAGGAGTAATGCAATCTCTTCCCGTAATGATCGGACTTGAGGAAGTGAAGAAGAATAATTTCGGAGAGGTTATAGAGGATGCGGAAAGGCAAGGTGTATTTAAAGTCCTTGGATTCGACTTACTTGCAGATACAAAAGCATGGAGAGAGAATGATGATGGCTTTTATGTAAAATACGATATCCTTTACGATGGCAACAGCATAGGTTTCGTCCAGTATTATTACAACTCTGCTGAGAAAACCTTTTCCTATAGACAAATGGTTCTATGCACATTACGATTCGGGCAGGAAGATATACAGGAACATACAGCGGATATACAGACATCACTGCTTTCCCTTGAATACATGGATATTCCGGTACGTAACCTCAATCAGCTAGGAAGATTCTCTTTCGGGCAACTCGATGAAGACGGTGCTCCGGAAAGAAATGCCTTCGCAGACAGAATCTCCTTTAATGATGACGGTACATTTAAATTCGTAAGGACTTACATTTCAGGAACAAGCAACAAGAAGCTCTTTTCATCCATATTCCGCCCTGATATGACATATGGAACAGAAGATTTTAACAATGATGATATCACAAAGGCCATAAACGAACTCGGGAACAGCAACAACAATGGAATAATCGACAAAATAAGCGAGGCGGAAGATGCGACTTTGGGATTCATCTATAGCATAATTGGAGAGTTTTACGCAAATGCGAACGGTATAAAAAATGGCGACAGCGGAACTCTCGGTTTCTCTTCTTACGCCTCTTATAAAGATTTCAAAGCGGCCACACTGGATGATGTTGACATACGGGGAGGCCATGAACCGATAAGGAAAAACAGCAACTCGTATGATGGTATGGCAATGAATCCGGTAGCATATAGCTGGAGCGATGGAATTGCCGCATCTGCGACGATTTTAAACGAACTGTATGGTAGTGGCAGCACTCAGGGAGTTTTCCTTGATATCACATTAGAGAACTTCGAAAAGACAGGCTTTAATGATTTTTACAGAATCAATGCATCAACGGATGAAGAGCTTAGAAAGGAATTAATCAGAGAACATCTCACAGCCTGCGGTCTTGGCAATGAGAATTTCATAGCTAACTTCACGTACGCCGCGCTGGACGAGGAATATGGAAGAGCAACATACTGGCCATATGGAATAACAACGGAGAATCCGGAATCTTTTAAAGAGCATTTTGAAAATCCGCCAAAGCAAAACAACTAGACGGGAAAAAGCGGTGAGCATCTCCTCGCCGCTTTCCATTTTCACTCGAAACTCTTAACAAATTCCTGTGTTCTCCTGTTCTGTGGATGCTCAAACAGAGATATCGGATCACCCTCTTCGACTATGTATCCACCTTCCATGAAGATCGCATGGTCCGATATTCCTTTTGCGAAGTTCATCTCGTGAGTTACGACAACCATCGTCATCTTCTCCTCTGCAAGAGAGCGGATTACATTTAAAATCTCTCTTGTAAGCTCAGGATCCAGTGCGCTTGTAGGCTCATCAAAGAAGAGAATCTCGGGATCCAGTGCAAGGGCTCGTGCAATCGACACCCTCTGCATCTGACCTCCAGAGAGCTCACACGGATAGCTCTTCGCCTTATCTGCAAGGCTCATCCTCTTCAGCAGGGCATAAGCCTTCTCCTCAGCCTCTTCCTTGCTCCTTTTTAAAACCGCACGCTGAGCCTCCGTTATGTTTCTCAGGACCGAAAAATGCGGGAAAAGATTGAATGACTGAAAGACAAGGCCAGTGAATAATCCAATCCTTTTCTGAACCTCGGTCTTTGAATACACCCCGTCTTTAAAGAGGTATTCCCCTTTTATCTCAAGGCTTCCCCCATCGGCCTTCTCAAGCTGTGTTATGATTCTCAAGAGCGTGCTCTTACCACTTCCCGAAGGACCTATTATAGAGAGTACGTTCCCTCGCTCAAGAGAGAATGAGATATCGTGAAGCACCTCCAGAGTCCCGAAGGATTTGCTTATGTTTTCCGCTTTTATCATAAGGTTTCCCATGCTATCACCTGTAGTAACTGAGTTTTTTCTCAAAGAAGTCGAAAAGCTTGGACACGATATAGTTCATGACGAAATAGAACACTCCCGCAACGAAGATCGGCATCGTTGAGAACATCCTGCTTGCGGCATTCTGCGCGACCCTAAAGAGTTCGGACACGCCGATTGTCTGAGCAAGCGCCGTATCCTTGACAAGTGTCACCACCTCGTTACCTAATGATGGGAGTATTCTCTTTATGACCTGTGGGAGAACTATATAGAAGAACGTATGCGTCTTTGAAAAGCCCAGCACCTTACTCGCTTCATACTGCCCCTTCTCTATGGACTGGAGGCCGGAACGGTATATCTCCGCAAAATATGCGCTGTAGTTCAGAACGAACGCCACGATAACAGCTGTGAACCTGTCATAGGATACCCCGACGACATAGTATGGGGCAAAGTATACGAATATGAGTTGCAGGATAAGAGGTGTCCCCCTCATTATCTGGATGTAAAGATTCACAATTCCTCTGAGAAGGAAATTCCTGCTCATTCTACCTTTGGCTACGACAAAGCCCAAAGGAAGGGAAAATAACAAAGTAAGAAAAAATACTTGAAGGCTCGTAACCGTGCCTTCAAGCATCTGCATTATGAGATTCTGCATAAATTATTTTCCAACTACTGTGATATCAGCACCGAACCACTTTGTTGCAATCTCGGCAAGAGTTCCATCCGCAGCCATCGCGTTGAGCTCATTCTGAACCGCATCTCGCAGAGCCACATCGCCCTTTCTGAAACCGATGGCATACTCCTCTTTGACAAGGGTTTCATCGAGAATTCTGAAATCGCTTCCACTCCTCTTGATATTATCATTAGCAACAAGAAGATCCATTACTACGGCATCGCAGCCTCCGATCTCAAGATCCATGAGCGCTGTGAGATTCTCTTTGAATTCAATTACCTCCCCTATCGTGTCCACGAATCCCGGAGTATCGTTTATAGCATCCTGAGCACTGCTTCCAGCCTGAACACCGATTGTAGCCCCCTCAAGATCCGAAATACCCTCGGCTGGGGAATCACCTCTTACCACGATAACCTGAGCGTTATCGACATATGGATCGGAGAACAGCATCTGCTCCTTTCTCTCGTCCGTCACGGTAAAACCGTTCCAGATGCAGTCGATATTACCTGTTGCGAGCTCCTGCTCTTTTGCATTCCAGTCAATCGGTTGAGCGACAAGCTCAACACCGAGACGGGCACAGACCTCCCTGGCAGTATCGATATCAAAACCTACGATCTCCCCATTATCATCCCTGTATCCCATCGGCGGGAAGGAATCATCCAGACCAAGAATGAAAGTTCCCCTTTCAAGAACATCATTAAGTGAGTTGTCAACACCGTCATCCTTCGCCCCCTGTGCAGAGAGAGCTGTAATGGCGAGAATGGCTATTACTAACAGAGATAATACTTTCCTCATGCCTTTCCTCCTAAGATAAAAAGAAGTATAGCCTAAAAGAGAATGCATATTAAAGTGTATCTTTATGCATTATGTGCATATTTTTGCTATAATTTTTGATTATGGATACTAAAACACTCTACGATAAGCACACGATGAAGAATATCAAGGCTTTCCAGGAAAAGCTGATTCCAAACCTCGACTACCCTATTTACGGCATTCAGGTTCCCATTCTCAGAAAAATAGCAAAGGAGATTGACGATATCGATTTTGAAATCAGGTATCACGAGGATGTGCTGCTACGTGGGTTCGTAATTGCAGGAAAGAAGATAGGCGTTGAGGAGAAACTTTCCTTACTCAACACCCAACTTCCGCTTCTCTCCACATGGGATGAGACAGACACCCTCGCCTCTTCTCTGAAATTCGGAAAAAAGGAGATTGAGAGGGCATACTCGTATTTCAGTGCTCTGCTTGATGATGAGAGGATATACGTACGCCGTATCGCAGTAGTTTGGATAATGAGCAACAGAACAAAAGTCTCCACCCCTCTTGATGCCCAGCTTGAAAGCATAGCAAAGGTAAAGAATGATGACTATTACATTGCCATGGCCCTCGCATGGGCGCTATCATCATATTACATCACGGACAAGGAGCTTACGAAGCCTTACATAGAGAAGTCCGATGAAGTCGTTAAGAAGATGACGGCTCAGAAAATCAGGGATTCAAGGAGATGCTGAAGATGCTTACTCTTACTGTTGGAAAAAACGGAGAAGACTACTACACGATACAGGAGGCTATAAACGCCGTACCGTATGAAGAGAAGGCAAGGATAATAATAAGTGAAGGGCTTTACGAGGAGAAGATATTCTCCGACAAGTCTGATATCAGTCTGGAGGGCAAGGGGAAGGTCGTAATACGCTGGAGCGACTTTGCAAAGGAGATGATGCCTGACGGCCTCAAGAGGGGTACTTTCAGAAGCTATAGCGCTTTCTTCTCCGGGAAGAAGCTTTATTTAGAGAATCTCAGAATTGAGAACACTGCGGGCAAAGGTGCAGATGTCGGACAGGCTCTTGCGCTATACCTTGATGTTGATGATGCCCGTCTTAAAGATGTGGAGCTTTACGGCCATCAGGATACCCTCTTTCTTGCACCCCTTCCTGAGAAAGAGAGGGAAAAGAGAGGTTTTTACGGTCCGCGCTGTTTCTCAAAGAGAAAGCTTAACCGCGTCATCTATGAAGGTGGCGAGATATCTGGGGGTGTTGATTTCATTTTCGGTGGAGCCGATGCAATCTTCCACTCCGTCAGGATCATATCGAACGAACCGGGATACGTTTCAGCTCCAAGCGGATTCAGAAAGGATACGGGTTTCGTGTTCCACGGCTGCGTTTTCGTAAATGGCGGAGTTGAGAAAGAAAGCGTATATCTCATGAGACCATGGAGGAAGGAAGGAAAGAGCGCCTTCATAAACTGCACCTACTCCGATCATATCAACAGCAAGGGATTCATAGCATGGACAGGGCTTGAGAGCGAAAAGGAAAGCGCCTCCTTCAAAGCCGACACGTCCCGCTTCGGAGAGGAATATCTTATGTGCGACGCTGAGAGAGAAGCTCTTCTGAAGCGCTTTCAGGAAAACTGACAAGATGAGTACAATAACCTTGACTTAATGTTTCTATTAATAGTATCCTAGATAAAAGGAGGATGATGTGACCAATCTTATCAACAGGGAAATCGATACGGAGAACATGCCGGATAAAAAAGGATATTTCGGAGAATACGGGGGCTCATTCGTCCCAGAGGCGCTGCAACGCGTAATGGATGAGGTAGCGGCGGCCTATGAGGAGATCTCTCAGGATCCGAGCTTCTTAGCAGAGCTCAGGGAGCTTAACGAGACATACACTGGACGTCCAAGTCCCGTATACCATGCCAAGCGCCTTACGGCAGCCGTCGGAGGAGCTGACATATACCTTAAGAGAGAGGATCTCAACCACACCGGAGCCCATAAGATAAACCATGCGCTGGGAGAGGTTCTGCTAGCGAAGAGAATGGGTAAGAAGAAGGTCATAGCCGAAACCGGAGCGGGGCAGCACGGGGTTGCACTTGCAACCGCGGCAGCACTCCTTGGCCTTGATTGTGACATATACATGGGTGCTGTCGATGTAAGAAAAGAGGCTCCGAACGTATCCAGAATGAAGATTCTTGGAGCGCGTGTAATTCCCGTTACCAGCGGAACTGCCACACTTAAGGATGCGGTGGATGCTGCTTTCAAAGCATATCTGAATGATCCTGTCACACAGATCTACTGCATAGGAAGCGTGGTAGGCCCGCATCCATTCCCGGAGATGGTAAGGGACTTCCAGTCGGTAATCGGAATTGAAGCCAGAGAGCAGATGCTCAGTATGAGTGGAAGACTGCCGGATGCAGTCATTGCCTGTGTCGGAGGGGGTAGCAACGCAATGGGAATCTTTTCCGCGTTCCTAGATGACAAGGATGTCGCAATCTACGGTGTAGAGCCTGCAGGAAAGGGACTCGATACCAACATGAACGCAGTCAGGATGGTCCGGGGCAAAAAGGGAGTGCTTCATGGCTTTAAGTGCTATTTCATCCAGGATGAGAAAGGGGAAGCACTACCCGTCTACTCAATTGCAAGCGGACTGGACTACCCAGGAATCGGACCACAGCACTGTTATCTGCACGACATTAAGAGAGTACGGTATGAAAGTGCGACTGACAGGGAAGCTGTCGAGGCCTTCTATGCGCTCTCAAGAATGGAGGGAATAATTCCCGCTCTTGAAAGCAGCCATGCTGTTGCCTACGCGGTAAAGCTTGCAAAAGAGATCGGGAAAGGGAAGAACATACTCGTAAACCTTTCTGGACGGGGAGATAAGGATATCGACTTTGTCATGGAGAGCTACCCGATAAGCGAGTACGAGCCGGAGGATGTCGTAAAAGACGGCTATGACGAGTTCCTCTCGCATATACAGAGCAAGGGGAATTAATTCTTTCCCTGAGCCCTCCTTATTTCAGAAAGGGTATACCCCTTATTCATAAGACTGCGGATTGCCCCATCTTCACCTTTTTTCAAGAGAAGGGCTCCGTAGTTTTTTTTCAATGCTTCAAAGTACTCAGGACTCTCTCCATATTCTTTCACGCACGCATCGAGTGCCTCTTTCGCCACGCCCCTTTCCCTGAGCCTGAGGCTCATAAGACGCACACTCTCCCCGCCCTTTCTGATTCGGCTCCTAACATATGACTCGACATATCTTGCATCATCAATTGCACCCTCCTCCACTAGGCGCGATATGGCATCATCCACCTCTTCATCTCCATAGCCTCTTTTAAGAAGTTTCTCCCTTATTTCTTTCGCCGTATGCTCTCTGACCGCCAAGAGGGAAAGAGCCTTGTCATATGCTTTCATATGACACATGTTAGCACACTAACAAAAAACAAACAAAACCGTAGTATCATGATAACGGAGGGAAAACATGATAAGCCTGCTTGTTGTTGAGGATGATGAACTGCTTTTGAAAAGCATGACGGCTTTCCTTACGAAACACGGATTTGAAGCGCATGGAGCCTTATCCGCTGCGAAAGCGTACGAGGAGATGGAAAGAAAGAACTTCGACCTCATAATCTCAGATATCATGATGGATGGGGAGGATGGTTTCGAGTTCGCAACCGCCGTCAGGCAAATGGACAGGGAGAAGCCGATAATCTTCGTAACTGCAAGAAGCGATATCGAGAGCAAGGCCAAAGGCTTCGACCTCGGGATCGACGACTACATGACGAAACCGATTGATTTCGAGGAGCTCATACTCCGTATAAACGCCCTTTTAAGGAGAGCCAAGATAGCAACTGAGAAGAAGCTGGTCATAGGATCGCTGGTCATGGACTCGGAAGAGATGACAGCTTATGTAAACGGTACGGAGGTCCCCCTCACCGTCAGGGAATTCAACATTCTTTTCAAACTGCTCTCATTTCCCAAAAAGACATTTACACGGATGCAGCTGCTCAATGAGTTCTGGTCGCTCGACTCATCAACCGGTACAAGAAGCATTGACGTATACATAACAAAGATAAGGGAGAAATTCGCCACTTGCGATGACTTTGAAATCGTGACAGTACATGGCCTCGGATACAAGGCGGTAATAAAATGAAAGGCTACAGGGACAGCATAATATCATTCAGAAGCTATCTTACGCTTTTCATCGCAATCATCATTGCCACCTCGGTCTCGACCACAATCGTATACCAGCTGATAAAAAACATATTCGATGTGGATTTCGGAGCGGAGATCCTTCTGATCGTCTCACGTTATACTTTCTTCCTCTCTCTTACCATACTCGTCTGTTTCATCGTGATAAACGCGATTACCAAACGTTTTGTCGTCGATAAACCTCTCAAAAAGATCCTCAGGTCCACAGACCGTATCACTGCAGGTGATTTCTCAGTACGCATCACCGACGGTAATGAGGAACATATAAGGACGGAGTTCGACCTTATTGCCTACCGCCTGGATAAGATGGCAGAGGAGCTTGGGGACATGGAAGTGCTACAGGAAAACTTCATCTCAAACATCTCCCATGAGATGAAGACCCCGCTGGCAACACTTCAGAACTATGCAACGCTCATAGACAGTGAGGATGATGAGGAGAAAATCAGGGAATACGCCTCCGTCATAAGCATGACGACCAGGAAATTCTCAACGCTGATTACGAACATCCTAAGACTGAACAAGCTCGAGAACCAGACGATATTCCCAGAAAAAGCGAGATACAACCTCGCAGAGCAGATACGTGTGGCCCTACTCGACTCCGAGACTTTATGGAGCAGAAAGAACATTGAGATAGAATCCGATCTTCCAGACAGCCTTTTCATCTGTGCCGATGAGGAGCTGTTCGGCATCGTATGGAACAATCTGATTTCGAACGCCGTGAAATTCACCCCGGAAGGTGGAAAAATCTCGGTCTGGATAACCGAAGTGGATGAGGGGATAAAAGTCTGCATTAAAGATAGTGGAATCGGAATGAGCAGAGAAGAAAGGGAACACATCTTCGATAAGTTCTATCAGGCGGACAGAAGCCATAAGGCGGAAGGAAACGGACTCGGGCTGGCTCTTGTAAAGAAAATAATGGATATAACGGGAGCGAAGATTGATGTTGAATCCGAAAAGGGAAAGGGCAGCACATTCTGCGTACTCTTTCCTCTAGAAGAATATTATTGATAAAAGAAAACCGGCCATATAAGACCGGTTTCGAAATCCTTTGATATATATAGTTATCTCTTTGAGAACTGGAAGCGCCTTCTTGCTCCGCGCTGGCCGTACTTCTTTCTTTCGACCATTCTTGGGTCTCTTGTCATAAGTCCGGCTGCATGAAGTGCTGGCCTGTAGTCCTCGTTCTCGTCTACGAGAGCTCTTGCTACACCATGTCTGCAAGCCTCTGCCTGTCCCTTGATACCGCCACCTACGACATTGATGAGAAGGTCATACTTTCCCTCAGTCTCTGTGACCTTGAAAGGCTGGCTTACGAGAGATGCGTTGAGCACATCTACGAAATACTCGTCAACATTCTTTCCATTGACAGTAATCTTTCCGTTTCCCTCTCTGAGGTAAACTCTTGCTACTGCCGTCTTCCTTCTTCCAACCCCATGTCCGAGGTTGACAGTGTTCTTAACTTCTTTCTTAGCCATCATCTACCTCCTTAGAGCTCTACTGCGATAGGCTTCTGAGCCATGTGCGGATGCTCACTTCCTGCATAGATCTTCACGTTTGTGAAGAGCTTCCTTCCAAGCTTTCCGTGTGGAAGCATTCCCTTGATAGCATGCTCCATCGGGAATGTAGGCTTCCTCTTGAGGACATCACCGTACTTCTCTTCCCTGAATCCACCTGGATACATGGAGTGACGATAGTACATCTTGTCTTCCACCTTGTTTCCGGAAACCGTCGCCTTAGCAGCGTTGATGATGATGACGTAATCACCTAAGTCCTGGTGAGGAACGTATTCAGCCTTATTCTTTCCCCTGAGGATGTTAGCAGCAGCAACTGCGACACGTCCGAGGTTCTTGCCTTCAGCATCGATGAGATACCATTTCTTCTCGACTGTCTGAGGCTTTATAAAAATAGTCTTCATAATACAAAACCCTTTCAGTTAGCGTTAGCGCATATCTTACAGGACTCACCAGCTTAAAAGGACCAAGGGCTAACCGGTACGTTCTGTGGGAAGGCGAACGGACCGCTCTACATAGTCATTGACACCCTTCAAGACTTCCTATAAGAGAATTGTCTGAGCGTGCGGTGACTTTAGGGATTTCACCGCTTTAGCCCGAACAGTTCTTTTATATGCTGACCGGCAAAGCCGACCAAAAATGCATTATAGTAGATAACCATCAGCTATGTAAATAGCTTGAAAGAAATTATTGCTCTATTTTCTCGAGCTTCGAATACCCCTCCATGAGCTTTATCCGCTTTGATGAGGAAAAGAGGACTGAAAGCACCCTTTTGCCGTTGATTTCAGAAATGTCCTCCACAACCCCTTCCCCATAGGCAGGACTTCTGACCTTGTCCCCTTTTTCAAAACCGGAAGTGGAAGCAGGCCTCAGCGCAGAGGATGAGAGGAGAGTTAAATCAGATGTGCCCTCATTGAGACGAACCTTTCCAAGGGCCTCGAAATCTATGGTGAGAAGACGGTGCCCGACCTCCCCTTCCTTTATATCGAGAATCACACCTTTTCCATAAATAGGACTCTTGACCTCATCGCGGAGTGAGAAAAGCGGTATCTCCTTCTTCTCTGGATTCTTCTTTACCGCCTTTATTTCTATCTTTGAAGCCCATGACGGTCTGTTTTCTATGGCATCCCCTTCTTTTTTGTGACCGATCTTTGCCCCGATGAAGGAATAAGGGTTGTACGAGCTCTTATAGACTGCACCGCTATAAAGATCCTTCGGTATCTCATCAAGATATCTTGAAGGGTTCCTATAGTCCCTGCGTCCCCACATGAAACGGACTGCGGCATAAGAGAGATAGAGCTCCTTTCTCGCCCTTGTGACCGCGACGTAGAAAAGCCTCCTCTCCTCCTCAAGCCCTTTGGCACTCTGACTGCTGCGTGAGCCAGGAATCAGCTCATCCTCAAGGCCGGCAACGAAGACATAGTCAAATTCAAGACCTTTCGTATTATGCATCGTGATGAGGGTTACACCCTTCCTCTCGTCCTTACCGGTTCCTCCAGGCGTGGTATTGTCCAGCGTGATGTTCTCCAGATACGCCTCAAGCTGAGAGCGCCCGGAACCGTACTCATCAAGTGAGCCGATGAGCGCATTCAGGTTTTCACTCCTGCTCATTCTCACGCTCTCATCCTTCTCACTCTCGTAATACCCCTTGAGACCGAAATTATCCAAGGCCTCGGTAAGAAGTGCGCCTAGAGGAACTCCTGCATCCAGATCCTCACTGCTCTTCTCATATGCGGAGAGAAATGCCTCGGCACCCGCCTTAGCCTTGGCTTTGGCAGTAAGGGCGAAGGAAGCAAGTGCGGATATGACATCCACCGTGCTTCTTCCGCTGAGAATCTGATCCACGGTCTTCTCTCCAAGAGCACGTGATGGCTTATTTATGATTCTCCTGAAATTTATGTCATCCATCCTGTTTGAAAGGATTCTCAGAATGGCGAGGGCATCCTTTACCTCCTCCCTCTCATAGAACTTCAGAGCTCCTACCACGCGGTACGGAATCCGGCTCTTAGTTAGAGCCTTCTCGAATTCCAGAGATTGTGCGTTCGTCCTGTATATGACAGCAGTGTTATCATAGTCATCGATATGGCGGATACGTGAGACGATGCTATCAGCCTCCGCGCTCGCATCCATGCTGGAAATAAGCTCCGGCTTCTTTCCATGATGTCCGTCAAAACTTATGATGTCCTTCTTATGCCGCTCCTTATTATTTTTTATTACCGATGCGGCGAGAGAGAGGATCTCGCTTGTAGAGCGGTAATTCTTCTCAAGCTTTATCTCCCGCACGTTTTTAAATGCCTTATTGAAAGAGAGGATGTTCTCTATGTCCGCTCCTCTAAATGAGTAAATCGATTGGTCATCATCTCCTACCACACATAGCTGCGAGGTCTTAGAACTGACAAGGCTGAGAAGCTCGAACTGCATGCGGTTCGAATCCTGATACTCATCAACAAGTATGAGACGGAACCTCTTCTGATAGCGCATACGGATCTCATCATAGCGGTTAAATAGTATTACCGGCTTTAGTATAAGGTCCGAGAAATCGCAGTTGCCTGTGGCTCTGAGAGCCCTCTCATAATCCTGATAGTAAAGTCCAAGGTCATCGATATCCTTCGCAAAATACTCAAGCTTGCCAGAATCCGGGCCTATGCCGCGCTCCTTCGCCTGTGCTATAGCATTATAGATGTTTCTCACCTCCCTCTTCTCAATGTCGGGGAAAACAGATGAGAGGAGTGAGACGGAATCAGTATCATCGTAAATCTGGAACCCGCTTGGAAGCCCCGCCTCTCGTGAATGACGTCTTAATACCCATGCACCGAACGCATGGAATGTGCGTATCTCGAGAGAAGAGATATCATAACCGGAGAGCATCACGCGGAGCCTCTGCCGCATTTCCTCTGCAGCCTTGTTCGTGAATGTCACAGCAAGGATTTCCCAGGGCTTCAGAAAACCGGATTCTATGTAATAAGCAATCTTGCTCGTGATTGTACGCGTCTTACCACTACCAGCACATGCGAGAATAAGGAGGTTATGCTCCCTGTCGAGAACCGCCTCCCTCTGCGCCTCATTCAACTCATCCAGATAGCTCATAAGGCAACCGCATCCAGATCGAAGTCCATCGATTTCAGTATCCTGACGCTGACAACATCACCGGCTTTGAGCTCTCTTGAGGAAGAGATGACAGTCAGGCCATCGACATCCGGAGCCTGAGCATAGATTCTCCCGAAATAGAGCTCCTCCCCTTCTATCTTCTCCTCTATGATCGCCTTATATGTGTTTCCTACAAACCTTCTCATTCTATCACGGCTTATCTCATTCTGAAGCTCCATGAGCTCCTTCTGATAAGAAACGGCGAGCTTATGAGCCTTATCATGCTCCCTCTTTCCACGCATCCTGTAAGCCGGAGTGTCCTCCTCTCTCGAGTATGTGAAAGATCCCATCCAGTCGAACCGGCCTTCCTCTATGAAGCGCTTCACTTCCGCAAAACTCTCATCGCACTCTCCAGGGAAACCGAGCATGATCGTAGTCCTTATCACGGCGTCGGGAAGAGTCTCACGTATCCTGTCAACAAGACCAAGATAAATTTCCCTGCTACCGGTCCTTCCCATTGCCCTTAGTATCCCAGGCCATGCGTGCTGTACTGGAATATCGAAATAAGGTAGAATCTTCTCTCTCTCCCTTACAAGAGGAAGAAGATCCATTGGAAACGTGTCGGGGTGGATGTACAGCATTCTGAGAACAAAATCCCCATCCAGGGAGGATAGAGCATCCATCAGCTCGGTGAATCTGCTTTTACCATAAAGGTCGGTGCCATATGCTCCAAGGTCCTGCGCTATGACAGAAATCTCATACACCCCTTCGGCGATGAGCCTCTTAGCCTCGCTTACCACACGCTCAAACGGCCTGCTTCTGAGAGGCCCCCTTATTATCGGAATCGCACAGTACGAGCAGCAATGATTGCACCCCTCGCTTATCTTGAGGTATGCCGTTGCTGCTCTTGAGAGAAGGATGCTCCTCTGATCACGCTCCGAATCAGGATCCGGATATTCGGGAACCTCAACAGGACGCTCATTGCTCTCCGTCTCTCTCAGAATCTCAGGGAAGAGAGAGAGATCATGGTTGCCGAAAATCGCATCCGCCTCCTCAAAATCCATTTCGCTGCCATACCTCTGAGCCAGACATCCAGATAATATGATCTTGGCCTTAGGGTGGTTTTCCCTCATTGAGAGCACGGTATCGATAGATTCCTTCTTGGCATCTTCAATGAAGGCACAGGTATTTACCACGATAACATCCGCCTCAGCCGGATCAGATGTCATCTCATAACCGTTTTCAGAGGCATAAGTAAGAAGAATCTCACTATCCACCTGGTTCTTGGCACAGCCAAGGCTCTCAACATAAATCTTTCTCATGTGTCCTACATTATCTTTTTAACAGGATTTACGCAATTGAGAATTTCGCTTTCCCTTGTTCCACGAACGCTTTCCTTCTGTTACATTTCTCTTTGAGGAACCAAATGGAAAAGGAAGAAGGAAGAGAGAGCGTACTGAGTGTGGAGAATCTCAAAGTCTCATTTCAGGACCATGACAAAAAGATCAATGTCGTCAAAGGTATCTCTTTTTCCATAAGAAGCGGAGAGATCTTTTCCATCGTCGGGGAATCGGGATCGGGGAAAAGCACGACATGCTTGGCCATAATGGGCCTTCTGAGCAAGAGAAATGGTTGTCACAGAGAAGGAAACATCTTTTTCAAGGGAAGGAATCTCTGCAAAACAGAAGAGAAAGAGATGAGAAAAATCAGAGGAAAAGGTATTGCTCTCATCCTTCAGGATTCGCTCTCAGCTCTCAATCCGTTCTACAGGATATCGCACCAGATGATAGCGTCCATAAGAAAGCAGAGGCACCTAAGCCGTAAGGAGGCGAAAGCTGAGGCTGTCAGGCTTTTATCATCTCTCGGTATAAACGAAGCAGAAAAAAGGATTGATGACTATCCTTTCCAGTTCTCAGGAGGAATGAGACAGCGCGTTGCAATCGCTATGGCGATAGCCCAGAGTCCAGAGCTCATAATCGCAGATGAGATCACAAGCTCGCTTGATGCCTCCTCTGCCAATCTCATTCTCTCTATATTGAAAGAAATAAATGAGAAGACAGGCACATCCATACTGCTTATCACCCATGATCTCAAAATGGCTGAAAAGTTCTCGGATCGTATTGCCGTGATGTATTCTGGCCACATAGTCGAATCGGCAGAAACCGAGTTCCTTTTCAGGCATCCATCACATCCTTACACAAGAGCCCTGATAAGAATCTCTGATAACCTCAGGGATGAGAGAAGTGGACTTTTCACAACAATTGAAGGGGAAACAGGGCTAAGTGATAACCCTGCACTCTGCCCATTCCTCCCCCACTGTCCAGAAAAGGAGAGAATCTGCTTTAAAAGCATGCCGGAGGGAAAATGGAGGGATGGTGGCTACGTATCATGCCACGTAGCTCAGGAGAAAGGCGATGAGAGATGAGATACTTCTAAGCATAAGTGACCTATGTAAGAGCTATCTGGACGCAGGCAGCAAAAAAGATGGCGTAATGGCACTTGATGGGATAACACTTGATGTAAGGCGCGGGGAGACCCTTGCGATAATCGGGGAATCGGGGGCTGGGAAAAGTACGCTCTTAAGGCTCATGGCAGCTCTGGAGCGACCCGATTCTGGCAAAATCCTCTTTCAAGGCAAAGACCTATGCACCATGAGAAGGGAGGAGCTGAGGAGAGAGAGAAGAGAGTTCCAAATGATATTCCAGAACTCATCAGCATCCCTTGATCCGCTGATGAGTGTTGAGAGGATTATCAGGGAGCCTCTTGAAATCCATAATGAGGATGCAGAGGGAAAGCGTCTCAGCCGCAAGGCTATGAATGAAACCGCCTCAGCTCTCATGGCTAAGGTCGGCCTAAGTCCAGATATGAGAAAAAGGCGCCCAAAAGAGCTCTCAGGTGGGGAAAGACAGAGGGTTGCGATAGCACGTGCCATAGCCCTCGGTCCGAAACTGATTCTCGCCGACGAACCCCTCTCATCCCTTGATGTCCCGGTTCAGGCTCAGATACTCAATCTTCTTCTGACTTTAAAAAGGGAGATGGACCTAACTTTGGTCATGATCACTCACAATCTGGGAATAATCAGGGCATTCGCATCCAGGGTGTTAGTGCTTTACAGGGGAAGAATGGTGGAACTCGTTTCCGCTGAGCGTTTTGGAGAGAATGCGCATCCGTATACCAGGAGCCTCATACTAGCGGATAATGCGACAATGGATGAGAGCGATTCCGACTGCAAGCCAGGCTGCCCTTTCGCATGTCACTGCCCCGGATGTGATGAGCGATGCAAGAGAGAGTGTCCTCCCTTTTCCGAAATCGAAAACGATCACATGGCATCATGCTGGCATATGATGTAAGCTGTTCCATTCAAGGCAGAAAAAGAGCTATGATTATCGGGTGGAAATAAGAACGGTCAGCAGACAATCAATTGCCGAGGCCCAAAGGCTAAAAAAGATAATCGATGATAAGGCGGCGGCTTTCAGCATAAAAAGCCCATTTCTGATCTTCGCCCCCACGGCCGAGGATGGAAGGCTCGGCTATTATGACAGCCTGCAGAATATGATAGTACTCTCCGATGATTTCCTGAAAGAAAGTGATAAGGGCGATGAGGAGGCGACAGCGCTGCATGAATTAGCGCATAGCGTTGATTACGCACGACGTGGATACAGCACGCATGATTCCGTTTTCCGTGAGATATGCAGAGACTTAGGTGTCCCCGAAGGTTTCGACAAGGCGAAGGTAAAGCTCTATAAGCAGAGGAAAAACACTGCACTCAGACGCATAGATAAGCTCATAAGGCTTTCTGAAAGCCCATTTGAGAGTGAAAGCACCGAAGCACTGAAGAAGGCCCAGCGCCTGATGGCGGAGTATGCGGTAACCGATCAAGAGACAAGGGATGAGGAAGCCGTACTCTATACTCTTCCTCTTGCAGAGAAGAAGCGTTTCTTTTACTACGAAAAGGTGTTTGCTACCATCATAACAAAGCTATCTGGAGCGTTCATACTGAGGGAAAAAAAGAAGGAGAATACAGTGCTCTCAGCATATGGAACCGTGGGTCAGGTGGAATTCGCATACGAGACATACATCTTTTTACAGGACGCGATGAATGAAGCATACAGAAATGCATCGAAAGCCTATCAGGGTGAGACTGAAAAGCTCTCATTCGCAGCAGGACTTGCATCTAGACTCCTTGAGAAAGTGGAAAGGGAGAGCGATATCGGCGTATCGAAAGCACTGATACTGAGCACAAAGAGCAACAGGGAAGCTTTTCTCAAGATTCACAGCGAGTTACGCATAAGGGGAAAGAGAAGCCTCTCAAGCTTCTCCAGCCGATCCTCCTTTGAAGCGGGAGAGAATGCGGCAATGGCCATAAGACTGCCCAAAGAGAAAGGAAGAATCAAGAAAATAGGACTGAAAGGCGGATGTTGAGTTTTTCCATTATTTTCATTGTTCTTCGTGGAAAATATGCGACAATTTAAGCTAGGAGGCGGCGATATGGACGAGAGAGCAAGAAGATTCATCAGTTCAAGGGATGAGAACATCCTTCTTATTTACGGAATAAAGAAAAGTGGCAAGACAAGTTACATCAAGAATTCAATAAAAGGGCGTAAGGAGAAGGTCCTCTATTACGAATTCAAGAATACCAATGAGAGAGAGAATTTACTTCTTTTCCGTGAAAGGGTACATCTTCTGACAGGACTTGAGAGCAAAAGCGAGGATTTCGATCTCCTCTTCAAAGAGATTTCAATGATGGAAAATCATCTGATAATAATACTTGAAAGCGCGGACCTCCTTTTCCGTTTCTCATCCGACATCGCATACCGCTGGGTTAAGGAGTGTGCAAAGCAGCATCGCATTGTCCTTACCACGGATGACTCCGCATTCTTCCAGCAAGCATCAAAGGATGATGCGTTTGTCACGATAGAGAAGACCACGGCAAAGTATTATGAGAGCTTTGACAGTCTGCATAGCCTCCCCCTCCAAAGACAGCTCATGTTCTATCTCGTCTTCGGCTCTTCGGAGTTCGCGGTCAATCTAATAGATCCTGAAGAGTCGCTCAAGAGGAATGTGCGCAATCTTCTCATAACGCAAGAAAGCCCTATTACCGAGTACATAGAACATGAACTCTTCGAGAACCTTGGAAAGAAGAGTTACGCATTCCTGATCCTTTCCCTGCTTAAGGACAGGAGGATGAAGTATGGTGATCTTGTAGAACTCTCAGGACAGAAATACAACGGGCTACTAGATAAGCAGCTCAACATACTTATAAGCCTTGGCCTTGTGGAGAAGAGCTACCCCATAAACAGGAAGGTTGACAGGAAAAAAGTGCTCTACGAGATCTCTGACAATCTTTTAAGGTTCTATTTCCGATTCATCTATCCGAACAGGGATCTGGCGGAGATAATCGGAAGCAAGGCATATTACGAGAAATATGTTGAGGGCGAGCTGGATGAGTATATAAGGACGAGCCTGAGGACCATACTCAGGAAATATCTGGAGAAAGCTGCAGAGGACGGTAAATTCGGTAGCATCAACCTGATCGGAAGATATCATGTCAGCGATGAGGATGAGGAGGAGATTGCCATGATAAGCGATGGCAGCGAGAGGATCTACTCCATATTCTATGAGAAAAGGGTCGACGATGAGATGATGGAGAAAGAGAGGCGCAGAATCAGCGAGAAAACCGGAGGAAAGGCTTCACTTGGCCTTTTCTCAACCAGCGGCTTCACATTCCCCTCTGACGGAAAGGCATGCATCTCGCTAAAGGATATCTTCTCCATCAAGCCATAGAGCCGATGTTTTCAAGCATTTTGAGACACACTGCCCTGAATGTCTCGATGTCATCATCCCCGATACCCTGGGTAAGATACTTCTCAATACCTGAGAGCTCATCCTCGAGCTGAGATTGCAATGCGAGAGCCTTATCCGTAAGCACTATTCTTTTAAAACGCTCATCATCCTTGCTGGGAACACGGAATATGAGGCCATCAGTCTCAAGAGCTTTCAGCGCACTGGTAGCAGATGAAGGGCGCAAAAAGAGTGCCTTCTCGACATCCTTCTGATAGACATCCCCTTCTGATGAAAGAAGAAAAGAAAGAACCCGCCTGCCAGCATTCACACCTGATGAGCTAACCGCATTCTCACGTCTCAGCCCATTTGAGAGCTTACCAATAAGCATTAAGATACCTGAACTCTCCATGATATCCTCCACGAAATAATCTAAATTATCATATCGGGCAGGTCAAGAAACGGAATTCATGCTATATTATCGCTATGAAGGAAAAGATCAGAAACACAACCATAAAGGATACGGGGTTCGGTTATGCGCTAAAGCTCATAGGAGGGAACTTCCGCCTGCCAATCCTCTATACGCTCATGGAGTACGAATGCGTACGTTTCAATGAGATGAGGAGATACATAGAAGACATATCCTCCAGAAGTCTCACAATGTGCCTTCGCGAGATGGAGGAAGACGGACTCGTAATCAGGAACGAGGTATCCCACTTCCCTCTTTGCGTTGAATACACTCTGACAGATTATGCCAAGACACTCTGCTCCATACTTGATGAGATTACGGAATGGGGAGACCGCAACAGAAAAGATACTGATAAGGAAAACGAAAGCATTTAAAAAGGGTGGATTTCAAGTCCACCCTTCAAGCTCAGAGTTCATTTCGATATGAGCATCGTCTTTGGATCGAGGTTCACGCCCATCGGCTTTGGAACATTCTCATGGTGAGCCCTGACGACCGTCATAACGACCTTGTCAATCTTATCATCATAGCGCAGTGCAACGAGCACATCGATCAAATCATAGTATTTCAGGAGGGTGTTTGGTACTCCATGCTCATCATACACAACATCTGGACGTACAGGGGATACGCTGAACCATACCTCAAGGTCCATCTTCTTAGCGAACTCTTTGATCTTTATGATATCTTCCTCATCCGCTACGGTCAGCTTATAACCATCGAAAAGAACCGCATCCGCCTTGAATGATCCCTGACTGATAAGAGATTCGAGGCTGGAAAGTACCTTGTCGATAGGAACCTGCTCCTGAGAGAAGTTCATAACCACCCTGTTTGCCAGAATTGAATTGTAAACCATGGTCGCATCATCAAGGCTCTGCATCTCAGCAATCTCCTTGAAGACTTCCTTATACCAGTTTATTACATGCTCCACATTTCCAGAGAAGGATACGTGAATGACGTTTTCACCTTTAAAAAGCTTATCCGTGGCAAGGTGTACGAGACACGCAGTCTTTCCAACACCATGACGTGAGACGATAACTCCGAGATTACCTTTTCCGAGCCCTCCGTTAATCGCCTCTTCAAAAACCCTGAGGGGGCTGACACTGTTAAGCTGTTTGATGTCCATTTTATTTTCCTCCTGTTTTTGCTTTTTTTAAGTATATCACCCCGGATTTGCAAAAACAAAGAAAAAATATAGAAATCTAGAAAAAGAAAACGGCCGGAGTAAACCGACCGTCAATCTCTTATTTACCAGCTTCCTTCTTCTTCTTTTCCTGATAAGCCTTCTTAAGCTCTTCGGAAACTGAAGATGGAACTCTGCCGTAGTGGGCAACCTCCATCGTGAACTCCGCCTTACCCTGTGTGAGGCTGCGGAGAACCGTTGAGTAACCGAACATCTCGCTAAGTGGTACCTCAGCGATTACCTGGCACTGGTTATTATCCTCGGTTGAAGAGATGATGATACCTCTTCTCTGGTTGATGGAACCGAAGATGTTACCCTGGAATTCGCTTGGGCCTTCGACCTCAACCTTCATGATCGGCTCGAGGATACATGGCTTAGCCTTCTCGAACGCCTCTCTGAAAGCTCCGATCGCAGCTGTCTGGAATGCCATATCCGAAGAGTCAACCGGATGCCATGCACCATCGTTGATGCAGACCTTGACTCCGATTACTGGGAAGCCAACCTGGGTTCCCTTCTTCATGGCAGCCTGGAAGCCCTTGTCACAGGATGGAATGTATTCGGTAGGAATAGCGCCACCCTTGATCTCATCGATGAACTCGTAGTCCTTTGCCGGCTCCTCATCGCTTGCAGCAACCGTCGGCTCGATATATCCAGCAACACGTGCATACTGTCCAGATCCACCTGTCTGCTTCTTATGGGTATAGTTGAAGTCCGCTCTCTGGCTGATAGCCTCTCTGTAGGCAACCTCAGGCTTACCTACCTCAACCTCTGCCTTGTACTCTCTCTTCATTCTCTCAATGTAGACATCGAGGTGGAGCTCACCCATTCCCTTGATGATTGTCTGGTTTGACTCAGGATCAACATATGTCTGGAATGTCGGGTCCTCCTTCGTAAAGCGGTTGAGAGCCTTGGCCATGTTGTCAGCACTCTTCTTGTCTACCGGCTTGATAGCAAGTGAGATAACAGGATTAGGTACGAACATACTCGTCATTGAGTAGTTGATGGAAGGATCGCAGAAGGTATCACCACTTGCGCAGTCGATTCCGAAAAGCGCCGCAATTTCTCCACATCCGCACTCTGAGATATCCTCCATCTCTGATGCGTGCATCTTTATAAGTCTTCCGACATTGAATCTCTTTCTTGTTCTCGTGTTATAGAGGGTGTCCCCCTTCTTGATCTTTCCCTGGTAGACACGGATGTATGTAAGCTGTCCGAACTGTCCATCCTCAAGCTTGAATGCAAGGATTACGGTCGGCTTATCCGGTGTGGACTCGAGAACGACCTCCTTCTCGTTGTCATCAAGATCGAGGGCAACGTTCTTAACCTCTGTCGGGTTTGGAAGGTAGTCGATAACACCGTCAAGAAGTGGCTGGATTCCCTTGTTCTTATATGCTGAACCCATGAATACAGGGCAGAGCTGGAGGGAAATCGTACCCTTTCTGACTGCTGACTTGATAAGCTCCGGAGTAACGTTCTCCTCAAGCATGGCTTCCATGAGCTCATCAGAGAACATGGAGACGACATCAAGCATCTCCTCCCTCTTGGACTCCGCCTCAGCTTTGAGCTCCTCAGGAATCTCGGCATATCTTGCCTGAAGTCCGTCTGCTCCACTGTCAAAGTAAATAGCCTTCATCTCAACAAGATCGACAACACCTTCAAGGCGGTCCTCAAGTCCGATTGGAATCTGCATGAGAACAGCGTTAAGGCCGAGCTTGTCGATAAGCTGCTGCTTTACCTTATAAGGGTTAGCTCCAGTTCTGTCGCACTTGTTAACGAATGCGATGCGTGGAACGTGGTATCTCTTCATCTGGCGGTCAACCGTGATTGACTGGCTCTGTACACCACCTACGGAGCAGAGAACGAGAATAGCTCCATCGAGAACGCGCAGTGAGCGCTCTACCTCAATCGTGAAGTCAACGTGTCCCGGGGTATCGATGATGTTGATCTCATGCCCCTTCCAGTTTACGTTGGTAGCGGCGCTGGCAATCGTGATTCCCCTCTCTCTCTCGAGCTCCATAGAGTCCATGGTAGCTCCAACTCCGTCCTTTCCACGAACTTCATGGATGGCGTGAATCTTGTTACAGAAATAAAGGATGCGTTCGGAAAGAGTTGTCTTTCCTGAGTCAATGTGGGCACTGATTCCGATATTCCTCATGCCCAGTAGGTCGTTGTTCATATCAAACCTCGCAAAATCAATGTCTGTATATCCATATAGGAACTGATTCCTAACATAATTGGCATAACAAAATAGCGACTAAAAAAATCACCAAGCATGTATAATATGTATTTTGCGGGTTTTATGCAATAGTCGATTAATCTTTTTTCTTTCACCCTATAGAATAGAGGTTGGAATTAACTTATTTTCAACACCTTGGAAACAGAGCGGGGCCTTCCGTCCTTTCTTCCTTCGCCCAAAGATGATATACTCGCATGTATCGGAGGATATATGACAGTTTTCGAAATGATAATAAACGGGGATATCCCGAGCACGAAGATATACGAGGATGATCTCTGCATCGCAATCCTTGACATCGCACCGAGAGCAAAAGGGCACACACTCGTGATAAGCAAGGAGGTTTATCCTACAATAGCGGATGCACCATCAGAGACGGTTGCGCACATGATGGATATCGTCAAGAAGGTAGACGGGAAGATGCGTAGTGTCCTTAAAGCTGATGGAACTAACGTGATCATAAACAACTCCCCCGCCTCAGGACAGGAGGTACCGCACCTTCACATACATGTGATTCCAAGATTCAAGGATGACGGCATATCATTCTTCCCTCCAAGCACAAAGTACGAGGAGGAAGAGATGTCTGAATACGGAAGGAAGCTCGCACTATGAGAAAACTCCTCATCCCCCTACTCTTGATACTCCTCTCATCCTGTGCCGTCTACACAGTCGGAGAAGGGAAAGCCAACATTCACATTCCTCAGGTCTCAGGAGAGCCCGAAACGAGATTCAGGGTCATAAGTGAGAGGAGGGAGTGGGAAAGGATGAGCAATGAGGAAAGGGCGAAGGCTGAGGAGCTTGCAGAAGCTGAGAGACTGGAGGCTGAAGCGGAAGCGGATAGGCTCAAGGAGGAGTATCTCAAGGCAACAGCGGTCTATGAGTATCCGGAAAATCTTGAAGAGCTAAGCCTGCCGCATAACTACAGGCCAAGGCGTGAGCATCTAAGCCTGGAGACGGAATTCACACCGTTACGTCTTCTTTTCATCCCGCTTGAAAATGGGGCAAAGCTTGAGAAGGTTGCCTCATCCGTAAGAGATCTTGAAACGGATTTCATATTCGCCACAGGAAGCATAGAACAGCTGGTGAGGCTGTCAGAGATCATGGGAAGGGACAGCGTGCTTACAGAGGGTGGACTTGTGATGTACAACACGAGGCTGGACGAGATGGACAGCACTTCCTCCACCTTCATGATAAATGACGAGGAGAGAATAGAAACCGTGGTACTATCCACATTCAGCGGCCTTGCAGGAAGCGAGGATGAGTTCCTAATGAATCTTTCCGGCATTGAGGATCAGGGCAAAATCCTTGAAGGCATACCGGATGATGAGAATACGGTCATCTTTGCATTCTCATCTGCCGAACCGAGCGGACTGGACTGGATACCATTCACAGCCTATCCATATAGAAGTGAGCGCAGCTTCAGCGGATCGACATGGTTTGAGAACAACTCATATGTGGATGTATACAGGGCGACACACTATAGCGCTGAAACGGATCCTGGAATCACAAGGGAAAACGGAGAAATATATGAGAGGATGGATTTCATCTATGTGAAGAATGCCATCCCACTTGAAAGCGAGACATTCTCCGTTGCGGGTATGGATAACAGGGCAATCTATGCGGAGGTGCTCCTGCCTTGACAAAATAAATCGCCCTCAGCGAGGGCGACATGATAACAAAACTTATTTTTCCCAGAGCTTTTCAGGATAGTATCCTGAATCGAGCTTAGCCCTGATTTCAGACATTACAAGTGGCTTATCCTCAGGATATGTCATTCCGAACCAGCGGTCCTCACTTGTGAACACCCTGATACTTCCCTTTCCACTCGTAACGATTTCAGAGGCGCCATTAGGAAGCAGACACTCCTTCTTCTCCTCCTTGACATTCTCCCTGATAAAATTCTCCCAGTAGGTGTAAAAATCATCGAATGCTCTCGGAGTGAAACCGAAGAAGTTCATTGAGACAGGCTCCTTGCCTGTAAGGTAGATGTCCTCTCCGTTAAAGTGGGAGACTATCCTTCCATCCGGTGCATACTCTATCTTGGTATGCTCCACCACGGACTCAAGATTTCCATCCTTAACCTGGCAGATACCACGTGTAACGGAACCGTTTCTGCTCATGGTATTCTCGAGTGTGAAGCCTACCATGGCATGCCTCGTGTCGTTCACATCCAGGCCAGAGAGGTACTTACCAAGAGTCTGATAGGCGCTTCTGCCATAATAATCATCGGCGTTTATTACGGTAAACGGCTCTTTTACCACATCTTTCGCACAAAGGAGCGCATGAATCGTTCCCCATGGCTTCTTCCTGCCTTCGCTGAGCTTTATCTGCTCCTCTGTAAGCAGGCTATCCAGCCCCTGGAAGACGTACTCTGCATCCATGTTCCTGGCAATGCGGTCAAAGAGCCTCTCCCTGAAATCTTTCTCAATGTCCTTTCTTATGATGAATACGACCTTGCCGTAACCTGCGTTATGTGCATCATAGACCCCGAAATCAAGAAGAGTCTCCCCATGGACGCCTACAGCATCAATCTGCTTTACTCCGCCATAACGGGATCCCATTCCCGCGGCAAGAACCAAAAGTGTCGGTTTCATTTTCTCCTCCTGGTTTCTAATCGTACCACAAAGAGGGATGTAAGGCAAAATGATTTCGCCTTTCCATCAGCCTGTTTTCCCCTTCTGAGTCTCTTTTTTCTTTGCCAGCAGACTGAGTCTCGTAGCATGAACCAGTGCTGATATGATCTTGCGCATGACCTTCTTCTCTTCCGAGTTCAGATTCTGATAGCTCCTTATCACCTCAGGGGCTTTGAAAAGGATCTCGAAAGAACTCTCAGCAAAATAATCGATACCCATTGATGAGACGCACTTGTAAGCGGCATCCACGAATATCTCCCTTTCTCTCTTGCTAGCCACTTTAAGCCATGATGATATGACATTCTCAAACAGTATGGAATCCTCACTGCGCTTTGGAACATACTTGAAATGCGGACCGTCGAAGAGCCACGAGTAAGGATCATGCTGGAATATCAGGCGATATGAAGAGGCTACGATCAGGTAATCACTGCTATGATCTAGAAGCATGCCTATCATGGAGGATTCCGGCACAATGGTTACGACCTTCTCTTTTATCGCCTCAAGCTTCTCTCGGATCCTGTTATGCTCATTGAATCCTGGGCCATCGTTGTTATATACCCTGACTATCCTTTCTCTGACTGCTGAGGATGCGTTTGCGGCAGCATAGAGAGCGAGGTTGCCTCCCTTGCTATGGCCGGAAAGAATTATTCTCTTCCCATACTTTCCCGCAACCATCTCAAGGTATCTGAGCGCCTCAGCCTGGGATGGGACCTCATCCTCATACGCCATATCGAAATCCTCCTTCCACCCTGTCACGGTGTTATCCGTACCGCGAAAGAGTATTATGAGGCTATCCGGATCAAGGTGCACAGTCATGGCGAAGAACTGCTTATGCCCCTTATCGAATTTGTCGAGCACATCACTCATGATGAGTTTTGAGAACCTGGGTGCGGAAACTATGCTCTGAACAAGAAGGTAGTCATTCCTTACCCTGAAATTCTCCCCCTGATAATCTTTTGCGAGAATCCTCCTTGAAGCATCCTCGATGCTTATGCTCTCATCAGGAGACACGAACGCACCATAGTTAACATAGCAGAGAGTAGCGAGAATAAGCTGATCTTCAATAGTAAAGGGGAGACTTGAAAGCTCCAGGTCTCCCCTCCATTTGATATAGGTAAACAGATTGTCCAATTAGAATGTGAATCCAAGCACCAGAGATGCGTTCAGTCCGTTGTATTCCCAGTTCGGGAAGTACACCTTGTACACCGCATCAAGTCCGAGTGAGAATACGGATCCCATGTAGAACTTGGCACCGAGGTTAGCAGCTGCGAATGCTCCAAGATCAATCACATCGTTACCCCATGTCTGGTATGAGCCATATCCAAGCTCCTCACCTTCATTGAAGAGAATCGCAACACCACCACCAAGGCCGAATGAGAAGTCTGCAAATCCAGCTCTTGCATCGAGTGTGAGAAGGAGGTCGGCATTCACATCATGGTAATACTTGCCTGGTGTGAACATGTCCTTCCAGTGCCAGTTGAGGATATCCCACTTATCAACACCGCTAAAGATGAGGTTAGAGAATCCATCCTTTGCATAGTTTGTGGAACCGACATCGAATCTGATACCAAGTCCAGAGTTCTCGCCGAATGCCACGACATTATCGAAATCAAGGCTTATGCCACCACCGATTCCGATCGGTGCGAATACCTTGTCATCCTTCCAGTCAAATCCCATCTCAACAGTCGGCCTTAAAAGGAGAGAGAACTCGAGAGAAGACTTCTTCGTCTCCTCAGCAGCAATAGGTGTTACAGGAAGAGCTTCCTCTTCTGCGCTCTCCTCAATCTCAACAGGAAGCTCTGCGACAACCTCTTCCTCCTCTACGGGAGCAGTAAAAGCAGGTTCTGTCTCCTTTACAAGTAGAGCCTCAGCCGTAGCGCTTGCGGTCTCAGACCAATGAACACCATCATAGCTCCTTTCAAGATAGAGCGTGTGATCCTGATACGGATCAAGTCCCTCTGCAAGATATGAGCTTGTAGTTCCTGGAACGACTGTCCAGCCATTATCGTCTGTACCATTAAGCTGATAGCGATAATAATTAACCGCGGGATCATCCAGTAGCCATTCCCATGTGACACTCATCTCCTGTGCCGCGAAAAGGGTTGCAGCGGAGAGAAGCATGACGGAAAGAATCAAAAGAAATTTCTTCATAACGTATTTGGCGCAGAAACCATCAGCGGTACAGCTGATGGAGGAATCCGCCTTTCCTCCTAAAATTAGATTCTCTTTAAACGGCGCGACGTGGAACCCACGGCTCACCTGAAACCAGCGGAGAAAGGATTTCCAGTCCAGCTATCATCCTCTTTTCCAGAGAAGATGAACTCCCCCACTGCTATATAAAATGATTCTAGCTTAAAGAAGTGACACTATCAAGGAAAAAAGTGACAAATAACAGGCTCTTGCGATAAAAGTGCGTTTGCATGCTATACTCTCTCTCATGAAAAAAATAAACAGCGTATGCGTTTTCACAGGCTCTTCCTTTGGCAATTGTGAAAGATACAGGGAAGATGCGATTAGCCTTGCACATCTTTTCGCAGAGAATTCGATAACACTCGTATATGGCGGTGGGAACAAGGGAATAATGGGAGTTCTTGCAAAGGAGCTCAAAAACCTGGGAGGCCACGTCATAGGAGTGCTTCCCAAAGCCATGGACCTGCCATCGGTAAGAACGGAGGATGTTGAATCAGAGCTCATAATCGTTGACGGGATGCATGCGAGGAAAGAGAAGATGTACTCGCTATCCGATGCATTCATAGCACTTCCGGGAGGAATCGGAACCCTTGAGGAGTTTAGCGAGATATTCACATGGCGCCAGCTCGGCTATCATGAGAAGAACATCGCACTGATGAATACCACCGGCTATTACGACGACCTTCTGCGTTTCCTTGAGCACACCGTGAGCGAGGGTTTCATGGCAAGGAGCGTACTGGATGAGCTCGTAGTAATAAACGATGTGAAAGAGAGCCTTGCCCTGCTGGAAAGGGATGCGAGGGAGCTGCCGAGCAAGCTATGAGAGAGAAGATAACTAGATATACGATCCTTGAATATTTCTATATCGTTCTCGGATCGTTCATCACAGCATTCGCAATCACCGTCTTCACGAACCCCTCGAAAATAGCACCTGGAGGGGTATCTGGAGTTTCGACGATACTCTACCACGCCTTCGGCTTCGATCTAAGCCTTACCATGCTGCTTCAGAACATTCCCCTTTTCATTGTGGGAACACTTCTATTCGGAAAGCAGTTCGGCCTAAAGAGCCTGCTTGGCTCTGTGCTGCTCTCCCTGTTTTCCAGTCTCATAGGAAGCGTGCTCGGCTATGATGGGATACTCGATCTTTCAAAAGATATGAATGTCTGGCTGAGCTGCCTCTTTGGAGGTGTCATCTCTGGAGTCGGGATAGGGATAGTAATGAAAAGCGGTGCGAATACCGGAGGAACGGACATCATCGCACAGATTGCCGCACGATACCTGCACATACCGCTAGGCACATCACTCTTCATAGTTGATGGGATCGTAATCCTCTGTTCCGCTTTCATATTCGGAATCGAGAGCGCCCTTTATGCGATAATCGTCGCGTATGTCATGCAGGTGATGGTAAACAAGATAGTCCTCATGATGGGTACGAATTATGCGAAGACATGCTACATAATCTCCGAGAAACTCAATGAGATAAGGGACTTCGTTCTGAATGACCTCGACAAAAGCGGCACACTGATAGAGGCAAAAGGGCTATATTCAATGAAGAACAGGCCGATGCTGATGGTCGTAATACCTAACCAGAGCGTAAGCAGGCTCACAAGGATGGTACATCTGACAGACCCTGCGGCCTTCCTGATAATCCAAGAGACCTATCATGTCTTCGGGGAAGGTAACAGGAGCATGGAAGAGTTCGTAGCCCTTAACAAGGATGTGAGCCAGGAATGAGAAATGGCGGGTTCCCCCGCCATCAATCAGCCAACATTTCCATTGACATACTTATGAACCTTGAGATGCTTGCCACCATATCCAAGCGGCTGTCCCTCAACGCACACCGTGCCGTCCACAGTCTTCATCGGAAGTGCGAAGAAATGCTCAGGCTTCAGGTAGGTCGTCACCTTATCGACCTCGCCCTCATTATCGAACCCGATAACAGCTCCTACAGGAAGGTCGTCCGCGAATATGAGCTCGCAAGTCCTGTGCTCCGTGTCCCCCTCCTCACTGGCGGCAAGTAGCATTCCATTGGACTTGACACCACGGAAGTTCGCCGGCTTGAGATTCGACACAAGCACTATGTTGTGCCCCATGAGCTCATCTACTGTGTAATATGGGACGATTGAAGAGACTATCTGACGCCTCTCGCTCTCTCCGGTATCAAGCTTGAGGATGTAGAGCTTATCACCATTGGGATGCTTCTCAACCTCGACAATCTTGGAGACCTTGAGGATGACCTTCCTCTTGAACTGGTCGATTATGCTCTCTTCCTTCTTCTCTGCACTCTTTTTCACTTCCGACTTCTTTTCCGCAATAAGTGCATCAAGATCTATCTCAGCGGCAATTGTCGGCATATCGGAACCCCAGCTTTCCAGGACCTGAGGATGGACCTCTCCGAAAACGCCTACCTTCTCTCCATTGTAAATCACAGATGCGGCACGGCCCGGGATGAAGCGGGGATCATTCTCGACAGCCTCCAGCTTGTACTCCTTGTTAAGGAAATACATGAGCGTGTTGATAAGGCTTGCCGCCTCATTATATCCGACCTGGTTGTCAGAGGAGAGGAAGCCGAGGCTGTTCCTCGTAACCGTTCCACTGTTATCCCTCTTATCCTTGAGACATATCTTACCGACCTCAAATATATTATGCGGATATACCGCATGACCAGAGACACTCTCACTCTCGAGAAGGCTCGGTATTACAGATGGGCGTACGACCTCGTAGTTCTCGCTCATCGGATTGAGAATGAACACGGCATCCTTTCCGTCGATGTGCATCCTGTCGACATACTCTTTCTTAGAGCCGAGATAGTTGTACATCATCTCCTGATAGCCAAGACCGACCATGATCTCCTTGACCTTTCTTGCAAACTCCTCTGCCGGGCTCAGTCTTCCAATTGTGAAATCACGAGGCATCACAGGTGCAAAGTTCTCAAGACCGTATCCGATCATTATATCCTCAATGACATCCACCTCATGGAGGAAATCGTTACGGTAAGGGGGGCAGATTGCGGTGATCTCATCACCGGAGACACTGGCTTCCACTCCCATCCTCCTAAGTGCCTTTACGCAATCTTCTCCGCTTATTGCAAGTCCAAGCTTCTTCTCAACGGCTTTAACAGAGCATTTCTGCTCCTTCTGGAAATAGTATGGGACTGTAATCTCCTTTCCATACGGAGTCTCTTTTGCGAACGTGACACGGATAGGAAGGATCTCGAATCCCATATCCGCCATATCACATGCGAGGATGGAGGCTGTCAGAAGAAGGTCATCAAGAATCGGGCCTGAAAGCTCGATGAAGAGATCCGAGTCCCCTACCTCGACAGCACCGATACGTGCGCTGTTTATAACAGGCGGGAACGAAAGCGTCTCATTATCATCATCGTAAAGATATGGGAAACGAGGCTTATCAGATACGATATACCCGTAGTCCCTTCCTTTCGGATGCTTCTCGCAGATTTCCCTGAGCGTCAGCTTTTCTGTCATTCCAAGGGGAACGAAAGACGTCTTATCAGGATCGACCGCCGCATAGTGCACAGGATACTTTATCAGATCTGAGCGGTATATGCCCATCGCAATCGTCTTTCTCTTTCTTCCGAAATTCGTACAGAGCTTCTCCTGGCTCTGGATGAGGTTTACAAGAAGATCGTTGTCAACCTCCTTACCGCGGGCTGCGAAACCTATGGAGTAATCTCTGATTCCAAGCGCACTCTCATCGTCGATGACGGCACGATCTCCGCTCTCAAGCGCCCTATCTTTTGTGCTGAAGAAATCATAATGCCTGATCTCTCCGCTCTTATAGGTTGTGAGTGCTCTTGCGACACCGGCTGCGGACCAGAGATCCGGACGGTTGGTATCATTGAGCTCTATCTTTATTACCCCTTCCTTCTCATCATGGCCATCAAGCTCAGCCTTAGCAACGGGGAAGATGTTCACAAGTTCCTCATCACTCATCTTCCTGCCAAGGAGAGAGAAGAATATTTTCTCAGGTGCATCAATCTTAGGCATCAGTTTCCCCTCCTCATTCTTACCGATTCGATATTCGGTGTGAAAAGCTCCCTTATGTCATTAAGGCCGAGATGCATGAGAGCCATCCTGTCAATTCCAAGTCCCCATGCGAGGACAGGGACATCGATTCCAAGGGCCTTCGTAACCTCTGGACGGAATATGCCGGATCCTCCGAGCTCGAACCATCCAAGCACTGGATGCTTTATATGAACCTCGATACTCGGCTCGGTGAACGGAAAATAACCCGGTACGTATTTGACTTCCTCAGCTCCTGCAATCTCCTCTGCGAACATCTTAAGCAGCCCGAGAAGGTTCCTGAGATTCACATCCTCTCCAAGAACAATCCCCTCCGTCTGATAGAAATCAGCACCATGAGTGGCATCAACCTGGTCATATCTGAAACAGCGAACAACGCCGAAATACTTTCCAGGAATCTTGGCCTTCGTAAGTTGATGGGCGGAGAGTACAGTACCCTGGCTTCTGAGCACCTGGCGACGTGTGAACTCATGGTCGAATGCATAGCCCCAACCACGGGATCCGGTCTTCCAGCCATCCTCATGAGTTGCGGCAACCTGGCTGAGCCATGGCTCCTCTATTTTTTTCGCATGTCTTGGCTCTTTCACATAATATACGTCATGTATGTCGCGGGCTGAGTGGAACTGCGGCATGAAAAGGGCATCACCGTTCCAGAACTCGTTCTCTACGAGAGGTCCGTCGAACTCCTCAAAACCGAGAGCTATGAGCTTATCCTTGACCCACTGCAGATAGTTTGCATACGCATTCCTCCTGCCGGGGATGAGACGGGATGTCGGGGCATCGACACCGTATGGGCGGAAAGAGGCGCTCTTCCAAGAGCCGCTCTTAAGCATCTCATGAGTGAGATTTCCTAGCTCCTCTCCCGTGATATTCGCCTTCTCAAGCTCCTTCTTGGCATTATCTCCAGCCTCTGTAAGTTCGTAGATGACAATCTCCCTCTCACTGAGTTTGAAAGGAGAGAGGCTTGCTCCTCTTTTCTTTGCCATCTGGGATATCGCCTTCTTCTCATCGGAAGAGAGAGCTGACTCCTCTATCTCGCCAGAAGAGAGCGCCCTCTCGATCAAAGCCCTCTGCATCCTGATTTCTGCAGGAAGCTCATCGGAGATCCTCTCCGCTTTTCTCTCGGCATTCAGAGCGACAGCCTTCTTGCTACTAAGAGAGCCGAAAGCAGAGCCGACATCGCTGTTCTCCATATTGAGTGCCTCGGCAATTTCCGGCATCGTATGAGGACCCTTCTCGCCGAGGAATGTAAAGATGCGCTCTGCAGGAAGTCCCTCTTTCTCAAGGCTACGGCCATAATCCGTGAGTTCGTAAACGACTTTGACACTTCTCTCAACTTCTTTTAAAAGCTGTTTCTGACTAAGCCAGGAAAATGCCTGGTTGCACTGTCCGACCTTGTAGCCGAGCTCAGATATGATCCTTTCATTGTCGATCTTCTCGCCAAGGGATACATGCCTTAAAAGCTTAACTTCAAGCGGATGCAGCTTCTTTACATCAATATCCATATATGCTCCTCAAAGTTAATTAACAAAATCTTTTAGGATTATAAAAAGAAATTTTCTCTTTGTTAAGCGTCAAGGAGCTCAATTGCCGCCTTATATATCTCCTCTTTGGTTGGAATCACATTCTTTTCAAGTTCCCTTGAAAATGGAATCGGCAAAGCTCTGGCAGAGATGAGGCGGATCTTTCTCCCCTCCGGTATATTCCTGCTTATAAGGCTTATGACGCTATCTCCGACACTGCCATTTTCGGGGGTGTCCTGGACTACAAGAATGCGCTGGAATCGGGAAGCGTACGAGATTATCGTCTCCTTATCAAGGGGACTGATGGTGGCAAGGTCGATATATGTCAGCCTGTCACGCAAAGCCTCTGTCGCTTTTTTCGCTGTATTGAACGCATGGGAATACCCGATAATGAGCAGCTCGTCCCCGCCTTCTCTGACAATCGCCTTTCCAAGGGGAAGGAAAGTGTTCCCGTCCCCTACATCCCCGACTTCATCGTAAAGCCCCTTATGCTCGAAAAAGAGCACCGGGTTGTTATCCCTGTTGGCGCTCTTAAGAAGAGCCTTAGCGCTATACGGGTCACTCGGAGCAACTACGATGAGGCCCGGCGTGTTGAGGAACATCGCCTCGATATTACCAGTATGCTGGCTTCCGTGCCCGGTTCCGCTTCCAATCGGAGAGCGGTATATAAGCGGGCAGTTAAGCTGCCCGGCCGACATGAAATACGTCTTTGCCGCATGGTTGATAAGAGGATCTGAGGCGAGGGTTGAGAAATCGGCGTACATGATCTCCACAATCGGATGAATGCCGAGCATGCTCGCCCCGATTGCAAGGGAGGTGAACCCCTCTTCCGACACGGGGGTCTCAAGCACTTTACCAGGATGTTTGAGATAGAGGTCCTTCGTCACCCCAAAGCAGCCTCCGTAGAGTCCCACATCCTCACCCATGAGAAATGCCCTGTCATCCTCTTTCAATATCTCATCAATGGCTTCATAGATCGCACTTCTATAGCTTGCTTTATGCGTTGCACCTTTAGTGTTCATAGAGACGGGAGATGGAGCGAATAGAAAACTGTCAAGCTCTCTCAGAGAGAGAGTCTCATCCTTCGAGGCTTCTGCTCTAACGTACGCCTCTTCCACCTCCTCTTCAACCTGCCTGGATATTGCCTCATAATCATCTGCAGTGATGACACCCTCGCCGATGAGGGCAGAAGAGTACAGGACGAGGGGGTCCTTCTTCCTCCACATCTCCTCTTCTTCCCTTGTACGGTATAAAAGCTTGTCGGATTTACTGTGTCCGCACATCCTGTAGGTACTTACCTCGATGAGAAAAGGTCTGCTGTTCTCAAGCATGTACTCCCTTGCCTCTTTCACGGTATCGCGGACAAGACGCACATCGTTACCATCAATTCTGACATGCTTAATCGAATAGCCGGAGGCACGCTCTGCAAGATTGTCTGTGCTTATCGCATTCTTCTCAGAGGCACTCATTCCGTAATGGTTGTTCTCAAGATAGAAAAGTACCGGTATATTCCACACTGAGGCTATGTTCATCGCCTCATGAACAGCTCCTCGGCTTGTCGCCCCGTCTCCGAATATCGCGGCTGCGATGCTTCTCTGCCCTTTCCTCTTAAGTGCGAATGCCAGGCCGGCCGCAATTGGCACCCCTGAGCCAACAACAGCACTGCTTCCTGCGTTACATGTCGCTATCTCCGTCATATGCATCGAGCCACCAAGACCCCTGCATACCCCGTATTTAGAGCCGAACATCTCTGAAAACATTCTATCAAGAGCTGTTCCTCGTGCGATATTAAATCCATGACAGCGATGTGTGGGGACAATCCAGTCAGATTTATCAAGGCCGGCAATAAGTCCGACATGACTGGCTTCCTGACCAATACTCAGATGCGTAGTCCCGTAAAAGACACCTTCTTTAAACAGATCGGAAAGCTTTGCCTCAAAAAATCTTGAGCGAAGCATAGCTTTCAGTATTTCAACCTCATTCACCCCTAAGCCTCCAAGGATATCGAGTCCAATAAGCCTTATTTATGAGCATAGAAGCTAAAAGAGCCGCTGTCAATAAAGAAAAACCATACAGAGTGACTATTTTTGCACTCTTTGAGTAGAATCCCAGAAAAGAGAATCATGGATTCAGACTCTGATAATCTCTTCCTTCCACCCTGTTATGTTTCTTTCCTCTGATGAGAAGTTTATCCCAAGAAGATGAATAACAGTCCCTTCCTTTGCATACTTCTCAAAGTATTTCTTCTCTTTTATCTGACTGAGTGCCTCATCCGCACTCTCATCGAGCTTCAGCTCTATTATGTAGATAACTCCCTTCCTTACCACGACGCTTACGTCCATCCGTCCTATGTTGGTCTTCTCCTCGGCTTCCACCTTATCAAAGCCAAGGAACATCAGCGCAGAGTAGAACGAGACTTGGAAGTTGTTCTCCTTATCCATGAACATGTCGTACGGTATGTTGACATATGCCTCACGGAACATCTTAATTATCCCCTCGGTGTCCCCCTCGGAGAAAGCTTTATAGAGATAGGGAAGCCTCTCCCCTCCGATCTTCAGCCCGTAGGTCCTCAAGACCTTTCCGTTCATCGTGTCACTGACCTCCCTGTTGGGATAGCCGAGAATCATCTTGCCGTACTCGCTTCCTCTTATCGTGAGATAGCCGGCCTGAACGAGGTACGAGTACACCGCCTCAGGATCCGGATTGGGTGAGAACGCCTCAGCCATGTTGAAGCTTGTTAAAGCCTGGTTGTATATGGAAAACGTGACATCCTCATGGAACAGCTCGGGGTTCCTGCTCACAATCTCATCTACAAGGCTCTGGGCTCCCGTCTCTATCCAGAAGTTCTCGAACGAGCATCCCCCTAAGAAGAACTTTCCGACTGAGACAGGATTGTACATCGTTACATCATTCCTCAGGGAGAAGCGGTAGCCGTCGTAGAACTCCTTCATGCGGGTCCTGAAAGCTCTTCTCTCATTCTCATCAGCAACATTGTTATCTGAGAAGTATTTCTCCATGTACGGGGCAAAATAGTGGTCTATCTCATCATCAGTATAACCGCAGATAGCGGAAAACTTTGGATCTGATGAGATATCTGTCAGATTGTTGAGCTTTGAGAAGATTGAAACATGCTGGAAGCGTGTAATGCCTGTTAGAAAGCAGAACCTTAGAGAGTTCTCCTCCACCTTGAGCGTCTCGTAAAACGCCTGGAGCATGTCCCTCATCTCTTCAAACTTTTCTTTTTCCTTAACACTCTGCATAAGGGGATAGTCATACTCGTCAATCAGGACAACTACCTTTTTCCCTGTCTTCCTGTATACGGCCCTTAATAGATTTGAAAAATAATAGAAAGGCTCCTCTATGGAGGTGTCAATCATGTCTTCAACATGGAAATACGAGGCCCATTTCATTACAAAGTCTAAAAGAAGCCTTGTATTCACTTTGTTCGAAGAAGCACGGAGATCATTCATGCTGAAGCGTATTACCGGATGCTCCTCGAAATCGTAACTGTCGTAGATGTATGTCCCTTTGAAGAGCTCCCTGTTCCCCTTGAATATGTTCTCAAGTGTGTCTATTAATAGACTCTTTCCGAATCTTCTAGGTCGGGAGAGAAAGAAATAAGTGCCCCTTCTTATAAGGGAGAGGATGTATTTCGTCTTATCGATATATAAGCCGTTAGATCTTACTATCCATTCAAGCGAACTCTTATCTATTATTATTTCTTTCAGCTTCTCTTCCATATCATCAATATAGCATATTTTCTGGAGGTTATCAGAGAGTAAGCACCTCTTCCTTCCAATCTGTTATATTCCTCTCAGCAGATGAGAAGTTTATACCAAGAAGATGAATGACAGCACCATCTTTTGCATACTTCTCGTAGTATTTCTTCTCTTTTATCTGGCTCAGGGCCTCATCTGCACTCTTATCCAGTTTGAGTTCGATTATGTAATACACCCCGCTCTTAACATTCACCGTGATATCTATCCTTCCGACATTCGTGACATCCTCGGCAACCGCCTGTGCGCACATGCCCAGTGCTGAGAAGACGGCTATCTGGAACCCCTTCTCCCTGTCCAGCGTCAGCTGGTAAGGATAGCTCGTGAACGAGTTGTACAGCACCTTGATGATCCCTGCGGTATCCTCATTCAGAAGTGCCTTCCTCAACGCGGCTACCCGCTCCGATTCGAACTCCACCCCGTATGTCGTGAGCACCGCGGCATCCATCGCATCCCTCACCTCCTCGTTCGGATACGAGAGTATGTAATCGCCGGCTTCCGACCCCACTATCGTGAGATATCCGGCCTGCATAAGATACGAGAGCACGTATCCCCTATCCGGCATCTCTGAAAACACCTTCCTCATCTCGAACCTGTTCGCCTTGGATATCGGTACGGAGAACTCATCATCCTTCCTGAAAAGAGAGGCGTTCCTCTCCACTATCTCGTTCACAAGGCTCTGCATACCCGTCTCTATCCAGTAGTTCTTAAAGCGGCATCCTCCTATGAAGAACCTTCCAATGGATACAGGGTTGTACATCGTAACCGGATTATCGAAAGAGAAGCGGTAGCCGTCATAGAACTCCTTAATGCGGGTCCTGAAAGCTCTTCTCGCTTCATCATCAGCAACATTGTTATCTGAGAAATACTTCTCCATGTACGGGGCAAAGTAATGGTCTATCTCTGAATCGGTGTATCCGCAGATTGCTGCGTACTCAGGATCGGTTGAGATGTCTGTCAGGTTATTGAGCTTCGAGAATATTGATACGTGCTGGAAGCGCGTAACTCCTGTAAGGAAGCAGAAGCATATGTTCTCTTCTTCCGCCTTGAATATGTTATAGAATGTCGCAAGCTCATCCCGTATCTCATCCAAGGCATCTCCATGGATGTTCTCCATAAGCGGGTAGTCGTACTCGTCAACGAGGACAACGACCTTCTTGCCATATCTTCCGCAAGCAGCTCTTATAAGGGATGAAAGATAGTCGGATGATGTCGGAACCGAAAGATCCATCTCATCATAGACATTAAGAGCTTTCCCGATATTCTCTATCTGCTTCATCATCTGCAAGGAGACGGTCTTCTCATCATGCTTGTTCACGTTTATCATGTTGAGCCTTATTATCGGATGCTCCTCGAAATCGTAATTGTCGTAGATGTATGTCCCCTTGAAGAGTTCCCTGTTCCCCTTGAATATGTTCTCAAGGGTGTCTATCAATAGACTCTTTCCGAATCTTCTAGGGCGGGAGAGAAACCAGTACTTGGACGGACTTCCTTTCCTCAGCATCTTATAAAGATACTCCGTTTTATCGATATAAAGATATCCGTCCTCTATAAGCTCTCTGAATGACTTCGAATCCGTTGCTATGTATTTCAGTTTCTCTTCCATGTTATCAATATAGCATAAAACTTTGTAATATTTCTAAATGCATTCAGATTTTTAGACCAGCGTTTTCAGCAATCTTATATACTTCAGAAAGAGAGAGTCCAAAACTTCTAGCAATATCATCTGGTGTTGCTATTCCGTTTTTCAATACAATACCGATTGCATCATCGCGGCCCTGCTCCAGACCTTTTTCCATTCCCTTTTTCATGATTCTCTCACTGTAGTTATCAAATGTCATATGTCCAGCCTCCGTGTTCTTGACCTCTCCAACTGCCTCCTTTAGAGGATCGTCATGCATCTCTTCATATTCCCTGCACCTGATATTATACATCATTCTTCCCATGTCATCCTCCCCTTCGTAATTGATGTTCACCTCGTGCCTCTCATATGACCAGTCAGTGACCATCCCGTCCTGGTCTTTGAGGCGTGAGGTGTAGACGGCCTTCCCTCTCCCGTACCTGTCTCCGGCTATCAGCCAGATCGATGTGAATGATGGAAGGGATGAGTACTTCTCTCCCTTTGCAAGGAATGCTATGTCGAAAGAGCTTTCGTACATCCTCACCCTCTTTGATAGATCTTCATCCATGCTGTTCTGCATCTCGAAGTTGATGAACCCTCCATCACTCTCCTCTGCCAGCGCGTCCATTATCACGGAGTGCCCGAGGTTCCTTATCTCGTGCTGGGTAAGGACGCGAACTATCTCCACCTTCCTTCCCGTTATCGTGCTTGCGAGGTAGCTTGCAGCCTTCTGGCTCTTCTCCATTACAATCTTGAAAAGGGCGTCGCTGCATAGGCTCATGTGCTTAAGCTCCTCGAGAGCGGTCGCGGATACCTCCTTCGTAAAATACTCATCCCCGCTATCTCTAAGCATCGTCTCCGCCCTTGGATATGACGGCATGAAAGAGAACCGGATAACGGAATATCTTTCCTCTCCATTCATATTTTGTTTCCTCCTCTCATATGAATACAAGAAAGGGGCGTTTTGTTAAATTGAGATGTAAATGAAAGAAAAAATGTCTGCTATCAAACCGTAGTGACGTTTACCACGATTTCACCCTCGTACTGTCCTTCCGTGAAACCTGTCACAGCATCGCCTTTATCATCCTTGCGAGTAGGAGCATTGAGAGTCAGCTCAATATCAAAGTTCTTCGATATTCCGGAAGATGCTTTCACTGTTTCGCTTTTAATAAGTTGAAGAGTACGTTTTTCTTCAGAGACCTTAGATGAAATCTTACTGTCACTACCATCACTGGCATCACTGAAACTCAACAATATATTACCAGACGAATCTCCGTCCCTTTCAGAAACGGAAACAGAATAATTCAAACCTATTTCCTCTTTCTCCTTATGATGAAGCATGAAATCTTCTGTCTCCCCATTTCCATAATTCTCAGTCGAACTTGCGAATATAAGATCGACATTGAAAGTCCCCACATCATACATATGACAAGTAAAACCGAGTTCCGCGGTAGCCTTAGGTGGGGTGCCAGAAACAAGGGAGAATGTCACCTCTTCAGAAAGACGGTTATCACTTCCGTATGAAGTGAAATAGTAGTCGGTGACACCCGGGCGAGTCAGAACAAGATCAAAACTTCCAAATGATATCTCTGTCGCTGTAATAATAGTCGAATTCAGCAGAGCGACAATGAAAGTAAAATAGAGAAGCTTTTTCATTATTTCGCCTCCAGAGCGATTGTAATGGTCCCTGTGTACTCCGATGTTGATTTGATAGCCTCCACCGGTACGAAGAAATTGAACTCGAAATTATACGTGCGAGGCATTTCATAACTTGTTTCCGACTCTTCAAAAAATTTCTCTACTGATTCAGAGCTCGCTCCAACTCCCTTAAAGGATGATGTATTACTTCCTGAGTTCGTATACCCGATCATATTTGTTTTATTTCTAAGCGGGGTTGCCTTTGAGATTTTAACCCTTACAGGATAGGTCGTGAACAGCTGAAGATACATGTAGAAAGGCCCTGTCGTATAACTAGAGAAATCGGAACTGACAGAGAAAGTCACGGTTTCAAGTTCTGTATCAGGTTCCATTGAGCCACTTACACGACTTGTCGAGAATCCAATATTGTGGGTCCTTCCAGAGGTGAATCCAACAGGAACTCTCGCCTTGATATCAGCAAAGAGTGAGAATGATACAAAGATAATGATTATAATGAACAATAATATCTTCTTCATTACTTCGCCCTCAGAGTCAGGATGAGATTCCTGTTATAGGCCTCAGCCTTGTAATTAAGAAAATCTTCCTGCTTAATTGATGCTTCAACAATGATTCTCTTACTGTTGATATCCTGGATTGTTGAGCTTTCTTTAGTATGTAAGACAGCATTAGCAGTATTGCTATCAGTACTGGCTAGGAGTGTACCCTTCTTATCATTCTTATTCTGATCATACATCCAAGCATTCCATACAATCTTATCTTCCGTGTCCGTCTTAGAGAAAGACAAGCTCAGTTCCAGCTCCAAAGGTGAGACGATGCGCCAGTAAACCCACGATGTACTGTTTACCGCTGTTATCTCTTGATTCTCATCGTAAGGCGAAGAGCTCAGATAAATCTGACTAAGGGAAGAAACGCTTCCTGTCGTCGCTGTTACCTGTCCGCTTGAGAATCCGATATCATAGCGCTCTATCCCTTCTGGATTCAATGAAAGATTCAGCACTGTACCCTTGCCCAAGGATGCAGAGAAAACAAAAGAAAGAGAGAGTATGAAAATGATTGCAATTAAAACAAATCTCTTCACTCCATCCCCTCCGTCTTTATCGTAATCGCCGTGCTATATGTTCCTTCTTCAAGCATCAGTATGCTCTCGGTCTCCAGTTCGAAAAGAATATCCTTTGATGACGAGATCCCATGTTCAGAAGGTATATGCGTGTGGAACACTTTGGCATCATCGTATGAATTTTTATCAATAATTGTGGTCCATGAATCGCCGTTCTTCATTTTAAGCGTCCAATGAAGCTCATTCCCGTCATCTCTTTTCATAGAACCATACACCGTAGAAGATATCGATACATTCACCGTATCCTTGGATGTGATTCCTATGGTCGCATAAAACTGCTTAGAGGCCCTCATTCCATCACGCTTAAGAGAAAGCGCACTCAGCTCACCATCCACCTTATTTCCATTCTCATCAACACCATGGAAGGTGTATGAAGGAGAGAATGGAATCTCTACTGTTCCAAGATCCCACACGACAGGAATGCTTCTCGAGACCGGAAGCACAGACAAAGTCGCAGGTTCATCCGCAGCATGAATCTGTACTCCGATAGTAAATAGCAGGATCAGGAACAGTAGTCTTCTCATTTTATCCAAATGATATAGATATCATCCTCAATTTGAAGCAGATATGGACAGCGTTAATGTACCGCTGTATGAACCGTCTACTACACTGGTAGTAAGAAGGTCGACCGTTGATACCGTAAGAGGAATGCTTCCAGATTTAACAACAGCTGTAGAAGAGTCGTCTGACACAGCCTTAACATCTGCTATTTTCGTAACAGATTCTGCACCACTAGTACTTGTACCCGCGATACCACCTTCTCCATTTGCAGAGGTAGCAGTAGATGCCTTCCATTTGATTTTTGTTGAACCAGTATCCTCCGTAGTAGTCATATCGGCTCCCGTCTTCATGCTGATATCAACATCTGCTCCTTTTATAATCCAGTAGATAAAAGCTGTGTCTGCCGCATTCTGTACATCACCACCGCTTGTAGTCTCGGTAAGCTCAAGAGATGTTAAAACTTTAGCTGTTGGAACAGCATTATTTTCCCCTATAGCTCCAATTGCCTCTGATGCAAATCCTATCTCAAAATACTTTCCGAGCTTACCATCAGTTAGATCGAGAGTTACATCAAGTGTTGCTGTTTTGTTACTAAAATCAAGCTGATCGCTTCCCGTCGCCTCTCCTGATACGCTACCCGTACCATCTGCGAACACCATTCCCATTGCGATAGCCATTATGGCTAATAACGTTAAGACTTTTTTCATACTATCCTCCATTATTCAGTTTTTATGTTCAGTCTTAATTCACCTGTATATTCTCCGGGGAGCAAATCCCCGTAATTCATTGTTTTAGTGCCGATTGAAAGCTCTGAGCTTCCAGCCGTTCCATAATAGTGCTCCGGATTCATGAAATCGAGTTCAAGATCATTATCCTCATCACTCGATATGCTCTTGTTCTCCTCTACGAGCCTGACTTCCCAGTCAATCTCTCCATTGGCGCCTTTGAGCGGTTCATCTATGGAGAGAGTCGCACTGAGCCTGCTAGAAGACATTATTCTCCAGTAGATATAGATGCTGTTCATATAGGTAGCAGTATCACCATCGATGATGAGATCCTCGATATCACTCTGCCTGAAACCGTACACCTCATCACCGATGCTGTTGATCTCGTTTCTTGAGAAGCCGATATCTACGATGTTGAGTGCTGACGGATCGAAAGTGACTGTCAGATCTGTTGATAACCCATTCTCTCCAAGGGTCGAATCAAAGACCTCGGAGAAAAGGGAAGATGTGATCATGATGGATAATGCTACCGTCATGAACAGTTTTCTCATACGACACTCCTTAAGGCGAAGTCGATATTCATGTCATACTCCCCAGGCATTATATTCGGCAGGCTCTCCCAGTAGATTGCCAGTTCTCCAGCCTTATCTCCATGACGGGCTCCAATTGCGGGAACCGTGAGAGTAAGCGTTCCATCATCATTCACACTTGAGACGATGCCGTCACTTCCAAGATAATCGCTGAAGGCAAGGGATACTGGAATGGACTCCGTTCCATCCTTTGACAGCAGCCATCCATCTGTAGAAGCTGCAATCTCAACCCTATACGGATTCTCCGTATTTCCATAAAAGAGAATGTCGATAGGTATCATAGTCTGACCCTCTTCAAGGATGATGTTCTCTAGCCCTATTCCAGGCATGAGATCTCCATTTGAGGTCTCGAATACGAGCTTATCGACCTTGAATGCATCCTTTGGAACAACTACCCCGTAATCCTCAGGAACAACCGCCCTGAAAGATACCGCCTGCGTGTTTTCTACCGCATATACAACGGAGAAAGAAAAGAAAACGCAAATCATCAAAATTAAAACCTTCTTCATTTCTTTATCTCCTCTCTACCTATAGATTGTGTCTCCAGTAGTAATATTTTCTTCTCCATCTGTCACGATATGGACATAAACTTCCTCTTCATAAACACCTGACTTCATAGTCGGCGCAGACTGCTGATCCATGATGATGCTCACAGTAGCGTCATATTGAGCAAACCAGACCGTTCCTCCGGTTCCTCCAAACCCTTTAAATGGGATATAGATTGCATTCTCAGGTAAGATATTGTTTGTAACGGCCTCTGTCCCGTCAAAATCATAGACAACCTTATCACTGTCATTTGAGGTCTGGTTTGTCGTAACTCTTAAATCAAAACCTATATATTCCTCCATCATAGGACTTGATGAAGCACCTCTATGTACAAGGCGGAATCCGTTTGGATCAGAATCAAATGGATTACGAGAGGCTGAAAGGAACATGTGATATTTAGGTTGTCTTCTTTTTTCAGGATATCTATAAACCCAATATCCACCTCCCGAATGACTCAAATCAATGACCCAGTGATCCCTTACACCTTCTTCATCGATTATGTATTTGTTCCCCGCAATAGAAAGAAAATTTATATTTGCGATATCAACCTGTCTTCCCTGCATTGAATTGATTGATAGGTTCGATGCTGATGCCATAGGCCTTACAGAGAGGCTTGATGTCGTATCCATACTGCTGATATTCGCAGAGTAATAGCCGCTCAGAGGTATTGTTACCTCTGCACTCTGCCCATTCCATTCAACAGTGATTGTTATAACTGCACTGTAATCATCTGCTTCTATAAGATTGTAAGAACGCCCGTTGTAGATCATGTTTCCACTGGAAGAGACATAGCTACCATTAGGAGCATTTGGATTCTCGTCGTAGGGAAGGCAAAGAACAAGGTCAAACCACATGTACTGGTATTGACAATATTCATATTTGCTTTCCTCTACTTTTTCAGTTCTTGGCTTTGTATAAGAATATATAATATCTTTTATTACATTCTCTCCCTCTTGAAGAAGATATAATCTCTGCGTTCCGTTCGTATTTATTCCAGACTGATTGGCAGATGATGAGTAGCTCTCCTTTAAAATCAGCAACAAAGCAAATGGCCTTCTTGCTCCAGGATTAGAAATAGATTCAAAGAAGAAGCCATTAGGACAATTCACTGTAATAGTCATAGGTACATTACATTCTGTATTATTCCAATTCCCCTTATCCTCAGAAAACCATCCACCTTCTTCCGTAACGGTGAATTCCGACTTCATATTCCACACACCACCCAGAGCAACCGTATGTTTGCCAGAATAATCACCATTCTCCCAAGTAATATTGGAATCCTGTCCTTGTGAAATTTCCTCTATGCTGAAATTGTATTCCGTCGACGCCATGTTTATTCCGAAGCCACCATTCTGCGGGTTTACTCCAGGGGCTCCGGCAAAGATGGAGGAGGCTATCATGATGAGTGATATGAATATCAGTAATATTTTCTTCATACAGCTCCTCCCTGGGTCTCTATAGGTGTTATGGTGACTTTTACCTCAGACCCGTAGTTTCCAGGCGGGAGAGTATTGTCATCCGCACTTCTTATGAAATTCGTTGTTGCCTCATCGAACATGAATCTGATTGCCCCCTCGACATTTCCTACATACGAGTTATCATCCATACTGATGGAAGGTCTCCATTTCTGTCCGTCTTCTCCGCTACTTCTATATGAGAAGGTCTCACTGCTTGCAGGGCTGAGTACTCCATTCTGATATAGCCCAAGCTCACAATCGAAATAGAGGATATAATCCAATGCCCTGTATTCATCGCTGTATGTCTCTGTCGAGTTTTCTTGCATGTAGCGCATCGGCTCTCCTGAGAAAGAGATCTCGAACGGGGTGTTTGAAAGAATGCTGAATGTTGCAATTCTTCTTCCCGCATCGGGTGCGGAATATGCAACGATATCATCCTCGATATCGAACGGCATGCCAGCAATATAAGCCATGGACTGAGCAGGAATAGCCTTGATATCTATCTCGCACACCTCATCGTATCCTGCCTGGATGGTAAATGAATCAGAACGCACTAATGTGACAGTACCTGTATCTTCTGCGTTTACGGATGCGACAGACATGAGAAGAATGAGGAGTACAATCATGAGTCTGTTAATCTTATTAAACAACACTTAGCATAACCCCCACCGTCGCACGGTACTCCCCTCTTGGAATGGAGGGATCATCATAATCAGTACTGCTGATTGTCATGGCAACAGCACCCCTATGAATCCAGGCAGCACGAGTTCTCTTTACTCCGTCTGAATCAACGACTGGATCCTTATCCAAGACAGACCACTTGGAAATCAGTCCTGGATTATTTCCTTCAGTATTATTTCCTTCATCTACCTCTTCAGAAGGAATGACTTCTGTGACATTTCCTTCATTTGCCTCGATTTTCGCTTCCTCATAAGTGTTGGAAGAGGCTCCTGTGAACGTATAGGAGAAGTTTGAAAGATCATACCTAGTCCTAAGCGTGCCTGAGGTTTTCTCATTCCCTTCCTCTGTTTTCTGGTCTGTCAATTTAAAATCATGCATGGTCAGAGAGAGTGTGAAAGAGCCAAGAGTATTTCCTACAACCCTGTATGAGAATATGACCCTGTCTTTCAAGAACCCTCCATTGCTGATATCCCCAAGGAACTGATCTATGTGCTTCGTGACATCAATGTCAGAGCCTTTGATGGTTCCATCCTCATTTTTTGATGTCGAAAGCACCTCAAGAGACTCATTCATGGCATCGGTGATAACTACGTACGGATCCTCCTTGAGTCCGACCTTATAGCCTCTGAGCTTCAACGTTGAGGAAGAAGAGGCTTTCTCCTCTTCTGACGGAGTGACAGAGGCTGAATCATCAGATGCGAAAAGCATCATAAGCGATATCAGAAGCAGAATGAGCATTGAAATCATCTTCCTCATGCCGCCACCTCCGCGCCGTAGAGCATCTCGAAGAATGCATCCTGACTCATGACCCCCGTCACGCTTAAATCCATCTCATAATCGTATACGTCGCTCATGGTCTCTGCCTCTCTCAGCTCACCCTGCTCAAGCATCTGAAGCAGTCCGAGATCATCAGGTCTGTCTTCCACACGGAAGTGCACGAGAATCCAGGAATTGCCATATGGCACATCGAACGCGTATTCCCCTACTTCCATAGAGGATGTGACAAAGCGTCCGTCTCCATCTGTGAAAAGATAGCTCTCAGTCATCTCAAGATTTCCATCCACTATGCGGTATATCGGAGATGAGCCGTTTATCCATGGCGTTCCGTCAGGAAGGGTTATAAGGGCAGAGGAAGCATAAGTGTTATCCGCATTGAGACGGAGCACGTAGCCTTTCCTGGTAGAGGAAGGTATGTTGACAGGGAATGACTCCGCGGTTGAGAACGTATCCTTTCCCTGACTGTACACTATGAAGCTGTCCGCAGCTGCTGAGAGCCCCTCATATATGGATACTCCAAAGCTCTGGGGCAGCTCGCTCATCCTTGAATACCCCGCACTTCCAACAGATACACTGTTACCTCTGAGTGCACCGCTTTGCGAGATGAGAACATAGTTTGAAGGAATGTATGAGCGGAATGCCAGGAGTCCGTCTGCAAATACGCTTGAAGTCCTGAGCGAGAGATCGGCACCGATTCTTGAAAGAGAATCATCAGCATCGAGTCCGAGAGAGAGATCGACATAGTCCCCCTGATAGCTATAGCCCACATCGAACGAATAGTCGTTGAAGTTCATCAGATCCTCGGTATCCACGCTCGCACTCAGGGAGTGTCTTCCGAGGCCGTACCTTGTAGAGATGGACGTGTTGTAGCTTCCACCCGTTATGCTAGTACTTCCACCGTCATAGCGGATCGTCGCATAGACCCTTCCACTGATGACAGGGTTTGTCCTTCCAGTTCCAGAAATGCTCATGGATGCAGAAAGCCAGATGCTTCTGGATGCCGAGAGGCTCAATGTGCCAGATGTGCTCCAGTAGCTAGAAGAGATCTTATCTGTATAGATTCCTCCCGATCCGGAAAGTCCCCAGCTGACGATGCCAAGACGTCCGGAGAGGGATGTGCTCAGTCCAATCCTGTGCCTGCCTGAGATTCTGAGCTCCTCAGGCGATGAGTAGTTCAGACCGAGAGAGACTGAACTGAGCTCTGTCATCCCCGTCCTGATCTGATGCCCGATATTCGCATAGAAACCAAGGGCGTTCCAGGATCCATCTTCCTTTGTGCGCTCAGTAACATTGAGACCGAATCTTGTCGTTCCAAGTATGTTCGCATTAGTTAGCTCGAAAGCAAACTTCATGTTCGGACGAAGATTCGTCAATTCATTTGGACTGTTCTGGAATGCGAGAGTGGCATCTATCGAGACTGTCGGTGAAAGCCCGGCTCTTACATATCCTGATAGAACGAAATCGAGGAGATTGTACTCAAGGCTGCGTCCGCCACCGAGCGGGACTCTGAACGAACTATCAAGTTTTGTAGCATTTGAAGAGACAGTGCTTCTCCCCGTTACAAGGGATGCTCCGTAGTAAACCTCACCAGGAGCAAGGAGGGACGCGGCATAAAGCACATCAAGATCTATGGTCTTCGCCTCTGAGCCATCAAGGGGGGTCATCGTAATTGTTATCCTGTTAGCCCCCGTGTAGAGTATGAAATCCCTCAGGCGATATGTCCCGATATCGAGCGTCCTTCTGAATATCTCACGCCCTTCATTGAAAATCTGCACCTCAGAAGGCTTATCAACTACGATCACCTCCTCTATCTGGCTTGGTCTTCTGTATGTGTTAGGCGCATATGCGTAGCTTCTGTCGAACCTTATTCCGACGCTTGAACCCCTTGGGGAGAAAAGATCGGAAGAGACATTTCCCCAGCTGAGGCGGAGGAGAGAATCAGGGAAATCATAATGGAAACGGTATGAGCCGAGGCTGAACGAGAAGGAATACGGTGTCAAACCAATGTAATAGTTGAAATCGAGATAGAGATCATAAAGGCGGGCCGAATTCGATGCGGAGAATGAGAGAGAAAGCCCGTTCTTTATATTCCTTCCTAGGAAATTCCTGACTCTCGCATTAAGATAATATGATGAAGTGAGTGTGAACACTGCCGGCTCAAGATCGATTCCACCTGTTATCGGACGCCTCGTATGGCGGAAGCTCGAGAGGCTGCCGATGCTCAGTATCTGTATCGGCATATCCTCAGGAGAGAGGGTCAGCCTGACCTCGTAGGAAATCGCATCATAGCTTGCCTCAGCACCGAGAGAGGTGATGTAATCAAGTGAGATATACTCTGAAGATGAAGAGAAGAGCCTCGATGCGAACTCATCCGTTACCGTTCCGCTGAGGTATGTCATGAGCTCAGAAGAAAGGAGGGAGACCTCCCCGTTTTCCGCATAAACGGTTATCGATCCCGTTTCCGAATCGTTGACGAAGAGTGTCATGTAATAGATTCCATCCTCAAGGGTAAGGTCATCCTCGCCTGCGATGTAGAAGGAGGCCCAGAAATCATCAAGAGAGGCATCGGCAAAGACATCCTCCTCCTCATCGACCAGATATGCATTGACTTCTTCTTTGAAAAGAGGAGCGGAGGGAATCTCAATCTCTACAATCGTACTCTCCTTCACAATAAGAGAAGGCACAGAAGGAGGCGTCACCTCATAGAGGCGTGGTATGTAGTACATCATCGGTTTCTCTGGAACTCTGATTGAATCAACCACAACTTCTTCTCCTTCGTCCTCAACTTTCTCCTCAGCCGTGCTCAGCAGCACCTGAGAATCATGTTTTTCCTCTCCTTCTTCCTCAGCACTGGCTGATGGAATCCTTTCACTTTCATCAATGCTCTCCATCACGGGAGATTCCTCTACTGCATCAGCGTGGGAAGACACATTTTCAACATCCTTAAAAGGCGTCTCTTCCTCTTCTTTTGCAGTTTCTTCACTCTTTGTGGCATCATCTGATGCCCCAGATGCAGTTTCTTCCACAGCATCTTCAAGCGGATCGGAAATGCTTTGCTCAATAGAGACTGGCAGCATCTTTTCCGCCTCTGCCGCCAAACCCCCCTTCACGGCGGCATCTAATAAAGGAATCTGAGGGAGGAGAATCTCCTCTTCTGGTTCAGGGGGAATTGAATAGGATCCACCCTCCCCCAGAGACTCGGTTATTTCATCTCTTTCTTCAGGCATGAAGAAGAGTATTCCGACAGCGACGAGTAACGCCATCATTACAAGGTAGATGAGGACAGTGCCACGTATTGAGCTGCTCTTTTTCTCCTTCTCGAATTTTTCTCTGAGAAAGAGGATGAGCTCCGCATCCGCATAGCTTAGGAAGGCCAGGAGAGCAAGCAGAGAGACTCCATCCCCCGCACTCTCATAAGCAGATGCCAGTACTTCATGCGCCGTCCATGCCGTTCCCGATACGAGAAAAACAAGGAGAACGGAAAGCGCAAGAAGAAGAGCAACCTTCTTCCTGTCCATACTCTACCCCCGATTATTCCTTCTCTTATGCCGAATAGGAATAATCATACGCGGCCTGAGACTGGAACTCCGTGGCCCCGGAGAGAGACTCCGGAATATCAATTACAATTCTGAGGGTGCTTCCCGTTAAGAGATTCTGACCGCTGACAGCCCCGATTTCCCCTTCGCTGAGCGTGTAGGATGATCCATCATTTCCCGATACGGTGACAGAGAGGTCATTGAGCATCTGATGCACACTTCCCGTGTTCTCAATCCTGATCTCAAGCTTTCCCTCTTCATTGATATCAGCAGTCGTGCTAACCCGTTCCACCACCATGGATGGACGGACGTATGCACTTGTGGAATAGACGAAGAGGAAGGAAATCATCTGTCCTGATTCTTCCGTCTGGGCACCACGCGGCATTGCAATCTGTTCTGATATGATTCTGAATGAGAGTTCGCGTGTGACAGTCTGAGGACCTCTGTATTGGACACGTACGAGCTGAGAAGCCTGAGGCGCGATTATCATGCGCTTCGGCTGTATCTGGAAATATGCGGATGCATCCTCCGTATACTCGTTTCCATCAAGGTCGATGTTCCTAGAATACGCATTGATCTCAATGGCTATCGGGCTGTCGGAATCGTTTGTTATCGTGTACACACGCGCCGAACCGGCACCGGTTGGATCGTAGGTGGCACTTAACGGTGACAGCTGATAGGCATATAAGGCTGCGCAGAAAAAGAGCAGCACGAAAAGTATTATTAATCCTTTTTTCATAATTCCCCCTAATATGAGAAAGGAAGGAGGCTAAGCTCCCTGTATCTGAAATTGTCGCCTATAGAAGAGATGAAGTAAATGAAGAGAGCATAAAACGCAATACAAGTACCCCCATATGATTTTTATTTAATCTCTTTTATTTATTTATGAGCAAAATAATTACCTTAAATTATGATTTTTTGTGGATATTAAATTTTTTTACAGTAGCACATCAGTCCATAAGTATACTTTGTACAATCTTCGGAAAATACGATATCTTATGTCATAAGTTTTATTGATGAATTCCAAATTTGCAAAAAAACAACAGCTACTTCCACTTCTTAAAAAAGACGATAAGGGGGCACTTTCCTCAAAAGAGAAGAAGCCATGATTCTCTTGCGGACAAAAGGCTTTTCACTCTCGCATTTATACTATAAGATTAAAGGGTATTTTCTAACAAGGAAGTTTTAATGACATCAACACTATCGATTCCACCTTTAACAAAGGATTTGAGCAGGATTCTCATTGATGCGGACACCATCTCAAGAAGAGTGGATGAGCTCGCACACAAAATCGATGAGAAGTACAGGAACCTTGATGAGCCGCTTATTCTGGTCGGTGTTCTGAAAGGTTCTTTTATTTTCATGGCGGATCTCTCGAGAAAGCTCACAATAAAGCATGTCGTGGATTTCATAGCCATCTCATCATACGGAGAGAAGGGAGATAAGAGGGGCGAGGTAAGGCTGCTCATGGATACGAGGGAGAACCTTGCGGATCACCATGTGCTGATCGTCGAAGATATTCTTGACAGCGGAAACACCCTCTCCTACCTCATCAAGACTTTCAAGAGCAGGGGCGTTAAAAGCATAGAGACCGCTGTCTTCCTTGATAAACCCGAACGTCATGAGGTTGACGTCCCTGTGGAGTATGTGGGATTCGAGATTCCGGATGTATGGGTCGTAGGTTACGGCCTTGATTATAAGGAGCAGTACAGGACACTGCCCTATATCGCAGAAATGTATCCGAGAAAATAAGGGGAGACAAATGGCAGAAGACAAACTCTATGTGAGCTACAACACGGTGCATAAGCTTATTAAAAAGCTGGCGAAACAGATTCTGGACTCGGGATTCGATCCGGATGTTATCGTCGCGATCGGCTCTGGCGGATTCATTCCCGCACGTATCATCAAGACCTTCATCAACAGACCGATCTACGCGGTCGGGATATCATATTACGGAGTTGACCACAAACACAGGGAGCATCCTACGAAGATCCAGTGGATCGATGAGGTGCAGGGACAGCTGAGGGGAAAGAAGGTGCTTTTAATCGACGAGGTCGATGACACCAGGGCAACACTCGCATACTGCGTCGGAGAGCTTTTAAGCTATGAGCCAGAGGAGATAGCGGTTCTGATCCTGCACAACAAGATCAAGCAGAAGGATGTGGAATTCCCACCAGAGATAAAGAGATACTACCCGGCACTCGAGGTCGAGGACGTATGGATCAAGTATCCATGGGATGCGGAGGACATCGACGAGCAGGAAAGACTTGAGAAAGAGATGTTCGAACGCATGAAGAAAGAAGGAAAGGAGCTTTTTGTATGAGAAAGACGAACGTATCAGCAATAGTTGGAGTGCAGTACGGAGACGAGGGAAAAGGTAGGATAGTCGACTACTTCGCCCAGGATGCGGACATCGTTATCCGCTACCAGGGAGGCGATAATGCGGGGCACACCGTAATCAACGACAAAGGAAAGTTCGCGCTTCACATCCTGCCAAGCGGCATCTTCAACCCGGAGACGATGAACATCGTAGGAGCGGGAACAGTAGTAAACTTCAATACGATGAAAGAGGAGATGGAGAATATCAAGAACAAGTCCGGCCTTGACATCGACAATGTTTTCATCGATAGCCGCGCACATCTCATTCTCCCCTATCACTGCGATCTCGACGGGGCTGAGGAAGCGAAGAGGGACTCAAGCCAGAAGATCGGAACCACAAAGAGGGGAATCGGCCCATGCTATACGGACAAGGCTGCAAGATGCGGAATAAGGGCCGGGGACATAAAGGATGAGGAGTGGCTTGAGAAGAGGCTCTCCATGCTGCTTCCAAAAAAGAACAGGGAACTCGAATATTACGGGCTCAAAACATATACTCTTGAAGAGCTCATGGCACTCTGCGCGAAATGGAAGGCAGAATTCGGAGACCATATCATAGACACGGTTCCAGTAGTGAGGGAGGCTGTTGAGAGTGGCAAGAGGGTACTCCTCGAGGGCCAGCTTGGAATCATGAGGGATAATGACTGGGGAATCTATCCGTACACGACCTCAAGCAACCCGACAGTAGGAGGTGCGGCTAACGCATCAGCAATCCCCGCTTGGGCGATCCAGAAGGTGATAGGAGTTGCCAAGGCCTATTCCACAAGTGTCGGAGGAGGCCCTTATATGACAGAGCTCTTTGATGAGACCGCGGATAAGCTCCGCGAAATTGGAGGAGAGTACGGGGCAACCACAGGTCGTCCAAGAAGATGTGGCTGGTTCGATGCTGTCGCTGCCGATTACGCATGCTACATGAACGGAGTTACGGATCTTGCCCTTACAAAACTGGATGTTCTCGATTCCTTTGAGAAGATCAAGGTCTGCACAGGATACATGATTGACGGTGAGTACTACTCCCATCTTCCTGAGACTCAGCTTCAGGAAAGAGCCAAGCCGATCTATGATGAGTTCGACGGCTGGATGGAGAAAACCTCTGACTGCAGGAAATGGGAGGATCTTCCAGAGAAGGCGAAAGCTTACATCCTTGCCCTTGAGAAGCTCATAAACACGAGAATCACCTACGTCTCCGTAGGACCTGAAAGGGAGCAGATGATCATCCGCTGAGAAAACAGCATATGGTTTATTGGGGAGTGCGATTATGCGCTCCCTTTTTCATTCTTTTCCATTCAGCTTTTTTTTATGAAATGCTATCATCAGGGTATGAGCAGAATACCAGGATACCTGGGAGACCCCAGATCATTCAGAATAGGACTCATGGATGCGCGTAGCATCTTCAGAGCGGAAGGAAGATATACGGAGGATACGGACCTCTCCGGAGCATGGTCGTTCCTCTACTTTGAGAGACCGGAAGATGTGCCAGAGGGTTTTGAGAGCCTCCCTCTTTCATCATTCAAGGATGAAATAACGGTACCGGGAGAAATCCAGCTTTCGGGCTATGGCTTTCCTCATTATGTGAACACCCAGTATCCATGGGATGGGCATGAGAAGCTGAATGCTCCTGAGATTCCGAAGCTCTACAACCCTGTCGGACTCTATGCCAGGGAAATTGAGATAAAAGATGCAAAAAAAGCAATACTCGCATTCTATGGGGTTGAGACCGCGTTCGACCTCTTCATTAACGGCAAGTTTGCAGGCTATGCGGAGGACAGCTTCACAAGAAGCGAGTTCGATATCACACCATTCATAAAAGAAGGCAGGAATCTCATAATAGTCCGCGTCTTCCGCTTTTCATCGGCCTCATGGCTTGAGGATCAGGACTTCTGGCGTTTTTCCGGGATCTTCCGTCCCGTCATACTCACCATAAAAAAAAGAGATGAGTACATCATCGACATAGACTCGAGGAGCGCGTTAAGCGATGATTTAAAAAGCGGAGAGCTCCATGTAAAGGTAAAGACCACGGCAGCGCGTATCGCGGTAAAATTCAATGGAGAGAAAAAAGAAAGGGAAAGCGCTGATGGAGAGGCATCCTTCTCCTTTTCAATTGAGAATCCTCCGCTATGGAGCGCGGAAAAACCGGATCTCATGCCCTTCGAGGTCACTGCGTTAGCCTCTGACGGGGAGGAAATTGAGAAGGCGGTGCTTGAGACGGGATTCAGAAGAATAGAAATCAAGGATGCCGTGATATACCTCAATGGCAGAAGAATCATATTCCATGGCGTTAACCGCCATGAATGGAACAGGGAGAGAGGAAGGGTCTTAAGCCGTGAGGAGATGCTTCAGGATGTCCTCATCATGAAAAGAAACAACATAAACGCGGTAAGGACATCCCACTACCCCAACGATCCGTATTTCTATGAGCTCTGCGACCGCTATGGCCTCTATATGATAGCAGAGACAAATCTTGAAACCCATGGCACATGGCAGAGAATGGGAAAAGTGAGCATCGATGAGAGGACAGTGCCATCGGACAGAGCCGATTACCGATCTGCAGTGCTGGACAGGGAAAAGAACAACTACGAGAGCTTCAAGAACCATGTGTCAATCCTTATATGGTCACTTGGAAACGAGTCTGCGGGAGGGAGCGTGCTTCGCGATGCCGCGCTCTATTTCAGAAGTGTTGACCCTACCCGCCTCGTCCACTACGAGGGAGTGTTCCATGACAGGAGGTACTCGGATGAGACGAGCGACATGGAAAGCCAGATGTACACCCCCGCGGCCAAGGTGGAGGAGTTCCTTGAGAAAGACTCCTCAAAACCATTCATAATGTGCGAGTATTCCCACTCGATGGGTAACAGCAACGGGGACATAATGAGCTATGTCCGCCTTGCAAGGCGCAACAGGCATTTCCAGCTGGGCTTCATATGGGACTTCATAGACCAGAGCATACTCAAAGATGGCAAAATACTCTATGGTGGTGATTTCTCAGACCGCCCGAGCGACTTCTCATTCTGTGCAAACGGCATAGTCTTTTCAGACAGGAAGGAAAGCGCGAAGCTGCAGGAAGTAAGATACGCCTATCAGGATTTCCATGCTGAATTCGAAGGGGATAAGATAACAATCCATAATGACAGCCTTGCAACCGATCTGAGCGAGCTTGAGATAAGGCTCTCATACATGGAGGATGGAATCGAAAAGAGCTCTGCCTCCCTGCCCTTATCGCTTCCTCCAAAAGAGAGAGTCACGATTTCAAATCCATTCTCACCGGATAAGTGCAAATGCTATGCGGAGCTTATCACATTCGCTCTCAAGGAGGATAAGCCATGGGCGAACAAAGGCTTTATCGTGGCACACTCACAGATATACTCCAATGCCCGAATGGAGCATCATGAGAAAACGGTTGAGGTTATTGAAGGGGATGTGAATTACGGCTTTAAGACGGGAGGGGTATCCGCACTGGTAGACCGGACAAAGGGACATCTGATCTCTTTCAGGAAAGGAGAAAAAGAACTCCTGAAAACCATTCCATACATCTCCACGTGGCGCGCCCCGACCGAGAATGACAAGGGCTGGAACATGCCTTATGAGCTGGCACCATGGGCCACTGCCGGGCGCTATGCGAAAAAGGAATCCGTCACTCTTGAAAAAAATGAGGTCGTAAGCCTCTTTTCACTCGCATCAGCAATGGGAAGCGTGGAGATACGCTACAGCATGGATGAGAGTGGAAGAATTAAGATCAGGATGACCTACCATGGCGAGGGTGGGATGATTCCCGAATTCGGCCTGGCTCTCATAACCGGAGAGGAGAATGACAGCGTGAGCTATCTTGGGCTCGGGCCTGAGGAGAATACGAGAGACAGAAAAGAGGGCTCTCTCTACGGCCTTCACTGCTACAGGGCATCAGAGAGCATCGAGCCTTATATCACAGGACAAGAAAGCGGTATGAGGTGCGCGGTGAAGAGAGCGAGAATCGGAGCATTATCCGTTGAGGCGGAGGATGAGTTCATACTCTCTGCAACCGGCTACACGAGCTGGGAGATCGAGAGTGCGTCGCACATCGGGAATCTTCCTCCAAGAGAGAAGACGGTTGTAAAAATACTGAAGGACCAGATGGGAGTCGGAGGAGATGACTCATGGGGCTCTATGCCTCATGATGCTGACATCTACAGAATCTCGGATGGGGACAGCTTCACATTCTATTTAAGCTGAAGGAGAAAAAAATGGATTACACGCATGATACATTCATAAGCCCGTACACATGGCGTTACGGTTCAGAAGAGATGAGAAAGGTATTCTCGGAGGTCCACAAGAGAAAGCTCCTAAGGAGGGTATGGATCGCACTGGCAAAGGCCGAGATGAAAGCGGGCCTTGTCACAGAGGATCAACTCGAAGAGCTCATCGCACATAAGGATGATATCGACATAGAGAGGGCGAGCGAGATTGAGAGGGAGATAAAGCATGACCTCATGGCGGAGATCAAGACCTACGCAGAGCAGTGTCCGGCGGCAGGTGGCATAATCCATCTTGGGGCAACCAGCATGGATGCTCTCGACAATGCCGATGCCATAAGATTCCGTGAGGCCTTCGACATAATCGAGGAAAAGCTTAAAAAGCTGATTTCATCCCTCTCTGAGAAAGCCATCGAGTACAAGAGCATCCCAACGATGGCATTTACACATATACAGCCCGCTGAAATCACAACAATAGGCTATCGTCTTGCTCAGAGCATTCAGGATTTAAACGATGACCTCGATGACCTTGTCTACGTAAAAGAGAGGCTCAGAGGAAAGGGTTTCAAGGGTGCCGTCGGCACTATGGCAAGCTACACTGAACTCTTGAAAGGCAGCTCGATAAGTGCCAGGGAAATGGAGGACGAAGCGATGGCGGAGCTTGGAATCAAGGCATTCACGGCCTCCACCCAGATATACACCAGAAAGCAGGATATCAGGATAATCGAAGTCCTTTCAAAGATCGCATGTACCCTTAGCAAGTTCAGTCTCGATTTCAGAATCCTGCAGAGCCCTCCTATCGGAGAGTTCTCTGAGCCGTTCGGAAAACACCAGGTGGGTTCAAGCGCCATGCCCTTCAAGCGCAATCCTATCAACAGCGAGAAGATCGATTCGCTCTCACGCCTGATATCATCGGCATACATGACAGCCTGGCAGAACGCGTCAATGACGGTTTTAGAGCGCAGTCTCGATGATTCTGCAAACAGACGCATCTTCATCCCCGAAAGTTTCATCGCCCTTGATGAGATGCTCATGACGGAGATAAGAATCGTCAGCGGAATGAACATCCACAGTGCGGCAACTGAGCGTCTCATGGCGGACTATGGGATATTCAGCGCTACAGAGCGCGTACTCATGGAAGCTGGAAAGAGAGGTGCTAACCGCCAGGAGATGCATGAGGTCATAAGGGAGCTCAGTCTCAAGGCATGGGAGAAGGTGCAGAAGGGGGAGAGAAACCCGCTTTTTTGCGAGATGACGGAAGATGAAAGGATACTTTCATACCTCTCTAAGGAAGAGATAGAGAGTCTTCTCGATGCATCATCATACACTGGAGAGGCCGAGGAGAGGACGGAAAGGGTCGTTCAGGAAGCTGCAAGACCGAGATAGAACATGAAATAGTATATCGCCATGCGAAGGATGCGGGTTGTCGAATAGAGGCTCACCTTGAACGGATTGAGTTTCATGACTCCCGCAGCCATGCATATGGCGGAAAAAGGAAGGGGGAAGATCGAAGCGACAAGGACGAACGTGGTTCCATACTTGTCTATGTAAGCGCCCCACTTCTCATGAGCCCTGAGAACAGCACGGTTAATCACGTTCACCTTATCGAGCAGACGCCCAATGAAGTAACTCGATACCCCGCCAAGCGCGGAGGCAAGCCCTGTTACCGGAATTACCAGATACCATGGATACTGTATGAGCATCGGGAAGACGAACATCGGAGAGAGAGGAAGGATGAACGTATCGGTCACCCAGATGTATACGCACATCGAGAACAGATTGAACTGGTTGTTTATGATATCGGCATAATACTCGAAGTTCGCCCTACCCATCTTCTGTATCACGATGAAGAAACCTATGAACATCAGTATGATAGGTATGGTTCCTATGGTTATATAGAATTTTATCTTAGGATTTTTCGATATCTTATCCTTTAAATTCATCAATCACCCCTTTTGCAGACGAGAAGAGAAGCTCTGGCTCAGATATGTAGCTCCCCTGATAGACGCCCCCTCTTCCGCCACCCCTTAAAGATAATACATTTTTCAGTTCTTTGAAATGCTCATCACTTCCAAGGTAAAGGAACTCCTTTTTCTCCCCACAGCGCACTATGAGAACATCGCAGATGCCATCTCTTTTTGTAAGTATGCTGCGAAGCTCATCCAAGCCAAGCTCCGTCATATGGACGGAAAAACTCTGAATCTTCTCAGCCTCCGCTGAGGCAATAGTCGAATGAAGAGCTCTTATCTCACGTTTTAGCGTTTCAATCTCGTCAACTCTTGATGCGATGGCCCCCACTATCTCATGAGGAGGGGATGATAGTATACGGGACGCCTCCTTCACAATCTGGAGGTTATCACGCCGTGAGCGCACAGCCTCATCATCCACCTTCCAGACTGTCCTGATGTGTCCTCTTATTATCTCCGAATCATAATATGATATCTCCCCTATCTCTGCTGTGGAGGAAACATGCACCCCGCCGCAGGCAACGGCATCCTGGCCTTCTATGAAGACGACTTTCACATCAGGATCGCTGACCTTGATGCTACGCCTCATATGAAGAGCCTCCGCCTCGCTGCGAATCATGTCACGCTGCTCAATCCGAAGAGCCTTCCTTACAAGACGTGACGCCTCATCCTCGACCGCCATAAGCTCTGCAAGGTCAAGGCTGCTTCTATCAAGTTCGATTGTTACATGCTCTTCTGCTAGGTGAACGGCAAGGGTTCCAACGCCGAGCTTCCTGAAGAATACGGAGGAAAGCAGGTGCTGCGCGCTATGTCGCTTCATAAAAGCATAACGATGGCCCCAGTCAAGGCTGAGTATTCCATTCTCACCTTCTGTTAAGTCTTCTGTACTCTCAAATATGTGAGCAATATCATCACCATCCTTCTCGGTATCAAGAATCCTGTAACCATTGAAAGTACCCCTGTCCCCAGGCTGTCCACCCCCTTCGGGATAGAATATGCTCTGGTTGAAATAGACCTTATTACCATCTATACGGCAGACTCTCGCCTCCGTCTCTTTCAGATACGGATCCTCATAGAAAAGCTTCCTCATTTCCTCTTCTCCTCTCCATGCAGCCGTGCAACCGGCAGTTTGAAACGGTGACGGTAACCGACAATCCTGAGCGTTGTCGTGAATATCGCGGTTATGAATAAGAGGGCATCATAACCGAGTGGCGAGAAACGGTCCAGGAGAACATACATAAACGCACCGAGGACCGAGGCCGTGGCATAGAAATCGGACGTGAAGACCATCGGAATCTCCTTTGAGAATACATCCCTGAGAATTCCTCCTCCAACTGCAGTGAACATACCGCTCATGATCTGGCCGACGATGCTGACTCCCATCTCTGCGGCTTTCGCAACCCCCAGGGCCGTGAATACCCCGAGACCGACGGCATCCGAGTAGATTATGATCGCCCAGCGCCCGATTGCGACCGGCGCGACTATGAAACACACAAGGCCCGCGATTATGCAGATAAGGAAATACCTGTAATCATTGAATGCAGCTACAGGGGTACTGCCTATGAGAGCGTCGCGAAGCATCCCGCCACCACATCCGACCGTGACTGCGAAAAAAAGGACTCCGAGAAGATCCAGACGGTTCCTTATACCCTTTACCGCCCCTGTTATCGCGAAAATCATGGTACCGAAAAGATCGAAAAACAAAATGATATTCGAGTCCATAGCATGTAGCATAATCAAAAGGAAAAGAGTGTACAATGCTTATTCTCTTTTTCCTCGCTTAGTCTTATATTCATAGGTATGGGAAAAATAAGAAGCGCACTGGAAATCGCGATGGAAAAGACTGAGAACATCGCGATAGACGAGAATAAGATAAGACAGAATCAGGAAGATGATAAGATAAGAAGGATCGCAGGAGAGTACCTTGCGAAAGAAGAGAGGGATGACAGCATTCTAAAAACGCTGGAAGATCATGACGGAGTAGCTCTGAAAAGAGCACTCAAGGGCCTTCTGCTATCATCACTCAGTCTTCCGACATACGAGGTTACAGACGACAGGTTCAGCCGCCTAGGGGCGATAATGGAACGCGTAATGGGAGATAACCGCAGCGCGATGGACCTCTATGGGAGAATCACAGATTTCCTCATGCAGTATCCGAAGCACAGGAAACAGCTCCTTGACGCGCTTAAAAAGCAGCTTGAACCGATGCTTGAGGAGAAATCGGAGGAGCTGTCAAAGAAGCTCGGAAGAGAGATCCACCTCAGCGTTGAGGAGGATAAGGAAACGCTCGAGATCATAGAACAGAACCTCGAGCGTCTTGAAAAACAGTACAGTGAGAACCTGGATCAGGCGAAAAAGAGCCTTGAAGCATTCTTCTAGAGCCAGTACTTCTCCATTCTCTTCCTAAGAGACAGGCGATAGGCATCAAAATCATCAATTGCCCTGGTGGCCACCCCGTCAAGGCATGCCTGGCGGGCAACGGCAACAGCCTCGTATTCTATGACACGGGGGTCGAATGGCTTAGGAACGATGTAATCGCGGCCGAAGCTGAATGGCTTTCCGCCATAGGCCATTGAAACGATCTCAGGAACATCCTCCTTCGCAAGATCGGCCAGGGCCTTGGCTGCGGCAAGCTTCATGTTCTCAGTTATTTTCCTGGCACCCGTATCGAGGGCTCCGCGGAATATGAACGGGAACCCGAGAACGTTATTTATCTGGTTCGGATAGTCCGAACGTCCTGTCGCCATTATCACATCAGCTCTTGTCGCCGTAGCCTTCTCATAGGTGATCTCAGGATCCGGATTGGCCATAGCGAAAACGATCGGATTATCATTCATCGAAAGGAGCATCTTCTCAGATACGACATCGGGCTTGCTCAGCCCCATGAACACATCGGCACCTTTCATAGCCTCCTCAAGAGTGCGCGAAGAGGATGTTGTGGCAAACTCCTCCTTCTCCCTCGTCATATGGTCCCTGCCTTTATAGATCACACCACGGCTATCCAGCATTATGATGTTCTCCTTTCTTACCCCGATAAGGGTGAACATCCTCGCACACGATATCCCCGCAGCCCCTGCACCGCTAACAACGACGCGAAGTGAAGAAAGCTCTTTTCCTGCAATCTCCGCCGCGTTCATCAGCCCGGCAGATGCGATTATAGCTGTTCCGTGCTGGTCATCATGGAAAACTGGAATATCGCATGATTCAATCAGAGCCTTTTCTATCTCGAAGCACTCCGGCCCTTTTATATCCTCAAGATTTATTCCTCCGAAGGTCGGGGAAATCGCCTTGACAATCTCAATCAGTTTTTCCGGATCCTTCTCGTTTATCTCGATATCGAAAACATCTATATCTGCGAATCTCTTAAAGAGAACACCCTTTCCTTCCATTACGGGCTTACTGGCAAGAGCTCCCCTGTCTCCGAGGCCGAGGATAGCGGTTCCATTCGAGATGACCGCAACCAGATTGCCCTTATTCGTATAGCTGTAAGCGTCAGCTGGATCTGATTCTATCTTAAGCACCGGCTTCGCAACTCCAGGGGTGTATGCGAGTGAGAGGTCCTCCGCACTCCTGCATGGCTTTGTGGGAACGACGGAGAGTTTTCCTGCAACTCCGTCCCTGCTATGGTATTCAAGGGCTTTCTTCTCTAGTTCGTCCATCTTTACCTCCAATGGGAAAAGTATAGCCGATAAGGAGGAAAAACAACAGAGAAATCAGACCTTTCCACCCTTGCTTATGATAGAGCGCAAAGTGATGATAGCAAGAGAGGCCATCACAGCCTCGCTTCCAAACTGCGAATAGGCCAGTCCGTAAAGGGGGAAGAGATGATTGAGAATCAGAATCAGAGGTATCTCAAGAACCAGCTTCCTTAAAACGGCGAACATGAAACTCTTTGAGCCCATCCCGACAGCCTGAAACACGCCGACAGCAAGGAAATCAACTGTCAGCAGTGGAATGCCAAGGCAGAATCCGCGAAGGAATCGCGTTCCATAGCCGACGATAACCTCACTCTTCATGAAAAGGGAGACAAAAAGTGGTGCCCCAGCGTAGAAGATCACAGAGACAGCAACCATGCTGAAAAGTATGATCCTCAGGGCAAAGAATATGGCATCCCTCATCCTTTTCGTGTTCCCGCTCGCCCAGTTGTAACTCACGAGTGGCATTATCCCCTGAGAAAACCCCAGAGCTATATTCGTCGGTACTGTGTTAATCCTCTGCGCTATTCCCATGGCGGCGATAGCATCGGAGCCGTAGGCGCTAGTGAAATTATTGAGTATTGTCATTCCCGTGACATTGAGAAGATTCTGTATGCTTGCTGGAATACCGACTGCGCATACCCCTAGCACTATGATCTTACTAAATCCGTAATACTTCGGGTTAATCGTGACGAACGTACTCTTCCTCCTGAAGAGTATGAGTATGACAAAATAGAGCACCGCAACACAGTTTGAGATGAATGTGGCAAGGCCTGCCCCTTCGGCTCCCATACCTAAGCCCCAGGGAAGTACGAATATAGGGTCAAGTACGATATTGAGCAGACAGCCGCTCATCGTACCTATGCTCGCGTGTACCGCAGATCCCTCAGCGCGGACCATGTAGGCCATTACGACATTTAATATGGCAGGGGCGGCCCCAAGGCAAACCGTCCAGAAAAGATACTTCGCAGTCGCCTCCCTCGTCACCTCATCTGCGCCGATTATGTTAAGCAGAGGCTCAAAGAAAACAGTGCAGAGAAGGGAAAAGAGTATGCCGAAGAAAATCGAGGAATAAAAGCCGAACGCGCTGCTCTTCCTGGCAGTCTCGTAATCCTTTCGCCCGAGAGCACGGCTCATCATACTGGAAGAGCCGACTCCGAAGAGGTTGTTAACCGCATTGAATGCGAGAAGAACGGGAGCAGAGAGGGTTACCGCCGCGTTTTCAATGCTGTTATTCAGCATTCCCACGAAATAGGTATCAGCAAGGCTGTAGAGAATTGTGACGAGGGAAGAGAGCACAGTCGGTATCGAGAGCGCGGCTATAGCCCTGGCAATACTCTCACTCTCAAACAATCTTACCCTATCCTCTGCCAGCATCTTCGCCTCCTCATCTCAAATTAAGGCTAAGCATTGCATTAGCCCTCCGAGCATCAGATAATATTAGCATGAAAGAACACATGATATCAAAAATAAGCGAGAATACATGGCAGATAGACGAGTTCGGCCTTGTAAACGCGTTCCTCGCAGAAGGAGAAGATAAGGCAGCCCTTATCGACACCGGGGCAGGACTTTCAGATATAAGAAGTGCAGTGAGAAAGCTTACAGATAAACCTCTTGAAGTACTTCTTACCCACTCTCACAGCGACCATAGTGGAGGGCTATACCATTTTTATGACACACCAATTCATATGAGAAGTGAGGACGAAGGGCTACGGCTTTGGGGGATGAGAACGGATAACGAATTCAGGAGAATGTACGTCAGAACCAGAGGAAAAGAGAGGAAAGAGGAACTTGACGCGCTGATACCGGAAGGCAATCCTGACTGCACATATTTTAAATATGAGAACATTGAGGACGGCATGATCATAGATCTTGGCTCCAGAGCTCTCAAATGCATCCACACCCCAGGACATACGGATGGCAGCGTCTCTTTCCTTGATGAGAAAAACCGCCTTCTTTTCAGCGGAGATACGGTAAACCGGAGCATAATACTCATGAGGGAAGAAGATAACAGTCTGAAAAAAGTCCGCGTTTTACACGACACCCTCCTTAAGATCCGCAACCTATCATCCTCATTCGATTACCTTGTAATCGGTCATGGCTCACCCCGCCTTGAAAAGAGCATAATATCCGATTACATAGAAATCACGGAAGGCCTTCTTTCGGGCTCCCTTTCAGGTGAGTACGAGGAGAGAGGATTCAGAAAAGGTGATGTGATACGTCTTGGCTCCGCAGAACTATGGTACAGGTGTGACAGCTGAAAAGTTTTGCAAAAGCTTCCATTTTCCAGCTACTATCATTATATGGGAGAAAAGCAAAGGACATATATCGCGATCGATCTCAAATCGTTCTACGCATCTGTTGAGTGCAGGGAGCGTCATCTTGACCCCTTGGATACCAACCTCGTGGTAGCCGATGAGAGCAGGACGGATAAGACGATCTGCCTTGCCGTCTCCCCATCACTGAAATCCTACGGCCTTCCAGGAAGGGTAAGGCTTTTCGAAGCTAAGGCAAAAGTCAGGGAAATCAACAGAGAGAGGGCAAAGGAGGCCCCTAGGAGGCGTCTTCATGCCAAGTCAGTGTTCCTCTCTGAACTGCGAAAAGATAAATCCCTTGCCTTGGACTTCATCGTTGCTATGCCGCGCATGGCCCTCTACATGGAATACAGCAGGAGGATATACGGGATATATCTTAAATACGTCTCGCCGGAGGACATCCACGTATACTCGATCGATGAGGTCTTCATCGATGCAACAGACTATCTTCCCCTATATGGTAAAAACGCCCATGATTTCACTATGCGCCTCATTCTCGATGTGCTTGAAGAGACCGGAATAACGGCAACGGCGGGAATCGGAGAAAATCTCTATCTTGCAAAAATTGCCATGGATATCATGGCAAAGCACATCCCCGCGGATGAGAACGGGGTAAGGATTGCAGAGCTTGATGAGATGGAATACAGGAGAAAACTCTGGGATCATAAGCCCATCTCTGACTTCTGGAGAATCGGACGAGGCTATGCAGAAAAGCTCTCCGCACTACGCCTCTATACCATGGGGGATATCGCAAGATGCTCAGTTGGGAAAGAAAGCGACTACTATAGCGAAGATCTCCTATACAAGGTATTCGGAAAGAATGCCGAGCTTCTGATCGACCATGCCTGGGGCTATGAGCCATGTACGATGAAAGACATAAAGAGCTATCAGCCAAAAGATAACAGCATAGGATCAGGACAGGTACTCTCCTGCCCTTATGAAGCAGACAAGGCCGAGATAGTTCTCAAGGAGATGGTGGATGCTCTCGCTCTTGATCTTGTCGCAAAGGGACTCGTAACGAATCAGATCGTGCTCACGGTTGGCTATGACACGGAGAATCTCAAAGATCCAGAGAGGGTGAAAGCGATCCAAGGAGGAATCAGAGAGGATCACTATGGGAGAAAGATACCGATGTATGCCCATGGAACAGCGCATACTGACGCTCTGACCTCCTCCTCAAAGAAGCTGACAAAGGCTTTCGTAGGACTCTTCGATTCCATAGTGAACAGAAAACTGCTTATAAAAAGACTCTACATAACCGCATGCAATGTCATAAGCGAGAGAGAAGCCGATACCATCGTCAGAGAAAGACAGTTAGAACTGTTCGTAGACTATGAGGAAGAGGAAAAGAGGGAAAAAGAAGCGTTTGCAGAATCCGTAAGGGAAAAAAACTTCCAGTATGCGGCACTTGAGATAAAGAAGAGGTTCGGTAAGAACGCTCTGCTGAAAGGCATAAGCCTGGAGGATGGTGCAACAGCAAAGGAAAGAAACAGCCAGATCGGAGGGCACAGGGCATGAGTGGCAGATACGATGACATCATGGACATGAGCTATCCATACCCATCCAGACACCAGAGAATGAGCAGGAAAGAACGGGCTGCGCAGTTCTCCCCATTTGCCGCTCTCACAGGATACGGGGACATAATCGAGGAAGAGGCAAGGCATGTGGATGAGAGGCCGATGCTAAGTGATGATGAGAAAGCCATCATAAATGAGAAACTGCAAATGATTTCCACCCATCATTCTCTTCATGTGAGACTGACATGCTTCTCAGAAGACAGCCTGAAAAGAGGTGGAAAGATCACACTCAAAGAAGGCCAAGCTACAAAATTAGATAAAGAGAAAGGGACTCTGTACCTTGAAAGCGGCATCAGAGTCCATTTTGAGGATATCATATCAATTGAGATAATATGAAATCATGGCTTACAGATTCCGCAAGGGTCGTATCCCCCCTCAATCAGTTCATCTCTGCTCTTATCTGTGAGTTTGTAATTTTCCGAATCAGGCTCCGGAGCTCGGGAACAGGAGAGGGTATGGAAGACATCTGAATTAGTGTTGAGGATATAAGTTGCCTCATCGAGAGGAATTTCAACCTCCTCCTCTGGCGGTAAATCACTGTTAGCCCAGTTATCCCCGCTTCTGTAGTCTATCGTAACCCCTGGCTCCCAGTTCGGTATGTAGACGGCAAAATCAATATCATCACATTCAAGACAATCAGCCTCCATTATGATTCCATGGGCAAGAAGATTGTCCTCATAGAAATCAGGAGTTACCCGGACTAGCACCTTATGAGGATCATCCCCAGCGCTTCCATCCTCTTCCTTGATATGATCCGTAAGAATGTTTTCAAAGGGAAGCATACCTTTTACATTGAACGATCTCGTCCCGGTCATGAGATTTCTCCCATCATCCTGAAGACCGGAATACTGGAATCCAAGCATGTGCGAACGGTTGTATAGCCATCTGCTTTCGACCCATGAATAGTCGTTCTGAACCCAACCCGAAGGCTTTGTGGAAAGATCTCCCCGCTCATAATCAGGACAATGCTCCGCATCAAACAGCCCCATGGCAACGCCCACCCTTCCAAGCTCATCAAGCTCTGAAAGCGAAATATAGTATTCCTCCCCGTTTTCATCGGAGACGGAGAAGGATGGAATGTTATCGTTATACTCAATGAAAAAGACATCCTCCCCCATTTCAGCGCTTATGATATCCTCATGATTCATAATCGCCTCAATGCCTTTGGACCCAATTACGATTTCCGGGTTATCAATATCTGGATCATCCACCTCTGGATTATCCTCATCGGGTTCCTCTACGACAACATCATCATCCATGTCACCGAAATCAATGTAGTTCAGTAACATGTCACAACCAGAAAATAGCAGCAGAACAAGTGTTAGTAGCAGTACAAGCCTTGCAGATCGTCTTCTCATCTCACATATACCTCCCTTGTGATTTTCTTATGGGAATATCCGGCAAAGTCATCAGATGAGATCTTCCTCCATCCGTTTTTCTCTGGATCATAATGGCTATCAGAAGGATACAACCTGTTCCACCTGTAAACGACGAGCTCAGTCACACAGTCCTGTATCTCCTCTTTCTCAAGGAAAAGAGTAGCACTCTCGGGAACAGCATCGGGGATGGGACAAAGAACTCTCTCATTCCCCTTGAAAAGGGATGCTGTGTATTCACTTACGTAGACGAAGCCAAATCTTTCAAGAATATCCGCATTGACAGTCCTATCTTTCGAAAGTCGCTTTCCAAAGAGAGTCCGCCCGCATGCGTCATCCAGCGTGATTATTACTCTCATGATGTCTCATTGCCTTGATTACAAGTATAAGTTGAAATTATTGAAAATGAAAACAAAAAAAGCTTCCCACAAAAGGAAGCCAGAAAAAGGTGTCGAGCGGATTCGAACCGCTGAAAGACGGTTTTGCAGACCGTTCCCTTAGGCCGCTTGGGTACGACACCGAATGCTCTAATGACTCTATCAGAAAGAACTTTCTTAATCAAGAGATGGAGATGCGTTTTGCATGATTTACACCATCTTTTTCTAATTATATAATTAAATCATTCAAAGGAGGGTATATGAAAAAGTTAATCCTGACAGCATTGATCGCATTACTCCTCTGCCCTTTTCTACTTGCAGACTCAATTACAGGTTTAGGTCTTAGCGGGATATATGATGAGCCATACAGCCGTGGGGAATTCGGACTTTATACGAATTACTACTACACATTCCCGATAGATTCATCCCCTGTGAGCCTTGGATTCGGATCCCGTCTCGATTTCTCTTTCAGCATTCCACTTGATACGCTCTCGCTCGGCTTCATGAGCGGTTTTGCACTTGATGTGGAACTAGGGAAACAGAGTGCATTATATCTCATGTTTGGTCCTCAGGTGACAATGATCAGTCCCGATACGGATCCTGGCATACTAGGAATAGGAGGGGCTCTTGATGTGGGAATCACCTACTATTTCAATGAGGCGAGGACTACTGGAGGGACACTTGGAATTGTGAATTATTTTTCCGCCATACTTCCAGACGAAGGCTCTGCCTATTTCGGTTATTACGGAGGAGTATACCTGGGTATTACGATACGCTTCCAAACCCCGTTCTATGGCACTCTCCCTCCAGGATATTCATACATAGATTACATAAGCATTTAAAAAATCCCATGAAGCCTCTGAAAGTGGATTATACTGTTTTCGGAGGCTTTTATGACAAAAGAGGTAAAAGAATATCTAGAGCGCTATGAGGACTCGGCTTTCGTTCCTTTCGACAAGCTTGAGAGATTCATGAAGGAAGCACTGATGGGAGCCGGCGTTCCGAAAGCGGATGCGGAAATAATAGCAGCCGTGCTTATCGAGAGTGATAAGAGAGGAATAGACAGCCACGGAATCGGAAGGCTCAAACCGATATACATCGACAGGATAGATCAGGGAATACTGAATCCGGTAACGGAAATTGAAATCATCAGGGAAGATAAGGCGACAGCAGTTCTTGACGGCCATAATGGCATGGGGCATGTTGTAGCCCATAAGGCCATGGCAATGGCGATCGACAAGGCCAAGAAGAACGGAATTGCGATGACTGCCGTCCGAAACAGCACCCATTACGGAATTGCGGGATACTATGCCACCATGGCCACGTCTGAGGACCTTATAGGTATAACAGGAACAAATGCCCGCCCATCGATCGCACCGACATTCGGAGTTGAGAACATGCTCGGTACGAACCCGCTCACCATAGGACTACCAACCGATGATCCATTCCCATTCGTACTCGACTGCGCCACAAGCGTGAGTCAGAGAGGAAAGATCGAAGTGTATGGCAGGGCCGGCAAGGACGTTCCCCCTGGCTGGGTGATAGATGAAAGCGGAAATACAAGGGTGGATACTGCCGGAATACTCAAGGATCTCACACTCGGCAAGGCTGCGCTCACTCCCCTTGGTGGACTGGGGGAGGAGACTGCGGGATATAAGGGCTACGGATATGCGACAGTAGTGGAGATTCTTTCTGCGGCACTCCAGGATGGTGCATTCTTAAAAGCGCTTAATGGCAAAGATGAAAGTGGCAAGCCAATACCCTACCCGCTCGGGCATTTCTTCATTGCGATAGACCCCGAGTTCTTCATGGGAAGAAAGACTTTCAAGAGGATAGCTTCCGCGATTCTCAAAGATCTCAGAGAAAGCAGAAAAGCCCCCGGGCATGAGAGAATATACACTGCGGGAGAGAAGGAATATGAGGCGTATAAAATCAGGAAGGAGTACGGATGCCCCGTTCCTCCATCACTGCAGAGCGTCATAAAAGAGCTCTCTGCACGCTACGGTCTCTCAGATTCCTGGCCATTCTGAAACAGAGCCTTTGAGACACTCGCTATCGCTTCGAAGTTATGGTCGGCGGGGATGAATATCGTACTCTTTGTACGCTTTAATAGTATTCCCCCGTCGATGAACTCAACCGAGTATATTCCAAGGTTCATTCTGGAGTTATCATACCCCTGGAAAGCATCAGCGTAATAAAGGACCTTGGATTTTCCCGCCTCGATAGTGAAGTTCTTAGTATGTTTTGGACCGTAATTCATTCCGACAGAAAGACTGAACACCTGGCTTGTAGCCCCATCATAGAGAGCCCAGGGGGCATCCATGCGGCCAAGATAGTTCTCTACGAGGAATATGTTGGGAAAGCTGTCTATCATATCGGCCGGCGTAAATGAGAAGAATATCTGCTGAAGGCGTGGGTTTATCACGCTTATCCAGCCGTTCTTAGCCCTATCAGGAATCTTTCCAAGAAGATAATCGTAAGTACCGGTAGGAGATGGGACATAAGAAGCGTCAGCCGTTCCACCCTTCACAAGAGGTGTCTTTTTCAGATCATCGAAAACCGGACCGGAGAGGAAGCGGTTGTTAGCCAGCTCCCGTACCGCCGTATGGTATGCGGAGAAATTTCTGGCGTTCGTATCTATGAAACATCCGGTTTCAAAGAAAGGGGCTCCAAACATAACAGAATGGGACGGGGATGCCAGAAGGCTCTCCTCTCCCGTATTCGTAATTCTGATCGCCGTATAAAGCACAGGCTGGGATGGGATTACAAGATCGACCTTCTCGAGGCGGTATCTGTTACCCTCCTCCCTGCTTTTCATCTCAGAGAGCCTCCATATGCCACCATATCGCTCCTCGGTACCATATTTCCTCACACTCCAGTAAGTATTGCTGCTGGTTATGTGATCCTCAGAGGCGAATGGGAATGTGAAGTAGCTTCCCCCCGCCTGATAGAGGCTCTGCTTCATCTGATACCACTCCCCGTTCGCATCGGATAGCACACCGCTACCGGTCCCGCGGAAATACGGCAGACAGAGAGGGTTAACCCGCGCACCTGAGATGCATGTGTTCGAAAGCTCGAGGCAGACTTCGCCCTGATCTTCTATAACTACGTTTATTATGTCATTGCTCATATAGGTGGCATTCCTGCCCTCCCAGAGCGGTATGCGTCGAATATCCATGGAAAAAACCTCTCTGCTATAATATAATATCACGGAAAGAGGCTCTTAATGATAGAAATAAACGATGGAAGGATGATTCACCTGAAAGGAAAGAACACGAGTTACGTTTTCAGGATCACGGATACGGACCACCTTGAGCATATTTATTACGGAAAGAGGCTTGAGCATGCACAGGAAGATGGACGTGCGATCATCGATAAAGACCGTTCAAGGGCCGGACTTTCGATAGCTTTGGATAGCAATCACCCTACTCTGGATCTTAATAACATGGCACTCGAGGCCTCTTTCGAGGGAAAAGGAGATTTCAAATCACCACTTGTAAAAATCGAAGGGAGAAAAACCCTGGATTTAAGATATTCAGGCCATAGACTCTACCCTGGCATTAAGCGTTACAGAAGCGCAAGCCTCCCTATGGCGGTTGCTGAGGAGGAGAATGCGGAGACGGTTGAAATCCTCCTTAAGGATGAGGAGCAGAAAATCTCTGTGATTCTCTGTTACACGCTATTCAAAGACTGGGACATAATAAGCCGTAAAACGATTGTCAGAAATGATGGTAAAGAAGAGATCGTAATAGGAAAATGCGCATCAATGCAGCTTGACCTTTACGGCTCATCATTCAGCCTTACATCGCTCGGAGGAGCGTGGCTCAGGGAGCTTGAGGTAAAAAAGCAGAGTCTCTGTTCAGGAACTCTCTCCCTCTCATCAAGAAACATGAGCACAGGTTTTGAGACGAACAGTGCGTTCGCCATTGAGGATGAAAGAGGTGGCTGCCTCATTTCCGCACTGGTATACTCATCATCATTCTCAACCACATTCGAGATGGGAGAGCAGTCAAGACTCCATATCGTAAGCGGAATAAACAGCGAGAATTTCAAATGGTCCCTCAACCCGGAAGAGGAGTTTGAAAGCCCTGAAAGTATCATGTGCTTCTCAGAGAAAGGGTTAGCTGACGCTTCACTGCGCTTCAGAAAAGGAATTGAGAAGGTGATAATGAGAGGCCCTTGGAAGGAACGTCTCCGCCCTCTCATGCTCTCAACAAGGGATATCATGGGCCTTGATGTAAGCGAGAGCAGAATATACGAGCTTTCAGCTGCGGCAAAGGCAATAGGTTTTGAAGGCATAATCGTGGACGATGGCTGGTTCGGGGTAAGGAGGGAAAGAAACACGAGCCTCGGAGACTGGTATGTCAACTCCCTTAAATTCCCCAGCGGACTGAAAATGGTTGCAAGCAACATACACCGCGAAGGCCTTCTTTTCGGTCTCTATTTCGATATCGAGACGGTAAGCAGGAACAGCAATCTTTTCGAGAGTAAGCCTGAGTGGGCCGTACGTGATAAGAAAGTGAAGACATACAGTTCGAATGAGGAAGACTACCTTCTTGATTTCACGCTTGCTGAGGTTCAGGAGTGGGCGACAGACACGATTTCAGAAATCATAGAGACTGCGAAACTCGATTATCTGAGATATGAGAAGACAAGACTGCCTTCCGAAATCTGCTCATCATACCCTGATGAATTTGAACATCGCTATATCATGGGGGTCTACAGCGTACTGAACTCGATATCACGCAAATACCCCAACCTTCTTATCGAAACCAGCTTCTCCGGCGGTGGCAGATTTGACCTCGGGATGCTCAGCTATTCCTCGCTGATGAGAATCACGGATAACACGGACCCGATATCGAGGATCAAATCGGTAGAAGGTGCAGGCCTTTTCTATCCTCAGAAAGCGGGGCTCGTTACAATCTCTTCATCCCCTGATAAAGGTACTGGCAAACAGATAGATATCGAGACAAGATTCAATGCATCCCTATTCACCCCTGTCGAGTATTCTCTGGACCTGACAGTACTCATGCCCCATGAGGCGCTTGCAATCAGTAAAGAGATTGAATTCTACAAGCACTACAGGCATGTTTTGCAATTTGGGAATATAATAAGAGAAGAGAGCGGAGAAAGGGTGATCTGGTCCGCCTCGGACGATGACGCCTCAACAATCATCATTCTCTACCTTATAAAAGAATTTCCTCTCAACAGAGCGAAGGAAAGGATTTTCGTACGCCAGGCAAATGAGAACTATAAATACAGGATATATTCCCGCACCCATGTTCAGAGGGAGGATGAGGCCCTCACATCCCCCATGGAGATAGAGAGCTACGAGGCTTGGGGAGACTCTATAAAATGGGCTGGAATAGCACTTACAGACAGAAGCGGTGGTTACTTTGGATACCAGGAAGACATGAGGAAGCTGAAAGATAACAGCTCCAGACTTTATATCATAAGGAAGATCTGATGGCTAAGATAGTAATAGCAGGAGCAGGAACGTTCGGTACAAGCGTTTCCGAACGCCTGGCATGGAACAGGAATAACAAGGTATGCCTTCATACAATCGAGGGTGATGTCGCTAAAGAGATCAATGAGGATCACAAGAACTCAAAGTACTTCCCTACACGGTTCATAAACAAAAGCATAGAGGCCTCCGTGTCATACGATGTGTTCGAGGATGCGGATGTCATCATGCTCGTAATACCGTCAAAAGCGATAGTAAGTTTCTCACTCGAGATGAAAAGGCATACGAAAAAGAATCCACTCGTTGTGAATCTTGCGAAAGGAATGAGCGATGACGGGGCGTTCATAACGGAGAAAATCCCGTTTGAGCGCACTGCGAGCATGAAGGGCCCCTCGTTCGCAATCGAGACTCTCAACGGCTTTCCAACGGCATTCACGTTCGGAGGGAAGAGAAGCGATTACGAATACTTCAAGAAGGAGGTTATCGCGTATACGGGTTTCTCGCTGGATTACAGCAGCGATGTGAGAGCGGTAGAGCTGAACAGTATTCTTAAAAACATGTATGCGATCGCCATCGGACTCGTCTCAGGACGCTACAACAGCCCTAACGTAGACTTCCTTGTATACACCAAGGCTGTCAACGAGATGAGGGGACTGCTCAATCTCTTCTCATGTGACGAGGAGACCATCTTCCGATATTGCGGTATCGGGGATCTCGGACTGACCAGCCTTAACGACCTCTCAAGAAACAGGACATTCGGAATGCTCATTGGAAAAGGATTCTCGTACGATGAGAAGTCAGGAGCGACCGTAATTGAGGGAAAGCGCACAATAAGACTCATAGGAGATATTGTCACAGAGAAAAAGAGGGAAAATGATTTTCCTCTCGTAATGTCACTCTACCGTCTGATGTATCAGGGAAGCAGCCTTAACGATTATATCACAGACGCATTGAGCTAATTCTTTTCTGAAACCGAATGAAATAACATCAACGTCCGCGATAACTACATTCCCCGGGTCCAGAAATCTGGGCAGGCTGCAATCAATCAGCCGATGGGTGGAGTGCCACAGGCAGACCGGAAACGGAGCCTGTGGATACTCCGGAAAGCCCTTCGGTGCTACTAAACCAATAATCATGACATCCACAGCGCCATACATCGCATGAAGGACAAAGACTCCAAGAATCGGGAACATGAAACGCGTAAGTTTTGAAAATATGCTGTCAGATGTAAAATCCGATCTGTTTTCCATGCTACTCTTCATGACATCAGAGTAATTATGTCCATCATCAGAATAATCTTGGAAAAAGAGGAAAATCATATTAATATTTTTACCTAGAGAGTTGTATTATGCGAAAACTTATACCATTAGCCTTCTTAATTCTCATTCTAACAGGGTGCATACCCTATCCCCTTTCCCTGATGTACGGAGAGAGAAGGCACAGCGGACTTATTGAGGGCAGCTATGAGTACACGGCTTTGGGAGGAAGAACTCTCTACAGCCTCACGATTATCGGTGAGCATGAAGAGCATGACGGAGCAGATGCGATACTCAGGATCTACACCAAACAGATTGGAGAATATCATCTTGAAGAGACGGTATATGGCAACTACAGCCATAGCCACATAGCAAAAGGAAAAGAGAACAGTCATGGCAAGTTCGAAAGTTTCCACGTTGATGAACTAGTCTTCGAAAAATCATCTGCCCTGAATTTCAATGGAAGGGTCAGCGTCCATCTCAGGAACGGATACGGAATAAAAGATGGGGAATACGGGTATGGGGAGAACCTCTACCCGAGGCTAGGCACAAGCCTTTACCTCAAACCTGTCGACGACTGGGATAATAATGAAACAAGGCCCGGCTATCCAACCGGACCCTGGTATTATGTAAGTAAAAAGACCGTCCTACCTTAATTCTACGATGATTGAGACTGAATCCGAGCAGCTAAGGTCATAGCTGTAGAATGTCGTCTTATATGCGGCATCGGATGAAGCGGCAAAAGATGCGGCCTCAAGGCGTAGCACCCCGTTTGAGTAACTAGGAGCGCTGTTATCGGAAATCGAAATCACATTCCCAAGTTCCCGTCCAATGGCAGAGGCGTAGGTTGCGGCCTTGCCTATGGCATCTGTCAGGGCAAGACGTCTTGCCTCCGCGATTTCCGCACTCTTATCGCTCTTATCGAGGGTTATGGACGATATTGATATCCCGTTGATTTTGGCAAGGTCTTCGACAATGGGACCTATCACGGAAATGTCGCTAAGACTCACATCTATGCTCTGATAGCCCCTCTGCCCCGTAAGGACTTTCTGATTATCCACATATCTATACTCCGGACTTAAAGACAGATAGTTCGTCCTGATATCCTCATCACTTATCCCATATCTGTCCTTGAGGACACTCACAGCCTCCGTTATTATCGCATCGGTGGCTTCTCTCGCCTCATCGGTCGTTTCCCTCACAGCCTCCGCAGATACGGTAAATGATGCATTATCGGGATGCATGTAGACGGTGGATGAGCCACTTACGCTTATTGTTGCACTCTCAGCATCCATCGTCGAACAGGATGCAAGAAAGACTACGGACAATAGCAGAATCAATAACTTCCTCATAAAATCCTCCAGAGATGGAGATTATCTTTCTCCAAGAATTAATTATAGAATACCAGGGCTCCAGCAACATTATATTCCCGCTGTAGAAATCTGTTGAATCCAAGGGAATATCATGAAGATACGGTCAAGACCTCCCTGAGATACGGATGCTTCTCCGCATAGCGCAGGAAGTAGCCGAGGGCCATCATCATCGTACCGTTATCAAAAATACCCGTTCCCATCTTCTCCACAGCCTCGCTTACGGGCAGAGAAAAGACATCTATCTCCTCGTTCTCATCCAGATCCTGTCCTGCTATGAGTTCAAGATCCTCGGCAAGGTAGAAATTCTGCCTGTTATCCATGAATGCGGCATTCGGACACACATCTCCAAGTTTCGTAATCCTTCCCCGAAGTCCTGTCTCCTCCAGCAGTTCACGCTGAGCAGCATGAAGGCTATCCTCCCCCTCATCCACAAGACCGCCGGGGAATTCCCATGTTACACTTGAGTTTCCATGCCTGAACTGCTGCTCCATTATGAAGCGGGGAACACCCTCCTCATCCCTGAACCATGGTATGACGACGATCCAGTCGGTCGTATGAAGCTGTATGAATGAGGCTTTCTTACTGCCATCGCGGCTTTCACGTTCGACTTTCATGACATCGAAAATCGGGGTATGGCGCTCAAGGCTCTTTTCCCCCGTTTTCCAGATAAGCTCCTCGCTTTGGCGGGGAGCCTTGAAAAGATTCTTATCCATTTTTCTTCCTTGAAGGGCAGTTTGACGTACATGTGGCACATGCGCTTGGCTTGCATGACGGAGTTCCGAGGAAGGACGTATCACGGCTTGTAGAGCACGCAGTACCATTGTTTATCTCATTAGCTATCTCCTTGAGAGCCTCACGGGATGGACGGCTGGCACCGGAATGGGACCAGTCCTTTCCCTCATCCTCTGCGATTCTGAGATCGATTTCCATCGGTACCTCACCGAGGAACGGCACGTGCATATCCTGGCACATCCTCTTTCCCCCTCCTTTGCCGAAGATCGGAATCTCCGTCTTGCAGTTGGGACAGATAAGACCGCTCATGTTCTCAATAACACCAATAATCGCAACTCCGAGTTTCCTTGAGAAATTCACACTACGTCTGGCATCAAGGATTGCGACATCCTGAGGTGTCGTGACTATTATCGTTCCTGTAAGCTCAGGAATCGACTGGCATACAGTAAGCTGCTCATCTCCAGTTCCTGGAGGAGTATCGATCAGAAGATAGTCAAGCTCTCCCCACTCCACATCGGCAAGGAACTGCCTGATAGCACCCATCTTCATGCTCCCTCTCCAAATGACAGGGGCATCGGGATCCTCAAGGGCAAAAGAGAGGGAGATTACTGAAAGATTATCCCTGACCTTAACCGGCAGAAATGATACCCCATCCTCGCTAGAGAGGCTCTCGCCCTCAACACCGAACATCTTCGCGACATTCGGTCCGTGCAGGTCCGTATCCAGGACTCCTACCCTGCAGCCCATGTCGGCAAGCTCATTGGCAAGATTGACCGTTACAGTCGTCTTACCAACACCACCTTTGCCGCTCATGACCATTATCTTGCGTCCGATTTTATCCATGCGCTCACGGATGCGCTCATTCGTAAGCTCATATTCATCCTTAACCTGATCAGCCATTTTACTCTCCATCGGTGTTTTTCCCACCTATCATAATCTAACTTCATGGAAAAGGAAAGGAAAGAGCCATTACGATATGAATAATAGCGGCTATTTTTACGAAAAAGTACAGGAAACAAGTATCCTGCAAACAGTTCAGTTTTTCACCGATTTTCACATAAAAACACGATTTGAGAAATAAAAACACGATTTTGCTTTTCTTTTTTCAACAAAGATTTATCTGCGGTAAGCAATATCAGATTCAAGAGGCATATTCTTGATGTAATTACTTGATGAAAGAATTGCTTTTAGGTAAGATTCAGACTTGAATGACTTTAATTTAGCATTAGAGGAGATAAATGATGTTACCATTGTTAACGAACTTGCCTCGAGAAACCCTGGTCCAGCAGATTAATGACGGATTAATCCTGCTTGTCCTTGGTATGGGAACGGTTTTCATTTTCCTTGTTCTGTTAATTTATGCGACAAAGATAATGAGTAAGATCTGTGCAAACATCTCACCTGCGGAAACAACTGCGGCAAAGCCTGCACAGAAACCAGCGGCAACCACGGCCAAAGTAGTTGCCAAGAGCAATGATGCGGCAATCGCAGCAGCCATTGCAGCAGCCTACGACAAAGAAAGATAAGGGAGAATCAGATGAGCAAGAAAAAAATCAATTTTATGTGTACAGCATTCCGTGACGGTTTCCAGTCCGTATACGGAGCACGTGTTTTCACAAAGGATTTCATGCCTGCAGTAGCAGCAGCAAAGGAAGCGGGAATCAACCACTTCGAAGCTGGTGGCGGTGCAAGATTCCAGTCACTTTACTTCTACACGAACGAAGATGCGTTCGAGATGATGGATGAGTTCAGAAGGGTCGCAGGACCGGATGCAAACCTCCAGACACTTGCAAGAGGAGTTAACATTGTAGGTCTTGACAGCCAGCCACGCGACATGATCAAGCTCCATGCAGAGCTTTTCAAGAAGCATGGAATGACCACAATCAGGAACTTCGACGCACTCAATGATGTGAACAACCTCATCGACAGCGGAAAATACATCCATGAAGCAGGTCTCAAGCATGAGGTCACAGTTACGATGATGAGCCTTCCAGAAGGTGTCACAGGAGCTCATGACCCAGATTTCTACGAGAAGATTCTCCGCCAGATTCTTGATGCGGGCATTCCATATGACAGCGTATGTTTCAAGGATGCATCCGGTACATCAACTCCTCATAACGTATATGAGACAATAAAGAGGGCGAGAAAGCTCCTCGGACCAAACGTAAAGATCGTATTCCACTCTCATGAGACAGCAGGAGTATCAATCCAGCAGTACATGTCTGCAATCGAGGCAGGTGCTGACCAGGTAGACCTCTCAATGAGTCCATGCTCAGGCGGAACATGCCAGCCGGACATCATCACGATGTGGCACGCTCTCAGGGGAACCGATTACACTCTCGATATCGATGTGAACAAGGTTCGCAATGCAGAAAAGGTATTCGAAGAGTGCATGAAGGACTACTTCCTCCCACCAGAAGCAACAATGGTAAATCCAGAGATTCCATTCTTCCCACTTCCAGGTGGAGCTCTTACAGCTAACACCCAGATGCTCAGGGACAACGGACTCATGGACAAGTATCCTCAGATTGTTGAGGCAATGGGAGAGACTGTTGCTAAGGGTGGCTTCGGAACATCCGTTACACCGGTAAGCCAGTTCTATTTCCAGCAGGCATTCAACAACGTCATGTTCGGACCTTGGAAGAAGTTCGCAGAGGGATACGGCAAGATGGTTCTCGGTTACTTCGGAAAGACTCCTGTTGCTCCGGATCCGGAAGTTGTCAAGCTTGCAGCAGCTCAGCTCAAGCTCGAGCCTACAACAGAGAAGTGCGTAGATATCAACGACAGGGATCCGAAGAAAGGCAGAGCGGCAGCAGAGGCAATGCTCAAGGAAGCGAACCTTCCTATCACAGACGAGAACGTGTTCATCGCAGCCGCATGTAAGGACAAGGGTATCCTCTACCTCACAGGTAAGGCTCATGTAAATGGCGTCAGAAAGGTAAGCGAGGAGCAGAAGAAGGAAGCTGCAGCACCTGCGGCTAAGAAGGGCAATGGAGAGTACACCGTCACAGTTAACGGCGCATCCTATGCTGTTAAGCTCGAGAAGGACAGCGCAACTGTCAATGGAGTGAAGTATCCTCTCTCAATCGCAGATGGAATCAAGGCAGCACCAGCTGCAGCTCAGGCAGCAGCTCCTCAGGTTCAGACTGTCGTTACAGGCAGCACTGATATCACAGCACCGATGCCAGGACTTGCTCTCCGCTTCGAAGTAAAGGAAGGAGATACGGTAAAGAAGAACGACATCCTCATGGTTATGGAAGCTATGAAGATGGAGAACGAGATTTATGCTCCATGCGACGGTGTAGTATCAAAGATCTGCGTAAAGCAGGGTGATCAGCTCCAGAGCGGAGATCTCCTAATGCAGATTGGAGGAACAGTTGTAGAAGCCGCCCCGGCACCAGCACCAGCACCCGCACCAGAGCCTGTTCAGGAAGCACCTGCAGCACCAGTACAGAGCGGAGCAAAAGGAAGTGTTGAGGTTAACGCACCAATGCCAGGCCTTGCTCTCCGTTTTGCAGTAAAGGTTGGAGATCATGTTAATGAGAACGATCTTCTGATGGTTATGGAAGCTATGAAGATGGAGAATGAGATCTATGCTCCAGCATCCGGGACCATCATGAGCATCGATGTCAACCAGGGGGATCAGCTCCAGAGCGGTGACCTCCTCATGACAATAGGTTAATAGGAGCAGATAATGGAAGCTATTATTGAAGGCGCAATATCGCTATGGAATACGACGGGTATCGTCGGTTTTATGCAGAACGGAGGATGGGGTAACGCCCTAATGATCCTCGTAGGCTTCGTATTGCTCTATCTTGCTATTAAGAAGGGCTTCGAGCCTCTCCTGCTCATTCCAATTGGAATGGGATGTATCCTTTCGAACATCCCGTTCGCATATATCGCAAGTGTTGATCCCACAAGCGGGGATGCTGGATTCATCAAAATCCTCTATGATGCAGGAATCGAGTCCGGTCTCTTCCCTGTGCTCATCTTCATGGGAGTAGGTGCAATGACGGACTTCGGACCGCTGATTGCAAACCCGAAGACACTCCTTCTTGGAGCGGCAGCACAGCTTGGTATCTTCACAGCTCTAATCGGAGCTCTCCTGCTCTCATTCCTTCCCGGGATCAACTTCACTCTTCCTGTTGCAGCATCAATCGGTATCATTGGAGGTGCTGACGGACCTACGGCCATTTATGTAACCAGCAGACTCGCTCCGGATTACCTTGGCTCGATTGCTGTTGCCGCTTACTCCTACATGGCACTGGTACCTATCATCCAGCCACCTATCATGAGACTTCTCACGACAGAGAATGAGAGAAAGATCAAGATGCAGCAGCTCAGACCTGTAAGCAAGCTTGAGAAGATCGTATTCCCGATCATGGTTATCACGGTCTGTGCCATCCTTCTTCCTTCCGCATGTCCTCTTATCGGAGCTCTCATGTTCGGAAACCTCGCAAGGGAGTGTGGTGTTATTGGAAGACTATCGGATACGATGCAGAACGCTCTTATGAACACGGTTACCATCTTCCTCGGACTTTCCGTAGGATCCAAGATGGCTGCTGACAAGTTCCTCAACCTCGAGACTCTCGGCATCCTTCTTCTTGGAATGGTCGCGTTCGGAGTCGGAACTGCAGGTGGTGTTCTTCTTGGCAAGCTCATGAACAAGCTTGATCCGAAGCATCCTACTAACCCGCTTATCGGATCTGCCGGAGTATCTGCTGTTCCTATGGCTGCCCGTGTATCAAGCAAGGTCGGACAGGAAGCGGATCCTCAGAACTTCCTTCTCATGCATGCCATGGGACCGAACGTATCCGGAGTTATCGGAAGCGCTGTAGCAGCAGGTGTTCTCATCTCTGTTGTTCCAACGATGATGGCAGCTCTCGTATAAAGAGTATAATTTAATAATGTTAGGCGCATCCTTCGGGGTGCGCTTTTTTCATGCTATAATGTGCTCTATGATATACCTTTCTATCCTGACTCTTCTCATCCTGTTCCTCTTCTGGAACAACAGCCTCATATTCTATCGAGACAGGAAGGAGCCTGATCTTATAAGCGATGAAAGCAAATGCTTCTCACCGCGCTGCCGCTCTATTACATATGAGAGCGGAAATGATAAGGCGGTACTGTTCATCCATGGTTTTCCAACCACACCAAGCATGTACTCATACCCGGCGAAGGTATTCAGCGAGAATGGCTATGATGTGTTCTCCCCCCTTATTCCGACCTTCGGTGCGGACTATAAGGAATTTGAGAAGACAAGCTTCACCCAGTGGTTCTCATATGTTGATAAGTATTATGTGAATCTTAAAAAGAGATATGAAAGCGTATATGTCGTAGGGGTTTCAATGGGAGGGGCGATGACACTCAAATTAGCTGAGAAATACTCCTCTACCCCGCTCTCTCCAAAGAGAATCGCGGTACTCGCAGCTCCGGTTGCATATAACAGCCTGCTACGCGATCATTTCGTGACAAGCTGGGCGTTCTATATCGGCCGCTTCCTCTGCCTTTTTCTAAAAGAGGTAAACGCCTCATGCATTGATGGCAGAAGTGATGGGGAGGATGGGAATGAGAACTGGGTGGGATACGGAGGTACATTTCCAAGGCAGGGCCTCTCTCTCGTGTACAATCTGAAAGAAATTCGGAAGAACCTTGCCAAGGTGACCGTTCCTATGATCAGCATTCACGACAAAGGGGATAAGACAGTGCCTTTCGGCAATCAGAAGATAATCCTTTCTTCTGTAAAAAGCCGGGACATAGAATCATACAGCCCCAAAATGCCTGATTACAGGCATACGCACCACTCCCTTTTGATGTATGATTCATGTAAGAAGGAATATACCGCACTAATAATGAAATTTTTCGCAAAGGAGGAATAGATGAGTTCAAAGAGAAATGACTACATAACCTGGGATGAGTACTTCATGGGAATCGCAGTGCTCTCAAGCATGAGGAGCAAGGATCCTAACACGCAGGTGGGAGCATGCATAGTTAATCCGGAGAAGAAGATCGTCGGCGTCGGCTATAACGGCTTTCCAATCGGATGCAGCGATGATGAGCTTCCCTGGGAAAGGGAGGGAGAATGGATTGAGACAAAGTACCCTTACGTATGCCATGCCGAGCTCAATGCGATTTTAAACTCAAGTCTGCCAAGCCTCAAGGGAGCAACGCTTTATGTGGCACTCTTCCCGTGCAATGAATGCGCTAAGGCCATCATACAGGTAGGGATAAAAAAGGTCGTATACCTTTCTAACAAGTATAAGGATACGGATGCTACGAGAGCCTCGGTGAAAATGCTTGAGGCAGCCGGTGTGGAGCTTGTACAGCTTGAGCCTCAGAAATCCGAGATAGTGCTCAAATTCTAACTTTTGATTGACACCATAACTGGCACGGGGGAAAATATTTCTGGAGTAAGCGATGGACGTACTTGTAAATGGAAAGCACTACCATGAGACGGAGGACATGAGTCTTCTAAGATTCCTTAGAGATGTTCTTCATCTCGAAGGGACAAAGGACGGATGCTCAGAAGGAGCATGCGGGGCATGTACCGTCATAATCGATGGTAAGGCACAGAAGGCATGCGTGCAGAAGCTCTCCAGAATAGAAGGCAAGGCGGTAACAACGATTGAAGGCCTCAGCGAAAGGGAGAAAGAGGTATACTCGTACGCTTTTTCAAAAGCTGGAGCCGTACAGTGCGGTTACTGCACACCCGGCATGATAATGTCGGCAAAAGCCCTTATAGATTCAAATTCAAATCCAACAAAGGAAGATGTTAAAAAAGCAATAAGGGGAAACATCTGCCGCTGCACAGGTTATAAGAAGATAGAGGATGCGATTCTGCTATCGGCGAGGATTCTGAGAGCGGAAGAAGGTATAAAAAGGGATGATGACGCATCCCTTGGAAGCCGGTATATCAGGATAGATGCCGAAGACAAGGCTCTCGGGCGCGGCATATTCGTGGATGATATGAATCCAGAAGGCCTGCTTCATCTTGCCGTGATAAGATCCCCTCATCCCCGATGCAGGATAATAAGAATTGATACGAGTCTGCTCGAAAAGGATGAAAGATGCTCGGGAATCATAAAAAAGAGCGATGTTCCGTTCAACAGACACGGACACATAAGTCAGGACTGGCCGGTTCTTTACGGCGAAGGGGATGTCACATCATACATAGGAGATGCGCTCTTAATAATCGCAAGCAAGGATAAAAACGCCCTCCCAGAGCTTAAGGAACTTGTAAAAGTTGAGACAGAGGAGCTTGAAGGCGTGTTCGATGCCAGAGAAGCTCTTGAGGATAAGACAATCGTCCACAGCTGGGAGAAGACAAACCTCTACAGGGAAGAGAACATCGTACGCGGCGATGCGGATAGCACCATAGAGCGTGCAGCGCATGTTATAAGAAGGGTCTATCAGACACCGTTCACGGAGCACGCTTTCATGGAGCCGGAAGCGGCGATAGCAATCCCTGAGAATGGAGGCATTCACCTCTATACATCCAGTCAGAGCATATATGATGACAGAAGGGAATGCGCAAGAATGCTAGCCCTACCTGAAGAGAGGATCAGGGTGAGCGCATGCCTGGTCGGCGGAGGATTCGGGGGCAAGGAGGACATGTCGGTACAGCACCATGCTGCACTTGCAGCGTATGTCCTTAAGAGGCCTGTGAAACTCGTATTCTCCCGTCAGGAAAGTCTTATCGTACATCCCAAAAGACATCCTATGATCATGGACATAACACTTGCATGTGACAGTGAAGGCAGAATCGAGGCCCTCAAGGAGGACATAATCGCAGATACGGGAGCATACGCATCCCTTGGCGGTCCGGTGCTTCAGAGGGCCTGCACACATGCAGGAGGTCCATACAATTTCCAGAACATGAAAGTGAGGGGACGTGCTGTCTATACGAACAACGTTCCAAGTGGCGCTTTCCGTGGTTTCGGTGTGACTCAGACATGTTTTGCAATCGAATCGGCCCTTGATGAGATGGCAAAGCAGATTGGAATCGATCCGTTCGAGATAAGGCGGAGAAACGTTCTCCGCCCCGGAGATGAGATGCCTAACGGCCAGATAGCAGGCCCCGATACCGCGATATACGAGGCGCTCATGTCTCTAAAGGATGACTATTACAGTGCAAAGCACAAGGGAATAGCACTTGCGCTGAAAAACGCAGGCCTTGGAATGGGAGTACCGGACACGGGCAGATGCATTATAAGCGTGGAGGGTGGAAAAGTTCACATCCGCACAAGTGCTTCCTGCATGGGACAGGGACTCAAGACAATGGCTCTCCAGGTTGCACATGAGGCTACAGGTCTTAATCCCGCACTCTTTATCGTGGAAGAGCCCGATACCGCGCGTACTCCGGACAGCGGAACATCCACAGCCTCAAGACAGACAGCATTCACAGGAGAAGCCGTCCGGCTTGCCTCCGCGGAGCTCTCAGCGTATCTGAAAGAGAAGAGCCTTGAAGAGCTTGAAGGAATCGAGATATATAAGGAGTTCAAACCGGAAACGGATCCGCTGGGCTCTGAGAAGAGAAATCCAGTGAGCCATCTCGCATACTCGTATTCCGCCCAGCTTGTGCTCCTTTCAGAAGATGGAAGGATAGACAGAATCATCGCAAGTTCGGATGCGGGAACGGTCATAAACAGAACCATGATCGAGGGCCAGGTAGAAGGCGGTGTCGTAACGGGAATGGGTTACGCAGTAAGAGAGAACTTCATAACCGAGAACGGTTATGTGAAAAGCAAGTACGGCACTCTTGGCCTGCTTCGCAGTACGGAAGTTCCGGAGATTGAAGTGCGCATGGTGCATGGAGAGGGAAAGAGCAGCTCAACATACGGAGCAAAAGGCATCGGAGAGCTATCTGCAATCCCTACTGCCCCGGCAATCAGGAACGCCTACTACGCCTTTGATGGTAAGGCACGGGATACCCTGCCCCTCGAGAATACCCCGTATAGAACGAAAACTCAGGCGTAAGAGAGTATTTCCCTCATCTCATCATCTGAGATCCTGATATCAGTCTCAAGCGTTCTGAGATTCTCCATCAGCTGTTCAGTGTTCCTTGCACCGATTAGAACCGTTGAAACGCTTCTCTGTGCAAGGACGAAAGAAAGTGCCATCTGGGAAAGGCTCTGCCCCCTTGCCGATGCTATCTTCCTAAGCTCTTCAAGCCGTGCTATGAGACCGGCGGTTATCACACTCTCCTTGAGATACACGTTCTCATGAGCTCTGGAATTGACAGGTACCTCCCCTGATATGTACTTGTCCGTCAAAAGCCCCTGAGCAAGCGGGGAGAATATCGCAGAGCCCACACCAAGCCTATTAAGATTCACAAAGAGGTTATCCCTGTCGAACGCACGGTCGAGTATTGAATATCTGACCTGATTCAGCACGGGATGCACATGGTAATGCGAAAGCAGCTCCGTCATTTGGGCCACGCCCTTCGCATCATACTTTGACAGTGCGATATAAAGCGCCCTGCCACTTTGAACGATATATGCGAGGGCATCAGCCGTCTCATCCATCGGAGTATCGGGATCTGGACAGTGATGATAAAATACGTCGACATAATCAAGTCCCATCCGCTTAAGGCTCTGATCCAGGGATGAGACAAGATATTTCTTTCCCCCGCCCTTACCATAAGGACCAGGCCACATAGGATAACCGGCCTTGGTACTGATTATTATCTCATCTCGATAAGAGGAAAGCCCGTCCTTAAGAATCCGGCCGAAATTCCTCTCCGCCTCTCCTCCAGGAGGACCGTAGTTGTTTGCAAGGTCGAAGCTGGTAACACCGTTGTCAAATGCGGTATAAACCATTCTACGCATCTCCTCATAATCACCACTCTCGCCGAAGTTGTGCCAAAAACCGAGCGTGAAGACTGGCATCTCAAGGCCGCTTTCTCCCGCCCTCCTATACAGCATCTTTCCATATCTGTCTTCTGCTGCCGTGTACATATTATCCTCCTTATTTCCCTACTTCTTTTTTAGCGTTCTCCACTGCCTTTAAAACGGCATCCGTAAGGAATTTCCTGTATCTCTTCGGTGCTCTTTCAAGAAAAGCAGTTATCTCATCGCACCCAAGTGGCATGAGCTTTGCAAGATGGAGTACCTCTTTCTTTTCAAGAACATTGACAGCTGGGGTGTTGAAACGCTCCGCGATACGCTCTCGGGCGTTAAAAACATGCTTCAGATAAACTCGCTCCTTAGCAGTAAGCATTGAGACGTTGCAGATTTTCATCCATCCGGGTTTCGAAGGCTTTATATCCGCAACATGCCGCATGGCCGATTCAACCTGTTTCAGCAGCTTTCTCTCCCTGACCTTCTCCAGGAGAGCATCCTTAAGATCAAAGAGATATGCAACATCTTCAAGAGCGTATGAAAGCATCTCCTCTTTCAGAGGACGTTTCATCCAGTTCTCAGTCTGACTCTTCTTCTTAGACCCTCCTCGGTCTATACCGAGATTCACCCGGATGACCTCATCAAGTCCATGGATGTCCCCTAGGGCCTTTGCAAGAACCCTAAGGTCATAGACGCAGGTAGCCTTTATATTGTGCTTCTTATATAGGATTGCGAGATCCGAATGGCACTCGAACCATATCTTCTCACAAGGCAGGCTGAAAAGCTTCTCAAGGCTTTTATCCGTAATACCATTTGAAAGGACGTCGACTATGTAGAATCTCTTCCTGTCATAAATCTGGATGATCGATATATGCTCCCCATATGCATGGAGATTGCACTCCTCCTCGAAATCTATGGCAACAGCAGGAAGCACCTTGAACTCATCGCAGAGCCATAGCAGACGATCATCTTCCGTAATATATTCAAACTCTCTCATAGCGACCTGCCATCAGCATGCATTTTCTCCTGTATTCATCTACGAAATCTTCTGGGGATACCGGCTCTGCGGCATCACCGTAAAAGAGAATCCTCGATAAGAGCTCGGTGTGGTTGCTCACAGGAATCCTCATCTCAAGAACCCTCCCATCCTCCAATAGCCGGAGCTTCTGATCTTTCTGCCATACCTGGTTCGAAACAATCGCGATAGCCCAGGAATAGAAGCGTATGACATACTCCCGCCTCTCATTATCATCGGAGTATATGCCATATCCGTCCAAAAGCTTCTCAAGGCGCTCATAATCAGAAAAAGCAACTCTTTCATCAAGGACTGAGACATCGCTGATTCTCGAGAGACTGTATGTTAGAATAGCATCATCAACGCTTGCTACAAGATACCATATCTCACCATAGTTTATAAGTCTGAGCGGTTCAACCACCCGCTTAGGATGCTTTTTAGATGATGGATAACAAAGGAGTATCCTCCTCTTCTCCCTCATTGCGGTCATTATCCTGTCATATACCGAAGGAGAGAACGATTCACTGGCATAGCTCTTGTATGTTATGTATGAGGCATCAGAGAGGACCATGCTGCTGGAAGAGGAGATTTTCGCATTTCCGCTTTCCTTATCGCGCACAATACCAAGCGAGGTTGCCGCCCTCCACCTTGTAAGAGCATCCCGTGACTCCGAGGTAAGAACATAAGCTTTTTTCGCATTATCGTAAACTATATCGAGATTTCCACATGAAAGCGGACATCTGTCCCTAAGATACTCCTTATCCCTCCATATCTGTTTCTCCGAGACATCGAAATGCCTTGCGACCTCCTTCCGGGTAAAGCTGCCACGCCCCATAAGAAGGTCAAGAATATAGAAAATCCGCTCAGTCTGGCTCATATTGAAATTATAAAACAAAAGGTACTCTTTCGAGTACCCTGAACGCACTAAAACAAGAAGAAGCTCTGCGCCATCTAAACGGGAATCCCAGCCAACATCGTCTGGAAAGGACAAAACCTAAAACCTCTCCTATTTCTCCGCCGGGTAGTCTCTCCTTCTCAGCGCACAGCTTTCAACTTCATGTCTATAATCTACTACCCAATTGAGAACAAACAATGATGGAAATGTGAAATCATTGTGAAAAATAATCCCCGAGGATTTGTCCCCGGGGAAGAAATCTTATTTCTTAAGAGCAGCTTCGAGAGTATCGAGCATCTCTGAAAGCTCCTTTGGAAGGTGCTTTCCGAACTTCGGATAGTGGTTGGTCCTGATATCCTCAACCTCTCTGAGCCATCCAGCCTTGTCGACTGTGAGAAGAATCTTCATATCCTCTTCCGTAACACCCTCTGGGCGGTCGATTGCATTAACTGTAGGCATGATACCGATCTCTGTATCGACTGTCTCTGCTGTTCCGTCGCAGCACTCGAAAATCCACTTGAGAACGCGGCTGTTGTCGCCATAGCCCGGCCAGATGAAGTGTCCTGCCTCATCCTTTCTGAACCAGTTGACATAGAAGATCTTAGGAAGAACATCCTGGCTTGGAGCTGCCTTACCCACATCGATCCAGTGCTGGAAGTAGTCTCCCATGTTGTAACCGCAGAACGGAAGCATTGCGAACGGGTCTCTTCTGACTGTTCCGACCTTAGCATCCAGTGTTGCAGCTGTTACCTCAGATCCTACGATTGAGCCAAGGAATACACCATGGTTCCAGTTCCTTGCCATGTGAACAAGTGGGATTGTTGAAGGTCTTCTTCCGCCGAAGAGGATTGCAGAGATTGGAACGCCTGCAGGATCTTCCCACTCAGGTGCGATGCATGGGCACTGTGCAGCTGGAGCTGTGAATCTTGAATTTGGATGTGCTGCAGGAGCCTGCTCCTTGTTGCCCTTATCCTGAATCCATTCGTTTCCGTGCCAGTCAATCAGCTTGCCAGGAGCATCGTATCCGATTCCTTCCCACCATACGTCCTTATCCTCTGTAAGAGCGACGTTAGTGAAGATCGTGTTCTTGCTTGCTGCCATAAGAGCGTTGTAGTTGCTCTTTGCGCTTGTTCCAGGAGCAACACCGAAGAAACCTGCCTCTGGGTTGATAGCATAGAGTCTTCCATCCTTGCCCGGCTTCATCCATGCGATATCATCACCGATTGTCTCTACCTTCCATCCTGGGATTGTAGGAATGAGCATCGCGAGGTTTGTCTTTCCACATGCTGATGGGAATGCGCCTGTTACATACTTGCTCTTTCCCTCAGGGTTCGTAATCTTGAGGATGAGCATGTGCTCTGCGAGCCATCCCTCGTCACGTGCGAGAACGCTTGCGATTCTCAGTGCAAGGCACTTCTTTCCAAGAAGGGCGTTTCCACCGTAACCTGAACCGTATGACCAGATCTCCCTTGTCTCTGGGAACTGGCTGATATACTTATGCTCCATCGGAGCGCATGGCCACTGTCCGTTGTCACTCTCGCCCTTTGCAAGAGGCTTACCTACAGAGTGGAGACATGGAACATAGTATCCATCTGTTCCGAGAAGGTCGAGAACCTTCACTCCTACCCTTGTCATGATCATCATATTGCATACGACGTATGCACTATCTGTGATCTCAACGCCGATCTTTGAAATCGGAGAACCAAGAGGTCCCATTGAGAACGGAATGACATACATGGTTCTTCCATGCATACATCCCTTATAAAGATCTTTCATTGTAGCTTTGAGTTCTTTCGGATCAATCCAGTTGTTAGTAGGACCGGCATCTTCCTCCTTCTCAGAAGCAATGAATGTCCTCTTCTCTACACGAGCGACATCAGAAGGATCAGAATGGAAAAGCACGCATCCTGGCTTCTTCTCTTCATTCAGGCGGACAGCAAGACCGGAATCGACGCAACCCTTGATGAGTTCATCGTACTGAGCCTTGGATCCATCTGCGATTACAACTTCATCCGGTTCGCAGAGAGCTTTGATCTCCTCGATCCAGCTGACGAGTTTTGCATGTTTAAGATCATTAATCGTCATCAGAATTCTCCTTATAATAATCTGGAGCTATCCAGAATATTTTCTTCTAATAGAGTATAGGAATAAAGCGGTTTTTGCAATATAGATAATCTCTTATCCATATCAGTGAAGATTGCCGTGAGTACGCGTGTAACATGTGACATAAAGATCTGGCGGGACATCCTTCGGAACATCCAGAAGAACATCCGCAATTCCCTTCAAACGCTCCCTTATGCTCTTCTTCTCCTTATTTTTGTCGCTCTCAAGCTCACCTACAAGAGTTCGGACCACATCCTGCGCACTCTGAAGCTCCTCAGTGACGACTTTAAAGCGTCCTGCGAGGTCTTTTATCATCTTGGCCCCCAGATTCGGATGCTGCATTATGAAATCCTCGAAATGCGCCTCATCAAGCTCGACCAAAACCGAATCTTCTAAAGCGACAGCGGTGGCATTCCTTGCCTCCCCTTCCAAGAGCCCCATCTCCCCAAGGCTTGAACCCTTTTCTGAGAGGACGATAAGAGCGAACTGATCTTTTGTTCCATAATTGAGAAAAAGCTCCATTGCTCCGCTTAAGAGGACGAACATCGTAGAGCACTCATCCCCCTGATGATAGAGCACATGTCCTTTGCTGACATGTACGACCTTGTTTCCAGCATCGTAATCCTGCATAGTCCACCTCCTTCTGCTATTATATTCTCTTTACCGATATTTTGATACACTTCAGCTATGATTGAACTCTCAATGCCTGCGGGCTCTCTTGAAAACGCCATATACGCCTTCCAGGGCGGTGCGGACTCGGTGTATTTCGGCTTAAAGGAATTCTCAGCGAGAAAGGGAGCTGAGAATTTTTCCATGGATGACTTCAGAAAGATAAGAAAATTCGCCAAGGACCATGGTAAGAAAATCTATATCACGATAAACACGCTCATAAGAGATGATGAGCTGGAAAGGGTCCACTCGACTCTTGAAGAAATTGAGAGATATGGTGCTGACGGGATAATCGTTCAGGACCTCGGTGTGATAAGAATGCTCAAAAAGAGCTTTCCAACCCTGCCGATTCATGCTTCCACACAGCTTGCAGTCCATACCGATTACGGGGTGAAAATGCTGAAAGATCTTGGCGCAGAGCGTGTCGTGCTATCAAGAGAGCTTTCACTAAAAGAGATAGAGAAGATAAGAAGGGACAATACAGACATCGAGCTCAAGGTCTTCATTCACGGTGCGATGTGCTACGGTTTCTCAGGACTCTGCATGGCTTCCCTCGAAAAGACGGGAAGAAGTGCGAACCGCGGAGAGTGCGCGCAGATCTGCCGCACATGGTTTTCCCATGAAGGGGAAAAGCTCTTTCCTTTCAGCATGAAAGACATGGACGCAGGAGAGGAAATTCTCACCCTTGAGAGGATGGGAATAGACAGCGTCAAGGTCGAAGGAAGAATGAAAGGCAATGAATACGTCTACTATACCGCAAGATATTACAGAAACATACTGGATAGAACCGTGGAGAAAGACTGCCATGAGTACACTTTTCTCAGAGAGCACTCTGACGGCTTCTTCCATTACTCAGGCCCCTCGCACAAATGCCTTATAACTGAGAATTATACGGGACATGAAGGAAAAAGAATCGGGCGAGTAAAGAGCCAGGAAGGAAGAAAGCTGACTCTTGAACTTGAAGAGAAGATCAACGCCCACGACGGCCTCATGATAATCCTTGCAGGAAATGAAGCGTACAAGTTCTCCGCACGGCCTGTCTCAGAGAATGCGGTGCTCATTTCTGATAACATCAGGCTTCCGTACGGTACCCCTCTTTTCAAGATTAGCGACTCTTCCATTACGCTTAAGAAGATCAATACCGATGCTATGAAAAAGGAGAAAGAGAGCGTTAAAGCGGAAATTGCGATTGAAGAAAGAAAACTGAGAATAAAAACCGCCAATCTCTCCATGGCATACGATATAGCAACAGAGAAGGCAGAGAGAAATACGGATGACTCGATACGCCGCATATTCTCACAGAGCAATACGGAAAAGGTCCTCAATGTATCAGAAATAATAAACCCATACTCTCTACATATAAGAGAAAAAGATGCGAAAGCGATAAGACGCGATTTTCTCCAGAGGCAGGAAGAAATTCCCCAGAGTGAGAAGAAATACGAGCTTGAGAGGAAAAAGGAAAGAGGCATGCTGCTTCCAGAAAGGAAAAAGCTTGAAGGAAAGAATGCCCCATGGAATGAGGAAGGTGTCACAATTGATGGCATAACCTACATAACTCTTTCACCAGTAACATATGAGGAAAAGAACAAGTACGAAAAGCTTCTCAGAAGGCTTGAAGAGATAGAAGGAAAGGTCATGATCGGACTGAACAACATCGCCGATGTGTACTTTGCCAAAAACCATCCGGAATACTCGTACTTCATGGATGCCTACCTCTATGCTTCAAACAGAGAGAGCGTGGCTCTAATCAGCGACATTTTAAAAGAAAGCCTCAAAGGGGCATATATCGCTCCGGATTTCGACTGCGAGGCAGTATCATGGCCGGTAAAAGGTAGCCCGCTAAACGGCTACAAGCTACCGATGTTCATCTCAAGAAGCTGTTTCCGCCACGACTCACTCGGCCTCAGCTGCGAAGATTGCTCCCGACATAATACGTTCAAAATAGAACAGAACGGGAGAAGATACCTCGTAACGGTTGATAACTGCCAGAGCCTGGTAAAAGAAGAGCCCTCAGAGAACTGAGGGCAAAAGAGGAAACTGATTGATTTCAGATTAATCCGAATTTCTGAACGAATGCCTCAGCATTCTGGATGGAGCCACCGGCTGCACCCTTTACGATATTGTTCACAAGAAGGCAGAAACCGATCTTCCCGTTCTTCTTCTTGAGCCTTCCCGTATAAACGACCATTCCCTTCGGGTTCCCCCAGAAAGCGTACTTTGGCTGAGGGAACGTAGGCTCTGGGGAGTAGACAATCGGCTGCTCCGGAGTTGAAGGCAGATCAGGTACGGTATTGAAATTATGCCAATCCTCGATAATCTCTTCCTCGCTCACTTCCTTTTCAGTCTCAAGCCAGACTGTCTCAAGATGTCCGAACATGACAGGAACCCTGACAGTATATGCATACACCTCTGGATCGATTGAGAGAATCTTCTTCACTTCCTTCTCAATCTTCTCCTCCTCTCCCTTAATGAAAGGAATGCAGTTGTCCGTGATATCGAAAGAGGAGAGTCCGGGATATCCAGCACCCGATACGCTCTGATAGCTGTTAATCGTTATCGTCTTGATACCATACTTCTTGAGCGGTGCGAGAGCCATCGCAAGGCCGGTTGTCACACAGTTTGCATTCGTAACGCAGAAGCCTGTCTGAGGATAACCCTGCTTTCTTATCAGCTCAAGTTGCTCGACATTGGTCTCTGGAATGAGAATTGGAACATTCGCGTCATATCGCATGGCAGCGGCATTTGAAAAGACATAAAAGCCATTTGCCCTGAGCTGAGGCTCTGCCTCTGATGCTACGGCTGCAGGAAGAGCAGAGAATACGATTCTTACGCCAGCTTCCTTCATCTGTGCATAATTGAACTCCCTCACATCCATATCCTTAATGCTTTCAGGCATCTCGAAAGGCATGACCCAATGCACGGTAGCAGCATACTTCTGCCCCACCCTTGCTGCGGATGCGGTCACGTAAGTCAATTCAAACCATGGGTGCTCGGAAAGCATCCACATGAAAACCTGGCCGACAGCCCCTGTTGCACCAATTACTGCAACCTTGATCTTCTTATTCTCCATAGCATCATCCTCATCTGATATAATAAGGTAAGGCAAGATTAATGCTTTTACCCCAGAGGGTCAACCTCTTTCATAAATATTTGTTATAAAATTTACATATTGTTACAACAATAACAGAAAAACTCTTATACATATTAATAAAGGCATTGATAATTTTCTTAAAATACAGTATTTTACAGTAGTCAAACGGGGCTGTAGCTCACCTGGCTAGAGCGATTGAATGGCATTCAATAGGTAGTCGGTTCGATCCCGATCAGCTCCACTAAAAGCAGCTCTCTGGAAACAGAGAGTTGTTTTATTTTGAATGCTTCAAAACATCCCAATGGCCATCCTTATCACTGCCAACCCTTTTGACCTCTCCCGCCTCGTTTAGGCTCTTCATATAATTCGCCACTGTGGCTCTTGATATGTTAAACATCTTGCTGAGAGTCTCATATGTACATAAAGGATCCTCTTTAAGAACTTCTACAATCCGAATCTTGATTTCAGCGCGAGATAGTCTCTCAGTGCTTTTCAGTCCAGAATCAGATTTAGAGTCTAAATTAGACTGTAAATCATCTTCAAAACCTGGAACAAACCTGAATACGACCTTGATCATGTCATCATGTATTTCAAAGATGCTCTTGTCGTAATATCTGAGTATCCTGTTCATGCCAGATCCGAGCTGTTCCACCATCTCAACGTCGTGGAAAAACCTCATAATTTCACTGTTGCGAGGGAGGCACACACCGGAAGAGAAGTGTTCTACAGTCATCCCACTAGATCAGTACTGTTTTATCAGATTATCAAGCTTACTCATTGTCTTTGTCCTCCTTGGACTCTATAGCCTGGATTTCAAGCATCATCCTGTCAAAGTCACTCTGATAGAGTCTGTCTTGGATAACCCTGTATTTTTCAAACTCGCTTAAAGCATGTGCCTTTGCAAGCTCTGCAGATATCTTTCCATTGTCCTTGAGCACATCCCTGTCCCAGAGAGTGAGAAAGCTGTTAAGACGTTCTTCCCAGTCTTCCATGGTCATCGGAATATGACGCTCTGCCATGTCCTCAGCGAAATCAAGGTATGCAGAAACAATGCGTTCAAGCTTCCTCAGTTCATCTTCTGAAAGATAGTTCTTTGCAACGATGACATCATAGCTGTGGATCTTACCATTCGGAGAGCCATCCCAGTTGGTAAGTCCCATATGCTCCTTTTCAGCGTCCGCCCGGTTATATATCACCTCAGCAGCAGTTTGCCCATGTACACTGTAATGGAGCTTATTCTGCACAGCAGCAAAGAAGCGATGAGTTGCTTTGGCAGACGGATCGTAATCAACAGCTGTGGCATAGATGTCGGTTACCTTCTGATAGAATCTTCTTTCAGAAAGCCTTATCTCCCTGACTTTCTCAAGGAGCTTGTCAAAGTATTCTTTTGTAAGCTTTGAGCCTCCATTCTTCAGGCGTTCATCATCCATCACCCACCCTTTGATGGTGAAATCTTTGACAATCGTGTTTGCCCACTTCCTGAACTGCACAGCACGTTCATTGTTGACCTTGAAACCGACAGCAATGATTATCTGAAGATTGTAGTGGATAACATCTCTGGATACCTGACGATTACCTTCGGTTTGAACTATTCGGAATTTCCGAATAGTTGCATCTTCCTGAAGCTCGGCATCACTATATATCTTCTTGATGTGCTCATTGATTGTGTTAATCTCGACACCGTATAGTGTCGCCATCATCTTCTGAGTAAGCCAGATATTCTCATCTTCATAGCGTAGCTCGATGCTTTCATCAGAACCACCTGTGGCTGCAACATATGTCAGATACTCAGCAGCAGAAGAACGAATAATAGATGTATCTTTGCTTTTTCTATTCACTCTTCTATCTCCACTTTTTTTCGTCGGGAACAATCTCAACAATGTCATCAAATGTACAGCCAAGGCTCGTGCAGATCTTTGCAAGCACCTCAAGCCTGACATCCTCATTCTTTCCCATCTTTGCAATGGCATTTGTACTCACTCCAGCCATCAAGCAAAGCTGGCTTCGCTTGAGTCCCTTATCAATCAGCAATTTCCACAACTTGTTATAACTTACCGCCACAAGTAGTCCTTCAAATCATTAAATAGTAGACTTGCCTTTGAGTATACAATAAAATATTGAATATCTCAAGAAATATAAAAGTAAAAACATGCAAGAGATTCATATCAATACACAGTCGGGTAGTGATTCACATCAGCTTGCGTCATGAATTCCGTCACAAAAGTCAGTAGGAAGACCGACTCTGACGGATGGGGCAAAGGCACAGTCTCTTCTCTTGCTTCTTTCCTTCAAACAAATTTCCCGTCCTCCAAAATGGGTTCTCCGGCAAAAACATCTGGAGAATGAAGCAGTTCTACGGCATTCGAGATGTAAATGTTCGGATCCCTGTTAGAGTCCGAATTCTTTAAGTATGTCCACTTTTTCCATATTCTCTATCCTCCACTATCCAGCAACGAGCGATTCGGTAATAAATATGTTCAAGCATCCTCTTCAAAACTATCATTAAGATGATTCTTGAAAAAACAAAGAAAGAATCTTCTCAAGTATTTCCGTCATCATCGGGCCTTTGATCTCAGATTTTCCCTTCAACTGCTCATACAATGAAGCAAATATTTGTAGATTGAGGTTTCTAACATCAACGTCTCTTTTAGGCACCGGCATTCAGAATCTCATTCGAACCTGCAAGCATTTGCTTCACGTCCTCAATACAAGGAAGCAATGCACTCACAAGCCTCTTCATAAGCCTTGCCGATACATCAGCAACCTCATCCCATCTGGATTCATCATTGATGAAAGGTACGGATGCTTCAACCAAGATGGAACCACGCCTCGCCTTCTCACTTGGCTCAGTCCATTTTACTTCTGTCCCCATAGACTTCTCTATCTCTGACTTGTAGCTATAGAAATGATTGAAAATCCTGCTATTCTCGGCCCTGTCCCCTCCTTCAATGTAGAGATAAGCCCATACTAAACAGCTTTTGAGGCCAAACGATGATACAAGGTGCATTTTGCTACATCCGATAAACCCATCAAGATAATATGAATCTACTGGCTTTCTCTTCTGATACGAAGGACATCCAGCTTCTCTTGTCGCCTCAACAAGTTTTGGAATGATATAAGCCCCACAACCTTCTATTAGTATCGGCATAATTCTCTATTGCATCTGCCGCACTGATATTCATGACAAGACTACTCTGATCAAGTCTCATGAACTCAAACAGATGTCTTATGAACCAGAGTTTCCTATTAGTATTACAATCAGTCCTGACAAAAATGAAATCGGAAATCCTCCTGCCATGGTCTGCATCAGAAACAGAAAGAAATGCATCAAGCCCTGTACTCTCCGCCTCCTTCGCTACTCTTGCCAAGCCTGAAGGATCCATCTCGTAAATCATCTTGCACACAATCTCCACGAAATCAGACCACACAGTCGCATTTATTGGAGTACCATTGAATGAAGCAGAAAGAAGGCTTCTACCAGTGAAATCAAACTCATCATCTAGCGACACTTGTATAGAATCTTCTTCTGTCACTTGATAGCTTGTTACAAGGCCCGGCCAGATTGAAAGAGCTTTATCTGCGAGAATCTTAGATCTTTCCTCAAGCTCTTCGATCCCCCATTTCTCCTTCGTAGCGATGTACTGGTTTACCCTCAGGCCACTGTCCTTGAAGCCATGATCCATATCACGCTTCTTCGCAAAGGTGTTGTTGGAGAACATCGAGTTATAAGGAGAGGCGACAACCGTCAAATTGGCAAATCTGTTCTTCCATGTTTCATGTATAATCTCCCAATCTTCTCCTAGATCTGATTTCCATGTATCTGAAAGAGACTGAGGCATGATGTGTTCAATGGAATATTCTCCCTTCTCCAAATGATTCCACACATCCTTTGTTTCAAGTGTTCCCTCATTTTCCAACCGAGAAAAGATATACCAGATGACTCTGCGAACTGTACTGTCATAAAGGTTGCGGTTTTTAAGCTCCGTTTCAAACTCTTCATCACTGGGAAATCTTCCACTACCCTGCTTTCTCAAAAGGACAAAAGAAAGTTTATCAGAGTAGACAGCGTATGTTCCATCGAGCTTCCTAATGTCATTGGCAAGAGTAGAGAAAATCTTGTTAAGCCCATGAGAAGGCAAAGCGCAAATTACCCTTCTGAAGATATAATCCTCTATAATTGAGAATGACCTTCCAACTTCCTCTGTTGAAATAGTACCTTCGGCACCAAGCTTTATCACCTCGATTGCAAATGGCCTGATCACTGTTGTCTCAAGATGTGTCAGCCCAGTGATTGCATCATCTGCCAACTTGATTCCTGTAGATGCACAAAGAAGCTTATTGTATGCGTGAGAATAGGTCCTCAGATCCGTAAGTATCGTCTCAGGTGCCTTTTCACAGGTATCCCAGTATTTCCTGAAATCCTGATAGACGTTTTTGATGTTCGGAATCTTCTGAGTCTTCAGACTGAGATAATCCCGAATGAAGCCACTTGTATCATCATTTCCACAATCTTTCTCTATTCGGGACCAGTACTCGTTGTAATACCTGACCTGCTCCGTGCTAGAAAGTCCCATAAGGATGAAGTTACGGATCTTGTCGCCTTCAGTAAGAGCTAGACCAGTTGAATTTAGACTCTCAAAGATGAGTTGGGGATTATCATTCTGCTCAATAGTTATTGCTACAAGCTGCAACCCCTGAATCGTGTCATAGAGTTTCTCTATATCCAGTGATGTTTCTTTTAGTCTTGAGACAAAATAGTTGTAATTTGAATGAATGATAGAATCTTCAGAAAGAATCCTCTCTTCATCAAAGAGTTGGAAGTACTCGGTCTTGTCTTCGTTTAAAAGATTCAATCTTATTCTCTCCTGATCCGTGCCACCACGTCGCAACTTTAGAAAATCATCTCGAATCTCATCCGCTAATGCATCATCATTGATATCCAACTCTCTGTTTTTCAGCAGATCATAAAATGCCTTCAACAGCAGAGATATAGTAGTTATCCTCTGCTGTCCATCAATAACTTGATAATCCCCCATTCCACCGTCAGAAACTGTGATAATGCAACCGATAAAATGGCTACGATGATTTCTGCATGCATCTTCAATATCATTAAATAGACGTTCACACTGATTCTTTTTCCAGCTGTATCTTCTCTGATATATAGGAATGATAAAATGTCTTGTTATCGGAAATACTTCCTTTATTTGACGGGACTCTCCTTTCATACTGTCTCACCTCCTGAGATATTCAATACCAATCTCAGCCTTTTTACTTATAATTTCTGTTGTTATGGAAGTACTTATTCTCCCACATTATTTCCTCTTTAGTCGTACCGCTCATATTCCATGAATCAAGTGGACAGTCTTCGAAGAGATCATCGGCAATCTCCATGATTACATCCTTGAGCTCTAGGTTCTCCAGAAAGTGGTCAGGGATACTTGAAAGGCCTCGATATGCGCCGAGAATATTTCCTGTTATCGCTCCTGTCGAATCGCTATCCCCATCATGATTAACCGCCGCGATTATCGCTTTCTCAAAATTATTGCTATAGCGAAGCGCACAAAAAACCGCAATGGCAAGAGCTTCCTCCGCAACCCAGCCTTCTCCAAGCTCTCTGATTGCATTCTGATCGCTAATATCTTTGTCTTCCGCTAGAAAACAAGCCTTGTCGATAAGATTCCTGAGATCGCCATAAAACCACTGCTCATCGGTGTCCCCGTATTCACAACTGGTGGCGTATTTCATTTTATCAACGGCATCTTCAAGTGACATATCATTATGAGCAAGAAGTGCGATGAGGTAAGAAAGAGCAGCTGCCGGAATATACCCAAGAGGATGCCCGTGTGTCAAAGCGGCTACTTCAGCTCCAATTTCCATTATCTCATGTGGAGTATCAAGTCGATAAATGTTTTTTCTTCCAAAATGCAGTCCAATAGGTGCAACTCTCATCACACCACCACAGCCTTTGCTATTATTTATCGGTTTTTCAACAGACCCCTCTTTCCCCGAAGCAAGAACAGACAGGCACGTGTTTCCAGGAGCTCTTCTGGAGTAAAGTTCTGGTATATCATCAAGCCATGAAAAATGGGCTCCACCCATGGGATATTTCTCTGTCTGGGTCCTGTACCAATCTTTGTAACTCAACCACGCATACCACCATGGCGGACCGGCAAGTCCTCTTACGCATCCACGCGTCTCTCCCAGGAGTATTCCTGTAGCCGTAAAGAGCGTCATCTGCGTATCATCTGAGATTCTGGCAACACCATCGTGAAGTTCATATCCCGTAATACCACGCTCTCCATATTTTTCCCTGATCGAGAATGCAGACATGAATTCGACAGGATAGCCCAATGCATCCCCTACAGCACCCCCTATAAGACAGCCCCTATACTTATCTATATTCTTCACGAGTCCTCTCACACCAATTTCAACATCAGTCTTACTATTTTAGAATACGACAAATCCATACAATATGCTATTCCAGTCTGTTTGAAGAGAAAATTCCCTATCCCCAGATTAAAAAAATATCTGGATTTGAAGGTGATTACCTATTATCCTGGAACAAAGAAAGATGAGAAACAGAAACTGGACAGAAGAGGAAGACATACTGGCATTATGCCTATATTACGAACTGCCTACCTCAAAGCATGACAAGAACACTCCAGAGGTGAAGGCATTAGCTTCTCTGCTTGGAAGATCTGTCGGCTCCGTTGTTTTCAAACTTGGAAATTTAAAGGCACTGGACAGTACGCAGACCGGAACTGGATTTGTCCATGGAGCGAAAATGGATAAGCGTGTCTGGGACAAATACCTGGACAACCCTTTTGACCTGTTTAAGAAGAAAAATGAAATTCTATCAGAGGTATACGCATCTGAAAACGTTGCAGATATCACACCAGAGCATATCTTACCGGAATCAGAGACCGATAAGCTTTTGAATGAGATAGATTTCACATCGGAAGATAAATTCAAGTTACAGACTTGGAGAGACCGGCAATGGGCGTTCAGGGCATCTCTTATGAAAGGATACAATGAGCAATGCTGCCTATCTGGAATAAGGAATCCTGACTTCCTTGTAGCTTCACATATAATACCTTGGGCAATAGACAAAGGAAACAGGATAAATCCAAGGAATGGAATCCTACTGAATGTATTCTTGGACAAGGCTTTTGACAAAGGATATATCACAGTCAAGAGCACCGATTTTTCCGTCATGCTCTCCTCTCATATATCCGATGAAAAGATATCGAGGCAACTTAGAATTTACGAAGGCCGCAGAATAGAGTTGCCCCATAATCAAGACAGATGGCCCGAAAGAGAATTTCTTGAATACCACAATGATGTCATTTTTAAACATTAAGGAAGAACTCTTAATGTTGTCTAAGTTTCCACCAATGGTACTGAGTTATATCGAGAAAAACTTATAGAGCAGTAAAGTAATCACATCAAATATCGGTATTCTTCTGGGAAAATATCATGATAGATGAGGTACTTTCATGCCAGGAAAAATCTTACGGAGCTCTGGAACTATAGGTAGAAATCTCCGTAACATAATTTATTTCATATATGCATGATAAGAAGAAAGATTGAAGCTCAGACAATCCAATCCCATAAAGGATTTTCCATCTCTCACCATACTATGACATATACCCCCATAAAGAAGCTGAATTTCATTTGAAATCTCAACAATAAAGAGCCATGAACGAAGATATCACATGCCCCATCGCAAATAGCCATTTCCTATATGTGACTGCAAAATCATATAAGGACTATATCAAAACATTCATGGAAACTTTGACATCAAATTCCTATACGCTGAAACTTATCGTCGAGAAAGATGTGGAGCAAAATATGTTACAGGGAGGCTATGAACTTAAGAGAATTTCAAATACTCAAAGCACATTACATAAATTGGAAACATGTCTTGCATGATAATATCTCAATAGATTGAGTAAAAAATAGGGAGTTAAGGATGGAACGCATCAGATACACGGAACTTCTAAAAAAGATTAGCAGAAAAGAAAAGGTTCATTCAGGTTCTTGCCGGTCTTCAGAAATATTCAGGAAGTGAAGCGCGAAGACGCTCATCCAGCCCGAAACTCCAAGTTTTCAACCATGCTCTTATGGCCTCAAGGCATCCAATAAGTTTTGCTGAGGCTAAAAATGATTCAACCATTTGGGGACGTTTCGTTGAATCAATAGTCGGAACTCATCTTATCAACTCCATTACAGGAGAAGATGTTAATCTGGGATATTGGAGAGAAGGACAGGCAGAGATTGATTTTGTACTTTATAATGATTTTAATGCAGTAGCTTTTGAAGTAAAGAGCGGACATCGGACCATGGCAAGAGGATCAGGTTCTTTCAGCAAACGATATCCTGAATGTTCCGTATATACCATATCCATACAGGACTCACCCCATAGCGCAACTATCCCTCTTGAAGAATTCCTAAAGACGAATCCCATAGATTATTTAAAATAATTCCAGAACGAACCTGTCGGAATTTCCGACAAGTTCGCTTTTTTATTAGTCAATATCTCAGTGCACAGGATGTAAGCATCCTCTCAAAAAGCTCATGGGCCTTATCTATTGGAATGTTTACAAGAGGATCAAGTATGAATGCCTCGAATAGCTTATCCATATCGTTTTCAAGGATTGCCTCAAGTGCTATATCCTGCTCTGCCTCTATTCTCTGGACCATGGACTGTATGGAAAGACTAGGATTCGTTGAGACAATCGGGACAATGGAGTTTGCACTTATATAACCATTGCTCTCCACCACATGCCCTTTCTTAAGATACCTTACCTGCCCGATATTCGGTATGTTGATATTCGTCTTGAGCACTCTCTCCCCAGCAAGAGATAGTATTATATCCACACCCTCTTCATCTGAAGGTTCTGCAATAAGCTCTTTTGATGTGTAGATCTTATTCTTCTTCCTTATGTCCTCTGCCGCCCTGTATGAATATGGGGTACGTACGAAACCATAGCGCCAGATGGACTCATCGCTGTTAAGGAAGAACGGAACGAACTCCGCGAGATGGCGGTCCCCCGCAGCACCAAGGGTGGAAAAATCACGAAGGAAACGGAGAGCGACAAGATGATCCGAGTCGAACCACTTGCCATCCTTAACCCTGTTCTTTGCCACCTCAGTTCTATCAGAGAAGACAATGTCATCTCTTACATACTCTTTTAAGAGCGGGATGACATCCTCACCCTCATAGCGGGCTCTTGTAACGAATGTGAAATGATTGAGCCCTGACACATCGATATCAATCTCCCTCCTGTCAGGAGCAGCTATGCCACGCTTTTCAGCAATGAATGAAGCGATATAAGACTCGGTGTGGAAAACCTCATGGCAGCATCCTAGTGCCTTTATTCCTGCAAATCCCTTATAAAGGGCTGCGGTGCATAGCGTCATGGGATTCGTGTAGTTTATGACCCACGCATCGGGGCAGTTTCGTTCTATGGCTCTTGCAAAATCTACAAACAGAGGGATGGCGCGACGGGCTCGCATTAATCCACCGGGGCCTGTAGTATCTCCAACCGATTGTAAAATACCATACTCCTCGGGAAGCTCCAAATCATATTTCCTAATTTCAGTAAGACCTGGCTCTATCGCGATGATGACGAAATCGGCACCCTTTAGCCCTTCATCAAGTGTTGATGCGACAGAAACGGAAAGCACATCGGATTTACCATTTATCCTGAATATCTCATTTGCAACAGCTTCATTATTCTTAGATGCATGATTATCAATGTCATAAAGAACGACATGAGACCCAAGCTTATCCTGAAGCGTGAGATCTTTTAAGAACTGTATAGCCCAGAGCCTTGAGCCACCACCGATAATGCAGACACGAATTCTCTCCATATCCGATCCTCCATAGATGATTCTAGGCTCCGTATACGAAAGATACAAGAATATTATTTCATAGTCGTTGTGATTGAATACTCATCAGGGTTTTCCATGTGAAAGGCAGAGTCGAATATCATCTTTCTAAGGTCATTGAGCGTGTGATGAAACATACCGCTGATATTAATGCTTCCTCCACCTTCTGATTCAGGGTATGTTATGAGAAAGTTATGGCAGTCTTCTTTCTCCGAAAAACTCAGCCTTATAAGAAATCCATCATCAAGACGGAGGTCCCACATAGCCCTGCCCTGCTCATCAAGTCCAAGTCTCTTCGCTCCAAGCGCCGACAGCTCCGACAGAAAACTTTCAAGAGTAATATTCTTGCCACATGCCTTCCTGCTTTCTATCGCCTTGAATTTTTCCCATGAGGCATCGGAAAATGCTAATTTCTTTCCCCCATACGGCTCATCCAGTACGTCAAGCTCAACGTCATCCACATCCAGGCATCCTGTAACAGGAGTCCAGATATCGCCAAGCCTCTTCAAAGCGTCATCCCTGCTCTCCGCCTCAATCGCAATATCCTTTACCTTGCTGATAGCAACTGTATACCGGCTCATTTTCCACCCCCTGAAAGAAATTCAAAATTCTTCTCAAAGCCCTCAAGAACGATGTCGTAATGCCATGGCATGTACTCCTGATAGAAAGCGAAAGTGCCATCCTCATTTATCACTGAGACGTGAAATGGTGCTGGTAACTTATCATAATCCCAACCACCGAAGAAAAGGATTGAGACCTTTCTGCCGTCATTGAGAAAGGCAGAGTATATCCTGTTACCCATGCTCCCCTCTCCCTCTTCAAGGATGAAGCCGAAAGAGGAAAGCCTCTTTAAGAATTCCTCATGGGGCATTGAAGGCTTCATCTCCTCCTCAGCCTCCTTAGCCTCTTTTAACAGCGTATGATAGAGTTCATTGTTGTACACATCCCTCTCAGGAATATCTGAAATATCATCAGATAAGACCAGGCTGTCATAAGAGGCCGATGCATCATCGAAAAAAAGGTTGTCAAGGGCACCGCTATCATAGATGGCCATAGCACGCCGCGATGCACTCTCCCTATCATCTGCCTCAATCTCAATATATATCGAATTATATATTTTCGACCTAAAATACTTCATGTTCATTCCTCATGAAGATTATATCATAATATACACTTATTGACTATTTTTATTTACTATCAGTTATGAACAAAAGTATATCCTTCTCCATTCGGATTTCTAAAAGCCAAAAAATCATAATTCTGTGAGAGTACCGCCTTTAAGGCAGAGTGGAGCATCATCCAGGGTGATCCAGACATCCATTGCAGATGGATTGAAGACCTTGCTGCAGTCAGCCGTATATATGAGACGTCTGGAGGCTTCCAAGTAATCGACAATCTCGATATTTGTCGCATACCAGATCTCATCCCGGCCTCCTACAAGGCGGGCAAACTCCTCCATCAGGGACCAGTTGTCATCCCGTGGGAACTCAAAGCTGTGTCCCCAGACATACATGAGTTTCAGATACCATGGCTTATTAAATTCGAGAAAAGTCCTTGCGTTCTCCAGCAGTCTGTGATTATGATGACATGTAGCCTTCCAGCGATAGAAATCATCTGGGATGTTGAAACTGTCAGTATCCCCCACTATGCGCGCATAGCTTATTCCTAGAAACGGAAGAAGTGAGACTATCTCAGGATTATATACCCCGTTCGGATAGGCAAATCCCCTCACGGGAGAGCCTGTGATGCTCTCAATAGCCTTCCGGTCCTCTAAGATCTCCTCTGCGACACGAGAAAGAGGTAGACGGGAGAGCGTTGGATGCGTCACAGTATGAGAGGCAAGCTCAAAGCCGGAATAGACATCTTTCCACTCCCTCTTTTTTATCCTGGTCTCATCATTGTCCGAGAGTCCGGAATTGAGATTGAATGTGGCTTTCAGTCCATATTTTCTGAATATGGAGCTGAGACGGATATCATTGATATTCCCATCATCATAGCTAAGCGTCAGAGCCTTGCATTTCCCATATGGGAACACGCTGTATATTTTCTTCCATGCCATAATCACATATTACAACATAGAAGAGTGATTCCTCTACTCCCAGTTATCAAAATGATTTCTTATGCACATATAGTCATCCCTTGATATTTTCCCGCTCTTCCAGAATGAACCTACTATGTGCCCTATCCAGTGGGACGACTCCCATGCGTCATATTTCTCCATCATCCGCTTCTCATCTTCCTCTGGAGGATCACCCCACTTACGCCTTCTCTCCTTTATAGCAAGAATCTCCCTCAGTTCATCCGGAAGAGTCGGAAGGAGAGCCTCATAATGTGTGCCCTTGATTCTGTCTATAGCCTCAAGCTCAGAGGGAGAAAGCAGGAACTCCGCATATATCGAGTCGGTAAGCAGATGATAATCATATAGGGGAAGATTCACAGCGTTGACAGGAAGGGAAAGCACTAAAACGCATTCTCTCTTCCTCCTGAGCCATTTAAGATATTTCTCAAATGCGGGAGCAACCCAAAGCGGTTCCCCTGATATTATGGAAAGCCTTAGCAATCCCTTGTTTGTCAGTATTTCAGAAAAGTATACATCCTGATGATTGTAATAATCGGCATCAACCGGGCAGTAATAGTATTTCTCAATATCCTTGATTTTAATATCGGGATAGGAATCCGCCCTTGTGCATATAAGATGCCCATCCTTCTTCTTCCTGTATATGCAGGCCTTATGGCAGCGTTTACGGCTTGGGTAATCTATTTCCATAGAATCTCCTCTCTCAGAGATTATATCACACCCTCAGTAAATCCAGAAATCCTCAACATAGGGAATACTGCGAGCAGATGTTCCATCCCCTTCGCTGAGTTTTGGAAGATTCTCCGAAAAATACACATCAACAAGGATTTCTATGAAAGAATCGATATCCTGCTGCAATATGAGATTCTTGTATAGCTGATATACCCCGGAATACCCTTGGCTTGCAGGCTTCTGGGAAAGGATGCAGTTGATCCTCCCTTTCTCTAAGGCTTCCCTGTTCGGTTTATTGAGGTCGTAGGAGATTATCTTCACCCTGTTTTCCTCAGCATTGAGATAATTTCCGAAATGGTGTCCTGCAAAGCACGGGCTGAATATGCCATCGAAATCGCCATTCCTGCTGTATGAGGTCGAAAGATAGTCCATTATCTCATCAACGGAATCAAGCTGTATGTTAACTATCTCAATATCCTTTCTATCTTTGAAATAATCTATGAAACCGTCACTGCGCTGACGGCTGATCTGAGAACCCATGAAACTGAATGTGAGGTATCTGGCTGCACCGGGTGCGAGCATGCTCATTATCCTCGCGGCAAGACGCCCCCCGCGCTCAGGGTTCTGACCGATGACACTCATTGGATTCGCCCCAGGGACAGCCGAATCGATGAGGACATACTGCAAATCGGAGTGCACGGAGAAGAATGTCTGCGCCTCATCCACGTTCTTGGCGACAATCAGGGCCGCGGTTATACCGGAGGAGATCATCCTCTCCGCCTGTATCGAGAAAGAACCGGCACGGGTACGGTCATATTCGAAAGTCTTGAGGCGGAAGATATGCTCATCAAAATCCTCGACGGCACGCAGAACTCCCTTGTAAACATCATTCCAGTATCCGTCCTCGGTGGATAAAAGCGGGGTGAGATAGCCGACGGTGACCGTCTTGTTCAGTTTCAGATTGCTTGCAAAGACGTTCGGCCTGAAATCATAACGTTCGATGATCTCTTCGATCACCTTCCGCTTTTCAGGATTAACGGAACCCCTGTTGTGAATTACACGGTCAACCGTCCCTGGCGATACATTAGCCAGTCTTGCTATCTCTTTTATCGTCACAGATACACCCTTCCCTCGTGCATTCAGCCCTCAAGCTCGTATATGCAGACAATCCCGGCACCATGATTGGCAGCAAGCACTATGGCAGACGTGCCTTTCTCCACTACGGTGACCTGAGTCGGTCCGACATTCTCCTCAAGCACGGTTTCTTCACCGCTAAGTATATCTTTGATGACAAGAGTCTTCCTTCCTCCCCTGTTACCTTCGATGACACATTCCCTGCCGTTTATTCGCCCCGTCCAGACCACATGGCCGAAATCCATTGCATCTTCTCCAATCTTACAATAGTTTTTATCATATAGGGCAGACAAATTTCCATGGAAAGGCTCTATCGTGGCAAAATAGCTCTCAGAAACGGAAATATCGCTTGTCGGAGTATCAGATAGCTGTACAGGAGAAAGCCTTGAGTGCCCATCATAAGACGAGCAGTCGAATCTGAACACACCGTTCTCAGCAGTGACATATACGTCAGTGCCATCAATCCAGAGGCCATGGTTCTTCGTAAGACCTTCAAGCTGCACCGTCGGCTTCCAATCATCAAGCTCTGAAAAGTATACTGCTCCGGGCATACTCCAGTCCTGTTCATAGTTTTTATCCTTGCAAAGCGTACATGACACAAGATACTTTCCTTTCCCATTCTGAAACACACCTATCCTGTGACAGTACGGCAGAGCGAGCACCCTGGTCTTCTTCCATGGGGAGAGAAAACCTTTCTCAGTTGGCTCAAGCAGACAAATCTCGGCTTTTTTAGACTGGAAAACCGGATAGAATTTCGTGATACATAGAAGCCTGTTCTCCCCCGGTATCTGAATCACATTCATAACTCCTGAATCCTCATCATCCCAGAGAAGGGAATACTCAAGGCTATCGGCATCGATTATGTACGCCTTCTCCCCCCTGTTCTCACTTGCAACAGCGAAATAGAGCTTTCCATCAAGATTCAGCGCTGCAGTGGAATAAACTCCAGGCAGATCAAGAATCTTCTTTCTCATGATGTTCATTTTTCCTCCTAAGCGATAGCTGCTTTTACAGCTTTCTTTCCTTCAATATGCTTCATCTGCACATCCAGGAACACAGCCAGTACGATAACGGCTCCCGTTACAAGCGGCTGCGCCTGACTGGATATGTTAAGCAGATTCATTCCATTTGTTATTAAAGTCAGTATGAGAGCACCCAGTATTCCTCCGATGACGTTGCCTTCTCCTCCTGCCATACTGGTTCCTCCTATGACGATTGATGCAACAGCAAGCATCTGGAAGGACTCCCCCATTCCCGCCTGTGCCGCATTCATTCTGGATGCCTGCAGTATTCCGGCAATGGCCGCACAGGTTGAACTGATGACGTGTACCATGAAATATGTCCTCAGCGTTGAGATACCCGAATAGAATGCAGCCGTGGAATTCGCACCGACACAGTAGATCTGGTGACCGAACTTGCTTCTCTCGAGGAAGACATACATTATCGCAGTTATTATCAGCGCCCAGATGACGAGTACGGGGACAGGTCCCAGGAAGCCGACACCCAGGAAGAGGAAAGACTCTGGAAAGCCGAAGAATATGTTCGAGCCCATCAGCATCAGGGCAAGACCGTTAGCGATGTATTTGACTCCATATGTTGATACGAACGCGGGAATCTTCACGACGCCGACGAGGAACCCGTTGACGAATCCGAAGCCGATTCCGACAGAAAGTGCGGCAAGAATCGCAACTGGAACAGGATATCCTGCATTGAGCACATAACCGCACACGCATCCCGAAAGGGACATGACACCCGCAAGGGAGAGATCGATTCCTTTTGCCAGAATCGTACCGGTTGCCCCCACGGCGAGAATCAGGAGGATCGATGCCTGACGGAAGATGTTCATTATGTTGCTCAGACTCAGGAAGCTATCGCTTATGCATGTCAGAAGCACGCACATAACGACAAGAATCATAATCCTGTAAAGCCCTTTCTCAAAGAAGAGTGAATACGCCTTTTCCTTGTTCATTCCTATTTCCTCCTCTGGATGATAACGTCAATCGAGATTGCGATGACGACGATGAAGCCGATAAGGAAGGACTGTGCCTGAGGTGCGACTCCAGAGATGTTCAGACCGATTCTCAGAATCTGTATGAAGATGACTCCCAGCACCGTCTTGTTGATACTTCCTTTCCCTTCCGAGAAGGAATTGCCTCCGATTATCGTGGCAGCTACGGCATCGAACTCCCAGCCGATTCCGAATCCGGGATGACCAGATGCGGAACGTGCGGCGAAAATGACACCCGCTATCGCGGCAAGCAAACCGGTAACGGTAAACACCATTATCTCTGCCTTCACGACATTCACCCCTGAAAGAAACAGCGATTCCCTGTTTCCTCCAAGACCGTACAGATTTCTTCCGAACGGAGTCTTCTTTATTAGAAGCTTCATGAGAAGGAAGACGATAAGCGCCAGGAAGAACACGACTGGAATTCCCAAGAGCGTACCATCAGCGATGAATCTGAATCCCCTGTCCAGCGCTGGCTGACTTACGCCTCCCGTAATTATAGAACCAAGACCATAGACCATGTTGCCAGTACCGTATGTGACTATGAAGTACGGAAGCTTGAACTTTCCTACGAAAAGACCGTTTATAAAGCCACAGAAAGCACCTATCACAAGTGCGATCAGGATTGCGACATAGAACGGAAGACCCATGTTCATCAGCATCGCAACCGCAACACCGCAAAATCCCATGACATATCCGACGGAAAGGTCTATTCCACCCACCAGAATGGCAAGCGTCTCTCCCATCGCGAGAATCAGGTACGGGGAAGCCTGCCTTACGATGTTAAGCAGATTGTTTACCGAATAGAAATTCGTTCCTGTGAATGAGAAGATGCAGATAATGAGAATCAGCATCCACACGACAGGAGGAAATCCTTTCAAGGTCCTTACGATATCTCCTCTCTTCATATGCCCGCCTCCGCTACCTTAGAACCGAGCATGTACTCGGCAATGTTGTTATCTGTGACCTCATCACCCTTAAGCTCCTTCACAATGCGTCCTTCATACATGACGTATACGCGGTCGCACATGCCGACGACCTCAGGAAGATCGCTGGAGATCATGAGTATGCCACCTCCTGCGACGACGAATGAATCCATATGATTATGAATCTCCTCCTTCGCACCGACATCGACGCCGACTGACGGCTCGTCGAAAATAAGGAATTCGGCACTCGTCTCAAGGGCTTTCGCAATTACAACCTTCTGCTGATTGCCTCCTGAGAGATTGTTGACAAGCTGCTTTGAAGATGGGGTTTTTATCGAAAGTTTCCTGATTGCATTCTCTGCGACAGTTGCTTCTTTCTTTCCCTTATAAAAGAATTTCGCCCATCTTGAGAAAACGCTGAGTGCTATGTTGTTAGCAACCGTGAAACGAAGGATTAGACCTTGGTATTTCCTGTTCTCAGGAACAAGATATATCCCTTTCTTTATGCTCTGGGATGGAGAGGCGGGATGGAAAGGTTTTCCCTTGTAGGTTATTGAGCCCTTGAGAATGGGATTTATACCGAGTATCGCTTCGGCAACTTCCGTCCTTCCAGCCCCCACAAGACCGGCTAGTCCTACTATCTCTCCCTTATGTACGCTGAGGGATATGTCATGCTGTCCTTTCTTAAGCTCCAATGAGTCAAGGCGAATTAGTTCCTCTCCCCTCTCGACTCTGCTTCTCGAATAATACTGGCTGACATCGCGCCCGACCATCATCTTCACGATATCATCATTACAGAGCTCTGAGGCAGGAAGCGTGCCGATATGGTGTCCATCCCTAAGGACCGTGACCTTATCCGCAATCTCCCCGATCTCATTGAGACGATGAGAGATGTAAATTATCGCAATACCTTTCTCCTTGAGTCTCCTAATGCTTGAGAAAAGACTGTCCACTTCCCTCTCGCTTAAGATTGCCGTAGGTTCATCAAAGATAATTACCTTGGGGTTCTGATTTATGACCCTTGCGATATCAATCATCTTCCAGATTGATGCGCTGTACTGCTTTACGGGTTTTGTAACATCTATGTCGATGGAGAAATCGTGCAGAAGTTCCTGACTTCTCCTGTTCATTTCCTTCACATCAAATATCTTGCCCTTCCTTATCTCCCTGTTGAGGAAGATGTTCTGGGAAACGCTGAGATACGGGACGAGCATCAGTTCCTGATGAACTCCCTCGATTCCCAGCTCTGAGCCTTTACGGGGCGATTCTATCACGGTCTCCTTACCCTCATAGAATATTCTGCCCTCCGTCGGCTGATAAGCACCAAGAAGGACCTTTATGAGAGTAGACTTACCAGCACCGTTCTCTCCCACCAGTGCATGTACCTCTCCCGAAGAGAACGAGACACTGACATCAGAGAGTGCTGTCACCCCTGTGAATCTCTTCCATATGTGCTCAAGTCTAATGATTTCACTCATGAAACGACTCCTTTTGTTAATAAAAAGGGATTGCGCCATCAGCGCATCTGCTAATGATGCAATCCCAAATATCAGATACCGGTAAAATGCTTACTCTGGAATCTTCCACCATGCCATGGTGTCGATGTATTCATCGATATTGCTGCTATCCACGATGAGATTACTCATGTCTTCCATGCTTGGCCATGGAACAAAACTCTCTGGGAATAACGTACCATCGTTGAGATACTGAACCAGGAACACCGCTCCGAGGTAGCCGAGAGATACCGGGTCCGGGTTGATGGAAGCACCGAGAGTACCGTTCTGGATCGCATAGGAGGCATCCTCATTGCAGTCAAAACCGGTAACGAATATTCCGTCTTCTCCACCAAGCTTGTAACCTGCACCCTGAAGGGCCATGATGGCACCCATCGCAGCCTCATCGTTTCCTCCGATGACGACATCGATCTCGTCCTCACTGAAGCGCTGGATGATATTCTCCATTACGGTCACGCTTTCCGCCCTGTTGAAGTTAGAAGGTTGCTCTGCGATGATTTTGATTCCAGGGTAATTTGCGAAAACGTCCTTGAAGCCTCTAGTCCTGTCCTGTGAGTTCTGAGCCTGGGGAGGTCCTGGCAGATATACAATGTTCGCTTCTCCATTGAAACGGTTGGCAATATATTCTCCAACAAGAACCGCTTGGTCATAATACTGAGTACCGTACCAGCCGAAAATCCGGTCGGTGTTGGCCTGCGTTCCCTGAACAAGAACAGGGATTCCTGCATCATATGCCCTTTCAAGAGCTGGAACGATTCCATTGGAGTCTATCGGATGGATACAGATTGCATCGACACCTCTTACGATCATGTCGTCAACAAGCCTTGCCTGCTCCTCATTGCTGTCCGCAGTAGCCGGAGAAAGGAGAAGTGCTTCAAATCCCATGTCCTCAGCCGCCTTTGCAAAGCCTTCAAGAACTCCATTCATGAACGGATTCGTGTTGTTCTTCACGATCATGGCAATCGTAAAAGGCTCATTTGCTTTAACATCGGTTGTGACGTTCCATGCGAATCCTGAAACAGGATAGGTCTCTATCGCTGCAGGGCGGACGGCATCGGGGTCCTTAAATGCGGCAGCCGTGCCCTCCGTCGTTCCTGCTGCGAAAACTGATGATGCAAGTAACAGCACCATTGCCACTATTGCTAATTTCCTCATTTATTCCCTCCTTTTGGGTTTCTATCAGTCGAATTTGATCTTTTCAACATCCGGTCCGTAGAACAGGCTCTTGGTCCAGTCGTACCTGTCACTTCCATCCGGATACTTGTACTCCTTCATGTTCTCATCACGAGGATAGACGTAGATGCCACCGGATTTCATGATGCATACCTTGAGTTTTGGATCGTATCCCTCAACAATCTTGGATAGCCATCTCGGGTCGAGCTCGCTGCTTGCCCAGTTCTCATAATGGTCAGGGATGATCACCTTGCAGTTAAGGTTCTGTCCGAGGCGCATGACCTCCCATGGATTCATCTTGTCGCTGTTTCCCGGTGCGTTGTGACCCATGTCGGTAATAAGAACATCGATCTTATGGCGCGCCCCTACTGCCTTGTAGCCGTCGTTATAGAGTGTGTCACCGGTGAAAATCACGGAGTGAGCACCATTATCGAAGATGAAGCTTACCGCGCAGCTATCGTAATCAAGAGGCTTTGAAGGATCGAAATCCCCTGTCCTGCAAGCCATGGAATCATAGTTCTTCTCAACCTTGACAGTGACATCCTTAACCTTGAACGAATCTCCCGGGCGAACCTGGATTATCCTCTCTTCCGGAACTCCCCATTTTCTGAAGAGGTCGCACGTTTTTGCCGGTCCTACATACTTGCATGTCGTAGTATCGAGTGTCGCCATAACCGTGTAATAATCCGCATGGTCCTGATGGTGATGGGTAGCGAACACCATGTCGAGAGTCTTGAACTTCCAAGGATCGATGACATGAGGATTGATTCTGAGCCACTGAAGCGCTTCGGCTCCGCTGTTCCTGCAGTTTCCGCAATAGCTGTATTCGCTTGTAAGGGACGAGCCAGAATAGTTGTCCACGAGGAAGATCGCACCTCCTGCACTCTTATATGCCCAGGACGGACCACCAAGCATCCAGAGTGCAAAAGAATCCTTTTCAAGAACGGTTTCCTCTATCTGCTTATTGATCATCTGATGCCATTCGGGGAAGCACTCCTCCAGCCAAATCTCTCTGGTCATCTTCCTGACTACACCAACACCCGCACTTGTAGGTATTGAATCCGGAAATCTCTCCAGCTCTTTCTTTTCTCTTTCCATTATATAGTCTCCTTTTTGATAGATTTGTGTACGTACACACGCCTTAATTTTTATATTACATGAGTTATGAAAATAAGCAAGAAAAATTTTATAATTTTTTATTTACTTATATATAAAATAATTATTTTTAAACATATCTAAATTAGGTAATGAATACAAATTCTATATTATGTGTTCAAACACAGTCTAATAGACACCAATGACACATGACTTATCCATTATAAGCGTTATTGCCAGAGAGAGGTATGAAATGAATTTCAAAGCATGTTAATATAATTTCATGACATACTTCACATCAGACCTGCACATTGGACATGAGAACATAATCAGATTCTGCGCACGACCTTTCTCCTCCCTTGAGGAGATGGACAGTACTCTCATTGCCAACTGGAACAGCCGTGTCAAAGAAAGGGATGACATATACATACTTGGCGACATGTTCTACAGGAAAAACGAAGGGGTGGAAGAAGTACTTAGAAAACTCAAAGGGAAAAAGCATCTTATAATCGGCAATCATGATTACTCTTGGATGAAGAAGATCGAAATCGGCAAATATTTCGTGGAAGTAGAATCATTGCTTGTACTGAAAGAAGAAGGAAGGGTGATGACGCTCTGCCACTACCCGATCATGTCATGGCCCCATATGTATCATGGCTCATATTGCATCTTCGGACATATCCACAACAGTGCGAACAATGATGACTACTGGCCTCTTATTGAGAAAAATCCATACATGCTCAATGCAGGAGTGGATGTAAATGGATTCTACCCCGTCACCTTCGCTGAGTTAAAACGGAACAACGAGGAATACAAACGTAAAGCTGGTGAAAGCGGGGATAGTACCATAGTATGAACTCTTCAGGTGATTATAAGTCATAAAAATATGCCAAAATGCATAAAATAATATAATAAAAATATGCATTCCACCTCAGAATAATTGATTAAAAATATGTATTTTTATTTATGCAAAAAAAATATGGTGTTATAAGCCAGTTGCGTAAAACCCGTATGCTTGAACTATTCAGAACATACCTGGTTGTTGGCGGTATGCCACGTGCGGTCGAAAGATATAAGGAAACAAACAATTTCTCAATCGTACAGGATATACAAAGAACGATAATGAAAGATTATGAACTGGATATAATCAAATATGCAGAGAGCAATAAAAAGCAGAAGGTACGCTCATGTTTTCTTTCGATTCCCAAGCAGCTTACCAAAGAAAACAGGAAATTCCAATACTCCATGGTGGGAAAAGGATCCTCGGCGAGAAAATACAGCTCCAGTATTCTTTGGCTCTCAGATGCAAATGTGGCAAATTTCTGTCATAACATCTCAACATTGGAATTACCACTCAAGGCTTACGAAGAAGAGAATGATTTCAAAGTCTATTTATCTGATACCGGGCTTCTCGTCTCTCAATACAAGGAGGGAACCGCATTGGATATCATCACGGATAAAATTGGACGGCACAAAGGTGCAATATATGAGAATGCTGTCGCACAGATGCTTACAGCAAAAGGCTATCGCCTTCATTTCTTCAAGCCATCACAGAATATGGAAATCGATTTTGTAATTCGTTTTGAAGATTCTGTATGCCCGATAGAGGTCAAATCCAGTGAGCATATCCGCTCAAGATCTCTCACATCACTGCTTTCAAACGAGAAATACAAAGCAAAAAAAGCAATAAGACTATCTACGAAAAACATAGGGGAAGAGAATGGCATACTCTCACTTCCTGTTTACATGGCGTTCCTTCTATAGCGTGACGCTCATTTTCCCAGGCAGTGTCTCTCGAATTTCTCAGCACGAAGAAACAGCATTCAGGGAGGGCGGAATCCAGAAAGAATATTTTCTAACCGGAAGTTAACATATTGACTCTACAGGTTCAGAATCAAACAATTAGAGAAAGAGGCGGTTCTATGAAGCATTTTCTTATTTTCACAACAGTTTTGGCGTCACTATTACTATCTGCATGCACTCCAGAAAATAACGGAGTAGAAAACAAACCTTTCTTAGAGCAAGATGTTGCATGGCAGGAGATACAGGCAGACACGATTACTCTAGAAAACCTCACACCTGATTCAATTTATTCAATTCAAGTCAAAAATGATGGAAGTAGAAAACTATCATCAACATCAGAATCTTCAGATTTACATCCAACTAAAGTAGGCACTTATCTATTGTCCTCTAAAGATGGACAGATATCTTTCTCGCTAAATGACATAAAAGCAACCGTCGGAGATGAGTATCACATAAGCAGACTGAATGGCAACTATCGTGATATGAAAATTGAGGAACAGAAAGATTACTATATCCCCTACATCAGAGAGGGCAGGGAGGGAAAGCTCTATGAGGAATTTATCTCATGGACACAGAAAATCTTAAAAATGATGGCCTCGATATAAATAACATCGTAATATGCGACTCAAATTCAGGAGGAGGAGAGAAATATACAGATTATGGGCTGATTCTAGATTTAGAAGAGTTCAATCTCTCTCAGAATCCTAAAAACTACGCAGTAGTGAATTTGTCAGAGTATGAGAGTATCGGAATATACAACAGTCTGTTCTTAATCGAATCAAGGAACAATAATGTTTCAAAAGAAGTGAAACTTGTTAATCCTGTAACCTTAAAACTGAATGAATCAAAAGAGATTACAGGTAAGAGCATGGTTTTCAGAGTCGATGCGGACTCTCTTGAAAAGGAAACAGAATACGTACTTAAGATAACTCCTCAAGAAAGCATGAGCAGGGATAACTATGCAATATCGATGAACAATCCAAATCCAAGATTTGCAAATAGCGGGATGAGAAGACCATATCTCTTTCCTATCAACAACTCAGATGACTCAATACTCATTTACATCGGAGAAATTGATAGTGAAAAAGGTGATTTTATCTTCGACTTCAATGTGAATGTGAATAATACATTCAACCACTATGGAAGCGTTGAAATAGTACCTCTTTCCGATAATATGACAAAACCAGAAACAATCAACCTGACAAACAATATCAAAGCGATAAAAGAATTTGATGTAAAGCAAGGTGATAGAACAATCATTCCATTTATTATAAGAGCAGAGAATGAAGATCTGCTCTCTGATTTCGATCTATATTTCGAATGCACGGATAAAAACTGCAATTTAGATGATGAAATCAGAATGTTTGTAATCTCTGCTCTTGATAAGGGCTTTGGATACGCACAGACACCTGTCTGGCACAAAGAGATCGCTGAAGTATGGGCTACTGATATCCTTGAGTTCATCTATTTTGAAATAAACGGGCCAAGTGAAAATCATAATATAGTGCTCTATGGCAAGAGCTCTTCAAAATAGAATCATTTTTTACGCTTTAACCCTAATTCATGAGAAGTCACCATCTTCAATTTCATAAGATGGTGATGAATCATGTAGGATCGCAGATTCTATATATATCAATAATACTAGTATATCAATAAGTATAGAGTTTTATATATTTTCTTGTATTATAAGTACTTATATGCTATACTCATACCATAACCGAATCAGTTGACGAGAAGGGAGGGAGAAGAGATGGGAAAGTGACCGTCTCCAAGTGCATGGAGTTCAGGATAAACCCTACTATGGAGCAGAAGATTCTCATCTGGAAGACATTCGGATGCAACAGGTTCGTCTGGAACCATCTTCTTGATGAGCGCATCAGCTATGAGAAGAAGAACAAAGGAAAGCTTCTCAATACCACACCATCCCATCTGAAGAAGGAGAATTCCTTCCTTTGCGAGGTTTACTCCCTGGCTCTCTGCAATACGCAGCTCAATCTGAACCGGTCATGCAAGCTTCTCTTTCCTGAAGGGAAGGCTCCGAAGTTCAGGGCGAAGGGAAAGAATAAAAGGTCATATACAACCAACAGGATAAACAACAACATCGAGATGATCCATATACGAGAAAAGGAGAACTATATCAAGCTTCCGAAACTCGGAAGAGTGCGCATCATACTCCACCGTAGCATACCGGATGAGTGGAGGATGAAGCATGCGACGGTCAAGGAGACGGCAAGCGGGAAGTTCTTCATCTCTCTCACCTTCGATGTGGATATAGAGCCGATTGAGACAAGGAAGAAGTTCGACAGGATTGAAGCATTCGACTACTCGATGCCATCCCTCGTCGTCTCCGCCTCCGGGGAGAACGACATCACGAAGGATGACATCCGCTGGTACCGCAATCTTGAGGAGAGAATAGCAAAGGAACAGAGGAGGCTCTCAAGGATGAAGTACGGCTCTGCCAACTACTGGCAGCAGAAGCACAGGATCGGGAAGCTACACGAGAAGGCGGCAAACAGGAGGAAGGATTTCCTTCATAAGCTATCCCGGAAAGTCTCCGATTCCTTTGATGCCGTCATAGTGGAGGACATAAACCTCCAGCACATGTCGCGGACTCTGAACTTCGGGAAAGCTGTATACGACAACGGATATGGAAGGCTAAGGAACATGCTTCTCTACAAGCTGAATGAACAGGGGAAGGTGCTTGTGAAGGTTGACAGGTTCTTCCCCTCCTCAAAACGATGCTCGGTGTGTCAAGAAGTTAATCACAACCTGAAGCTTTCAGACCGTGAATGGACGTGCGGCAATTGCGGCACGCACCATGACAGGGACAGGAACGCAACAAAAAACCTGCTGGATGAGGGAAAAGACATCCTTAACCGCTGGGCCAGCGGGGATAGCTCATTGATACTGACACCATCAGGTGTCTTTCTATGAAACAAGACAGAGGCGTCAGAGTCAGAAGAACATGAGGTTCCTATCCATCTGCAATGGATGGATTCTGA
>CALXKU010000003.1 GCA_944389025.1 uncultured Spirochaetaceae bacterium
CATAGGCTCATGTGTTTAAGCTCCTCGAGAGCGGTCGCGGACACCTCCTTCGTAAAATACTCATCCCCGCTATCTCTCAGCATCGTCTCCGCCTTTAGATATGACGGCATGAAAGAGAACCGGATAACGGAATATCTTTCCTCTCCATTCATATTTTGTTTCCTCCTCTCATATGAATGCAGGAAAGGGGCGTTTTGTTAAATTGAGATGTTGCGAATAGAGTCGAAAAGAATTCCGTAATACTCGTTTTTCTGATAAAACAAGAGTATGTACACACCCGATTATGATGAGTATTATTCTCTCAAAAGTTATGCTGACAGATTCGTTAGCGATAGCGATGATGTGATTAAAGTGTATCTCTCGCGTCCTACGACTCTTAATCTTATTACGCTTTGGGAGCTTAGGAATGGAAATGATATGTTCATAGCATCTCTTATGGAGAAATATCATGAGAGGGCGATGGCAGGGGAGGAGTTCGATGTCGGTGAGCTCATCAGTGCGCTCAATCTCTTATCTGTATTCATTGAGAATGGTGACATAAGAGCCCATATCGACATCTATAATGATTTCGTAGCTTATCTAACTGAGAATGGAATAAACACTTAAGCCTTTAGCGCCTCTTTAAGAGCCTTTGAAAGCTGATCAGGGCAGCTGGTGTTCTTATAACCACATGTGTTCCCTTCCAAAATAGCTGCAATCTCGGCTGCATCTTTTCCTTCGCATAGAAGTCCGATTCCTTTGAGGTTGCCATTGCAGCCACCGATAAACTGTAAATTATGAATTCTGTTCTCATCATCGAGAGAGAATAGGATCTCTCTTGAGCATGTCCCTTTGGTCTTATAGCTGTATTCTTTCATAGCAGAGAGAATACAACTTTAATTGAATTCAATAAATAGGGGGATTATTGCTCGTTCGTAGCTGAATGATAAGTATAAAAACTTGAATCATTAGTTGCGAGTAACATTACGCAGTGATTGTTCCTGTATGTTACCATCACTCTCTACCGCATATTAAAACCATATGCGCTTTGCATCTTCAAGGTTCCTTCTTGCCACATGCGGGACGGATTGAACTCATTGTTTTTGACAATCTATATTCTTGCAAGGAAGATTCATATGGTAATTAATGTCCTTTTCCATTTAACTATCCCATTATAGGGCATTTTTTATCAAACCATAGTGAGAGTAGCTGTTTTGAAGATTAAAAAAATATCGGCTGACAGTAATAAATCTTGACATTGGGGGGGGCAATTGTGGTAGCACTATGGGTGGGTAGTGGCTTGATATATTTTTATTTGCTTCTGCCTAAAAGACAAAAAAGGAGAAGAAATGAGAAAACACGCTTTAAATCTGTTTTTAATCATCTTATTATCTTTGTTGTTGTTTGGCTGTTCCTCTGGAGATGACACGTGGTCAGGAATGGCTTATACAAGTGATGACGGATTTCTTACGCTTACAGTTAGTGACGATGGAAGTTATTTGCGAGTGGCAAACAATACTACTGATTCTATGGGGAATCCCATATCCTTGCCGGCTGAATATTCGATTCCAGCTTCCTATAAGGGAATTCCTGTAAAGGAAGTTCTTATATGGAATAGTGATGTTGTAAAAATAAGTATTCCTTCTTCAGTCGAATCTTTGGAAGTTGAAAATTGCCCTGAACTGATGAGTATGAACATCCCAGGCAATTTGAAGGAAATTAGCATATACAATGCTCCAAAACTGGCAGGCGACTTGTATTTACCTGATTCTCTCCAAGTCGTTGGACGCTTAGATTATGTAGGGTATTCAAGTATAAGATTTGGTGAGAACATATCAGAAGTTGGGTCTTATATTTTTCTTCTTAGATACTGTGAAAATCTTGAAAAAGTCTATATCCCATTCACAAACTATGATGAGTCAAGTGGGTGGTATGGCTGGTCAACATATCTTCCTGATTCTTGCGAGGTTTTGTATGATGGAGAAGCCAACGAGCCATCATTTATAATCTCGGAAGACAGAAGTTGCTATATTTTCACGGGATTTGATTCTGCTACAACAACCCTTGAAGAAGTAGTTGTTCCTTCAACACATAATGGTCTCCCGGTTTCGATAATCGGATCGAACGCTTTTAACGGTTGCGAGACTATAAAAAGCGTGACAATTCCTTCATCCATCAAGGAAATCCATTCTAGCGCCTTTGAAGGATCTGGTATTGAAACAATTACTATTCCATCAACTGTTGAAATGGTGGGGGAGTATGCTTTCTTAAACTGCACGTCTCTTTCAGATGTCGAGCTTCAGGAAGGATTCAAAAATATATCCATTGGAATGTTTAAGGGATGTACAAGTCTTGAGACTTTGGATCTTCCTTCTTCCTTGGAAACAATTGAAGAGGGAGCTTTTTCAAACAGTGGAATAAGAGAGATTGTTCTTTCTGAAGATATCTCCTCTGTTGGGTATGATGTTTTCTCAGATTGCAATAATCTTATTTCTCTGACTGTTCCCGTCAATTCCTTTGGAACCCGTGTTAGTGGATGGACCGGCTGGAGTGATGGCATAAATACAAATACGTGCAAGATTAACTATTGCAATGGAGTTGATGACCTTTCTTATGTCATCTCCAAAGACAGGACATATTACTATTGTGTTGGTCTTCCTTCAGATTCAACAAAGACAACTGCGACTATTCCTGCAACACATAACGGACTACCTGTGGTTGTCGCATCTGACTGTATGTATAGCGTTGACAGCATTGAGGAGATAACTATAGAGAATGGAGTCGAGAAAATCGAGAGTGGGGCTTTTGAATATTGTGATAATCTAAAGGTCATAAGGATTCCTTCAAGTGTAGTCGAGGTTACAGGTGCTATCGGGGATTACAGCCAGAAACTTACCGATGTGTATGTAGCGTGGACAGAAGGAAACATGCCTTCTGGCTGGAGCCCTTATTGGGATTATGACTTCAATGATTATAAGGTGACAATACATTATGGAGAGAATACTCCTGATCCAGAACCGGGTACAGATCCAGATGAGCCTGAGCCTGAACCGGGGCAGCCTGGAGAAATCAACGAAGAGATCAAGCCCTATGCAGATGAGATTCTCCTGAAGATCATGGGAAATGTTCAGAATGCCGGTACGTATAGGGAAGAGAACGGAAGAGCAAGTTTTACATATTCCGGACCTTTCGGCGGAGTTGATATTGTCTCTCCTGATTTCGGAGATGAACTGACAGTTGTATCCGCAACAGTGAATCTCACCTTCTACGGCAATGTTGCAAGTGAGGAGAGTGCAGGAAGCGGGGAGGCTGTATTCACACCAGATACCTTCATTATTTCCACAGACTCTCCTATCCAGATGATGTATATGTCTGGAACAACATTTGAGACATGGTACCTGACAATTGATGAGATCAGTGGAAACGTTTCAGGTGTTAAAGTATTGCAGATTGATACTGGAGTAGAGGAGCAGCTGGGAGTCGAAACAGAAGCGGATGCAGCTGTTCTGGAAGCAACCACTATCAGAGGATCTATAGAAAAACAAAGTTATATGTGACTTGATTTAAACAGATATAACCTTTTTAATTTTAAACTGGTGCACTCTGAGTCTTCATTCCTTAGGGTGCATCATTGCTTTCTAGCGTCATCTCGCTCATCTCTCATAATGTAAGAGTTTACTGTATCTGTTTAATAAAAGAAACTGAATTCATAGGACTATAGGAAATACGCTTGGGGCGGCCCTTTAACGGGGCGTTTTCTATTTTTTTGGAAGTACCGAGATGAAAATCATCAATTCGAAGGTATCTTTTACAGATATTCTTAGCATAAGAGATATTGAAATAAGAGATAAATCTAACGTAAAGGGGTAATTCCTGCATATAATTCGTTGATGATTGATTCTTCTTCTTTTTGCGGGAATGGGTCTGCTCCGGAAATTTCAATCAATATTTCAGAAGTTACTGGTAAAGCTCGTGCATTCAGTGGATTTGAATCTCCGATTTCAGGCGGGCTGACTATCCATTTTCTCCGTACAGTCTATCCATCTGCCCCGTTTATTATCTCCACTCTATTTCTCCGCCCTTTAGCGGTCCGGCCTATACGTTGAAGCTCGGTGTACACATCCTTAAAAGTGCGACAATCATGATAAAAACTCTATCGATTGGATTCTGCAATCAACCTGGCTCTTTATTTACACGATGAGAAGCAGATTCGCTTGATGCTATATTAGGAAAGAGAAGAATCAAATAGATGTTTAAAACACAACTTAAAGTTATAAAACTCTGATATTAGCCAATATTATTTGAAGATTTCTTATTGATTCAGCTTTCTTTTTATTTTATCTTATAGTTATATTTTAAAGAATAATTTATACTTTTAGTGTTGAGCTAGTAAAAAGAGGAGTTATTATGAGAAAGTTCATAAGATGTCACTTGAAAAAACATGGAATTTCGGCTTTGATTGTTTCTCTTTTTCTCATTGTTACTTTTTCCTCCTGTGGTCAGGCGGAACAAGACAAATATGAGGATATGACGGGAGCAAATGTTACCATGTATGGGGATTGGCAGTCGGATCCTGTTACTTTTACAGATCGCTATGATGAGACATTTACCAATACCAAAATTCTTCTTTCGTTTTCTGAGGATGAACTCGTGATTAAAAAAGGAGAATATGTTTCCAAGGCACATCCTTATACAAGGAATGGCGTCACTTTATCGATTATGAATCCAGAAGATATCGGAGGCTTTGATATGTATTATCCATTCCCATTAGAATTCAATGGAAATACATTCAAGACCGATTTGTCTGCACTAAATTTCCTTAAAGGTATTACCAGTGTACGATTTACAAAAATAGCTGATGAACCATCTTTAACTGCAGCAACAGAAGATCAGCAACATAAGCATGACTGGGAACCTGTTTTAGAGGTAGCTGCAGATTGTGAAAATCCTGGCAATGTTTTCTATTATATTTGTTCCTCATGTGAACAGAAGACGTTAGATCCTTTTGCTTCGGATATTGAATATGCTACGGATGAGGATGTTATTATACCGGCTCTTGAACATCTCTTGGAAACTGAGATTATCAGAGAGGCTGAGTATTGCGATCGTAATAGCACACCTGGATTAAGGATACAGAAATGTATGCGCGAAGGATGCGATTATTCTTCTGGTGAGGAGGAATACTATCTTGATCATGAAATCGATCCCGTGCAGAAGGATATGATAGCTCCTACATGTGAGAATTATGGATATGAGCCATACTATGAATGTAATAGATGTAAAGGAAAATTCTTGTCCCCAGACGAAACTGGATATTCAGACGAATATTCCCTTCGAATTAGCCCTACAGGGCACAGTTGGGCATTTAGTGACAGTGGGGAAGGTTACTATCATAATATCTATTGTTTAAATGAAAATTGTGACTACAAAGGTACAAATTTCCCTGGAAATCATGAATATGATACAGATATGAAGCATTGTAAATTCTGTGGGGCAGAGGAAACATATCAGGTTATGCTTCATAATTGTTTATGGGCTAATTATGATACGGAAGCAAGTTATTATCATGGTCCTCTTCCAGAGTATTTTGCAGCTCCGGAATATGACTGTGCAGGAGAGTATACGGACTCAGATTATGATACCTATGAGAAATCTGATCTTATAATTTCACTTGCAGAAGATCCTTTTACAGAACATGCAGACACTAAAGATATAAAAGGTATTTTCATTCCAGACTCATATATCATTATAGAAAAAGACACATTTACAGCTTTTTCCTCGTTAACTGACATATATTTTGAGGGAAGCCAGGAAGAATGGAATAAAATAAAAATTAAGAATTTGCGTAAGAGTCCTACCTCCATTATAGAGTATACAATAGGGGAGTATGGTATAAAAGGCATATTAGGAAATCAGGTTGAAAGAGAAAATGAGATTACAGTTCACTTTAATTTTCCTCGAGAGCAATTTTATTCTGAAATCAGATGGCAGTAACAAATAAGTGGTCGTTTACATTTTTAATGCTCTGACAAGGTCCATTACTTTTTATTCAAGCATTTGAGTTATTTTTGATGGCTTATTCTCTTTTGTGGGAGTAAGCCTTTATATTTTAAACTCTATTCTGCATGGCGGTGCTACTTTAGACGGCAAATAAGAGTAGTAAAGAATTCTTATTAAAATCTGATATTTTATGATTTCTGATAAGAATTTCCTGCAAATTAGTAAAAAATTCATACTGTTTTTAGCATTATTTCTGTTTTTAGTAAGAATTTTCTGCAAGAGCGTGGTGTATGGGCTTTCGATTTCGCTTCAGAAACCATCGATATTGTTGAGAGGAGAAAAATGGAATATATCAACAGGGTATTTTACTGGTCTGATTATCTTTCTGATACTGAAAGAGAATGGGCGGACTTTATGCTCAGATAGTTTTGATCTGTTCTATTTTGATACTTATTTTCGTGATGAAATTGTCCTCATCTTCTTCTACAAGGTATGCAACGGGGTATTCCTCGTAGCAGGGGCCTGTCACCTTGTAACCCATCTTCTCTGCTTCTCTGACTACGCTCCTGTTCCATTTCTGAGTCTCACTCCAGTTGCCTTTATGATAGGAGACGGCATAAAGTCCTTTTTCCATCACGGCATTCCTGATCTTTCCTCTTCTGGAAAACAGGTATGACCTAGTCGTGTAATCCTGTAGGTCGAGGCTTTCAAGATCGAACTTCAGACCGGCCATCTCAATCCATGGGATCTCGTGTTTTGTCATGAAAAGCTCATACGGCTTGTCAAATGAGAGGAGGGCCGAAGAGTAATCGCCCTCATCGCTCAGACTTATTGGAATCTCTCCGATTTCTACAATCTCAATTTTTCCGTATTCCGAGCTTGCTGCTGTTATTATCTCATCGCTTGCGTTTCTGAGCAGTTTCTGCTGTTCCCTGAGTTTCCTGATTTCCTGATCGATATTGTTCACAGCTCCGCTTGCAAGGGCTAGGAATGAGGCGGCTGTTCTTTCTTTTGTGAACTCTTTGATGTTCTTGATTGGCAGTCCAAGCTCTCTTAGGTTTATGATGGTATCAAGCAATGGAAGCTGGTTTGTGGAGTATGATCTGTAATTGTTCTCTCTTCTCTCATCGGCTTTGAAAAGGCCTATCTTGTCATAATAGAGGAGAGTGTCCCTTCTTATGCCGAATATCTTCGCCATCTCGCTTATGGTGAGTTCGTGTTTTACAGGCATGTGTACATCCTTGACTATAGAGTAACTCAATAGTTTAGATTATACAATTGGACAAATATGAGTGAGCAGAAAGATTCCGAGAAGCTATTTATTTCTACAAAACCCGTACGTTTGTTTTTTAAGGCGTCGATTCCCGGAGCCATCGGGATGCTCGCTTCTTCCACATATTACCTGACGGAGACGATATTCGTTGGCAGGATGCTGGGAGAGGATGCTTTTGCCGGTCTCAATCTTGCAATGCCATTCATTCTGATCGCATTCGCTCTTGCGGATCTTGTCGGAGTAGGCTCTTCCGTTCCGATTTCCATCAAACTGGGGCAGGGGAAAGGGGAGGAGGCAAACAAGGTATTCTCCCTGGCGGTCGTTCTCATATTCCTTTTCGGGCTTTTATCCGGGGTTTTCTTCTACATAGCCGCACCTTTCATCTTCCATGCGATGGGAGCCGATCCTGTTATTGCTGAGCAGGCTACCGAGTATATGAGAGTCTATGCGATATTCGCACCGTTTGCATCAATGTCTTTTGCTTTCGATAACTACACGAGGATAAGCGGAAAGATAAACAGGAGCATGGGGGTCAACATATTCATGAGCGTGATGTGTTTTACTTTCCAGCTCATATTCCTTGTTCTCATGCGTCTGCCTATCGCATTCGCAGCTCTTGCATCATCTCTTGGCATGCTCATAACAACGAGCATATACATGTATCCGTTCATAAGAGGTAAAATGCTTCTTCATTTCCGCCGCCCAGAGTTCAATATGCATATGATCAAAGTCATTATCGCAAATGGCATCCCATCATTTCTCAGCAACATGTCCGGGCGCATCGTATCAATTGTGATGAATGCGGCGCTTCTTGCTGTCGGTGGTGCGACTGCCGTCTCCATATATGGAATACTTATGAGCATCGACGGTCTTGTGCTACCGACTATGTACGGCCTGTGCGACAGCCTTCAGCCTGCGGTCGGGTATAACTGGGGAGCTGGCAGGAAGGACAGGGTAAGAGCGATTGAAAGATGCTGTTATACGGCATCGATAACACTCTGCATGATAGCATTCCTTGTTCTTATTCTCTTTCCGGAAGGGACGGCATCTCTCTTCGTTTCCGAGTCGGAGGCGATAATAAGGGGTGCCCATATGGCGATAATCATATTCGCATTCAACTATCTTATAAGATGGTTGAATTTCTCCACCCAGAGTTTTTCCGCCTCGATAGGGCGTCCTCTCTATGCGACAATGATCTCGTTAAGCCAGGCTTTTGTCTTCCCTCTCGTTTTCATTCTCACGCTTTATCCTCTTGGGCAGAACGGACTGCTTGCCAATATTACGGCATCCACATTCGCAACCGCCGTTGTCGCTGCGATAATTCTTACCAGGCTTATGCGGATTGTGAGCGATAAGAGCAGGGAAGGAGCGAACTAAATCTTTTTCTTTAAACGTGTTGACATGATTTGAATTATTTCCTATTATGGTCAAGGTGTCTCTGCGGGCTAAGACGCGCAGTGACGGTGAGCCAAACCGATTGCCTAAGTGCAGTTCAGGTGGTTCCAGAAACGTAGGTTTTTTATAAGTTTAATACGTATGTCGTCAGGCTTGACCTGCTGACCTCTGGAGCTAAAAGAACACTAAAGCAATCAGTTTAATCTCGCAAACCGGTAAAGGCTTGGGCCTTTATGATATATTTTTTGAGTTGTGACTAGAGAGTCACAAGGAGGAAACTGATGGCTAAGGAAAAATTCGAAAGAACGAAGCCACACGTAAACGTTGGTACTATCGGTCACGTTGACCATGGTAAGACGACTCTCACAGCTGCTATCACAATGCACTGTGCAAAGCTTTTCGGTGACAAGGCTCTTGCTTATGACGCAATTGACAACGCACCAGAGGAAAAGGAAAGAGGTATTACAATCAACACAAGGCACGTTGAGTACCAGTCAAAGAACAGACACTATGCACACGTTGACTGCCCGGGCCACGCTGACTACATCAAGAACATGATTACTGGTGCTGCACAGATGGACGGAGCTATCATCGTAGTAGCTGCTACAGACGGTGCTATGGCTCAGACAAAGGAGCACATCCTTCTCGCTCGCCAGGTTGGTGTACCTGCAATCATCGTATTCATCAACAAGTGTGATCAGGTTGACGATCCAGATCTCATCGAGCTCGTAGAAGAGGAGATGAGAGACCTTCTCACAGAGTATGGTTTCGACGGAGCTGGATGCCCTGTTATCAAGGGAAGCGCATATCTTGCAATGACACAGCCGGACAACCCAGAGGCTACAAAGTGCATCGACGAGCTTCTCGACGCTATGGACGAGTACATCCCACTTCCTGCACGTGCAGTCGATCAGCCGTTCCTTATGCCAATTGAGGACATCTTCTCAATCAGCGGAAGAGGAACTGTTGTTACAGGAAGAATCGAGCGCGGAACAGTACATGTCAACGATCCAGTTTCTATCGTTGGTATCCGCGAGACAAAGAACACTGTTGTAACAGGTGTTGAGATGTTCAACAAGCTTCTCGACGAGGGACAGGCTGGAGATAACATCGGAGCACTTCTCAGAGGTGTTGATAAGAAGGAAGTTGTAAGAGGACAGGTTCTTGCAAAGCCAGGTTCAATTACACCGCACGCAAAGTTCACAGGAACTGTATACGTACTCAGCAAGGAAGAGGGTGGTAGACACTCCCCGTTCTTTGATGGATATCGCCCACAGTTCTATTTCAGAACTACTGATATCACAGGTACTTGCCACCTTCCTGCAGGAAAGGAAATGGTTATGCCTGGCGATCACACTGAGATCAATGTTGAGCTCATTCACCCAGTTGCTATGGATAAGGGTCTCCGCTTCGCTATCCGCGAGGGTGGACGCACTGTAGCTTCCGGTCAGGTTACTGAGATTCAGGACTAACCTAATAACTGGCCGGGGTTGATGAAACCTCGGTCGGTATTTTTGATTTTTGGAGATTTTTGAAAATGGCAAACGAGAGAATTCGAGTCAAGTTAACAGGTTTTGAAACAGAATTGGTAGAACAGAGCTCAAAGGCTATTGTTCAGACTGTTGTTAAGGCAGGGGCAAAGGTATCTGGTCCCATACCACTTCCGACTCGTATCAATAAGTATACTGTCTTGAGATCACCTCACGTTAATAAGAAGAGTCGCGAGCAGTTCGAGATGAGAACACACAAGAGGTTAATTGACATATTGGACCCAACTCAGAAGGTTGTGGAAGCCCTTATGAAACTTGAACTCCCAGCCGGTGTGGACGTAGAAATTAGACAGTAAAGTTGAGGTAAGAGATGTTAGGGCTTATCGGCAAAAAAGTTGGAATGACACAGGTGTTTGATGACAAAGGCAGACTCACTCCTGTGACTGTAATTAAAATTGAAGATAATGTCGTCATTGCAAATAGAACTGAAGATAAGAATGGTTATTCAGCGGCAGTTCTTGCGACTGGTGACAAGAAGAAAAGTCAGATCACAAAGCCATATGCTGGCCAGTTCAAAGACGTTTGTGAACCAAAGGCCATAGTTATGGAGATGAGGGATTTCGACCAGGATGCCAAAGTAGGAGACAAATTCGGCGTTGACCTGTTCAAGGATGTCACATTCGTTGACGTAACAGGAACAAGCAAGGGTAAGGGTTTCCAGGGCGGTATGAAGCGCTACGGCTTTGGTGGTGGTAGAGCGACTCACGGTTCCAAGTTCCACAGGGATCTTGGTGGTACAGCTATGAGCTCAACTCCTGCTCGCACATTCAAGGGCCACAGAATGGCAGGCCATATGGGCGACGAGAGGGTAACCGTACAGAACCTTAAGGTTGTGGCAATCGATAGCGATATGCAGGTTCTCATGGTAAAGGGCGCTATTCCTGGCCCAACTCAGAGCACTGTGATCGTAAAGAAAGCGATTAAGAAGTAGTGGAGTTAGGATATGGAACAGAAGGTTTTTTCTACTACAGGTGAGGAGATCCGCACAATAAATCTCAATGAGAATGTATTCGGCATTGAGGTTTCAACTGGCGCAATCTACCATGCAATAAGAAATGAAGCAGCTAACAGAAGAGTTGGAACTGCTTGCACAAAGACCCGTGCTGAGGTCAATTACAGCAATACCAAGCCTTATAAGCAGAAGGGAACTGGTAATGCAAGAAGGGGTGATAAGAAGTCCCCAATCTCAGTTGGTGGTGGTACGATTTTCGGACCGAAGCCAAGAGATTACAGCTACAGCTTACCGAAGAAGGTGAAGCGCCTTGCTCTCAAGAGCCTCCTCTCAATGAGTGTTGAGGACGGAAGACTCTGTGTTATCGAGGACTTTACAAGCGAGAACGGTAAGACCAAGGATCTTGTCCGCATTATGAAGGCTTTTAACACAGAAGATCAGCGCACCGTTATCATTATGAAGGATGATGATGTAATGCTTCGCCGTGCTGCAAGGAATATTCCTTACCTTCACGTACTCTGCTATGACAAGCTCTGTGCAAAGGAACTCCTTTACGGAAGAAAGATTCTCATCCTTGAAGGCGCTTGCACCAACCTTAATGATTTCTATGGTGAGAACTAAGGGGTAAGAGATGAGAGCAGATCAGGTAATTTTAGAACCAATCTTGAGCGAGAAATCAAATCTTGCACGTGAAGCTGAATGCAAAAAGTATACTTTCCGTGTAGACCCGAAGGCTAACAAGTATGAGATCATGAAGGCCTGTAAGGAACTTTTCGGTGTAAACTGCATTGCTTGCAACGTAATGAATGTTAAGGGCAAGCCAAAGTATTCAAGAGGAAAGGGTGGTGCCATCAAGGGTTACACTCCATCTTGGAAGAAGGCTATTGTTACATTGGCTAAGGGCGATAGCATCGCAGCCATAGAAGGTTAATGGAGGACGAGAGAAATGGCACTTAAATCATATAAACCAAACACTCCTGGCCTCCGCCAGAGAACGATCTTAGTCCGCTCTGAAATCACGGCAGATAAGCCGGAGAAAACTCTGGTTATCTCACTGCCAAAGAGGGCTGGCCGCGATACGTTCGGTCGTATCAGCGTACGTCGCCGTGGCGGTGGACATAAGAGAGCATACAGAATCATCGACTTCAAGAGAGACAAGTATGGCGTTCCTGGAACTGTTAAGACGATTGAATACGATCCGAACAGATCCGCGAACATCGCACTCGTTTTCTACAAGGACGGTGAGAAGCGCTATATAATTGCACCTAAGGGACTGACCGTAGGAAGCGAGATCGTTAGCGGACCTAACGCTCCACTCTCAATCGGTAACGCTCTTCCACTCAAGAACATTCCCCTTGGACTTACCGTGCACAATGTTGAACTCACCCTTGGACGCGGTGGACAGCTTGTAAGAGCAGCAGGGTTAGGCGCAACAATCATAGCTAAGGAAGGAGATTACGTAACACTCCGCCTCCCTTCAGGCGAGATGAGGATGGTCTTCGGTGAGTGCTATGCCACGATTGGCGAGCTTGGAAACGAGGATCACATGAACGTCTCTCTTGGAAAGGCTGGTGCTTCCAGACATCTTGGAAGAAGACCAAAGGTAAGAGGTGTCGTAATGAACCCTGTTGACCACCCGCATGGAGGTGGTGAAGGAAAGACGGCTGCAGGTCGCCATCCGGTTACTCCTTGGGGTAAGCCGACTAAGGGTGCTAAGACACGCAGCAAGAAGAATCCTTCCAACAAGTTTATCGTTAAGAAGCGCAAGTAGGAGTAGAAAGTGTCAAGGTCAATTAAGAAAGGTCCTTTCATCGATGCTAAGCTCGAGAAGAGGATTTTAGAATCAAACAAAGCTGGTCAGAAGCAGATGGTTAAGACCTACTCACGTAGTTCTACAATCATCCCAGAAATGGTTGGATACACCATCTCCGTTTATAATGGCAAGACCTGGGTTCCAGTATATGTTACTGAAAACCTTGTAGGACATAAGCTCGGTGAGTTTGCTCCTACACGTATCTTCCGCGGTCATGCATCTGACAAGAAGGGTAAATAAGTAGGTGTTATATGGAAACTAAAGGTTATAAAGCAATTGCCAAGTATTTAATGGTTTCACCTTCTAAGGTACGCCCTGTCGCAGATTTAATCAGGGGCAAGAGCTACCCGCAGGCTGAGGCTATTCTGAATGCAATGCCACAGAAGGGTGCACGTCTTATTGCCAAGGTTCTCAAGTCTGCAGGTGCTAACGCACTTTATCAGAACAGGAAGCTTGACGAGGATTCCCTCTTCGTTTCCGCTATCTATGTGGATGATGGCCCGAGGCTCAAGAGGGTATGGCCACGCTCTCATGGAAGGCGTGACATCCTGCTCAAGAGGATGAGTCACATCACAGTTATCGTAGATGAGAAGGTAGGTAAGTAATGGGCCAGAAAGTTAATCCAATCGGACTTAGACTTGGTATCAACAAGACTTGGAAGTCAAAGTGGTATGTAGACCGCAAAGAGTATGCGGATACCCTCCATGAGGATCTTGTCCTCAGAAAGGCTCTTCTTGCATGCCAGGAAGTTCAGAATGCGGACATTGCAGATGTTGAGATCATCCGCAAGCCACAGCGTGTAACTCTCGTAATCTCGACCGCACGCCCTGGAATCATCATTGGTACCAAGGGTGCAACAGTTGAAAAGGTTGCTCAGAAGCTACAGAAGCTCACAGATAAGAGTCTCCAGATCAAAATCAAGGAGATCAAGAAGAGTGAGACTAACGCTCAGCTCATTGCCCAGAACATTGCTCACACACTTGAGAACAGAGGTGCTTTCCGCCGTGCGATGAAGAACGCTGTTTCCAAAGCGATGGCTGGTGGAGCTCAGGGAGTTAAGGTCATGTGCGCAGGACGCCTTGGCGGTGCTGAGATTGCTAGAACAGAGTGGATGAAGGAAGGTCGTGTACCACTTCACACACTTCGCTCTGATATCGATTATGGTGTAGCTACTGCTAATACCAGCTTTGGTGCGATCGGTATCAAGGTATGGGTTTTCAACGGCGAGATCTTTAACCGTGCGAAGGCTGAGGATGAGACAGTCGGAACTATCGTTAAGAAGAAGACTGAATCAGAGGCAAGGAGTTAACGATGCTTAGTCCTAAGAGAATAAAGTTCAGAAAGAAGCAGCGCGGAACACGCGATGCAGTTGCACATAAGGGTAACAGCCTTGCATTCGGTGAGTACGGGCTTATGGCTCTTGAGCCAAGATGGATTACGAACCGTCAGATCGAGGCTGCCCGTGTCGCAATGACAAGACACGTAAAGCGTGGCGGTAAGGTATGGATCCGCATCTTCCCAGATATGCCGTATACAAAGAAGCCTGCTGAGACAAGACAGGGTAACGGTAAGGGAAATCCGGAAGGATGGGTTGCTGTAGTAAAGACCGGAGCAATCATGTTTGAGATGGGTGGCGTTGATGAAACACTCGCTCGCGAGGCTCTTGAGCTCGCAGCTTCAAAGCTCCCTATCAAGACAAAATTCATCGTCCGCTCGGATATGGAGTAGTAGAAATGAAGAAATCTTATAAGGATCTTAGCTACAAAGAGCTGGTAGCAGAACGTGATAAGCTGAGAAAGGAACTGGTTAACCTCAGGATGCAGAAGGTGCTCAGTCATCTTGATAATCCTGTGGCACTCAGAACCACAAGAAGGGATATTGCCCGTCTGAATACGAGAATCCACGCTGTGGATATCGGAATCGCGAAGGCAAAATAAGAGAGGAAGGAAATGATACAGGCTAGAAAGAAAATTATGCAGGGTCTTGTTGTCAGCGATAAGATGGACAAGACTATCGTAGTCCAGGTTTCTAACAGGACTCTCCATCCTCTTTATAAGAAGTACGTGGTTTCCACAAAGAAGTTCAAGGCTCATGATGAGCGCAACGAGGCACACTATGGGGACACTGTCCGCATTATGGAATGCCGCCACCTGTCAAAGGACAAGTGCTGGAGGCTCGTTGAGATTGTCGAGAGAGCACGCTAAGGAGTAATGCCATGGTACAGATGCAGACTTATTTGAATGTAGCGGATAACAGTGGTGCTAAGCGTGTGCAGTGCATCAAGGTTCTTGGCGGCAGCCATAGATATATTGCCGGCATTGGTGATATCATCGTTGTTGCGGTTAAGGATGCTCTTCCGAACGGAGCCATCAAGAAGGGTGATGTTCTGAAGGCTGTTATCGTAAGGACAAAGAAGGAATACCGCAGACCTGACGGTACCTATATCAGGTTCGATGACAATGCATGCGTTGTCATTGATGCCAACAATAACCCACGCGGAAAGCGTATCTTCGGACCTGTTGCTCGTGAGCTCAGGGATGGCTACATGAAGATCGTTTCACTCGCACCGGAAGTGTTGTAGGAGATAGTATGAGACTGAAGAAAGATGACACAGTCAAGATCATTGCCGGCAAGGATAAGGGAAAGACCGGCAAGATCGTGAAGATTGACCCGAAGAATGAAAGGGTCTACGTCCAGGGTGCCAACATGATTACGAAGACTATCAAGAAGAGAAGTCCTCAGGATAAGGGTGGCATGATGGAAGTCGAGGCTCCAATCCACGTCTCAAACGTTGCTTTGCTCTCAAAGGACAAGACAAGCAGGATTGGATACAGGATTGAGAACGGAAAGAAAGTCCGTTATGCGAAGAAGACAGGTGAGGTACTCTAAGATGGCAGAAGAGAAGTTCATTCCAAATTTCAAGAAGAAGTATCTTGAGACAGTCGCACCTGAGCTTTACAAGGAATTCGGATACAAGACTGTAATGCAGATTCCTAAGATCGAGAAGATCACGGTCAGCGTCGGAGTAGGCGAGGCCACAGTTAACAAGAAGCTTCTCGATGCAGCTGTAAAGGAACTCGAGCAGATTACAGGTCAGCACGTCGTTAAGACGAAGGCAAGGAAGAGTATCGCAAACTTCAAGATCAGGGCTGGACAGGAGATTGGAGCCATGGTAACCCTCCGCGGGGACAACATGTGGTATTTCCTCGAGCGCCTCATCTCGATTGCGCTTCCTCGTGTTAAGGACTTCAGGGGTGTTAAGCCAAATGCTTTCGATGGCCACGGAAACTACAGCCTCGGAATCACTGAGCAGATTATCTTCCCTGAGATCGATTATGACAAGATCGAGAGAGTAAGCGGCCTTAACGTCGCTATTGTTACGACAGCAAAGACTGATGAGGAGGCTTTCGCGCTTCTTCAGAAGATCGGTATGCCTTTTGCTAAGTAAGGAGTAGGAGTAGATATGGCTAAGAAATCTTTGATTATTAAGGCAAAGAAGACACCGAAGTTCTCCACCCGTTCTTACAACAGATGCAGAATTTGCGGTCGTCCTCGTGGTTATATGCGCCAGTTTGATATGTGCAGAGTATGCTTTAGAAAATTGGCTAGTGAAGGCCAGATTCCTGGCGTTACCAAATCCAGCTGGTAGGAGATAGTTATGGCACAGAGTGATCCAATTGCAGATATGCTTACCAAGATTAGGAACGCTAGTCAGGCTAAGCACGAAAAGGTGGAAATCACCAATTCAAAGATGAAGCTTCAGATTGTGAAGATTCTCAAGAACGAAGGTTTCATTAAGAATTTCAAGAAGGTTACGAAGGATAATGTTCCATATATCCGCGTATTCCTAAAGTATGATGATGAGCAGAACCCAGTAATTCATGGGCTTGATCGTATCTCAACTCCGGGCCGCCGCGTATACTGCGGTTACAAGGATATGCCAAGCGTATTCAACGGTAACGGTGTTGTAGTCGTTTCTTCCTCTACCGGAGTCATCACAGGCAAAAAGGCTGTAGATGCAAAGGTCGGTGGAGAGCTTATTTGCACTATCTGGTAAGGAGTAGGACATGTCAAGAGTTGGAAAATTACCGGTAGCGATTCCTGCAGGAGTAAGTGTCAGCATTGCTGATAACATCGTAACCGTAAAGGGAAGCAAAGGAACTCTCACACAGGCTTTAAGAGACGAGGTCGTTGTAGAGGTTAAGGATAACGAGGTTGTAGTTACCAGGAAGAACGATGAGAAAACTTCACGCAGCTTCCATGGATTATATCGCCAGCTTATCGCGAATATGATCAAGGGAGTAAGCGAGGGCTACTCGAAAGTTCTCCTTATCAATGGTGTAGGTTACCGTGCAGAGGTTAAGGGAAGCATCCTTACGCTCAACCTTGGCTACTCAACACCGATTGAGTATATGATTCCTGAGGGGATTAGCATCGTGGCTGACGGACCTGCAAAGCTTACCGTTTCTGGTATCGACAAGGTCCGCGTAGGGCAGGTTGCAGCAGAAATCCGTTCTCTCAGGGGACCTGAGCCTTACAAGGGTAAGGGTATCAAGTATGAGACTGAGACAATCCGCCGCAAGGTTGGTAAGTCCGGTGGTAAGAAATAAGGGGATTAACTGATGAACAGAATGATAGATAAGACAAGAAGGCAGCTCAAGAGGAAGGCTCACATCAGAAAGAAGATTTCTGGAACTCCAGAGCGCCCACGCATGACTGTTTTCAGAAGCAATCTTCACATGTATGTTCAGGTAATTGATGATACATGTGGAAAGACCCTGGTCTCCGCATCCACTGTAGAAGCAGATCTCAGAAACCTCAGAAACAACTGCGAGGATGCTCTTAAGCTCGGAGAGGTTGTAGGAAAGAGGATTCTGGACGCGAACATCGAATCTGTTGTCTTCGACAGGAACGGATATCTTTATCATGGCATCGTCAAGTCAATTGCTGATGGTGCGAGAAAAGCAGGCGTTAAGTTCTAGGAGCGGATATGGAAAGGTCTAAAGATTTTGAAGAAAAGAAAGACGCATACGTAGAAAAGCTCGTAAAGCTTAATCGCGTATCTAAGACAGTAAAAGGTGGTAAGAGATTCTCATTCTCAGCACTTGTCGTTGTTGGAGATGGACAGGGTAAGGTCGGTTACGGCTTCGGTAAGGCTAACGACGTATCCGATGCCATCAGGAAGGCTACGGGCAAGGCAAGAAGCAACATGATCACCGTTCCTCTTAAGGAAAGCACGATTCCACATGATGTGATCGGCAAGTACAAGAGTGCATCTGTTATCATGAAGCCGGCAGTTCCTGGTACTGGAGTTATCGCAGGAGGCGCAGTACGCCTTGTCTGTGATGCTGCAGGAATCAAGAACATCATCTCAAAGAGTCTCGGTTCCAGGAATGGAATCAATACAGTCAAGGCCGCCTTTGATGGACTGGAGAACCTCTTCGATGCAGCAAAGATTGCAAAGAACAGGGGCAAGTCTCTTAAGGAAATGTGGGGTTAATCATGGCAGACAAGATTAAGATAACACAGGTCAGGAGCGTTGCTGGAACACTTCCAAAGCAGAGAAAGACCATCAAGGCTCTTGGACTCGGAAAGATTAACAGCTCCGTTATCAGGGATAACAATCCTGTACATCAGGGTATGGTCCGCGTTGTTTCACACCTTGTGAAGGTTGAGGAGGTATAAGATGGCTCAGATTGTAAAGCCGCTTGGCGCAACAAAGAAAAAGACAATTGTAGGTCGTGGTGCTTCCTCCAAGGGCAGAGCATGCGGAAGGGGACATGACGGACAGAACTCAAGAAGCGGTGGCGGAGTACGCCTTGGTTTCGAGGGTGGACAGATGCCTCTTTACAGGCGTGTCGCACGTCGTGGATTCTCCAACTATCCTTTCAAGGTCACATACCAGGCTATCAGCTTACAGGATCTTGAGGTCTCCTATGAGGCTGGAGAGACAGTAAATGATGAGAGCCTGAGAGCAAAGGGCCTTATCAAGGGACAGGAGACGATTGCGAAGATTCTTTGCAATGGAGAGCTTACAAAAGCTCTGACTGTCGAGGGTATTAAGTGTTCTGCTACTGCTGCTGAGAAGATCAAGGCAGCTGGCGGAGATGTTAAGTAAGTAATAGAGGGTATCTGATGTCAAACACTCTGGTAGATATGATGCGCATGAAAGATATCAGGAAGAAGGTCTTAATAACATTAGGCCTTCTTGCCGTATCCAGAATCGGTGCGGTTATTCCTGTTCCTGGTATCAATCCTGTCGCAGTTCTTAATTACTTTGAAGCTAGTGCAAACAGCTTCACTGAGTATTTGAACTTCTTCTCAGGTGGTGCGTTCAGCTATTATTCGATTTTCATGCTGGGCGTAATGCCTTACATCAGCACGCAGATCATCGTTCAGTTGCTGATGCTGGTAATCCCATCTCTGAAGAAGCTGTCTCAGGATCCTCAGGGTGCGAAGAAGATTCAGCAGTATACACGCTATGGTACAATCATAGTGTGTATACTCCAGTCCCTTGCGACTACAGTATATGCCAGGGGAATCCCGGGTGCTCTTACGATTGGAACCGTTCCATTCACGCTTATTGCGATCGTATCTGTAACCGCAGGATCCATGCTCCTCGTATGGCTTGGTGAGAAGATTACACAGTTCGGTGTCGGAAACGGTATTTCTCTGCTCATCTTTGCAGGTATCGTTGCCCGTATCCCTTCTGCATTCTACTCTCTCATCATCGCTGTGCAGTCAGGAGTTCTCAACCCGCTTGCAGTCGTACTCGTTGTCGTAATGTTCTTCTTCGTAATTGCCCTTGTTGTTTATGAAGAGCAGGGTCAGAGGAAGATTCCTGTGCACTATGCAAAGAGGGTTGTCGGAAGAAAGATGTATGGCTCTCAGTCATCATTCATTCCTTTCAAGATCAATCCAAGTGGAGTTATTCCTGTTATCTTTGCATCTGCACTTCTTTCCTTCCCACTTCAGATTGGATATAATTCGAACGTAAGATGGATGCAGGCAGTTGCAAACTTCCTTAATCCTCAGGGTGCCCCCTATATGATTATCTACACCTTGTTGATTATCGGTTTTGCATTCTTCTATACTCAGATCAGTCTCAATCCGATTGAGATGGCTAAGAATATCCGTGACAACGGAGGTTCAATTCCTGGAGTCAGGAACGAGAAGCTCGAAGAGTATCTCACAAAGGTACTTAACAGAATCGTTCTCCCAGGTGCAATATTCTTGGCTTTCATCGCTTTGATTCCGACTCTGATTCAGATGTTCTTCAACTTCCCGAGTGATGTCGCAATGCTCTTCGGAGGTACGTCCTTGATCATCTTGGTCGGCGTTGACCTCGATACAATGCGTCAGCTTGATGGACTTATGAAGATGCATCACCATGATGGCTTTGTAGACGTAAAGAAGCGCAAAGCTAAGAAAATGTAATAGGAGCTCACGAAATGAAAGTTAGAGCAAGTGTCAAACCAATTTGTGACAAGTGTAAAGTAATCAGACGTGCAGGTGTTGTTCGCATCATTTGCGAGAACCCGAAGCACAAGCAGAGACAGAAGTAATAGGAGGCCAGGATGGCACGTATAGCAGGTGTTGACCTGCCGAATAAGGCGGTCAAGATTGCTTTGACTTATATCTATGGTATCGGTAGGGTTTCCGCTGTAGATATCTGTAAGAAAACAAATATAGATCCGGAAGTAAGGATTAACACTCTGGACCAGGACCAGATCGCTCTTTTAAGGAAAGTCATCGAGGAAGAGTACAACATCGAAGGTCACCTTCGCACTGAGGTAGCTCTCAACATCAAGAGACTGATGGATATCGGATGCTACAGAGGCCTCAGGCACAGAAAGGGTCTTCCTGTTCGCGGCCAGAGAACTAAGACAAATGCAAGAACCAGAAAGGGTAAGAAGAAGACCGTTGCTGGAAAGAAGAAGTAAGGGTAGGTAAGAAATGGCAAACGTAAAGAAGAAAGTAAAGAAGACGGTTCTGGAAGGGAATGTCTACATCCAGACAAGCTTCAACAACACAATCATTACCGTTACAGATCTTGCCGGTAATGCAATCAGCTGGGCATCAGCTGGCGGACTTGGTTTCCGCGGTGCAAAAAAGTCAACTCCTTACGCAGCTCAGACTATCTGTGAAGCAGCTGTTAAGAAGGCAATGGACTACGGTCTGAAAGAGGTTAATGTCTACGTAAAAGGCCCTGGAGTAGGAAGGGAGAGCGCTATAAGGACAATCGGTGTTCTCGGACTCAAGGTTCGTTCCATCAGGGACGTAACTCCTATTCCTCATAACGGTTGCCGCCCACGTAAGACAAGGCGTGTCTGATTGACTGCGGGGTTACCCCGCAGTACCTATCATTTAAGGAGTATTAAATGGCTAGAAAATCACTTCTCAAGGGTTTTAAAAAGCCTACGGGAATCACTTCCGAGCATACAGTAAGTACAGCAGAGTATGGAAAGTTCATCGCCTATCCTTTTGAAAGAGGATTCGGCACGACGGTTGGTAATACGCTGCGCCGCGTGCTCCTTTCTTCTATCCAGGGGTATGCAGTAACGGCAATCCGTTTTACAACTTTCAGCGGTGAAGACCATACGGCTCATCTTGTAACAAGCGAGTATGAGTCGCTTACCGGTGTCAGGGAAGATATTAACGATATCATTGCTGCCATTAAAAAGCTTCAGATCAGTATGCCTGAGGATTCAGAGGGAACTGTTCTCACAATCACGTGTAAAGGTCCTGGTGTAATTACCGGTGCCGATTTCGAGAAGAATCAGGTGAGCGTGACGAATAAGGATCTTGAGATCTTCACGATGATGGATGATTGTGATATGGAGATGGAAGTCCAGATCGACCTCGGTCGTGGCTATGTTCCTTCAGAGTACAATGAAAAGTATTCCGAGGAGCCGGGAACTATTTCCATTGACGCATTCTTCTCTCCTGTAAAGAGGGTCAAGTACTCCATTGAGCCGACACGCGTCGGTCAGAGAAATGACTATGACAAGCTGATTCTTGAGATCTATACCGATGGAACCATCAGCCCGGAGAATGCTCTCGGAGAGGCTGCAAAGATCATCAAGGATCATTTTACTATCTTCATCAATTTCGATGAGGGCAAGATTGCTTCCAACGATGAGGTTGATGAGGAAGAGGAGAGAATCAAGAGTATTCTCGATACTCCTGTAGAGGAGCTCGAGCTTACTGTAAGGTCCTCTAACTGTCTGAAGAATGCCGGTATCAAGACTATCGGTGATTTAGCGAGAAAGACTGAAGACGAGATTGGTAAGACAAGGAATTTCGGAAAGAAGAGCCTTTCTGAGATTAAGGATAAGCTCAAGGAATGGGGCTTGACCCTTGGAATGACTGACTTCAGTGTATTAAAGACGTCTATCAAAGTTCCAGAGAACAAGGAAGTGGATAATGAAGCATAGAATTGGTTTTAACGCGCTTTCCCGCACAACAAGCGAGCGCACGGCCCTCAAGAGAAACATGGTAACCTCTCTCTTCAGATATGAGAGAATCGAGACCACAAAGGCAAAGGCACTTGAAGTCAGGAAGATGGCAGAGAAGATGATCACCCGTGCTAAGGTTGACAATGTTCACAACCGCCGCATGATTGCACGTGACATCAAGGATGAGGCCATCCTCGACAAGCTCTTCAAGGAGATCGCTCCTCTCTTTTCAGAAAGGAACGGAGGCTACACCAGAGTTCTTAAGACCGGCTATCGTCTTGGGGATGCAGCTGAGATGGTTATCCTTGAGCTTGTAGAAAAGACTCAGAAGAAGGAAACCAAAGCTGAAAAGAAGGATGCCAAGGCTGAGAAGAAAGAAGCAAAGAAGGCCAAGGCAGATAAGGCAGAGAACTAAGTCCTTATCAAAAACAGGATTGATCCTGAGCCCTCACGGAAGTGGGGGTATTTTTTTGCGTGTTTACATATTGTCATCATTTTATGGTTCATTTGATATGGAAAATTTTCTTTTAATTTAAGAATATTTTTCCAAAATGGGAAAGATTTTCAATCGGCAGAATCATAATTGTTTAGCTCTTATTCTTGACAGCAGGTAAACTTTAGACCATTATCAATAAATAATATGTAGTTATACATCAGGGAGGTTATTGATGTTCGATCTAATAATAGCCCTCCTATGTTGTGTAGTTGGCATCGGCATCGGATTTATAGTCCGTTGGATATATGCAAAGAGTAAGCTCACTTCCGCTGAGCAGCAGGCTATCAGGATTGCGAAAGAGATCGAGGATAAGGCCAATGCTGAGGCGAAGGAGCTGATGCTTGAGACGCGTGATGCGCTGCAGAAAGAGCAGCAGCAGAACGAACGTGATGCAAGAGAGAGAAGACTGGAACTGCAGAAGAACGAGAGAAGGCTTCTGCAGAAGGAAATGAATCTCGAGCACAAGCAGAATGAGCTTGATGCTGTCAAAAAACAACTGGGAGAAAGGGAAATCTCCATCTCTGAGAAGGAAAAGGCTATCGAGGAGAAGGAGGCGGCACTCGTCAGCGAGCTTGAAAGAGTCGCATCCATGTCTAGGGAGGAGGCTAAGAACCTCATCATAGAAGAGATGAAGGCTGAGGCTCAGCATGACGGACAGGTATTCATCAACAAGATAGAGAACGAGACTCAGCTTCAGGCTGATAAGATTGCACGTGATATCATAGTCACGAGCATTCAGAGATTGGCTACCGAGGTCTCGGGAGATATCACAACATCATCCGTCACACTTCCAAGTGATGAGATGAAAGGACGCATCATAGGGCGTGAAGGGAGGAACATAAGGACCCTTGAGACCCTTACCGGTGTAGATATCATCATTGATGATACGCCGGAGGCTGTCGTAATCTCATGTTTCGATCCTGTTCGTAAAGAAATTGCCCGTGTTGCTCTTGAGCGTCTCGTTCAGGATGGGAGAATTCATCCTGCTCGTATCGAAGAGGTCGTCAACAAGGTCAGCAAGGAAGTTGGCAGAATCATTGTTGATGAGGGTGAGAAGGTTGTTTTCGATCTTGGAATACACAATATGGGCCCGGAGCTTATCAGGGCCCTTGGCAGACTGCATTTCAGGACCAGCTACGGCCAGAATGTCCTTCAGCATTCGAAAGAGGTTGCAATCCTTGCCGGCATGATTGCCAGCGAGGTCGGTGCTGATACCGAGATCGCTAAGCGCGGAGGCCTTCTGCATGATATCGGAAAGGGTGCGGAGACTGAGAGCGAGGCCAACCATGCGGAAATCGGAGCCGAGCTAGTGAAGAGACTTGGAGAGGAGCCGCGTGTTGTCAATGCCGTGCTTTCTCATCATAACGATGTCGAACCGAGCTGTATCGAATCCATAATCGTTCAGATTGCGGATGCCATCAGTGCTGCACGCCCAGGAGCCAGAAGAGAATCTCTGGACAATTACATCAAGCGTCTTGAGAATCTTGAGGGCATTGCAAAGGGATTTGACGGGGTTGAGAACGCTTATGCAATTCAGGCTGGAAGGGAACTCAGGATACTCGTTAATGCTGACAGTGTTTCCGATGAGAAATCCAGGGAGATTGCAACGGGAATCGCACAGAGGATTGAAGCTGAGCTAAGATATCCTGGAAAGATCAAGGTTACGATCATCCGCGAGCTCAGAGTCGTGGAGTATGCAAGATAGTGTCAACAGTAAGAGTTCTTGAACTTGGAGATGTTTCGGGCTCCTCAGGTATGGGAGCCCTCTTCCTTTCCCTTTCCTCAATTGTGAAGGAAGAGAAGATAGATTTCGTGATTGCCAACGGGGAGAACGCCTCCGATGGATTTGGAATAAGCCTTGAGGATTACAATAACTTCCTTAAGATGGGAATCGATGTGATAACCAGCGGCAACCATATCTGGCAGAAGGATGAGATCTATCAGACACTGGACAAGGCCGATAATATCCTACGTCCTCTTAATTACCCTGCGGGAACAATCGGGAAGGGGTATACGATAAAGAACGGTATTGCTGTCATAAATGCGCAGGGCAGGTATTCGATGACTCCGATAGACTGTCCGTTTCAGACCGTCGGTGCCCTTGTTGAGAAGATAAGGAAGACCACCCCTCTTATTTTCGTGGATTTCCATGCGGAACATACGGAAGAGAAGGAGGCTCTCGCTTTCTATCTTGATGGGAAGGTTACTGCTGTTTCTGGTACTCATACCCATGTGCAGACGGCAGACGAGAAAATCCTTCCTGGAGGGACCGCGTACATAACCGATTTAGGACTTACAGGTGTTCTTGATGGCGTTATAGGCAGCCGGGAGGACAAGGCGATAGAAAGGGTGCTTACCCAGCTTCCGATCAAGAGTGAGGTCAAAGAGGGGCGAGCTCATATACAGGGTATAATCGTGGAGGCCGATCGCGATACAGGAAGGGCCCTATCAATAAAAAGATTCACTAAATGAGTTCATCATCGATGATGATTCCAACCCTCAGCTCCGGATGTGCGAGACTGAGGGTTTCTTCTATCTGCTTTTTCGCGTTATCGATATCTTTTGATGAGAGAAAATCCTTTGAAAGCTGCACATAGGCAATGCCGTCCCTGATTGTAAGACCGATCAGTCTTGTTTTCGGACTGATATATGAGATGAGTCCATTCTCAATGTTCTCATTTCCCGGGCCATCAAGCAGGGCCTCCAGACGGAGATGGTCCTCATCTGTAAAGCCGATCTCACATTCCTTGCGTGCCACTGTCGGGCCATCAATCGAATAAAGTACGATATCCAGCTCTGTTTTCTTCTCTTCCAGAAGGACTCTTCTGTATTCATTGAGAGCATCGAGGTATGCATACTCATTCATGTTCGTAGCTATCGAGGGCCTGAAGTAGAAAAAAAGAGCGATGGTGAATATGATATATGCCAGTATCCAGACCAGGGTATTGCGTATGTTTTTTCCTTCCTTCATATCCTCATAGTACCTTTACAATCAAGTTATTCAATTATTAATATTAATATATGACTGAAATTAATGGAATATCATCATCCCCGGGTTATTCGATCGGGCGTGCATTCGTTTACAGGCATGACAAGCTCGTAATACTTCATGAGCATATTCCAGAGCTTTCAGTAAATGATGAGATTGAGAGGCTTGATGGATGTTTCTCATCTCTTATAAGCGAATACAGGGAATATCTTGAGCATGCGACAGGCGATAGTGAGAGAGCCCTTTATTCCGTCGAGCTCCTTATGCTGGACGATGTGGAGTACCGCAAGTCGATAAAGAAACTCATATCTGAAAAACTATATAGCGCTCCATGGGCTGTAGAGGAGGCCACAGAGGAGATAATCAGGGTTATCAGCACTGTCGAGGATGAGTACCTCAAGGAGAGGATAATCGATATCCGCGATATCGAGTACGTCATACTCGAGACTCTGACTGGAAAGAGGAGAGAGCATATCGTTGTCCGTGACAAGAGGGTGCTCGTGGCGGATTACATCCTGACAAGCGAACTGCTAGGTCTTGAGGGGCTTGAGAACATAGAGGGCATAGTCCTGGACAACGGTGGAAAAACGAGCCATGTATCCATAATTGCGAAGAGCAAGAAGATTCCATCCGTTGTAGGGGTTGCAGGTTTCTCCTCCACCCTCGAGGAAGGAGAGCTTGTCATCGTTGACGGGGAGCATGGCATAGTCATAAAGAATCCAACGGATTCTGTCATAAGGGAGTATGAACGTAAGAAGAAGGAGAGGGAGAAGCTCCTTAAAGGCCTTGACAGGAGAAGTGAGAAACTCTCTTATACCAGTGATGGCAGGAGAGTTACCCTCGATGCCAATATCGAATGGCTGGAAGATGTGAATGATGCCATATCTTCCGGGGCTGAGAATATAGGGCTTTTCAGAACGGAGTTCATCGCAATAAAGAACGACATATTTAACAGCCGCGATAAGAAAGACGAGATATATATGGAGACTGCGAGGCTGATGTCAGGGCGCGGTTCGGTCGTTTTCAGAACTCTCGATATCGGAGGGGATAAGAAAACAGAGGGGATGATCGAAGAGGACAATCCTATCCTTGGATGGCGTGCTGTTCGCTACATGCTTGCTCATAAGGCGGAGTTCATGGCTCAGATGAGGGCGATTCTCCTCGCGTCAAGATATCGCAATGTAAAGATGATGTTCCCGATGATAAGCGGAGTGGAGGAGCTGGAGGAGACGCTTTCTCTCCTCTCTGATGTGAAAAATGAACTCAGACGCAAGAGGATCGACTTTGATGAGAACATGAAGGTTGGTACGATGATCGAGGTTCCGTCGGCAGCCATGATATCCGATATTCTTGCAAGGAAGGTGGATTTTTTCTCAATCGGTACAAACGACCTCATTCAGTATACGATCGCGGTTGACAGGGGGAACGACAAGACCAATTACCTGTATGAACCGCTTCATCCGGGGGTGTTGCGCCTGATAAAGCTCGTGGTGGATAACGCCCATGATGCGGGAATCGAGGTCGGTATATGCGGTCAGATGGCATCCGAGATTCTCTATCTTCCCATCCTCATAGGCCTTGGCCTTGATGAGCTCAGCATGAGCCCGGCAAGCATCCCGGTGCTCAGGGGTGTAATCCCCTCACTCTCCTATGGTGATTGCTCAAGACTTGTAAATGAAGTACTCTCAGAATCTAGTCATATCGAGATAGAGAGGAAAGTTAAGGAATTTTTAGATGAGAGAAAAACTCGAAATAAGAAATAAGGCAGATATAGACAGGTCGCTTCCGCTGATCAGCATAATCGGGCGTCCGAATGTGGGTAAGTCGACACTATTTAACAGGCTCATCGGAGAGCGTCGTGCCATTACCGATCCGACTCCCGGAGTAACAAGGGATCCAATTCCTGCAAGATACCTCCTTGGGAACCACCCCGTAACGCTGGTAGATTCCGGTGGTGTAAAGCTTGAGAAGGAAGGACTTGATTATGCGGTAAGTGAGAAATCGCTTTCCCTCGTTGAAATCTCGGATCTTATCCTGTTTGTGCTCGAGTGTACGGAGATAACAGGAGAGGACATGATGCTCATAGAGGAGCTCAGACCATACAGTGACAAGGTCGTTCTTGTTGTAAACAAGGTGGATGATCCTTCCCGTGACGATCTTGTCTGGAATTATTTCAGCTACGGCTATCAGAGGGTTGTCGGGATATCAGCATCTCATGGACTCGGTTTTGAGGAGCTTGAGGACACGATGCTCGGTATGCTGAACCTTGAGAGGCTTGATGAGGAGCCTGAGGAACCGGAACGCATTAAAATCGCAATTCTTGGAAAGCCGAATACGGGTAAGAGCACGCTTACGAACCTCCTTACAGGCAGGGACATTTCGATAGTCAGCGAGATTGCGGGTACCACGCGTGATGTCATGCGTGGTACATTCGAATACAAGGGGACCGATTATACCGTTCTTGATACCGCCGGCATAAGGCGAAAGAGCAAGGTTGAGGAGGATGTCGAGTACTACTCCGTTAACAGGGCGATAAAAACGATAGATGAGGCGGATGTCGTGCTATTGATGGTGGATATCAAGGAAGGGCTTGCAGAGCAGGACAAGAAGATCGCAAGTCTCATCGTGCGTCGTGGAAAGGGAATAATAATAGTACTGAACAAGGCTGATCTCCTTTCCGGTGTTCCGAACCAGGTGGAAGCCATAAAGGACAGGGTACGCTTCTTATTTCCGATCCTTTCTTTTGCTCCTATCGTCACCATCTCCGCTTTGGAGGCGGATGGCGTTGCCAAGATGCTCGATATCGTATGGGCTGTGTGGAGGCAGCTTAATAAGAGAGTAGATACCGCGGATTTGAATAACGCTCTCAAGGAATGGACGACAAGCTATGAGATTCCCCGGGCCAGTGACGGCTATTTCAAGATTCTCTATGCGACCCAGGTCTCCACGACCCCTGTGCGTTTCCTGCTCTTTGTGAACAGGATCAAGGATTTTCCCGAGACATATCTGCAGTACATAAAGAACCAGATAAGGAAGGAGCTGGGATTTTCTTCTGTTCCAATAGAGATAAATCTCAGGGAGAGGCGTCGCAATCCAAGCCTGAATGACAAGGGACCAAGCAAGGAGGAGGCGGATGCGCAGCGCATTGTCAGGCGCACAGCCGCATCTTCAAAAAGCAAGGGAGTCATGAAGAAGCCGGGAGGAAAAGCCCGTCTTGGAAAAGAGAGGGAGAGGGCTGAAAAGATAGTCCGTAACAGGAAGCAGAGGAAAGGAAAGTGAGCTATATCTCTGAGCACGGAATCAAGGCTGTATGTTTCGATATAGACGGAACGCTCTATCCTAAGAGCCAGACGAACCGAATCCTAGTTAAAACAGCCTTGGCAGATCTTCCATTCGCACTAAGGTATCTTATGATGCGTAGAAAGATGAGAGAGGAGGATGGGTTCTCCGATTTCCCTCTTTCATCAGCCGATGATTTCAAGAGGAGAGAGCTTGCTATCATGTACGGGGAAAGGAAGGATCTGGATTGGTTCCTTGAGAAGGAGAGGAGTGTTTTTCATGCAAAGTGGGAGGAGGAATTCCTCTCTGTAAGGATGTTCCCGGGAATGGCGGATTTTCTTAGGGATTTGAAAAAGATCGTTTCTGTGGCATTCCTTACCGATTTTCCTGTCGGAACGAAACTGAAGGCAATGGGGATCGAGGATGTTCCTCAGTTCGTAATCTGCAGTGAGGATATAGGACACCTCAAACCTTCCCGTCTTCCTTTCCGTCTCCTCTCTGAGCGCCTTTGCCTCAATGCGGAGGAGATACTATATGTTGGAGACAGTGAGAAGAAGGATGTCCTTGGGGCAAGAAATGCGGGCATGAAAAGCCTTCTGATTACTAAGGATGCGAGAAAAGCAAAGAAGAGTGCGGCGGATTTGGTGGTCTCTTCCTATGCTGAGATGAGAGAGAAGTTATTATAGGGGGTTAAAATGCTCAATATCGTGATATCGGTTATTCTATTTGTTCTGTCACTTCTGATTTTCTTCTCTGTCAGGTCTTCTGACAAGAAATCAAGAAGCTTGGCGAATGTGAACGCCCAGATAAAAAGTTTCAGAAGCGAGGTCTCCGCAACTACGCAGCGCCTGATAACGACCGCTCAGGACTGTACAGATAACGTCCAGACCCATGTGGATAAGGCGAGGAATACCGTTGATATCGTGAATACCTGCCTTGACAGGCTCAGCCAGCATCAGAAGGACCTGACACAGCTTGAGGGCATATGTGTGGACTACAGGCGTGCCCTTGATAAGCTCCGTCTTCAGACTGAGCAGGCGGAGAACAGGATCGCCGTCGTGCAGCAGGAGGTAAGGAAGGCAGAGAGCGTATCGGACTTTGTGAAATCTTTCCATGAGGAGGCGGAACTCCTTGTGAACCAGATGCAGGATCTCAAAGCTGAGTATGTGCGTCTTGTCACTTCCACTCAGGAATCGCTAAAGCAGCAGGCGGCTCTCCAGAAGAGTGAGAATACGGATATGCTCAGCCAGTTCTCAAGCGCTGTTGAGAGGCAGAAGGCTCAGCTTGTGGAGTTCATAAACGTTGAGAAACAGGGTTTTAGCAGGGAGTGTGAGGAGCAGACCAGGGTTGCAGAGAGCATCACTGAGAAGGTGAGGACGTACCGGAGCGAGGTTGAAGAGGCAATAAAGAATGCAAGCTCTACCAATCAGAGTCTTAAAGATAGCATGAGAGCTTTCGTAGAGGAGGAGCGTGCTCTGCTTGATAGTATGAGGAGTGAACTCACATCAAGTCTTGATGGTATGAAGAGGGATGTTGATGAGGAGAAGAGAACACTTGATGAGAAGCTCAAAGAGTGCACGGAGCGCCTAAATGCGTTCCAGGAGACGGCACTGCAGAATCTGAACTCTCAGAAGGGCTCCCTTGATGAGCTTCTGGAAGAGAAATATCATGATCTCGACAAGCGCATGAGTTCCCGTGAGAGCGAGCTGAAAGAGAGCATTTCCAGCATGGCCAAGGATGTTGATGACAGGATTCTGTCCCTTTCTAAGGAGAAGGATGCCTATTCGGAGAAGGTCAGGATAGGTTACAGAGTAGCTCTTGCGGAGGAACTTGAGAGCATAAGCGGTAATTTCGAGAAGATGAAAGCCGCCGTTACCGAGCAGATGGAAATTCTTGCGGAAAGGGCAAAGGATACGAGGGAGACTGTAGCCCTGCTGTCCTCAGGGGAGGCTGATAAGCTTTCTGAGACCCTTTCAAGGCTCAAGGAGTTAAATGACAAGATATCCTTAAGCGAAGCGAATCTTACCGCGATACAGGAGCAGGTGACCGAAGCACGTGAGGACCTTTATAAGAGCCAGAAGGAGCATGGCAGGCTTGTCTCCCAGATAAACGATGTGCATAAGGATATCGAGAAGGCTCAGAATGAGCTCAGTCAGGCAAAGGAAAAGAGGATGAGAGAGGAGGCCGAGACCGTGAAACTCCGCCTCGAAAAAGAAAGAAGCCTGGAGAAGGAAGAGAAAAAAGATGAGAAGAAGAGCAGGGCGGAGACAATCATCGAGCAGTTCCCTGATGACATATTCATCGGAGAAGAGGAAGAGATCAATCTGGATGATGAGGACGATTAAGGCCTTGACGCTTTAGCTTACTCTTATTATTTTCCCATTTGGTACGCTTTAAAGGTGGTATTTCATGAAAAAGGAAAACGAGAAAAAAGAAAAAGATAACAAGGAACAGGAAGAGCTTCTTAACGAGGAAACAGCACAGGCTGAGACGGATGAGGTCAGTGCGGAGGAGGAGCTCTCAAACAGGATTAAAGATCTCGAGGAGGAGGTAAGGACCCTTAAGGAAGACGAGCTGAGATATCGTGCGGAGACTGAGAATTACCGCAAGAGGCTTATGAAGGATAAGGAGTCCGCCGTTCTTTATGCAAACGAGTCCCTGATAAAAGATCTGCTTGATCCCCTTGACAATTTTTCAAGGGCCCTTGAGGCTGCTGACAAGGCAGAGGATTTCAAAGCCCTCAAGGATGGAATCAGCATGGTCGAGAGTCAGATACTCGGAATCCTGAAAACCAACTGGGGACTTGAGGCGATAGAGGCCCTGGACAAGCCTTTCGATCCTGCGGTGATGGAGGCTTATGCCGTGCAGGATAAGGAGGGAATTGACGAGGAGATGGTAATCAGCGTGTTCCAGCCTGGCTATAAGCTGCATGGCAAGGTAATAAGGACAGCAAAAGTTATGGTTGCAAAGCCTGTAAAGGCTTGACGATTGCCCCGCCGCTTATTATTTTGATTTCGTGAATCGGATGATTCATCTTTAAACTTGATAACTAATGGGAGAACATAGAAATGAGTAAGATTATAGGAATTGACCTCGGTACCACTAACAGCTGCGTGGCAGTCATGGAAGGTAACGAGCCCGTTGTAATAGCGAACAGCGAGGGTGATAGGACCACCCCAAGCGTAGTCGGATATAAGGGAAATGACCGTCTTGTGGGTAAGCCTGCAAAGAACCAGATGATCACAAATCCTGAGAACACGATCTATTCAATCAAGAGATTCATGGGAAGAAAGTTCCATGAGGTTGCAGAAGAGATCAAGATGGTTCCATACAAGGTCGTTGCCGGAGCTGGTGACGAGGTTAAGGTGGATGTGAACGGAGATAAGCTCTCTCCGCAGGCAATCAGTGCTGTAATTCTCCAGAAGATGAAGAAGACCGCAGAGGATTACCTTGGTGAGACCATCACTGAGGCTGTTATCACAGTTCCTGCATATTTCAATGATGCACAGCGCCAGGCTACGAAGGATGCTGGACGTATCGCAGGTCTCGATGTTAAGAGAATCGTTAACGAGCCGACAGCAGCCGCTCTCGCATACGGTTTTGGAAAAGATAAGAGCAAGGATGAGACGATTGCTGTATACGACCTCGGTGGAGGTACTTTCGATATCTCAATTCTTGAGCTTGGAGATGGAGTTTTCGAGGTTAAGAGTACGAACGGAGATACACACCTTGGTGGAGATAACTTTGACCAGGTGATTATCGATTGGCTCGTCTCGGATTTCAAGGCTAAGAATGGTATCGACCTCTCAACGGACAAGATGGCGCTTCAGCGTCTCAAGGAAGCTGCTGAGCAGGCTAAGATTGTTCTTTCCTCTTCAACTACGACAACGATCAATCTCCCGTTCATCACCGCGAACGCAAGTGGTCCGCTCCACCTGCAGGTAGAGCTCTCAAGGGCTAAGTTCGAGCAGATGATCGCACCTCTCGTAGAAAGAACCAAGACACCATGTCTGAACGCTCTCAGGGATGCAGGTCTTTCCGCAAGTCAGATCGATGAGGTCATCCTTGTTGGAGGATCTTCAAGAATTCCTTGCGTACAGACTCTTGTAAAGGAGCTCTTCGGAAAGGAGCCTCATAAGGGAGTCAACCCGGATGAGGTTGTTGCTGTAGGAGCTGCAATTCAGGGAGGAATTCTCAGTGGTAATGTTAAGGATGTCCTTCTGCTTGATGTAACACCGCTTTCACTCGGTATCGAGACTCTTGGCGGTGTCATGACGAAGCTTATCGAGAGGAACACGACAATTCCTACCAAGAAGAGCCAGATCTTCAGTACTGCAAGCGATAACCAGACTGCGGTATCCATCCACGTTCTTCAGGGAGAAAGGGAGCTTGCAAGTCAGAACAGGACCCTTGGAAACTTCGATCTTGTCGGAATCGCACCGGCACCCCGTGGAGTACCTCAGATTGAGGTTACCTTCGATATCGATGCCAACGGTATCGTGCATGTAAGTGCTAAGGATCTTGGAACTGGTAAGGAGCAGAAGATTGTTATTGAATCCTCTTCCGGACTTTCCGAGGCTGAGATTGAGAAGATGGTGAAGGAGGCTGAGGCTCATGCCGCCGATGATAAGAAGGCTCGTGAGACGATTGAGGCCAAGAACACCGCTGAGAGCGTTGTCTACCAGACGGAGAAGGCTCTGAAGGATTATGGCGACAAGGTATCTGAGAGTGAAAGGAGTTCAATTGAGAATGCCTTGAACGATCTCAAGAGTGTACTTCAGAATCCTAATGCGACAGCTGAGGAGCTCAAGAGCAAGACAGATGCTGTACAGCAGGCTTCAATGCAGCTTGGACAGAAGATTTACGAGCAGGCACAGCAGCAGGGAGCTCAGAATCAGAACGCTCAGCCGGGACCTGAGGCACAGAGCAGCGCGGGGCATAAGAATGATGATGGCTCTGTCGATGCCGATTTTGAAGAGGTCAAGTAAGCTCTTCACAATATCTTATAATGAAAAAGGGAGACAGCATGTTAACATGCTGTTTTCCTGTGTTTAAGGGGAAAAAATGGCAAAGCGTGATTATTATGAAGTTCTCGGAGTTTCAAAGACCGCAACTCAGGATGAGATAAAGAAGGCATATAGGAAGATCGCTCTTGCGAACCATCCTGACACCCATCCTGATGATAAGCAGGCTGAGGAGCGGTTCAAGGAGGCGAGTGAAGCCTATGAAATCCTTTCCGATGATAAGAAGAGACGCAATTATGATCAGTTCGGCTTTGCAGGAGTTGAAGGAGCTGCCGGAGCAGGTAACTACAGCAATGTTTACCGTGATTTCTCCGATATCTTCGGAGGTGCCGGTGGTTTTTCAGATATTTTCGAATCTTTCTTCGGCGGTGGACGCAGGTCCTCTCAGAGAGCCGCGGGAAGGGCTGGTTCGTCGCTCCGTTATGAGCTGACAATCGATTTCAGTGAGGCGGTCTCCGGATGTAAGAAGGAGATTTCATTTGCCCATAAGGTGAAGTGTGAGACATGTGGCGGAAGCGGAGGAAGCGGACGTAAGACCTGTCCCACATGCCATGGAAGCGGGCAGGTGGCAAGAGGTAACGGATTCTTCCAGGTGGCTACTACATGTTCCACCTGTCAGGGAACTGGTACCATAATCGAGAACCCATGCGGTACATGTCATGGCTCAGGTACGGTCAGAAAGAGCGAGAAGCTCATGGTGACGATCCCTGCCGGAGTTGAGACTGGAAGCCGTCTTACCCTGCGTGGAAAAGGGGATGCCGGTGAGAACGGGGGACCGGACGGGGACCTCTATATCTTCATAACCGTCCGTGACGACAAGTACTTTGTCCGTGATGGGCAGGATGTGTATCTCCAGATTCCAATTTCCTTTACTCAGGCTGTTCTCGGAGCGGACATCTATGTGCCGACTATCGACGGGACTGAGATCAAGGTTGCAATCCCTGCGGGAACGGAGTCTGGAAAGATTCTCCGTCTCAAGGGAAAAGGATTCCCTTTCATCAATTCCTCTCAGAGGGGTAACATGTACCTCAAGATCGTGGTTGATGTGCCCAGAAGGCTATCTCTCAAGGCTCGCAGGATCGTCAAGGACCTTGCAGAGGAGCTTGGAGATACCGATAAGCCTACACCGATGGAATATGATGCATGATTCAGAGCTGGCCGTTTGGCCGGCTTTTTTTCTCTTGAGTTACACCTTGAAAATAAAATAGAATAGCTAATCATGGGTGAAAGAATTTACGGTTATCATGCGATTGAGGAAGGCCTTAAGAAGGCGGCGGCGGGATCCACTCTCTATCTTATGCGCTCTGGCGGAGAGAGACTTAACAAGCTTGAGTTCAGGGCTCAGTGTACAGGCAAGGTTGCCGTAAAGAAGGTAAGCCGTGATGAGCTTGACCGCATGGCTCCCGGCATTGATCACCGTGGTGCCATACTTGACCTTGGGGGACCGAGGAAAGGTGCCAGCCGCCTTAAGGAGATAAGTGTTGATGATTTCATCTCCTCTCTTTCTGAGGAGAATGACTACCTAGTGCTGATGCTTGATGGCATAACCGACCCTCATAACCTCGGAGCGATTCTTCGAAGTGCAGACCAGTTCGGTGTCGATCTGGTGATCATCCCTGAGCGAAGGAGCGTTCAGGCGAATGAGACCGTCGTGAAAGTCTCAAGCGGGGCTGCACAGTATGTTCCTCTTGCCGTGGTTACGAATCTTTCCCGTGAACTTGAGAGACTTAAGGCGAATGGCTTCTGGGTCTATGCTGCCGATATGAATGGAAGCTCGAGCTATGATGAGCATTTCAGTAATCGTACAGTGCTCGTAATGGGAAGCGAAGGAAGCGGGATTTCAACGCTTGTGAGAAAGAATTCAGATTATGTGGTCTCCATACCGATGAGGGGGCACATAGACTCTCTGAACGTCTCAGTTGCGACAGGCATACTGCTTTATCAGTATAGAAAAAACCACAGTTAATTCTGGAAGAACCTGTTTCCTATATCGGTGCGGAACCAGCCTCCATCCAGGTGGATGTTTTCAAGTGCCTTATAGGCGGCCCTGTTGGCTTCCTCGATACTTCCGGCTTTTCCTACCACGGTTATGGCCCTTCCACCTGTTGTCACTGGATTTCCTTCTGCATTGGCATCGACAGCACCGCAGAAAATCAGAGGATGTCCTTCCATTTCCAGTCTTCTGATATTAGTCAGTCCTGTTATTTTGCGTCCTGTGATGCTTTCCATAGGGTAGCCCTCGCTTGCAAGTACGACGGCGACTGTGAAATCATCGGATGTTGATAGCTTCACATCGGAAAGCCTGTCATTGCCCATAGCGATCAGGATATCAAGGAAATCATTGTTCACAAGCGGTACGAATGCCTGTGCCGCGGGATCATTGAAGCGCACGTGGTAATCCACGAGTACCGGCTCCCTGTCTTCCTTTATTATGATCGAGAATGTAAGTACGCCGCGATATGAGAGCTGCTCGACTTTCATGCCGTACAGTGTGGGGGCGATTATCTTCTCCTTTATTGCGGTGGCTATATCCTCATGTATCGGAACAGGGCATATTGCTCCCATTCCACCAGTAGGGATATCATCCCCCTCCCTTCTTCTTGAGTACTCACTTACGATTGGAAGTGTAAGGTAGCTTCTGTTATCGAGGAGTATTGTAGCTGTTATTGGCAGGCCAGGAACATACTCCTCTAGGAATACAGGTCCTTTCTGTATAAGTTTCTTCGCATACTCAAGGAGCTTACCAGTGTCTGATGAGCTCAGCGTCTCCCTGCTGGGGGAGATGTTGTTGCTCTTTACGATGAACTCCTTCCCTTTATGACGGGTAAGGTATTTCTCCATCTGTGAGATATCTGCGAAAAGGCTTCTGCGGGGGGTTGGGATGTTATGGCGGTCTGTGAAGTTACGGCTGAAAGCCTTGTCATCTTCTAGTTTTATTGATCTGCTGGGTGCTCCGAATGTCTTTATTCCTCTTTCATTCAGGTATTCTATGACACCGGTCAATAATGGTGCCTCAGTCCCGACGAATACGAGATCGATAGAGTGTTTCAGACAAGCCTCATACACACTTTGCCCATCAGAGGGATCGACATTTTCCAATTTTCCCGCGATGTCCGGAGTGCAGTAATTCCCTTTTGCAACGAAAAGGCCTGAAATGAAACAGCTCTTACTCAGCCACCATGTCATCGCGTGATCTTTAGCTCCCGAACCTAGAACCAGAACGCGCATAAATACTCCTTTATTTAAACGCTAGCATATGGAAATTCACAATTCAAGAACAATTTTCTTTCTTTTAGAGAGCAAGAAGCTTTAGCGCATTCTCATAATCCTGATAGCATGTGGCCGTCGTCATCATCGCCTTTATCTGGCTTGAATTCCTTATCCCTTTTACATAGGACATCATGACTTTTCTCATTTCCCGTGCTGCTGTCTGCTCACCATAGAACGAGATTGCAAGTTCAAGATGTCTTAGAGCCGTGCCTATTCTCTCTTCTGTGGAAGGTAGGGTGTATTCCCCGGTTTCCAGCAGCTTTCTGGTTTCCCTGAAGATGAATGGATTGCCGATAGCCCCACGGGCGAACATCACGCCATCCATTCCGTACTCCTCAAGGTATAGCCTCGCATCCTCAGCACTGAAAACATCTCCGGATGCGTTAATTAGCGGTGAAGTGCTCTCATCTTTTGGAAAAAGTGCTCTCAATGCCTTGAAGTGCTCTTTTCTTGCCTGGCCAGAGTAAAGCTGACTGCGCGTTCTCGCATGGAGTGTGAGTTCGTCAGCTCCACTTTTTACTGCTGTCTCAGCAAAATCAAGGTAGTTGATGCTCCCTTCGTCCCAGCCGAGCCGGAATTTGATTGATACCTTCAGTCCGGTCTCCTCTTTAATGATATGGATAATCTCCCCTGCGATTTCAGGTTTTCTCATGAGTGCGGATCCCGCTCCCGTTTTAACTACCTTTGCAACCGGGCATCCGGCATTTATGTCTATTTTGCTGAACTCCTGCCATCTGAATTCCTTAAGAGCTCTTTTAAAAGTATCCCCGTCCGGACCGAAAAGCTGAAGTGTCAGATTCTCACTCTCATCGAATTTCTCCATCAGAGCTCTGGTTTTCACGCTTTTTCTTGCAAGCCCTTCTGCCGATACCATCTCCGTAACGGTTTCCTGGGCTCCGAAAGCGGAAGCTATCATTCTGAATGCCTTGTCCGTATAGCCGGCAAGCGGTGCGAGTGTCAGTGTCATGAGTGGAAAATACCATCAAAACAGTTTCTTTGTCCATAAAGTGCTTATTGCTTAATTAATTGTGTCATGTTACTTTTTTAGCATGAAACATGAAAAGTATGTGAGCCAGGAAGATAAGGCTTATATCTATATAATTAAGAACCCGAGTTACAACGACATCTGTCTCTGCGCATATGACAGCGTCATATATCCGGGTACGGCGGTTGTATACGAAACCCGTTTCGGTCTTGATCTCGGTATAGTTACATCGCCCGCTCCGCGTCCTGATAGGAAATATGAGAGGGGATGTGCAGAGGTCTGCGGATCCTGCGGGTCTTGCGATGCGAAGGCCGCATTTGCTGAACCGGAACTGATGGATGTCCCCGCCGACGTCGATTATATCGATCATCTTGCAACCCCAGAGGAAATGGAGAAGTACGAGCATAACAGTGCGAGGGAGGAGGCGGCGCTCCGCGTCTGCCGGGAGAAGGTCCTCAAGCATAAACTCAATATGAAACTTGTGACAGCTCATTTTCTTTTAGGCGAGCCCAAGGTCATTTTCTTCTTTACTGCAGAGGAGAGGGTGGATTTCAGAGATCTCGTCAAGGATCTTGTGTCGGTATTCAGAATGCGCATAGAGCTTCGACAGATTGGAGTGAGGGACGAGTCCAGACTCATCGGAGGTCTTAGCGTGTGCGGCCGCGATTACTGCTGTCATTCCATTACAAGCCAGCTGGAGCCGGTGACGATAAAAATGGCTAAGGAGCAGAACCTCTCGCTTAACAGTATGAAGATATCAGGGCCGTGTGGTAGACTGCTCTGCTGTCTGGCATACGAGTATGATTACTATCTCGAGGAGAAGGCGTCATGTCCGCCTGAGGGGACAAGGCTGAAGATCGGTCACGAGCTATGGAAGGTTACAGAGGTCAACATCCTTTCACATAAGCTTACGCTGCAGGCTCAGGAGGGGCAGACCATGTTCATACCTCTGAGCGAGGTATCCTATAATGATGAGTCGGGCTTCTGGGAAGTAAGCGATGACTTCCTTGAGGATTTTCTCGAGTAACGTCATCAGCCTTGACTGAAAAACAGGTATCATTTTGGACCTAAGGCGTTTTAAGCGATGTTAATCCTTTGTAGATAGAAAGTTAATAAACGCTATTGACCAAAATAATACTATTGTGATAACTTGACTAACGCTGTCGGAATGCAACCAAGTATTATCCTGCAGCGAATATGTTAACTAATTATTCTTGGAGGAAATAAAGTGGCAAAGAAATCCGCTCAGAGAAGTGAACGCAGAAATCAGGCTCGCAGAATGCTTAATCGTGCAGCAAAGAGCAAGGTAAGAACTTCCATTAAAAAGTTCGAGGCAGCTCTTCAGGCCAGCGATAAGGAATCAGCCAGCACATTGATGCATGAAAGCTTCAAGCTTCTTGACAGTGCTGTTAACAAAGGTGTTATGCACCGCAACACTGTTGATAGAAAGAAGAGTAGAATGGCGCACGCTTTTAACAAGCTTGCTTAATTGGTAATGGTGGTGAACGATATGGACGAGAAACTTACCAAAGCTGCGATCATTGAGAATTTGCACAACAAACTAGGCTTGAATAGGACCGAAATCCATATGGTTATTGATGAGCTCTTTGAAGAGATTAAGGACGGGCTCAAAGATGACAGGGTTATAGAGCTCCGCGGATTCGGGACTTTTGAAGTCCGCACCAGAAAGGGCAGGGAGAAAGCTAGAAATCCGAAGACGGGAGAGGTCGTTGCCGTAGATAAGCACGGGGTTGCCATTTTCCGCCCGGGAAAAGAGCTTAAAGAGTTTGTCTGGAATATCCGCACAGCTAAGGAACTTGATTGAATTTTTGGAGAAGTAAGGCTTGAAAACTTTGAAGAAAAGAAGCCTCAGGACGGTCTGTTCTGAGGTTTTTGTATTATTGGTAACCGCATTCGTGTTTTCCCTGGCATTTCCGGGGTTCGTTCTTTCCGATGGATTGGGATTCATATCATTTTTCATCCTGATTCCCGTATTTGCCGTAATAAGGAACACGAGCTGGAAGCTGATTGCCCCTTACGGGTTCTTTTTCGGCTTCATGTACTATATCTTTTTCAGCTACTGGCTGGCCTCGTTCCACCCGTTTGCAATACTTATAATACCGATAATACAGGGTGCCGAGATGTTCATACTCTTTCCGGCATTGAAGGCTGCAGATGCTTTCTTCAGAAAGAGGAGCTACATACTCCAGGCTGTTATCTGGGTAGCTTACTGTTATCTTGCCCAGTCTTGGTTTGCAGGATTTCCGTATGGCTTCATAGCATATGCGCTCTGGGATTATCGTCCTCTTATCCAGATTGCTGATATCACGGGAATATGGGGAATTACTTTCCTTCAGGTACTGCCTCAGGCATATATCGGCAATTACATCATGGACAGAATCAACGGAAGTGCCGAGCCGTTTAAGAGTTATCTTAAAAGCAATCTTGTCGTGCTCATCATATATGCGCTTCTTGTACTTGCTTCCCTCATCTACGGCTTTGTGAAGGTGGCAGAGTGGGAGGATAAGACTCCAAATCGCACATGGCATGTTGCCACCGTGCAGCATAATCATGACTCCTGGGAGGGAGGACTGGCAACATATCGCAGGAACTTCAACAACCTTAAGCGTTATACCCTTGAGGCTATCGCGAAGGATCCGGATATCGTGGTCTGGTCCGAGACGGCTTTCGTTCCTTCAATCGACTGGAACCTCAGATACGATTATGAAGGGAATCACGATATGAGAGCTCTTGTTGAGGAGTTCGTGGATTTCGCGGATGCCCTTCCAGTACCTCTTCTTACAGGTAATGCGGATGGGGAGCCGATTGATGATAGCCAGGGGCCACTGCTTGAGGATGGATCGCTTAACAGGAAGGATTATAACAGTGTGGTTCTCTTCCAGAACGGCAGGCTTGAGGAGAAGTACCGCAAGCAGCACCTTGTTCCATTCTCCGAGCATTTCCCGTATGAGAAGCAGCTTCCATGGCTTTACAACCTCCTGCTCGCAAATGACTACAACTGGTGGGAGATGGGCGATGAGAGTGTGGTATTCAGCTCTGACGGGGTAAAGTTCTCAACTCCGATATGTTTTGAGGATGTCTTTGGCTATCTTTCCGCCGATTTCGTAAGAGAGGGGGCTGATGTCATAGTCAATATGACGAATGATAACTGGTCCGGCTCCGTTGCAGCAGAGAAGCAGCATGCGTACATGGCGATATTCCGCTCTGTCGAGACCAGAAAGTCCATGATACGCGGAACTAACAGCGGTTATACCTGCATGATAACCCCGGATGGAACGCTTCATGACCCTATGCGACCCTTCTGGATGGGCTATCACATATATGATGTACCCGTATATGAGGGAGGGAATGATACCTTTTACGTAAGGCATACAGAGCTCTTCGCATATATAGCCATATACGTGTCCGCAGCCATGCTTGCCATAGGTGCAGGAATGAAGATTGCAGGCACTATGAGGAATAAGAGGAAATGACCAAGTGTTCCTTGATAGTAATTGGTAGCGAGCTGACACGCGGCATCATTGCCGATAAGCACGGACAGCTCGTTTCCAGGGAGATGACACATATCGGGGTGCATATGTCCCAGATTGTCGCTCTGCCTGATGACGGCTCGATAACGTCCGTCCTCCATGCCCTTAAAAAGAGCAATGACATAATCATCGTCACAGGAGGTCTCGGTCCGACCCAGGATGATATGACGCGGCGCTGTATAGCGGATGTGTTCGGCACCGAGCTCGTCAGGGATGATGAGTGTTTCGCAGAGCTTAGAAAGAGGGTCGGTGAGGATAAGGCTCTCGGAGCCAATGAGAAACAGGCATACATTCCGCGCGGTTTCACGGTGATGAGGAATCCAAACGGTACAGCACCGGGCTTCTACGGTTTTGATGAGGGCACTTTCGTATTCGCCCTTCCGGGTCCGCCAAGAGAAATGGAGCCGATGTTCTATTCCTACGTGCTTCCTAAAGTCAAGGATCTTCTGGACATAAGGGACTCGGAGAGGTATGAGTACACATCATTCATAACGGCGGAGGCACGCCTTGAGGAGCTTACAGAGCGGTATGCCAAGGTGGATTGGGGGACTAGATTCCAGGATTACAGAATCAGTCTTTATGCCTCCTGCGATGATAAGACTTATCTTGATAACGCTATAGCTGAACTTAAGAGCGAGCTTGGCCCTTGCCGCATAGTTGATGGTAATACCTCAGCCCTTGTTATACTCACAGATCTTTTAAAGGAGAGAGGACTCAAGATATCTGTTGCAGAGAGCTGTACCGGAGGTCTGCTATCATCATTGCTGACCTCCCAGCCCGGTTCCAGCGAGTATTTCCTGGGCTCGGTGGTCTCTTACGATCCATCCGTCAAAATGGGCATTCTTGGCGTGAGAGGGGAGACTATTGAGCGCGTCGGAGTGGTCTCAGATGAATGTGCTACAGAGATGGCCGACGGGGTAAGAGAAAAATGCCTTTCAGATTATGCCGTATCAGTCACAGGTGTGGCAGGCCCTAGCGAAAGTGAAGGGAAAAAGGTGGGAACGGTGTGTTTCGGTTTCAGCTCAAAAGAGAGGGAAAGTGCGGCTTTCACCCTCCACTTCACATCCTGGGGCAGGGAGTCTATAAGAAGGAAGGCCTCTGTTACGGCAATGCTGTTCCTCTACCTTTACATTAAAGGATATGATATCGTAAAAATCAGCAGGGAGTGGACCAACATATGAGTTATGAGAGCGTTATGGCATATCTTGAGCAGAAGGGGTATGCGGATAGGGTAAGGCTTTTCGATGTATCGAGCGCCACAGTCTCTCTTGCGGCGAAAGCACTCGGATGCGAGCCTCGTCTCATCGCCAAGACCCTTGCCTTCAAAAAAGGAGAGGATAGCGCGATCATAATCGTCACCGCGGGAGATACGAAGATTAACAACGGGGAGTTCAAACGCCGTTTCGGTTTCAAGCCGACGATGCTGAGCGCGGAGGAGACAGAGCGCCATACCGGGCACAGGGTAGGTGGTGTCTGTCCGTTCGCCCTGAGTGAGGATCTCGAGGTCTATCTGGATGATTCGTTAAGGCGTTTTGAGACCGTATACCCTGCGGCGGGAACATCAAACAGTGCCGTTTCCCTTACCCCGGATGAGCTCTATACACTTTCAGGTGCTTCCGGCTGGGTAAGTGTTGGTAAAATCATAGAGTAGTTTGCTGCGGAGATCTCATGCTCCGCACTCAGTTGACAAGCTTCTTTCATGATAATATAGTTTAACTGTTAGGAAATTAAATCCAATTTAATCTCAAACATAATTCATTATTTTCGATTATAGAAAATTCAAACTGATAAATTACGGAGTTTTACCCGATGTCTGATGAGACAGTAAAGCAGGAAGAAGAACCGGTATCTGAAGTTAAGAAAAAACGCGGAAGACCAAGAAAGCAGAAGCCAGAAGTGCAGAAGGAAGGCACGCAAGGGGGCTCAGAGTCAAATGAGCAGCAGGAATCGGCTAAGAAGGTTTTCAGAATTTCCAGAACGCCCAGAATCAAAGTGAGAAAAAAAGAGGATAGTGTGGAAAGCTCGGAAGTCGAGAGCATCCCTGAAGATAAGAGCCAGAACGCTGAGACTTCTTTTGCAGAGGAGCAGGGAGAGAATCAGATGGAGCTCCCACTTTCCGAAGAGGCAATAGGTTCAGAACGTGAAAGCCTCGAGGAGAAGACCGAGCTGTCGGAGGCTCAGGAAGAGGTCGATGAGAGCCTTCCTGAAGCTCAGGATGGCAGGGATGAGGCCACAGAGGGAAGGAAGAAGTACGATAAGTACGACAGATATAATAAGAACAAGAAGAACGGGAAGAAGAGGGAGGACTATCCGATGGAGGTCAATCTCGAAGAGAATCCCGACGCTCCTAAACTTTACCTGTCCGTGCTTACGACCAAGCATATAGATCAGCTCAGGGAGCAGGCCAGGGCAATGGGAATAAGCGAGGATGTGATTCTCGATTCCCGAAAGACGGATCTCATATACAGGATGTGCCGTCTTCACTCCCAGCAGGGTGGTGCGCTTCTTGTTGAGGGAGTTCTGGATATCATACAGGAAGGTGCTTACGGCTATTTAAGATATGCGGTTAACAACTATCTTCCAGGCGGGGAGGATGTGTATGTCTCCGCCCCTGTGATAAAGGCGACAGGATTAAAGACAGGGGACATGGTATTCGGTCAGATAAGAGCTCCTCGTGACGGGGAGAAGGCTGCTGCCATGATAAAGGTGTTCAAAGTCAATGGTGAGGAGCCGAAGATGGCGAAAATCCGTGCACCTTTTGACAGCCTGACACCACTTTTCCCCGATGAGAGGCTCCACCTTGAGGTCATCGAGGAAGGAAAACCGAGCGATCTCTCAACGAGAGTTGTCGATCTTTTCTGCCCGATAGGAAAGGGGCAGCGTTCGATAATAGTCGCACCTCCTAGGACCGGTAAGACCGTTCTCATGCAGAAGATTGCGAATGCTATAAGCGCGAATCATCCGGAGGTCACACTCATCGTCCTTCTTATTGATGAACGTCCTGAGGAAGTTACCGATATGAGGCGTAATGTAAAGGCCGAAGTTGTCGCCTCTACGTTCGATGAGCAGGCCACGCATCATGTGCAGGTCGCGGAGATGGTGATTGAAAAAGCTAAGCGCCTTGTTGAATACAAGAAGGATGTGGTAATACTCCTTGATTCAATCACAAGGCTTGCAAGGGCGTATAACCAGACGGTTCCCGCTTCGGGAAAGATCCTCTCAGGCGGAGTGGACTCAAATGCTCTCCATAAGCCTAAGAGATTCTTCGGAGCTGCGAGGAACATAGAGCAGGGTGGAAGCCTTACGATAATCTCTACAGCTCTGATCGATACCGGAAGCAGGATGGATGAGGTCATTTTCGAGGAGTTCAAGGGAACTGGAAACAACGAGATCGTCCTTGACAGGAAGATGGCTGACAACCGCAAATTCCCGGCAATCAACATCAAGAAGAGCGGAACAAGGCGTGACGACCTGCTTCTCCCTGAGGATGTGCTTACTCGGGTCTTCCTACTCAGGACAGCGTTCGGCAACCTTGATGATATGGATATGTCCGTATCTCTTATTGACAAAATGAAGAAAAATAACAACAATAAGGAGTTCCTAGACAGCATGAACGCGGCGAGCGTGAATTCTGCCATGAGGGGCGTGAACTGACATACCCTCTCTGTGAAAGCAGGGAGAATTACATAAAACTCGGAGGAAAGAAATGAAGAAGGATATCCATCCAAAATATGAGTTACAGGAAATACGTTGCTCCTGCGGCAACGTAATTAAGACAAAGACGACGAGCAATAACCTTTCTGTTGAAATCTGCTCAGCATGCCATCCGTTCTTTACGGGTACGCAGAAGCTGGTTGACACCACTGGAAGGGTTGAGCGCTTCAACAAGAGATATAACAGAGGTTCAAACTGATGTAAGGGCGGGTTCTTCGGAGCCCGTTTTTAATTTGTTTTTCCTATCCTGTTCTCTCAGAGAGCAGGTTTTTTCACTTTTATCACATTAAGGTAAAGATTTTCTCTCCTAAATCCATTAAAATTCTTGCGTCTCTTATGATTGGATGCAATTATTTAATAATATAGGGAGTGTTTTATGTACAGGGTTCTTGTGCACCATAGGAATGAGTATGGCGAAGAGCCGGAGGTCGTTGTCGACGTCCCTGGAGTCATGACCATTCTCGGATCCTATGCTGATTTCTGTGACGGATATGCTTTGATGTGTACTAACACGCAAGGTCTTCGTCTCGCAATATCTCGCAGAAATGATAATACGGTAAAGGTCTATAATCATACGATACAGGACAGGAAGAAGTTTCAGCTTTCAGGTCTCAAGTGCAAGCCTGATGACAAGTGGATAAGCACTGTGAAGGCGGTGTTCATCGCACTGCAGCATGATGGCATAAGCCTGCCGGGGATGGATATCAGCATAACGGGGCGTACTGCCCATTCGGATTACGATACCCTTTCAGCTGCGGTCGCAGCAGGCTTTCTTATTGCTTTCAACGATCTGCTGAACCTCTCTCTGAGTCTTAACGACATGCTGCGGATTGCCCATGCGGCCAATGCCTATTCCAATGGCTCATCAAAGCTCAGGGATTTGCTGACACTTTTCATAATAAAGAAGAAGGAGCTCGTTCTTTTCGACCTTGAAAGCTACACTTACGAGACGATGGAGAACCCGTTCGATACCGATGAGATAACTACTTACATCCTCGATTGCGGAATTCCGAAGAACATACTCTACGAGGAAGAGAGAAAGGTTCAGGATATTACGAAGGAGACGATGGAGACCCTTAAGAAAACGATGGAGAAGGGTACGAGACTCCGTGATTACAGTACCAGGGAGCTCAAGTATAAGAGGGGGCTTGCCACTGAGAATGCGCTTCGTTATGCGAATTTCACTCTTACTGAGTCCTCCAGGGTTACGAAAGCCTGGGAAGCTTTAAAACATAATGACCGCAATCAGTTCTCAAAGATACTTCTTGAGCAGCAGGATGGGATAAATGATGACCTTGAGGTCACTTCCCCCGAGGTCGAGTGGCTCATAAAGAGGGCTAATGAGAATCCTCATGTCTATGCCTCTTCCCTTATCAGCATGGGACTTAGCGGTCATATCCTGATAGTAGGAGAGCCTGGGTTCATAGAGCAGTTCGAAGATAAGCTGGCTGAGTATGAGAGAATATTCGATTTCCACGCCACACTACGTTCTTTCTCTCCGACAGGCGGAGTAAGGATTTTAAGAGATGACGATTCTGTTGGTCAATGATGACGGTTTTGAGGCGGAGGGGATAAGAGTTCTTGAGAAAGTCCTCTCTTCTTATGGCCACGAGATATGGGTCAGTGCTCCTATGCGACAGATGAGCGGGATGAGCCATGCCATGACAATAAGCAGGGAGATGGAGATCAGAAGGGAAAGCGAGAACCACTATTGCATGGATGGCACCCCTGTTGACTGCGTACTCTATGCCAAGCGTTATGAGGAGGGACTTTTCCCCCATGATCCGGATCTTGTGATCTCTGGTATCAACAACGGCTATAATCTTGCAACCGATATCACATATTCGGGTACCTGCGGGGCTGCAAGGGAGGCTGTGCTATGTTCATGGAAGGCCATTGCGATATCTTCCGAGCGCTATGATTATAAAAAGTGCGCCACATTCATAGCAGAGCGTCTCCCTCTTCTTTATGACACCCTTGATCTTGAGAGTTTCATGAACATAAATTTCCCACCTTCTTTTAATGGAGAGATGCGTCTCACCATCCCCGGAGATATCCGCTATTCGGATAAGGTGCATCTACTTCGGCGTTCTGGATCTTCTTTGATTGTGAAGATCTCTGACGTGGTAAGGGAGGACCTTCATGTGGATGGTTTTCTCAATGATACCGAGGCGTGCAATGAGGGATTCGCATCAGTTTCTTCCGTTTCCATCCTCAATAAAAGCGGACTGGCTGGCTTTGAGAAACTGAAAGGGCTTCTATCCTGATGAGCTGGGAGGATATCTGCTCCCGCTGTGGATTCTGCTGTCATGAGAAGGTCGTTATGGGAGATTTCCTTATCATATCTGAGCGCTGCTGCGAGTTCTTTGATGAGGAGAGCCGGCTATGCAAAGTATATGACAAGAGGTTCAAAGTCTGTTCGCGATGTCGCAAGGTTACACCGTTAAGGGCATCTCTTGTTTCATATCTTCCACCTACATGCTCATATGTCATGTGGGCAAAAAGGCATCATATCCGCCTCCGTCGCGATAAGGAGATGGTCTTTTCTGATGAGTCAGGCTTTCCTGGTTAACTTGACTACCAGGTTAATTAAAGCTAACTTATTAGTGTTAAGGACGATATTCTATGGATAAATACATATATCTTGATAATAACGCTACCACGGAGATGGCTCCCGAGGTCAAAGAGATCATGAGGGAGAATGAGGATCTCTACGGCAATGCTTCAAGCATGCATGCCATGGGAAGGATGGCAGAGAGTGCAATAGCCTGGGCAAGGGGAGAGGTTGCTAAGCTCATAGGTGCTGATGAGAAGGAAGAGATCTATTTTACATCAGGTTCCACCGAGGGGAATAACACCGTATTCAACACGTTCCGCGACCTTATAGACGATGGTAGCAGGAAGGACAGGATAATCCTTTCCACGGTTGAGCATCCTGCGAGCATCGAGACAGCCAAGTATCTTAAAAAGAGGGGCTATAAGGTGGATTACGTTCCCGTGGACCATATGGGAATGGTCGATTTGAAGGCTCTTGAAAGCATGATGGCTGATGATGTTGTACTGCTTTCCCTGATGCTTGCTAACAATGAGTCTGGTGTCATACAGCCTGTGAAGGAGGCGAGCCGGATTGCAAAGGCCCATGGGGCTTACGTTCATACGGATGCTACACAGGCCATAGGAAAGATTCCTGTTAACGTGGACGATCTGGGAGTGGATTACCTTACACTGTCAGGCCATAAGTTCTACGGCCCCAAAGGGGTGGGAGCCCTTTATATCCGTAAAGGTTCTCCTCGCACTCCGCTGCTTCATGGAGGCCATCAGGAAGGTGGGCAGAGGGCTGGAACATATAACAACCAGGCGATAATAGGGCTTGGTAAGGCAGCTGAGCTTGCCAGGCTGGGGCTTGATGAGGAGCGTAAACATCTCTGGTCTCTGAGGAGTGCGCTTAAGAAGGGGATTGAGGAGCGGATAGCAAATGTGACATTCAACGGTTCTGATGATTATGAGACGGCATTGCCTGGGACCCTCGATGTCTCTTTCTCTTCCGCAGAGGGGGAGAGCATACTGCTCTATCTGGACCTTGAGGGCATAGAGGTTTCCACTGGAAGCGCATGTGCATCCGGCTCTCTTGAGCCAAGCTACGTACTTCTTGCTTCCGGCCTCGATATAGAACTGGCTCACGGTTCGATCCGATTCTCATTCGGACGCTATAACACGATGGAGGAAGTTGAGACTGTGCTTGAGAAGCTTCCACCGATTATTGAGAAGATAAGAAAAATGAGCACAAGGAAGGTATGATTTATGGCTAGCAGTTTTTTCTCAGAATGGGTTTATACGGATACTGTCAAGGATCATTTCATGAATCCGAGGAACATATGGAAAGAGGATGATGATTTTGTCCCGGATGGGGTTGGAGAGGTTGGCTCTCTTGCCTGTGGAGACCAGATGAGGGTCGGCATAAAGGTCAAGGATGGAAGGATTGCGGACCTCAGATGGCTCACTTACGGTTGTGCTTCAGCCATAGCAAGCACATCGATGATGAGCGAGATGGCTATCGGGATGAGCCTTGAGGAGGCTTATCATCTCTCTCCGAAGGAGATAATGGATTCCCTTGGCGGACTTCCTGAGCATAAGTTCCACTGCTCCGTCCTTGGTGATAAAGCACTGCGCGCAGCAATAGATGACTATCTGGAGAAGAACGGACTTGAAAATCCTTATAAGGCCACCACTGCGAAAATCATATGTGAGTGCAAAGGTGTGACGGACCAGATGATCGAGGATCTCGTTAAGAGTGACCAGGTAAGGACTCTCGATGAGCTCATCGCCAAGACAGGAGCTACCACGGGCTGCGGTAAATGTAAGGAGAGAATTGTTGCAGAGCTTGCGGAGCTGCTTCACATCTATAACAAGTAAGCATGGTATCCATATATAAGGAAGCGGTTAAGGATGCCCTCTATCCCAGGAAGAACGGTGTTGTCTCAAAGCGCAACCAGTCCCTTTCGGTGACACCTGTCAGGGATATGAAAGCAGCCGAGATAAAGGCTCTAAGAAAGAGCTTAAGGCTTTCTATAGCGGTCTTCGCATCTCTTCTCTCTGTCAGTGTGAAGACCCTGGAAGCATGGGAGGCCGGAACAAACAAGCCCTCAGGCCCATCTCTGAGGCTGATGAACATGATGAAGGATAACCCGGATTTCCTCATAGATATGGGCCTGATAAAGGAGAGCTTCAGGTAGCGCCATACACGCTTGATCCAATGAATTCCCTGAGAATCGAATCCTTCGGCACTAAGGTCGTGTCTATCGGGGAGATGTACTGCAGAAAGGACAGAAGACGTCTTGCAACCGGATAGGCGTCCCTGTCCTCTTTTCTTACCATCCTCAGAAGCGGTATCGCCTTTGAGGAGAGGACCGCAAGCTCATAGTCAAGGGCGCTGTTAATCATGACATCCGCATTGTTCTGATAGGGGAATATATGATTCTTCTCCCCTCGCTCCACGCTTGGCCAGCGTGAGATTGTCTCTACCGCATCGAAACCTCTGGTGCGGTTATCGCGTACCATTCTTCTTATTATGCGATTGTCGGTTGTACTGATACGCGTATTTGAATCCAGGTTCAGCAGTGTCAGTGCGGATATGTATACCTTGAAGCTCAGTGACGAATCGAGATTTGGAAGGAGTGCGGGGTTGAGGCCGTGGATTCCTTCGATTAACAGATACGTGTCATCATCCATCCTGTAGCCTTCCATGCTCAGCTCCGTCTCCTGCTTTATGAATGAGAATGATGGAAGGTGTACATCCCTTCCTTCAAGAAAGTCGTTTATCTGCCAGCGGAAGAAATCGAGCCGCAGTGCTTCCAGTGCCTCATAGTCATAATCTCCGCTCTCATCCCTCGGCACTTCGGAGCGGGGCTTGTAATAGTCATCAAGGCTGATCTTTATTGCCTTTTTCCCCATTATCCTGAGCTCATCTGCCAGCTTCAAGCTGAATGTCGTCTTGCCTGAGGATGAGGGGCCTGCGATGAATATGATTCTCGCACTCTTCTTTGCAAGGATCATGTCTGCTATCTTTATGATTTTCCTCCTCTGCTGTGCTTCCATCAGCAATATGTCGTGCGCAATCCTGTTTTTAGCGATGCTGTCATTGAGCTCTCCGATGGAACGTATGGAAATCCTCTCCTCATTCATCCTGCTCTCTTCAAAGACCGAGAATAGCAATGGGTTGTCTGAAAATGGCATAATTCTCTCTATTGATCGGGATTGGGGGTATCTTAAAAGAAGCCCATCCGAGTACCGCCTCAGTTCCCAGAGCGTGACGATTGAGAAGTCCGGAAGTACAGGTTCCGTGTAAAGGGCGTAGAAATCACCACAGCGGACGAAATCGTAATCGCTATCGTTCATTGATTCAAGGAGTATTTCAGTTTCCTTTTCCTCTTTCTCCCTGGCATAGCTCATCGCCTTATCATGGCTGAGCCTTATCCTCTCAATCCTTGTTCCCTTCTCAACGATTTCCATCATCTTCTTTTTGAGAGCATCCAGTGAGAAATCCTTCTGGTCTTCGTAACGGAAAAAATAACCGTCTCCCAGGCTGTGCCCGATTACAAGTGGCCTTTTATGATAGATAAGGCTTGATGCGTATGAGAGCAGCAGTGTAAGGCTCTTCCTGTAAATCCTCTTTCCAAGAGGGGAAAAGAGGGGGATGCTTTCTATTTCAGAGGCACCTTCAACCCTTTCGGAGAGGCTTTGAAGCTTTCCGTTGACCAGTACTCCTACAGTCGGATTGTCTGAATAGCTTTTTCCGTCGTATTCAACTATGTTCCTGTATTCCGAAAGGAATTCCACATTTCGCTCTATCCCGTCAACATTTACATTTATTTTTTCCATAAGAGAATGATAGCAGTAAAAAAAGAGGTTGTCGAATTTTTAAAAGTAACTTCTCTATGGTGCAAAGCATGACTAACAATTATAATCATAGCGATGAGCATTCTGTATATCGATCTGGAAAGTGGTGAAGTAAGAAATGAGAAAGACAGGGATGAGAAGGGTTTCTTTCTCGTCCACTCGCTTATGGGGGAAGGGGGTGAGAGAATCGTTTTCTCTTCTATAACTGATGCATCCCTTGAGATCAGCGGAGCATTATCTTCCTGTTATGCATTCTCATCTCCTCTCAAAGAGCGTATCGAGTATGGGTACATGCCATCCCTTTATGGCCTTGTCCTTTATAATTTCGGCTATACCGCCATGGTGATTGAGGGGCGGGCTGATTGCCTCAGCTATATAACAATGCGTGGTGGCACGGTTGAGATTCATGAGTGTGAAAATTATGCCCACACATCGGTTTCAACCTTCTCCTCTGCCGTTAGGGAGAAGGATTCGGATATTGTACTTGCCACGGGAAAGGCTGCAGACAGCCATATAAAATGCTCCGCCCTCTATGAAAACGGGAGGGAGGTCGGACGTGGTGGTTTCGGTTATGCCTTCTCTTCTCTGAACCTGAAGGGAATATGTTTTCAGCGCCTCCTTGCAAAAAGGAAGAGTGGAGATGAGGATAGGCGATATCTCAGAGCTCTAGAGAAGTCCAAGTTCGCAAAAAGACTCAAAAGAGACAGTACGACAGGCTGGATACGCAATGCTGAGCGTGCCGCATTCCTTCCTATAGACGATTTTGAGCGTCGTCATGATGCAAGGGCGATATTCCTTGACGGTTCATATCTGAAAGAGAAATACGGGGTATACAGCGCTGGGTGTGGAGATTGTCCTGTATCGTGTGGAAGGCTGTTGCAGGATGGCTCTTCAGCCCCTGATATCACGGAGGCAATGGCGCTGGGATCAATGCAGGGCATATTCTCATCAGATAAGGTGATGCTTTTGAAAGCGGCGGTCAACGAGGCTGGTCTTGAGACTGTGGAGGCGGGAGCGATGCTTGCCGGCTCCTCCCTTTCTTTCGAAGATAAGATACGTTTCGTGATGGATTATAATGGGGCTTCTTATGGACGCTATGAGATGGGAGGACTGTCAGTGCTTGCGGATCTAAGGGGATCCGGTGAGGCAGCGCTTTTCCTGATGCTCGGAGATAGCGAGCTCCCGTATTACACGCTATATGCGCCATGCGTGATAAGAAATGACAGGATTTCTGCGATTCTCGCACTTTTTGAGAGGGTTTATAGATACGCTCTTTCTTCCCGTGGCCTTCCTGTCAAAGGTGCGTACGCCGCGTATTGCTCATCCATTCCCGCATCCTGCTATGCTGTTCCTGAGATCCTTCGCTTCGTTCTTTCGAGAATATCATTTTTCGGAATAAAACCATCCCTTCTCATAAAAGAGGGGCTTGAGATAATAAACCTCATAGGGGAGGAGGATAATCCGGTCGATGACCATTTCGTATACACATCATCTTCCACCACAGAAAGGAGCGTATGCAATCCCACGCGGCTGATGATGCATTACAGGACTGAGAAGAGAAGGCTAGAAGAGAAGTTCCTTAAAAACACGGGCCTTGGGGAACGTAAGTAGGAAGACGCCTTTCTCATCCAGGATTGCAAAGCTTTTGACTCCATCTCTTGGCCGTGCAGGAGATCCGGGATTGAGGAATATTATTCCCCCGTTTTTTTCAAGCATTGATCTGTGCGTATGCCCTGATATGAAGATATCTCCATCTTCCAGCTGGAACTGGTAGCTCTGATAGTGATCGCCGTGGGTTATGACGGCTTTTCTAACACCAAAATCGAACTTTATGAAATCCCTTGGATCAGAAAGGAGGCTAAGGCTATGGTATCTGTCACAGTTTCCCATTACGGTTATGAAATCGGTGTTATATGCCATGACTTCCATCTCTGAAGTCGGGCAGAAATCGCCGGCGGATATTATGGCCTCGCAACCGAGGTCCTCTTTCAACCTGATAATGGTGGAGAACGCCTTCTCATCCCCATGGATGTCAGAGCATACGAGATATTTCATGTTTCTACCTTTTCTGCTATTCTGAACAAAATCGGAGCGAGTGTCGAGAGATAAGTCTCCACTGTTCATATGGGCGTGTGAAAATGTTCATTTTGGAATGACTTTTAACATTTGCTGTGTTATCTTTTCTTACAGAGGACATCATATGCGTGAAGAACAGCTTACATTGAGGGATGGGCACAGGTTATTTTATCGTGTATGGGATACGGAGGGAGCCAAGGCGACCTTGCATATCAATCATGGGATGGCGGAGCATAGCCTTCGCTACGATTCTCTTGCCCGCTTTCTTAATGAGCATGGATATGTGGTGTATGCTCAGGACCATCGGGGACATGGTTATACATGCGATGAGGATGAAAGGGGGTGGTTCGCGGAAAAGGATGGATGGTCCACTGTTGCGGATGACGCTTTCGCCCTTGATGAGAGGATAGCAGAGGATTATCCGGATCTGCCTCATTTCCTTTTCGGTCATTCGATGGGCTCGTTCATCAGCCGTGTGTGTATCGAGAGGCATAGCAGGGACTATGATGGTGTCATCATTTGTGGAACCGGCGCTCATCAGGGATTAATTGGAAAGTTCGGACAGATAATCGCCAGATCACACGTCAGAAAGTGGAACTCCAGAATGAGGGATCCCGATCTTGATAATCTCGCGTTCTCTTCCTATTCAAGACATTTCAAGGGTGAGGGCAGGTTCGCATGGCTATCGAGGGACAGGAGTGAGGTTGAGAAGTACGAGAATGATCCGCTCTGCGGTTTCGTCTGCTCGTCCAAGTTCTATGATGATCTTATCGAGCTTTCTAATCAGGCGAATGACAGAAAGCGGATTGAAGAAATACGAAAGGATCTCCCCATTTTCATAATAAGCGGATCAGATGATCCTGTAGGTGGGTATTCGAAAGGAATCAGGAAGGTTTACTCCCTTTATAAGAATGCGGGACTTGAGAATGTGTCAATGAAGCTTTATGAGGGTGCGAGGCATGAGATTCTGAATGAGACCAACAGGGATGAGGTCTATTCAGATATACTTTCATTTTATGATGGTCTGATGAAGAGAAGGAAATGATAAAAGACAGTCTAGAGAAGATAGGGCAGAAATACCAAGGATTCATAGAGTGGTGGAAGGATTACGTCAAGGTTCTCATCCTCTCATACACGAGGATAGCCCGTGATAATGTGAGCATACTCGCTTCAGGCATGGTGTATTCAACCCTTATCTCAATAGTACCATGCATCGCTTTCCTTTTCGCGTTCTTTTCCGCTTTCGGGGTGCTTCAGAATGTCATGGACATGCTTTCCGTCTTTTTACGGGAGACACTTGGGGAGCAGACCGGTGCGGAGATGGTTTCCATGATAGAGTACTATACCGGCAATGCTCTCAGCCTCGGGGTGTTTGGAATAATATCATTCCTGATTACGAGCATACTCCTGATAAACAGGGTATACACCGTGATGAACAGGATTTTCCGTACTCAGCCGAGGTCCGGTACACTTAAAAGGTTCACGACGTTCCTCACCCTTTTAATCGTGGCAGCGATTCTTATCGTTGTCCTTATCGCGATACAGGGAAGGGTTGAGCGTACAATGCTCAATTTCGTGAAAAGCGATGCTTTTGTCCTCGCCTCCTCGAACTTCTGGGAGAGTCTCATGATAATCGCGGTCCTCTGGGTTGGAATATTCTCCCTGATATTCTTTCTGCCGAATGCCAGGATAAGACTCTCAAGTGCGATGGTAGGCTCTCTTACCGGCCTCTTTGCCATCCTTATCGCAACTGAGGTGTTCAAGCATATCATAACGACATCGGTGAATTATTCGGTGATCTATGGCTCTCTCGCATCCATTCTGTTCGTGCTCATATATTTCTACCTTTTCTGGTACATAATCATGGTAGCCGCGGAGATAACGTACGTTCACCAGTTCCGCCCGGATAAGGGGCTTATAAAAGGAAGGCCGGAAAGTCCGCTATCGCAGATAAGTGAAGGTGTGAACCTTGTTCTCCTTGTTGCGGACAGGTATCGCTCCGGAGGTGGTGCTATGAGTGAGAAGGAGCTTGTCAGGAAGCTTGCAGTTCCTACGAGCAAGCTTTACGGATATATAAACTGCCTTGAGGATGGGCACATAATAATGCCCGTCAACACCCAGCGCAGTGCTTTTGTCCCATCCCGCCCTCTGGACAGGATATATCTAAAGGAGGTGCTCCACGTCCTTTATGGCAGCGAAAGAAAGGCCAGGGAGGATATCCAGACGATGGGAGAGGCGGTTGCTGAGGAGCTCGAGGAGAGGGGAATTCGCGCCATGGAGGACATCTCGATAGAGAATCTGCTGGAGAGGTTATGATCTTAGATAAGAAAGAGGCATCAGTTCTTACACGTATGGACTGGGCGACATTACCGGATACGAAAAGTGCAATAAGCAAAAGAGAGGTGGATGAGGAGACAGGACTTGAGCTTGTTTTCATGAGAAATCCACAGTCTGCCGGCTCTGACTCGATGGTTATGATTACCCATTCGGTGGCCGCACTCAGGGATGGTGATATGATATTCGCCGCCTCACTTGAGGCTCTGGATCTCAGATCCCTTTCCTCTGCCCTTGGAGAAAGCGTGAAAAATCTGCAGATGGAGTACGGAGTCAGGGGATTTCTCACCCCTGAGAGGATCGTACTTTATGGCAATGGTGAGAAGGAGGACCTTGGTGTCTACCTTGGGGAGAGGAGAGATGATGAGATTTTCGATTTCCTTCGCTCCCTGTTCGAAGATTCATTCATCTCGGGCTCTGAAGACGATCCCTATTCAGACTGGATCGTTGAGTGAACGTTTGAAGACAGGAGTATAGACCATCTTCCCGTTGACCCGTTCCGATTTCATCAGGCAGATTGAATCAACATGCTCTTTAAATGGGGAGAAAGAGGATTCGGTATCCCTTAGAAATGAGTTCCGCGCAATTGTGATATGTGGTTTGTATCTTCCTTTCTCAAGTCTGAAACCCCTTCTTTCAAGAGCCTCTACCAGATTCCATTGAAGACTTTCAAGAGCAGAAGATTTTTCCAGACGGAGAAAATAAGTATTCCCATTTCTGCCTGAGCGTGAGAAATGACCGAGCTCTCCGGTGAGAAAGATGGAAAACGGTGGGGCAGCGATCTCTTTCATCGCATCTTCTATCATATTAACTTCACTTTCATCCCTCTCCCCAAGGAAGGAGAGTGTGATGTGGAAGTTCTCATTTGGTACGATGGAACCCTTTTTCTCCCAGAGAGGTCTTAGTTCCCTCATTGAGTGGGCGATGTGGTTCTTGCATTCATTTGAAAGATCGATTGCTATAAATAGTCTCATGTGTCAATTATAGCAGATTCCTGGCCTCTCAGTTTGAAAGTGCGATATGGAATTGCGTATCTCTTCCATTCCAGATTGTTTCTGAATACTCTACCGGACTACCATCGGTGTCAAAATACACTGATGATATCTTAAGTGCCGGAGAATAAAGCGAGGTGTTGAGAATGTGAGCGGTCTCCGCATCCATCGACAGTGATTCTATGTAATTGTCTATATATGAGAATGAGATATGATACCTTTTCTGCAATGTCTCCGTGACACTGTTGTTCTCAAGCGGTATTTCAGTAATACCTGGAACCTTGTTTAATGGAAACCATGCGTAGTTTATGCCGATTATTCTTCCCGCCTTCACAAAATCTCTTGTAAGGAATGCAACATTGGTATCCCTTGGAAGCCTTAGAAATTCAATTACTGCAGGATTGGTGGCAGGAGAGACTACTATTTTAATATTTTTAGATTCTATGTCCGACTTCCTCTTAACCCCTACCTGCGGGATGAAGAGATCCTGTATCGTTAGCCCGGGCTTGGTTTTTACGAATGTGCCTTTGCCTCTGTTCTTCTCTATGAAACCCTCATACTCCAGTTTTGTAAGAGCCTGGCGTAGAGTGACCCTGCTAGAACCGTATTCCTCGCATAACTGGAACTCGGATGGCAGTTGCATGCCTATCTCCCATTCCCCTGAGGAAATTCTTGAAAGTATGTCGGAAGAGATCTGCTGGTATAGCGGAATCGCCGATTTCCTGTCGAGTTTTTTCATGTCGTCTGCACCTCAAAAAAATCGGAAAAATGCTCCAGGGCTTCGATGACCCCATCTCCATAAGGAAGGCTGCATACGTAGCATGCCGCTTCTTTTGCCTCTCTTACCGAATTGCCAACGGCTGCCGAATAGCCGCATCGGGAAAGCATTTCGATATCATTCGTATGATCCCCTATGGCAAGGATTTCAGACAGTTTTATTCCAAGCGCATCTGCCAGCGTCTCTATCCCTGTCATCTTCGAGCACCCCGGTGGACCAATCTCGGTAGCATGTATTCCGTACTGGAAGACGCTGCATCCTCCGATTTCCCTCATTCTATCAAGAAAAGTCTGCAGTTTGCCATCATTAACAGGGTCGGTAGCTGAAATTTTGTTCACTTCAAGATTCCAAACCTCGTCACCCGTTCCAAGAGGTCTGTCATATCCTCTGAAATGATCGCTCTTCCTTCTTGTCCTCTCGGTTTCAATCAGAGGCCGGTATGAGTCGTCGTAGTCCAGGTCTATCTCTAACCCTTTTTCAAGGTATTCAAGAAAGAGGACTCTGTATGGGCGTACGGGGAATGTGCGCTCAAGTATTTTCTTTCCGCGTGAAATCACCACAGCTCCGTTATCTGCTATGTAATATCTCTCCTCCGGGCGCAGGAATGATGCAGTATGGCGGTCTATGCGGTGCATCATCCTTCCTGATGCTATTGCAAAAATGATACCGGATGAGGCATAGCGTCTTACCGTATCCGCCGTTTTCTCAGTCAGAATGCTATCCTGATTGAGCAGTGTGCCATCCATGTCACAGCATATCATTTTGATTCGATTTTGTATTAACATGTATTAATATCAACACAATAAAATGCATAAGTCAATATTTTAATTATTAGAGAGAAAGAAATTAATAATAAGAAAATTTGTTTGACGAAAACATGAACATGTATTAAAGTTAATACAAGATTACATTGTCAGGAGGTAACAGCAAGATGGAGAGAAGAAAGCTGTGTAATTACCTTGAAGCGTATTTATACCTGTTGCCGGCATTCGTACTTCTGATAATCTTCATTTACTATCCATTCCTGGTGTCAGTGTTCAAATCTTTCTTCCTGACAAACAGTTTTGCCGAGATCAGGGAGTTTGTCGGCTTTGATAACTATATGGATCTCTTTGCTAATAATTCGTTCAGAAAATCGATTCTCAACACTTTCAAATTCACACTTTTCTCCGTGCCGATATCGATACTCATATCATTCTTCATGGCGATGCTGGCAGCGAAGACGAGGAGGATGTCTCCCCTTTATGAGGTCTTCTATTCGATTCCGATGGCGATGTCATCTTCCGTAAGTGCCATGATATTCAAAATCATCTTCAACCAGAATGTTGGAATCGTTAACAAGGTCCTGAACCTCCACATAAACTGGCTTGATGATATAAGTACCGCCATGTGGGTCCTCATAATCATAAGCATCTGGATGCACCTGGGGTACAATTACCTGTTCATACTCTCCGCTGTAAGGGGATTGCCACAGTCGGTTTTAGAATCTGCAGAGCTTGATGGCGCGAACGCTTTCACTAGAGCCTATAAGATTATTCTTCCCCTTGTGTCTCCCACAGTGTTCTTCCTGCTGTGCAATTCCCTTGCAAGCGCTCTTACAATGTCCAACCTCTCCCTTATCCTGACACCTCAGGGAGGGCCAGGGAAGACGACCGAGACCATGATCTCCTTCATGTACAAGGCATCCGCGCAGAGCTCGAATTACAATCTGGCATTCCCAGCTGCCGTAATCAGCTTCATCATCGCGGTCATGGCGATAATTGCGACGTTCGCATATGAGAGAAAGGGGGTGTATTACAATTGAAGACCCGCATTACGAGACGAAACGCATTCAGCGCTCTTTTCCAGATTTTCTGCATCCTTGTGGGGCTCGCGATAATGTTCCCCCTGATCTATGCTTTTTTCATCTCCTTCATGGGAGCTGAGCAGATATTCTCAATCACATCAGGACTTATCCCTGAGCGGTGGACGACTGAAAACTACGTGGCTGCCTTTGCGACCGCTCCGTTCCTCCGTTTCATGTTCAACTCGTTTTTCGTATCGTTCATATCAAGTCTTATCAGGATTCTTACCGCTTCTCTTGCCGCTTTTGCTTTCGCTTTCCTAGACTTCCCTGGAAAGAAGGTTCTATTTTACCTGGTGATTGCGACCTTTCTGATTCCCGGGGATGTGACTCTTGCCGCGAACTACCGTACGATAGCGGGCTTGCATCTGATAAACAAGTATTCGGGAATAATGGCGATATATCTTGTGAACGGAATGAACATCTTCATGATAAGACAGAGCTTCAAGACATTCTCCACCGAGATAAGGGATGCGAGCTATGTGGATGGATGCTCGAACTTCAGGTTCTTCTGGAACATACTTCTCCCTTCCAACTATCAAATTCTCATAACCGTTTTCATAACATCATTCATGGGTGTCTGGAACTCATATCTCTGGCCGCTCATGGTTACGAACAAGACAAGCATGAGAACGGTGCAGGTTGGAATAACCATGCTCAACTTCGCAGATGGAAACCCGTATGGCCCGATAATGGCGGCATCCATGGTTGTCATTATCCCGTCATTCCTCATCTTCCTGTTCTTCAGAAAGCAGATTGTGGCTGGAATGATGGCGGGCGGTGTAAAAGGCTGATTCTGAATCATCAGGAAATACCTGAAAGGAGGATATGATGAAAAAAATATTTTGTATTCTTTTGGTGGCAATGACAGCTGTTCTGGCGCTTTTCGCCTCAGGCTCAAAGGAGGGCGAGGATAGCGGAGTCGTTACAATCGATGTCTGGCATTCGATGGAAGGCTCAAACGGACAGGTCATGAGCTCGCTTATCCAGAAGTTCAATGAGACTAAGGGTAAGGAACTTGGTATAGTTGCCAATGACGTTTTCCAGGGAAGCGATACGGCTGTTAAGCTGAAGACCTGCATCCAGACCAATGATATCGAGAACATGCCGGATGTGTGCCAGATCTATAACGCATCCCTTCCTGTAATCGATGCCACCAACTGCGCTGTGGATATCGACTCCATGTGGGGTAAGGGAAGTGCGAGTGTTGAAAAGACAGATCTCATCGATAGCGGAATCTACTGCTATACATATGAGGGAAGGCTCCTCTCAATGCCGTTCAACACATCCACGATTCTCCTTTATTGCAATCTCGATGCTTTTGCAGAGGCAGGGCTGAGCGAGGCGGATCTTCCCCGCACATGGGATGATGTTTATGAGATCGGACAGAAGCTCATCAAGCTTGATGAGGATGGGAATGTCCTCAGATATGGTGTGAACTGGCAGCTTGCACGCTATGAGCTCTTCGATGTCATGGGTGTGATCGGCGAGAACGGTACGGCATTCGCAGATAACAACAACGGCAGGGATGGCCTTGTAAGCAAGGTTATCTGCCGCGACGAGATGCTCCAGGTGTTCAAGATGTGGGAGAAGTTCTCCAAGGTTCCAGGACTCCTCAATGATTCAGGCTCTGATCAGAGTGGTAATTTCGCGAGCGGACTCAATGCGATGGCACTTCGCAGTTCGGCTGGCATTGGTGCGATCACTCAGATGACGGATGCCAACGGTATGCATTGGGCGGCTGCCAAGCTCCCAGTGTTCAACGTGGAGACAGATAAGGGTGGAGCAGCTCTTGGAGGAGCATCCCTTGCGATGTTCGACAGAGGCGATGAGGCAAAGAAGAATGCGGCATGGGAGTTCATCATGTGGATGGTATCTCCTGAGGTGCAGGCCGAGTGGGCTATGGCGACAGGTTATCTCCCTGTGAACAAGAAATCTCTTGAACTTGATTCTTATAAGGAGTTCGTCGCTGCAAGTCCTGCAGTAAGCGTAGCTCTTGAGCAGCTCATGGAAGCCCTCCCTTCAACCCAGGAGACTGTCATGAACATGCAGGATGAGATCAGCGGTTACATCAAGACTGCTGCGACCGATGTAAAGAACGGTACGATCTCTGCAGAAGAGGCTGTGGATAGGATTATCGCTGAATCCGAGCAGGCGTTCAGTACCTACAACAGGGCAAACCAGTAGCTAAAGCGGGGGTGCGGCATCAGCCGTATCCCCTTATAAGGAGTTAAAATGCGGCTTTCCACATCCACGAACATCTATCTGAGACGTCCGGGTAATCGTTTTGCTGAAATAGAGGAGTCCATGAAGGTCTGTGCAAAAGCAGGATTCAGGGTGATGGATCTCAATTTCTACGATGCTACCTCGTTCCATCTTGAGTTCATGTCACCTGCATGGGAAAGCTGGGCGAAAAGGGTAAAGGATCTGGCCGCGGAGCTTGGCATCGAGTTCAGCCAGGCTCACTCCAGTTTTTATAATTTCTGCGAACCTGATATTCCGGATTGGGAATATTGGGAGACGTCTGTTAGAAGAAGTGTTCAAGCCGCAGAAATCATAGGAATTCCATGGATCGTGATTCATGCCGGAACCGCATTCGATGCCGAGGATTACAGGAAGGAATCCCGGAAAAGGAACATAGCATACTTCAGACCACTTCTTGCATTCGCCGCAGAGCATGATATAGGCCTTGCGATAGAGAACCTATGGGATCTCGCCATCAGGCCGAGGCGGAGGTATACGGCCAACGCTGAGGAGCTGATGGAGCTTGTCACGGCTTTGGATGCTTATGGTGACGGGCGTGTCGGTACATGCTGGGATTTCGAACATGCGGACATAATGGGACAGAGCCAGAGGGAAGGGCTCTTGCTACTTGGCAAAAGTCTGAAATGCACTCACGTATCGGACCAGACCGGGATAAACAATGACCATATACTCCCTCTTTACGGCTCGACAGACTGGAAAGAGTGCGTTGGCCTTCTCAGGGAGATCGGATACGAGGGGGATTTCACCTTCGAAATGCACCGCTATGGCATGAATACCCCCGAGCCTCTCATTCTTGATGCCCTGCGCTATAGCATAAAGGTTGGAGAATACATCCTTTCACTTTAGGAGAAATGAATGAATGAGTACATGGGCCTGATAAACCAGGTCAGAAGCCTTCCTGAGCTTATCAGGAATCAGTATGAGGATCTTGAAAGGAAGACAAGGAGCGCTTTAAGCACACCTGAGATTTTCAAGGTAATGCGTGTGACACTCACCGGATGCGGGGACTCGTATGCAGCTTCCCTGGCAGTAAGGGATGCGTTTGCAAGTCTTACAGGATTAGCTGTGGATGTGATCCCATCCATAGAACTGAGCAGGAGCTATGACAGGTCGTTCTTCGGATGGGCGCCGCTCAATCCGCTTGTGATAGCCGTAAGTAATTCTGGAAGCGTTGCAAGGGTTGCAGAGGCAATAAGCCGTGCCTCAAAATACGGTGCTTTCACGCTTGGTGTGACGGGTAACCGCAAAAGCCCACTTGCTGAGGCATCAAGTCGTATCCTTGACCTTGACATTCCTTCATTTGAAGCCGCACCTGGGACTAGGTCATACGTGGTATCAGTTCTTGCATTACTTCTTCTTGCGATCAGAATCGGAGAGGTAAGGGGACGTTACAGCATGGATGAGGCGATGAGAATGAGGCTTGATATACTATCTCAGGCAGATGAGCTTGAAAGGCTTCTTCCATCAATTGAAAGTGAAATGAAAGAACTTTCAATAAGATGGGCAGATCTTGATGGCTATGATTTCATAGGAACAGGAATGGAGTTCGGAAGTGCCTGGTATGCTCATGCGAAAGTCCTTGAAATGCTGGGAAAGTACTCCTCCTATAAGAACTCGGAGGATTGGCTCCATACGAATCTTTTCCTGAGGAACAATCATAAAACCGGTACTCTCGTATTCTCAGATGACCGCAATGGTGCGTATGGCAGAACAGAAGAGCTCATCGGTTATGCCTCAAAGCTTGAGCGTCCGCTTCTTGTCATTGGTGACACTGATGAGGATGTTCCTTCTATCCGTACTCCGAAGACAGAATATTTATTCAATTCGGCTCTTACGGATTTCACTCCTGTCAACATACTCTTGAACCACATAGCAAATGCTATTGGAGAAGAGGACGGAAGGGGGTGCAAGGGTGTCTGGAAGATAGCAGATGGTGCCAAGTGCATCAGAGAGAGTGAGATTAAGATACTTTGAGGTGATTATGTACAGGGAAATAGGAATAAGCACGACGAGTGAAGACGGGCTTTATGAGATTACGGACGATGTGAGGAAAACTGTTGAAGAAAGCGGTGTCAGGGAAGGCCTCTGCATCGTATATTCTCCGCATACAACGGCAGCTGTGACGGTAACATCACGCATGGACTTAAACGGATTCGAGGATCTTAAGGATGAGATAAGAAGACTTGTTCCAACGAGGGTCGATTTCAAGCATCAGGCAGACACCCCCAGTGATGCTGCAGGTCATATTAAATCAGCTCTCATCGGCGTGGAGAAGATATTCATCGTGCACGATGGTAACCTTATTCTGGGATCATCCCAGGGGATATTCTTCATGGAGTTCGACGGACCGAGAAAACGCAAGGTTTCTGTGATGGTAACTCGTCATGATAGTACGTGTTGAGAAGAGTGCTGAGATATTCCGTATCGACAAGGCAGGGGAGAGGCATCTTAACATATATAAGGGATGCCCGATCGGCTGTCCTTTCTGCTATTGGCAGGCCGATCCCAGCTGGAACGGGTATCTATATGTCTATAGCGATGTCAGAGAACGGCTTGAAGCGGAGATAGGCTCCGTCCCCCCATCTTCCTTAATCAGGTTGAGCTATGGGCCTCTGGAGAAGGAGTGGCGGCTTGCACGCAGCTGCATCTCGCTCCTGCTTGAGCATGGCATGCGCCTCATAATATCTTCCGACTACCCGGAAATCCTTGATGATATCGGGATGCTTTCCTCCCATAAGGAGCAGGTAAAGGTCATTATCGAGCTTTCGAAATTCAAAGCCATGGATGAGTTCAACAGAAGTGGAAGCAACATGTATTTCGATATCGCGAATGAGCTGAGAAGGAACGGAATCGATGTGTCTGCGACTGTCTCCCCGGTGCTTCCAGGCATTACCGATGTGGAGGAGATTGCAAGGCATCTTCCGTCCATCCCAGTGCATATATCGCTTCTTGATGTGAGGCCGGGAACGCTCTGGGGTGAGAATACGCTCTCATACGTAAGAGACAACTATCCTGAGCTTTATCAGGATTATCTGGCAATATCTGAGTCTGGACGTGATCCATATTACGAGAGCCTTTACGAGAAATATAAGGATGGGAAAGGACAGATACGGACCGATCTGCCATTTTACGATACGCGCCCAAAAGGGAATGCTGATGCGATCAGATGAGAAAGGAGTGAAATAGTGAAAAAGAAGATCATACTTGACTGCGATCCCGGAATGGATGACTCAATGGCGATAGTCATGGCTGCCAAGTCGGATGTGCTGAGCCTTCTTGCGGTTACGACCTTGAATGGAAACTATCCTGCTGATGTGACTGCGAAGAATGCGCTCAAGGTCGTTGAGATGCTTGGCATTGACATCCCTGTTGCGAAAGGAATGAGTGAGCCGATGGTCCGTTCATCTCCTCAAGATCCCTTCACCCACGGCAGTGACGGGCAGGCGGATATAAATCTTCCGGAGCCGGAAAGGAGGCTTTCTCCTTTGCATGCGGTGGACCTGATCATCCGTCTTGTAAGGGAGAACCCGGGGGAAGTGAGTCTTGTTTGCACAGCCCCGCTAAGCAATGTCGCAATGGCAATGAAGCTTGCCCCGGATATCAAGCCCCTGATAAAGGAGATAATAGCAATAAGCGGTTCGTTCGGACTCAATCAGGCCGCTTTTCTCAATGCCACCGGGGATACTCCGCAGAGTGAGTGGAATGTCTATGTAGATCCGGAAGCGGCTAAGATAGTCTATGAAAGCGGGGTTCCGTTCAAGGCGATCGGGCTTGATGTCGCGACATTTTTCAGCGTCGATTTCTCTGATGATGATATTTCCCGTCTCAAAGGATCTGAGAGAAGGGAGGCAAAGTTCCTTTCAAACGCGATAGATTTCGTGAAGGGCAGGGGATACAAGGCATACTGCACATGCATAGACTGCATGGCCGTTGCATATGCGATTGATAGCTCGCTCATACGCTTTGAAAAATGCCGTGTCGGCATAGAGACCAAGGATGGACTGACACTCGGGATGACCGTCAGGGATGGGCGTCATCATCACGTATGGCAGGATCTTGAGGAAATAGAAGTGGCCGTAGACGCCGATTACAGGCGTTTTCTGGATATGCTTGTCAGCCTGAGCATTGAATGATCAAGGAGGAATGGAGATGGTAACATACCCCGAAGAGGGTCTTTATATCGCAGGACCTGAATGTTTTTACGAAAACGGATATGAGCTCTGGTGGGCTGAGCGTAAACTTGCCGAGTTTTATGGAATTCCCGTTGTTATTCCGACATCAACGCCGTTAAAAGGGAATGCTGAAGATTTGAGGGATAACGCTTTTGAAATCTTTAACGATCTTGTTGAGAAAATGAAAGCCGCGACGGCTATAATTGCCGATCTTGAGTTCTTCAGAGGCAGTGAACCGGATGGTGGTACCATCTTTGAAATGGGCTGGCTATGGGCGAAAGGGGGATCGCTTTATGCTTTCAGCCGTGACTGCCGGATCATGGCGGCAAAGAAGAACAACGTACGCCTTTCAGGAGATAAGGTTGTTGATTACGATGGCCGCGTACTCGGCTACCCCGATCTTCCATTCTGTCCATCGATCTCTGCAAGTACGAAGATTATTGAAGGTGATTTTACTGATGCTCTGAAGCTTTACATGGTCGATCTTGTTGAGAAAAGAAAGCATGGTAAGATGTCTCTTTCTTCACCTGTCTTTCCTGAGCGTATTAGCAACCGGGTGTTCATAGCGACATCTAAGAGGTATGACGAAGACTACGCACAATACAGGGAAAGTGTGAGAAGCTATTACAAAGAGAGAGGATATGAGGCGGTGTTTCCTGGAGACAATCTTGATGATCTTTCGGACATAAGGGATCCGTATGCAAGAGCTGTGAGGATATTCGATGCTAATATGACTCTTCTCTTATCATCGTCAAGCATTGTTGCGGATCTTGACGGTTACCATGGATTTGAGCCTAACAATGATGTATCGTTCGAGTGCGGAGTCGCATTCGGTGCAGGGCTAAAGTGTATCGCATTCATCTCTGATGGAAGGATCATGAGGGAAAGGATTCCACACCGCGGCTCTTCGAATATTGACTGGGCAGGCAATACGATAGAGAACTTCAATATGAGTGCGAATCTCATGTTCGGCTGCTGTTTCAACATCCTGGAAGGGGATGCTATCTCCGCACTTTCAGCATTAGCCTAGGCTTTTGGAACAAAAAGATATGGAGAGATGGCTTTGTTAGTGTTTTTACAAAGCCTTTCTCTCCAAGAGATAGAGTCTTGCTCCTCAAGTCCTCTCTGATAAGGCATAAGGGGTGCAATATGGTAAGTCATTCCTCTTAGAACTCAATCAGCTCGTAATCCCTCACTCCTATGCCGAGAGCTTCTGCGGCCTCTATAGTATGTATTCCGTTTCTGCTCGTAACACGCTCCATGAAGTGCTCTTTCCCCGGATCGTCCGAATTCATCACGAGATCGATGCACGCCTGGTCTATTGCCACCGGATCCAGTGATGATAGGAGCCCGATATCCTTCATGCACGGGTCTTCCGCAACAGCGCAGCAGTCGCAGTCAACGGAGAGGTTCTTCATGACGTTGATATACGCAATCCTGTCCTTGAAATGTCTTACGACACTTGAAGCGGCATCCGCCATGGCCTCTGGGAACTTAACCTTGTCCGCATGCTTCTCCCAGGTCTCATAGCGGTCATCAGTTACACCGGCAGAGTGGATCAGGGCCTTTCCTGCACGGCTTGCGCATCCGATCGATAGCTGTTTCAGCGCTCCTCCGTAGCCTCCCATCGGATGGCCTTTGAAATGGGCCAGTACAAGCATCGAGTCATAGTTCAGGATGTTTTTGCCAAGATGGTTCTCTTTCAGAACTTTTCCATCTGGGATTTGCCATATGATATCAGGACCTTCAGCATCCATGAGATCCACATCGAAGTATTTTGTCCAGCCGTGCTCCTTTATGAGTGCCCAGTGCGATTCGGTGTTGTCCCTGACTCCGCCTGAGGCATCACCGTATGCGGTGTTGCATTCGACGACGGTTCCTTTGACTCTTTCAATCATCGCCTTCCAGAACTCGGGATGCAGGTAGTTCTGATTGCCTTTCTCTCCGGAGTGGACCTTTACCGCAACATTTTCTGGCAGTACTATGCCAAGCTTCTCATAAGCCTCCACAACCTTTTCCGGTGTGAGCGTTCTTGTAAAATACACTTTCGATTTCATTATTGTTCCTCCGTTTTAGATACTTTTTCCGAGCTCGTATGCTTTTCTTGGGTAGTCGGTTGCCTTTGTCATTGAAAGATTTCCACACCCCTTGCCCAGTATCTCCCCGACGCTTTTGAAATTCATATAGTGGCAGAGTGTCCTGTAGTGATTTGCCACATCATTCATGGTCCAGTCTTTGTCATCCCATGCGGCAACGATGAGCGCTGTTCTCATTCTCTTTTCCGATAGCCGGGTGGTGAAACTGTACCACCTGTCAATCGTCAACTTAAGCTGACTTGAGAAGCCGTAGTAGTAGAGTGGGGTGACAAGAACCATCATCTCAGATGAGAGTATCAGCTCTTCAAGAGTCGCCATATCATCATCTTGGATGCATTTGCCATTCATGGCACACTTATCGCACCCAAGGCATGGATGGATTGAGCTCCTTGCCGCATCGAATTCCACCACCTCATGCCCTTTTTCCCTCGCTCCTCTTATGAACTCATCTGCGAGAAGATTCGAGGATCCCTTTTTATGCGGACTGCTTTTTACCACGAGAATTCTCACCTCTACCTCCTTATGAAGATGGATTCTGTTTCATCGGATGCATCCGATATGTACCGCTCAACGCTCATATGCAGGTCATACTTTTCCCTGAGCCTTGCAATCTCACTCATCATTTCCGTTTTGTGATGCCTGTCCAGAGCCGCCTGATCTTTCCAGATGTCTATCAGAAGGACGGATGAATCATCACGCATAGGGAAGAAATACTCATATCTCTCGCATCCTTCTTCAGCTCTGATCTTATCGGCAATCCCATCCCTCTCCATCTCTTCTGCAAAGAGGCGTGCACTGTTATCTTTTCCTTTGTAGAGGATGTTTATCGCGATGCTCATATCAGTTTCCTCCTCAGATTATGTCGCTAGTAACAGGTCCTTTTATGAGCTTTGAGCCCTTTATTCTCAGATAGGGATATTTTTTCTTTATGTCATTGAGGGCATACGGCATCTGGCTTCCGCCCGATGTTGCGAAAAGCACTATGTCTTTTCCTTCAAGATTCACACTCTCAATGAAAGTGTTGACTATCCTGGGACAGACTCCCCACCAGATCGGGAATCCGATATATACTCTGTCATAGTCTGAGATATCTGGAAGGCTTCCTTCAAGCTCAGGTCTTGAGGCCTCATTCTGCATTTCCAGTGAGCTTCTGCTTTTCTTATCCCTCCAGTCGAGAGCATGTGTCGTATATGGCTCTTTTGGTTTTATCTCATAAAGATCCGCACCGGCTACTTTAGCAAGCTCTTCAGCTGCCTTCCTCGTAACCGAGCTAGCTGAGAAAAATGTTACAAGCTTCTTCATCTCTGTTCCTCCTTGACTATTCCATAAAGAATGTCTTTTATGAATTTTCTCGCTGTTTCCACCTGATCCATATCCAGCCTCTCTATCCCCGCGTCCATCATCGCATCCAGCTGCTTTTCGGTTGGATGGACATAGGGGTAGAGACCGTACATGAAGGGGAAGAAGGCGAATATGAATTCTTTTCTTTCTTCTTCTGAGAGGGATGGGAAGAACTTTTTCAGGCATAATCCGGTAAGCTCCACGGCTTTACCATACTCTTTCTTGAATTCTACAAGACTCTCTTTCCTGCTGTTCTCCTCAATCTCATAAAGGTTCATGCTCAGAATCTTTAAAAGCCCTGTTCTCTCTTTTAGTGTATTGGAAAACTTAGCTGAAAATTCCTCCACACCAAGTTCTTCATTATTTTTCAGTATGTTTTCAAGGGAGATGTTCCATAGCCGGTACTCATCCTCTAAGACAGCAAGAAAGATTTCTTCCTTAGTCTGGAAATAGTTATATATTGAAGGGCGGGAGAGACTTGTTTCCCTGCTGATATCCTTCAGACTTATCTCTTTGAATGATTTCACCTTGTAAAGCTTCCTGCAGGCCTCTATTATCTCAGCTGGCCTTTTCTCGACTATCTCTCTTGCTACCTTTGCCATTTTTATTTCCTTTGTTTTATGACATCATGTCAATAAAATAATATTAATCTGACTCTATGTCAAATATTTTTTTCGTATCTCTCTTTTCTCTATTTTCAATAAGACTTCGAAGCTAAACTGCAGGTTTACACAACTAAACCAGATGTCGGTTGAGTCGATTAATGCTAATGTGTATTGTTTGTGACATGGAAAAGAATACATTCGGCTCAATGGTTGCAGAGCTTAGGAAAGAAAAGGGTATGACGCAGGCGGATCTTGCTGAGAAGATGGGTATTACCGACAAGGCGGTATCAAAATGGGAGAGGGATCTCTCTTATCCTGATATCGCATCAATACCACGCCTCGCGGAGATTCTCGGGGTGTCGGTTGATGAGCTTCTCAGTCTTAAAAGACCTGATGGCGAGAAGGGGAAGACGAAGGCTGAGGAATATGTCACGTTAGCTCTCAACTCTATCGCAGTTGCAATGGGTATTGCGGTTGTAGTGCTGGTAGTACTTGATGAGCTTAGTCAGAAGAGCGGAACTCTGATGCTCGGCATAGGACTCTCAGCCTTGGCTATAAACATGCTCAGAAATAGTGGGAAGAAAGAAGAGTAGGAGTAGGTGATTATTAGAACGCAGATTTCAGATTGCAATCTGAAAATGTCTTCTTCATCTCATCGATCTTATTATCAGCTGAAAGTGGTGCTAGTCAATAATCATGATTAACGGTTAGAATCATGGAATGAGAAGAATCATAAGCAGAATATTCATCATCATTCCGGCTGTTGCGTTCGAGGCATTATGGATTTATGCGCTACTGACATGGATAAGGCCATGGGCCGGACTCATTGAGACCGTTCTCTCTTTCCTTTCCGTATTATTTGTTTTCTATCTGCTTACTAAGCATGATGAGGATACTTATAAGATTCTCTGGCTTCTCATAATACTTGTCTCGCCCATAATCGGGGCTGTCCTTTATCTTCTTTTCGGGAATAAGAGGACGACATGGCCTCTTAGGAGGGCGCTAAGAAAGAATCCGCTGCTTAAAAGCACAGAGGATGAATCTGAAAAAGTGCTTAAAGAGATTGGATGCCATAATCCGCGTCTTGCAGAAACATTCAGATATATCAGTGGCATAAGCTCTCTGGAGCCAAGTTTCAATACCTCCTCTAGATACTACTCTCTTGGGGATGAGATGTTGCCTGACATGCTGTCTGAGATTAAGAGGGCGAAAAACTTCATCTTTATCGAGTATTTCATAATCGAAGAGGGCCAGATGTGGAACTCGATGGTTGAACTTCTAGCGGAAAAAGCTAGAAACGGTGTGATTGTGAAGGTTCTATATGATGATTTCGGAAGCCTTATGACATACTCTGGGAAGGAAGTCAGAGGACTCTGGGAGAAGGGTATAGAGTGCGTTCCGTTCAATCCGCTTTTATTCATAAAAGGAACGCTGAATTACCGAGATCACAGGAAAATGCTCATAATAGATAATCGTGTCGTCTTCTCAGGTGGGATAAACCTTGCCGATGAGTACGTGAATAAAAAGGTGAAGTTCGGGCATTGGAAGGATATCGGATTCAGACTTGAGGGAAGGGGAGTTGAAAGTTACACGCGCATGTTCGTCCAGTTCTGGAATTCATTTGCCGCAACACCTTTGTCCAGCGATGTTCTTATCCCCTACCCAGGTGATGAGACGGAAAAAGATGGCTACGTTCTCAGCTATTATGATTCTCCACTGAGAAGCAAGGCCGCAAGTAATGAGCTTTATATCGAACTTCTCTCCCAGGCTAAGAGTAGAGCCTGGTTCTACACCCCTTATCTTATTCTCGGAGACAGGCTCCTTGATGCCATTACAAGGGCGACTGCAAGGGGTGTCGATGTCAGGATAATCATGCCTAGCATCCCTGATAAGAAGATAATTTATCGCATCAGCAGGAGCTTTTATACGGTTTTACTGGAAGCGGGGGTGAAGATATACGAGTACACTCCGGGCTTTGTGCATGCGAAAGCTTCCATCATAGACGATGATGTATGTACGATTGGAACTGTTAATCTCGATTACAGAAGTCTCTTTTTACATTTCGAAAATAACTCGCTTTTCTACAGATCCTCCATACTTAAGAGCTTGGAAAGTGACTATCTTGAAACGCTTGCTAAATGCAGGCCTCAGATTCTTGGAAAGACGTTCAAGGCAACTTTCTTCAGGTGGCTTGTCGATGGTGTTCTGAGAATCATAGCACCTCTCTGCTGAGACACGGAGCCTCCCGAATTCAGTTTGTTTTGTCCTATTTCAAATCCCATGCTATCATGAGGGAAAGGTACGTTGAGTTCATCTTGAATCATGCTAAGCCATGAATCGAGTGAAGCAGAAGGAGGCTTTTATGAGAAAGATTGCCCTCTCAGCCATTGTCGGCCTTGTCCTATTGGCATCGCTAAATGCCGTGAACATGCAGAAGACGTTCTCCCGGGATAGCAGTGAATACCAAGCCACTTATGCCTTATGCATATCATCGGGTGTTCTTCCACCCTCATCGGTGACTCCCGTTACCGGTGCCGAGCTTGCCGCAGCACTATCGAGAATACCCTATGAGCTCCTTAACAATGCCGAACGTGCGATCTATGATAAGCTTCTTGCCTCTCTTGAATACCATCCCCTGCTGGAGTACGATATCTTTGGCATGGATCCGAATCCAACCATAGGCTTGGATATGTTCGCCCAATCTGCCATTTCGCAATCGGAGAAAGACATACTTTTCCCTCGAGAGGACAGGACGGAGGTCCTTTCACTCTCCTTCGATTTCAAATTTGCAGACTCCGGCTATGGCTTTGTTGACTGGCTGATGCTCTCTCCGATGATAACCGACTATAGTGGTAAGCATTTCGATACCAATCTGAATAAGCTAATTGAGGGAGATATCATTGCAACTATACACGAGGGGACACTCGATGCAGGAATTCTCTTTGGCAATAACTGGATGAATTTCTCCATAATGAGCGCTAGGCAGGAGCAAGGGTATGGACACACCGGTAATCTTGCTCTTGGGGATAATCTTCGCCGTCAGCAGTACATGAGATTCCATACATTCTCAAAATGGTTTGATTATACCTATACGCTGACCCGTTATTCCAAAATGACATACGATAGCGGAAGTAGCGATAACCTGCGTCTCATCTCTCAGGATGAGTCGTTCGAGCTTCCTCAGCAGGTATTTCCGTTGCACCGTTTCGATTTCAAGATTAAGGACCGCTTCTCCATATCGGTTGTTGAGGGTGCGATGATGCTCGTAGACAGCGTTTTCGATGTCAGGATGCTTAATCCGTTCCTTTTCATACACGGTTTCGATAACTACGCGGACAGTACCCAGATAAGTGATCGTGGTGATGAGGCTAACAATATCCTCCTTCTTGAGTTCGGCTATACCTTTCTCCCGCATCACAGGATCAACCTTAACCTCATGTCCGATCAGATTCAGGTGGGAGGGGAGAGCAAGGCGATGCCCAACGCTTTTGCCGCCCTTCTAAATTATGAGACGAGCTGGATTGTGGATCGCTTCTACCTTACCGGCTGGGTGGAGGCTGCCTATACGATGCCGGCCACTTATCTTAACAATAAGATGCGGGGAGATGATTATGATCCGAATTATGATTTCATCGTCGGCTATCCGCTATGGGGTTATGATAACGGCCTTAATGGGGACATAGATTACGCAGGCTATAAGTATGGACCTGATTCGATAGTTGTCGGTCTCGGTCTTGAGTTCGGAGAGCTAAATACGTTCTCCCTCTCGGCGAACATAAATTACATAATCCATGGACATTATGGCCTTGGCTACGATTATACCGTGGCAGCCCGTGGGGATGATGCGAACAATCCATATAATCCAGATGATGTGACAAAGCTGCCACTTTCAGTCCCTATCGCGGATGCTGAGCATAGGATTGAGGCCTCTCTCCGGTCAACTTTCGTCCTCGTGGACGGCCTTACCTTCGATACGGGGATAGGGGTTCTTCAGGCATGGAACTATGCCCTTGAGAAGGGGGAGAACTTCTTTGATGTCCAGCTCTATCTCGGAGTTTCATTCGACCCTGTGCGGATGTTCACGGATTAAGTTATGAGAAAGTTTGTAATATTCGTTCTGGTATTGTTCGCTCTTTTCCCAGCCTTTGCCAACGATGCATATGTCATTCCGCTCTCTTCCCCTCTATATGATGCCATCGACGCCCTTTATGCAGTGACGGGTAATGTGATGCCTTCCACATCCCGGCCTTGGAGTACGGCGGAGGCGAAGAACATCCTCTCTAGGATTGAGCGGAGCGATCTTGATGCCGATGAGGCTGCACTCTATGAGCGTGTTAGGACCATGCTCGATAGCGCACGCACTTACTGGATGCTTGATGATGGCACATTCGGCCTTAGCACAGCACTCTCTCTCAATGGGGAGTATTACTATCATACGAATGCCTCTTATGATAACGATAGCGACTGGGTATGGAATTATGAGAAGCGCAAGCCGTTTCTCAATCTTGAACTCGAATTCAGCGCATTCTCCTGGTTCTATACCGTGGCTAATGCGCAGTATACAAAAGGACGATGGGATGGAAGGAATGACGGCATATGGTATTATGACCCAGATACCGCTTACCCAGAGGGCATAGGAGCGGGGCTCTCCAAAGATGATAATGAGCTCCATATCCCATCAGGTTCCATCAGCTACAGCGAGCACTCCAACTTCAATTTCCCCTCTCTTCCAGAGACTTTTGAGTTCGACTGGCCGAAGAGGGCGATCATATCTTTTGCTTCCCCCGGCTGGGCACTGAGCATAGGACGTGATCGCATGGTCTGGGGAAATGCGAGAATCGGTAATCTTCTTATAGATGACAGCCTTGAATACCATGATGCGCTGCGTTTCAAGGTATATACGAAAAACGTGTTCGAGTATGAGGTTCTCTTTTCCTTCTTTGATGACGATTACTCAGGCTCATTTCATAAGTCGGATTCATTCAAGATGCTTATGGCGCATAAGATTTCCTTCCGTCCCACCTCGTGGCTGTCATTCTCAGTTTCTGAGAATGTCATGTACCGCTCTGCCGTGCTTGAAGGCCAGAGCCTGAATCCCGCATTCATCTTTCATAACCTCAATAACAGGGATATGTTCAATGCTATAGCATGGGCGGAGATTTCAATAATGCCATTCAAGGGGTTTGGAATATACGCACAGGCTGCCTTGGATCAGGGTAAGCTTCCACAGGAGGGTGATAGTGAGAGGGATGCCTGGGGCATCATAGCAGGTCTTGAGTATACAGCTCTTGCAGGAGACGGATATTTCGAAGCAGCCCTTGAGTTCGCATATACGACACCTCTTCTGTACAGGCGTGACAAGGTTGATTTCATTGTTCCGCATAGGACTTCAACCCAGCTTACGGACGGCTCTCCTTTAAAACTCTTCTATGTGGGCTTCCCATATGGTGGCGATACCATCGCTTCCGAGATAGATATCTCATATGTCAGTCCCGGAAAGTGGAGTATCGCATCCGCATGGCGCGCGGTTATTCATGGCTCGATGGACATGTTTGAGAGTCACAACAATGATAACAATAACGATGGAAAGCCGAATAAGGACATAACAACACCATCGGGTGATGATATCTCGATGACAAACACTTGGACTCTTGCGGGGACATACTCGTTCCCATCCATAGCAGGTGTGATGGATATAAGCCTCTATTCAAATATTTCCATCATTGACCGCTTCATGCTTAAGGGCAGCTTTGATTCCAATGAGCCATCTGGAACTGATCTGCAACTTGTAATCGGCTTAAGCCTGAGTCTTCTATGAGAAGAGCTTTCTGGCCTTGCTCATGCGTTCTATCACATTGACCGAGAATGGGCAGCGACTTTCGCATCCTCCGCATGAAATGCAGTCGTCCGCGTTTGCCGAAAGACTTCTGTAATGCTCTCTAAGGGATGGTGGCACTTCGCTTTGCATCGTGGCAAGGTCGTAGAGCTTGTTCACCATCGCTATGTCTATTCCTTTCGGACATGGTGCGCAGTGCCCGCAATATGTGCATTCCCCGCTGTATGCATGCCTCGGGGCTCCTGCAAGTACGCTTGCATAGTCTTTCTCCTCTTCATTCGCACTCTCATAAGCAACTGCCGCATCCACGTGCTCGATGGAATCATAGCCTGCGAGCACTGATGCGACCGCAGGGCGGGTGAGGGCGTAATGGATGCACTGCACCGGGGTAAGCGCGATGCCGAACGGGGATGTCTTTGCAGAAAAAAGGCGTCCTCCCGCATAGCCCTTCATGACCGTTATTCCAACTCCTCTCTGTTCACAGATTCTGTATAGCTCTGCCCTCTCAGGAGAGATTCCCCCGATTTCATCCGTGTATGCAGCCTCTTCGAAATACCTGTTCAGATCCTCTGATGCCGGGAGCATGTCGAACGCGGGGTTTATGCTGAAAAGTATCATCTCGATCTTCCCGCTCTCTGCCGCCAGTCTTGCAACCTTCGGGTTGTGGGTGCTCATGCCTATGTGCTTGATCGTTCCTTTTTCTTTCAGGGCCTCGGCAAAGGAGTAGAACTCGCCATTCATTATCGTGTGGAATTCCTTCTCTTCGTCCACGAAATGGATCATCCCAAGATCTATGTAATCGGTCCCAAGCCTTCCAAGCAGATCTCTGAATGCAATTTTCACCTTCTCCAGATCCCTTGATTTCACGTACTGTCCATTCTGCCAAGTCGATCCCAGGTGTCCCTGGATTATCCACCAGTTTCTTCTTCCTTTTATCGCAGAGCCTATGTTCGAGCGTACTTCCGGGTTGCTCATCCAGCAGTCCAGAATGTTGATTCCTTTTTCCTCCGCATGATGGATTATCGCTGCGACCTCTTCTTTGTTGTGCCGCTCAAGCCACTCTGCACCGAGTCCTATCTCACTTACCTCAAGTCCTGTCTTCCCTAACGCTCTGTATATCATCTGAACCTCATTTTTTCGTATTGTAAACCATGGGAATGGAAAAAGAGAGAATTATCTTATGTGTCGATTCTCTCCGATTTTATTTTTTAGTTTGATGTGCAATGTGTGAGAGTGAGTGCAACAGCGGCAAATTCAGTCCTGTGAAAGTGACTGTGAAGGCTAGTGATATCCGATTGTCTCTTGCTCTCTGAAAGTGTATCATCGCTGACATGAAAAAAGAGATTTCGGGACATTATACGGCACTTCTTACTGAGCTGATCTGGGGAACCACCTTCATCTCAACGAAAGTCCTCCTCTCTGATTTTCTGCCTATCGAGATCCTTTTCTTCCGCTTTCTCCTTGGATACTTCGCACTATGGATGATTTCACCTCATATCCTGATAGTGAAAGATAGGAGCGAGGAGATTTATTTTGCTCTTGCCGGCCTTACTGGAGCTTGCCTTTACTATCTGCTTGAGAATATTGCTCTGACTTACACTTTGGCGACGAATGTTGCGATAATCGTTTCTGTCGCGCCGTTCTTCACCGCTGTGCTTTCACATCTGTTCTCTAGGGAGAGGGAAAGGATTTCTCCTTTCTTCTACATTGGCTTTCTTATAGCTTTTTTAGGAATTCTGCTTATAAATCTCAATGGTAGCCGTATGAACTTGAATCCTAAAGGGGATATCCTGGCCCTTGTCGCGGCATTCATCTGGGCGCTCTATTCCATTTTATGCAAAAAGATAAACTCTTATGGCTATAACGTAGTTCAGAGCACAAGGAGGACATTCTTCTACGGGCTGCTTTTCATGATTCCCATCTTCATCGCATCCGGAGCATCTTTCGATTTAACCGGTTTTAAGGAATTTAAGAACCTGTTCAATCTGGTTTTCCTCGGTCTTGGAGCATCTGCGATAAGTTTTGTAACCTGGAACTACTCGGTAAAGAGGCTTGGAGCGATAAAGACCAGTGTGTACATATATCTCATTCCTGTGGTGACAATCGTTTTCTCCGCCATATTCCTCTCTGAGCCTATCACACCGATGATTGGAGCCGGTACTGTGATGACGCTTTCCGGCTTGATTGTTTCGGAGCTTAGATAGATCTTCAGAGTTCCCATGGGGTGCTTCAGCTTACTTTTCTAGAATTTCCTTAACCCTTGCCCTTGCTTGCGGGGTAACGATAACCGTTATGATGATTTTCAGCGTATCTCCGACAAGGAATGGTAGAAGACCTGCTGCAAGCGTTGCAGTAAATGACAGGTTGAGCTGTACTGACATCCATGGCAGACCTACCAGGTATATGAGAGCAGTGGTTGCGATTGCTGATATGATAGATGCCAGTCGAACTCTATTTTCCATGGCTTTCATTATGAGAGAACCTGCGAGCACTCCGGGAATCATGCCGATTAAAAATCCACCGGTTGGCCCTAGCATGGCAGCAAGTCCTCCTCCAGTTGTGAAAATAGGAAGACCGAGCACTCCAAGCAGAAGGTAGGCGATTACGCTTAGCAGTGCCATGGCTGGAGGCAGAATTGTGGCAGCAAGCAGAGCAAAGAGGGTTTGCAGCGTAACCGGTGCCGGGACAAGGGGGATCTTTATGAACGCTCCTGCTGAGATAAGGGCCGCAAACAGGGCCGTAAGAACGAATCTCGCTATCTGTTTTCTTTCCATTTTATTACCTCACATACTTGGTTATAGTGTTTGTTATCAGCACAATCAGGCTTAGCAGTATTATCAAGAAATCTCTTTTCCCGTATTGTCTGCAAGTCTTTCGTTTTGAGGGATCATAGCCACGGCTTATGAGGGCATCAACATAGGCTTCGGTCCTGTCGATAAGATCTGAGAGTATGCTCGCTGTAAGCTCTGAGAGAAACCTTATCGGGTGCGAGAGAAATGATGCCCCTCGTGCTTTTCTCGCTTCAAACATACAGCTTGAGCTGTCTATTATAAGAGGGATCATGGAGAGTGTTATCTCCATTACAGCTGCTAAGGAGTATGCGTAGCGTCCTAGAACATGGGATAGAGCTGAGCCCAATGAACGTGATAGCTCGTCTGGCATCGTCGTGTCCGTAAGTATCATGGAGGAGAGTATCATAGAGCAGAAGGAGACTGTTTTCGCTGTAGCTTTCAGCATGCCATTGCCCGATATGTATTCCGATAGTCCCATCACTATGGCAAGGATTATGAAGAATATGCTCTCTTTCAAATAGGAACGCCAAGGAAGGCGTATCATGATGGCCAGAAAGAGGGGAAAGAGTGCAAGTATGAACACCGATTCCGCTTTTGCTGTCGTTATCACCGTAGTGTATGAGAGCAGTGCAATGAGCTTCGTGTTCGGATTCAGAGAACTTAAGAAGTTCTCATTTGCCCTGTAGTGGAATATCACTGCCTGAGCCATGATAGCTCCTTGAATTCGGCATTCTTTGGAAGATAGATGCCGTGATCTCGCAGTTTCCCATATATCTCGGGCGAATTTCCCCTTTCTACTATCCGCCCTTCTTCCATGATAAGAAGCGTATCCGTATGGGCTATGAACTTCTCCGCCTCATGGGTCACCGTCAGAACCGTATAGCCTTTCTCATGAAGGGAGAGAAGGGCTTTCAACACGGAGAGGGTTGATGGATAGTCCAGATTTGCAAAAGGCTCATCGAGAAGTATTACATTTGGCTCCATCGCGAGGATTCCAGCGATCGCGCATTTTCTCATCTCTCCCCCCGATAGCGTCTGGGGCCTCTGCTGCGCCTTATCCTTCAAGTCCATCAGGGCCAAGGCATTCTCAACCCTGCGCTCAATCTCACCCTTGTCGAGTCCCAGGTTCTCAGGCCCGAATGCGACATCCTTTTCAACGCTCTGGCTGACAATCTGCATTTCCGCACTTTGAAAAACAAGCGCAATCTCCCTCATCCTTTTCTTCTCATCGGCCTCAGTTCCGTTTATGAGGATTTTTCCGCTTTTGGGCTTGCTCAGTCCCTTGAGGCATCTGAGAAGCTGGCTTTTGCCAGCCCCGTTCCTTCCACATAGGATGGCGAAAGAACCTTTTTTAATGGAGAACGATATGTTCTCAAACACCATTTTGCCACCGATGGAAAAAGAGAGGTTTTCAATGCTTAGAGCGTCTTCCATGGGTTGGAGAATACATCATATCAATCATTCTGTAAACCATCTAAGCTTATAAAGTTTACAGAAGTAGTATAAAGATTCCTGCCCTTGTCCTTCTGGGATTCACATACTAGGCAATGCTATTGGACACAATAAAAAAGTGTTTGTTGAGAGTTCCAACATTGATGATGTATCCTATGAGAGATCATGTTATTTGTAATTTTGACTGAAATGATTCGTATCTTCATAGGTGGTATAGGGTAGTAAGAGATCAGAATTCATGACTATGTTATGAACAATATAATAAAGATTGCAAAGAATATTTGAAGGAGGGGAATGTGAGTCTCTATTTAGGTGTTGATCTTGGTACATCAGGGGTAAAGGTAATACTTGTAAACGAGAGTGGGGTCGTTCTCAATACTGTGACTAAAGAGTATGAGCTTCATTTCCCTCATCCAGGCTGGGCGGAGGAGAACGCTGCGGACTGGTGGGATATGACCAAGGAAGGTATAAGGGAGGTGATCTCTGATGTGAATGCTGCATCCGTCAGGGCGATAGCTGTAGCAGGACAGATGCACGGTCTTGTCACTCTCGATGAGAATGGTGAGGTTATCAGACCCGCCATATTATGGAATGATGGCCGCTGTGATAAGGAAACCGACTATCTTAATAATGAAATCGGGAAGGAGTATCTTTCATCTTGCACGGCTAACATCGCATTTGCCGGATTCACCCTTCCAAAGATCCTATGGATGAGGAATAACGAGAAGCGGAATTTTGATCGGATACGCAAGATTATGCTTCCAAAGGACTATATAAACTATAAGCTGACGGGAGAGTTCGCAACCGACTATTCCGATGCCTCGGGAATGCTTCTTCTGGATGTTAAGAACAAGTGCTGGTCCGATGATATGATAGCGCTTGCGGGGATAGATAAGGAGATGCTTTGCACTCTTCATGAGAGTTTCGATGTTATCGGTAAGCTGAAAAAAGATGTGGCATCTGAACTTGGCCTTAGCTGGGATGTCATTGTCGCAGCGGGCGCTGGGGATAACGCGGCTGCAGCAATCGGGACAGGAACGGTAGGAGAGGGAAGATGCAACATAAGCATTGGAACAAGCGGGACAATCTTCATCTCCTCCGATTCTTTCAGTGTCGATAAGAATAACGCGCTTCATAGTTTTGCCCATGCCGATGGTCACTATCATTTGATGGGATGTATGCTCTCAGCCGGCTCTGCAAGCAGATGGTGGATGCTTAGCATACTTGGCTCTCATGACTATCCGGCACTCGAGGCTGCGATAGAGGAGTCCCGTCTAGGGCATAACAACGTCTATTTCCTTCCATATCTTATGGGTGAGCGAAGCCCGATAAATGACACCGATGCTCGTGGAACTTTCACTGGCATCAGCATGGACACCACTACCGCAGACCTTACCCAGAGTGTGCTTGAAGGTGTTGCTTTCGCTTTCCGTGACAGTTATGAGATTGCACGCTCATTAGGAATCGATATAAAAAAGAGCATGATCTGCGGAGGTGGAAGCCGATCTCCGCTATGGAGGAAGATAATGGCGAATGTGCTTGCCATTCCTCTTGAGAGCCTTGAGACGGAGCAGGGGCCGGGCTATGGTGCAAGCATTCTTGCCATGGTTTCAGATGGACTATTTCCGTCCGTTAAGGAGGCCTCCGATTCTCTTGTCAAGGTGAAGTCGGTAACATATCCTGACGAGAAGCTTATAAAGGCTTATGATGATAGGTATGCTGGATTCAGGGAAATCTATCCGGCTATGAAAGGTATGTTCAAGACCTTGGGAGGTAAGTGATCATGGAGATAAGAAGTGTTTTCGATAGCTCGTTCAGGGAGTATGGGGAGGTTCTGGAGAATCTTGATGTATCAACCCTTCTTAAGAGGGCGTCTGAAATTGAGTACGGTGAGGGTGTATGTTATGAACCCTCGATAGCCAGTCTTGAGGAGGATGGGATTTTCCAGATCCTCCAGGATAACGCCTATGGCGGACTTCCTATACAGTTTGGGCTCTGTTACGGACATAATACGAAACTCAACTGTCTTGAGTACCACAGGTGCTCGGAAATAAACATCGGGGTATATGATTTCATCCTTCTACTTGCGAAAAAGGAGAAAATCGTGGATGGCAAGCTCGATACGTCATGCGTTGAGGCATTCCGTGTTCCCAAAGGCATTGCAGTCAGGCTTTACGAGACAAGCCTGCACTATGCTCCATGTCAGGCTTCTCTGGACGAGGGTTTCAAGGTTGTCATCGTTCTTCCCAAGGGAACTAACACTGACGCTCCTAAGCTGAATGTGATCTCAGAGGAGGACAGGCTTCTTACAGCACGCAATAAATGGCTTTTAGCACATGCTGAGAGCAGTGAGGCTAGCTCTGGTGCGGTTGTCTGTCTTACTGGTGAAAATATAGATATTAAGAACATGATATGAAAAGGAGGCGAGAATGAACAATATTCCGCAGATTAAACTTGGGCTTATAGCCGTAAGCAGGGGGTGCTTTCCGAAAGAACTCTCTGAGAGGAGAAGGGATGCCATCAAGGCTTCTTATAAGGGGGAAATTTACGACTCGAAGATTATCGTAACTACGGAAAAGGATGCCATCGCAGCTGTTGAAGATGTAAAGAAGAATGGTGTTGATTCCCTTGTCGTCTTCCTTGGCAACTTCGGTCCTGAGACACCTGAGACACTGATCAGCGAATTTTTCGATGGCCCCATAATGTATGTTGCAGCAGCAGAAGGGGACGGTGATCTCTTTGATGGAAGAGGAGATGCTTATTGCGGTCTTCTCAACTGCTCATACAATCTTGGACTGAGAAAGAAGAAGGCATATATCCCGGAGCATCCGGTGGCAAACGCCAAGGAGCTTGCAAAAAGAATTGAGGAGTTCGTTCCTGTAGCAACGGCTGTTGTCGGTCTTAAGAATCTTAAGATCATCGCATTCGGTCCTCGCCCAGACGATTTCCTCGCATGTAACGCACCTATAAAAGCTCTCTATGATCTTGGTGTCGCAGTTGAGGAGAACAGTGAGCTCGATCTTCTTGTGGCATATAACAAGCATGCGGGAGATCCCCGTATTCCTGGTAAGATGAAGGAGATGGAGGCTGAGCTTGGGACGGAGAACAGGTACTCAGGTGTTCTTCCTCGTCTTGCACAGTATGAGCTTACGCTCCTTGACTGGGCTGAGGAGCATAAGGGCAGCAGGAAATATGTGGCATTCGCCAACAAGTGCTGGCCAGCGTTCCAGACCGAGTTCAAGTTCGTTCCATGCTATGTCAACAGCCGCCTGGTCGCACAGGGTATCCCGGTTTCATGCGAGGTCGATATCTACGGAGCTCTTTCTGAGTATATCGGATTATGCGTGTCAGACTACCCTGTAACACTGCTTGATATAAACAATACCGTTCCTGAGAGCATGTATGATAAGGCTATAAAGGGTAAGTATGACTGCCGCCTGGAGGAGGTTTTCATGGGCTTCCACTGTGGAAACACGAGCTGCGGACTTCTGAAGAATCCTCATATGGGCTATCAGCTGATAATGAAGAGGGATCTTGAGCCGGAGCTTAAGGAACCGGATATCACCCGTGGAACGATGGAGGGTAACATCAAGGCTGGAGAGATCACGTTCTTCCGTCTTCAGAGCAGTGCCGATACCACACTCAAAGCATATGTTGCAGAAGGTGAGGTCCTTGATGTGAACTGTGAGAGTTTCGGATCCATCGGTGTCTTCAAAATCAGTGAGATGGACCGCTTCTATCGCCATGTGCTAATTGAGAAGCAGTACCCCCATCATGGAGCTGTCGCATTCGGACACTATGGAAAGGCGCTCTTCTCCGTATTCAGATATCTTGGAATCGCCGATATCTCATACAATCAGCCGAAGAGCCTGCCATACCCGAGCGAGAACCCGTTCGAGTGCTAATCGAATAAGCTTTCTCGAAATACATTTTTTCATCCCCGGTGGTACATGAGTGCATGTCCACCGGGCTAATTTGGGTTATACGTTTTTTTATTTTCTCTTTTTGTTTGCAGGAATTTTACATTTTCGCATTTCTTTGCACTAATTAATATGAGCAAAACTACAAAGCAAAGCATAGATGCGAAGATATGGAAGATTCTGCATAGCGAGACACTTTTAAGCGATCTTACCTTTCGTTTCGCATGTGAGAGCTTCCCTGATTTCCCTGCATACATAGCGTCAGCGATTACAGGGGAGACTGTCATCCCGAAAGATGTAAGACTGCAGCACAGGATTATGAACCCGGGAGGCAGGGATATCATAACGGATGTCATGGTGTATGGTGAGGATGGGAGTGTTTACGATCTTGAACCCAATAAATACATTGAGGGCTCATCTATTGAACGTGGACTTTTCCATATGTACCTGGTTGGCTCAAAGCTGCTTAAGCCGGGTGAGAATTGGAAGGATTTGAGAAAAGGTACGGTGATACTGCTTAACAGGCATGACATCTTCAGGGATGGGGATAGTCTCAAACATTTCTCAATCACTGATTTGGAAAAAGGGTGGATTGCATCTGAAAAAGCCATGAAACTGAGTATTGCACACGTCTCGCCTGATGGAACAAGGGGCGATGAGATTGATGAGCTATTCAGAGATCTTTCTGTGATGTATGCAGATGTGGAAATGAGTTTGCCAGAGACTAAAAAGATAGTAAAATATATTTTGGATAAAGGAGTTCAGGAAAACATGTATGAATATATGAGAGAGTATTTTGCAGAGGAGCTTGCCGAGGGTAGGGCTGCTGCGAGGGCGGAGGCCAGAGCAGAAGGTCTGGCTGAAGGTAGAGCTGAAGGTAGAAGAGAAGGACGAAAAGAAGGACGACGGGAAGAAAGACTTGCAAATGCAAAAGCCATGCTTAGAGGTGGTATTTCTTCTGATCGTGTAGCAGATATTCTCAAGCTTTCTGATAGTGATATGAAAGAGATTATGAATTAAGGGAAAATAATTCAGGCTTGAAGAGCGTTTCTTCAAAGCCTTTCATGTTTCCAAGTCAATTAATAATGTAATCCAGCACTGATAGGGCTACTAATGAGGCGGGGAATCTTAAGGCCATGCCAACATATCCGTTTACCAATATGCTGAAATTTGAATTTCTTGCATCATCGAATATTAAGAACTGTGGGTAGGCTGTAGCTCCCAAAGTGAATCCTATGGCGTTTTTTTCTCCAATGAAGTAAGAGATTGATGCATCTGCTCCAACACCGATTCCGACAGAAGGCTCTACGACTCCCGTCTCACTGACTACTGCCGGTCCGATAAGAAAGTTCATCGATAACCCTGAAGTAAGCTGGAATTGTAATCCCAGCCCTGTGATGAACCCAAATGACATCAAAAAATCATCGGGATGATTCAAGCCGAAGAGCATGTCTCCATGAACTCCATAACCGATTGCGGACACAGAGTTTACAGATGCATAATAGCTATATGCGCCATTGAAACCGAGAAGTGCGGTATTATCTTTTGAGGAATATCCTCCAGTTATGCCAGCAACAGCAAGATCGCTATCTGCTGCCAGAGGTAGCAAAACAATTGTTATCAGAATGATAAGCAGTGCTAATAACTTTCTCATGGTGCTTCCAAATTATACCATATGGTGGTATGTTTTTCATTCAAAAAACCTTCTCAAATTGAATGCATCTGAAAAGGTAAAATATTTTTCAAACAGTTTGCTACATAGCCCGATTAAGGAGCCGTTTACCAGGGCACATATGACGGTCCCCCATTTTACACCCTCAAAGTGTCCAAACCCCATGAACATGAATGACATCATGATTGCTATCAGGCAACTGCAGCAATCATATGCTGTCTTTGTCTTACTGATGCTGAAATTGAATTTTGAAGATATTTCCTTCACAAAAAGCTCGTATGCTTCTGGGGAGATATAGGTGTTAAATAACAGTGATACCCCGATTGCGCATATTATGATACCAAAGCCATAACAGACGGTTCTTAAGGCAAGAGAATCCCCTTCAATTAATGTCATGGCTTTCATCATCAGATCCAGCACATTCCCATATATGAATGCTGTTATGAATGAAAAAATGTATTTTCTTTTAAAGCGGCGTAAGATGATGGCAAGAATGATGATAAGAACAGCCTGGAGACAGTACTCAGCCATGCCGAATGAGAACCAACTGACATATTCCGATACTTTCAGATATGTCAGGTATGCCGGAGCGACAACCATGGACATGCCAAAATCTGCCTTTTCCATGAAAGCAGTTCCCAGTGCTAGCGTGATTATTCCAATGACATATGCCATCTCCGTGTAGAACGTCTTTTTCATAAGAGCTCCTAAAAAATGACGTTTGATATAGAAACGGCAAAAGATAGTGTTTTTGAATTGCGTATAAAAAAAACGCATGTTTCGTTATCTAAATATATCATAAGGCAAAGCGGTATGCCATATTGGTAATGCTTAAACCAGTGAATTTTCTTTTAGCGCATTCCTTTTAACTTCTTCATGGAAGAAATAATTTACAACTATCGGCTCTGAATCGAAAGGACGGTTTTCAGAGTCATCGTTTCTAAGGTATTCCAGATTTTCATCTTCGCAGAACTTTCTAAGCTCTTCATTCAAGGAGTACCAGTAGTTTCTGTTCCCTCGTATGTAGATATCCTCATAAAGAGGGTGGAGATCATTATGTTTCTCACGGATGTAATCAAGTATTCTGGGCTTGTATTCCCCTCGGAGGTTGAGGTTCTCAAGCCATATGAGATTGCATTTGTTCCTGCATTCCCTGATTATTGCCTTGCAATCCGTGATACAAGGGAAGATAGGGGATATGAAGCATGTGGTTCTTATGCCGTTCTCATGGAGCTTTTTCATTGCATTGATCTTACGCTCGATTGATACCGAGTCATCCATATCTTTTCTGAAACTGTCATCGAGTGTGTTTATGGAGAAGGATACCCTTGCATCCGGAAAAGTTCTGATGAGATCAACATCTCTGAGGACGAGATCCGATTTCGTTGCAATGCTTATGAGAGCACCGCTTCCCTGGAGCTCCTCAAGCAGTTTTCTTGTCCTTCCATACTTCTCTTCCAGAATCTGGTATGGGTCTGTGACAGAGCCGATGAAGAGTTTCTTTTTCTCATATTTTCCTGCATTCTTTATTTCTTGCCAGAACTTGACATCCACAAAACTTCCCCATGGTTCAGGATGGTTTGAGAATCTCTTCATGAAAGAGGCATAGCAGTATCTGCAACTATGAGCGCATCCCACATACGGGTTTACCGAGTAATCGGCAACCGGCAGATTGGATTTCGTCAATATGTTCTTAACTTTGATTTCCTTCACTCGTGTCATGCTATAATGATAAGAGAAAAACTATGTGAGATACAGTTTCTTAACCGAATGATAACACCCGCAGTTTTCTGTTATAATGCGAAAAGGAAAGCAATAGCGATGGAAAGGAGGTTCCATGTCAAGATTGATTACACAGCGTGCCATTGTTGCCGCGTTTAAGGATATTTTGAAGGATACCCCTTTCAATAAGGTCACAATTTCAGATTTATCAGATAGAACGGGGATAAACAGGCAGACCTTCTATTATAATTTCAGGGACATATACGACCTGATCCTTTTCATGATAGAGGATGAACTCATTCCAATCATAGACGGGGAAAAGGATTTCAGTTCATGCATGCTTAAAATATATGATTATTTCATTGGCCATCGGCAGATGCTTCTGAATATCTATCGTCATATTGAGATAGGGGAGATAAATCACAGACTTGAACCTGTGATTAAGCAGGTGGCAGAGACCATGGGTGATGATGTCGTTACCGATTTCCCGTTAAAAGCCGAGGATAAGGATGTTGCGGTAAGGTTCACCGCACTGATGATTTCTGAATTCACCTCACGTTGGATCAGCCTCGGGGCTCCTGATCAAAGAGAAAGGTTCTCCCGTTTCGCAGATCTCCTTGAATGCAATATGAAGAGCACCATCAGGTTCCTTCATGAAGAGAAATGAATTTATACAATTGTTTTCCTTTGTCAAAAAATCAATACAAAACCATTTAATCGTTCATGGGTGAACGCGTTTTCCATTGCCATATTCAAGGCATAGGAGAAACAAAAATGGATATAAAAACAAAATCAGTAGAGATGGGCTTTAGCAAAGCCTATGAGTATCTTGACCGCAATCCGGAGGAGAATCTTCCAAAGCTTCTTTCAATGGTAAGGAAGATGATGCCTGATGAGGAGTACGATAGCAAGTTCAGGCTGTTTGAGATGGCAATCAATGATAAGAACAGTCCATGGCATAAACTGCTTCTCTCCCTATGGACGGATGTAGATGGTGATGTTAGAAAGACAGCCTTCCGCAATTTCATCGTAAACTCCTTCTTCAGATGGTCTCAGATGCAGAAGTTCAATGAGAAGACTTATGGATTTAGGGCGCCATGGACGATATTGATGGATCCCACCTCCGCATGCAACCTGCATTGTACGGGATGCTGGGCGGCAGAATATGGAAACAGGCTCAATCTAAGTTTTGATGAACTTGATAGTATCGTGGAACAGGGTAAGAAGCTTGGCATATATATGTATCTTTTCTCCGGCGGAGAACCTCTTGTCAGAAAAAATGACATAATAGCACTATGCTCAAAGCACTCTGAGGTCCAGTTTCTCGCATTCACAAACGGTACTCTCATTGATGAGGATTTCGCAGATGATATGCTCCGTGTGAAAAACTTTATCCCCGCAATCAGCGTGGAAGGCTTTGAGAGTGCAACGGATGCAAGACGTGGCGATGGAACTTACCGCAGGGTACTTAAGGCGGCCTCAATATTGAGGGAGAGAAAACTTCCTTTCGGGTTCTCCTGCTGCTACACTTCAAAGAACGTGGATTGCATAGGCTCTGAGGAGTATTTCGACTGGATGATCGACTGTGGCGCTAAGTTCTGCTGGTTCTTCACTTATATGCCGATAGGGAAAGGAGCTCCTACGGATTTAATGGTATCTGCAAAGCAGAGAGCTGAGATGTATCGTGTGATAAGGACGTTCAGGAAGACGAAGCCGATATTCACCATAGATTTCTGGAACGACGGGGAGTATGTGAAAGGCTGTATCGCCGGCGGAAGGTATTATTTCCATATCAATGCAAACGGAGATGCGGAGCCTTGCGCGTTCATCCATTATTCGGACAGCAATATACGGGATAAGAATCTTATCGAAATACTTTCTTCTCCGCTTTTCTCAGATTACAGATCCAAGCAGCCATTCAACTGCAATCACCTCAGGCCATGTCCACTGCTGGATAATCCCGAGAAATTGGTCACAATGGTTAAGGAGACATATGCCGAATCAACGGATCTTGCTGCTCCCGAAGATGTGGAAGAGCTTGCAGTAAAATGCGAAGACAAGGCTGTGAAATGGGCACCTGTCGCAGACGAGATATGGAATGATTCCAGGCAATCCAGATGAAAAAGCTGATCACATCTGAAGCTGTTACAATAGGGCACCCGGATAAGGTCTGTGATCAGATTGCGGATGCCATCCTTGACAGTCTGCTTGAGCAGGATCCTCTTTCCCGCTGTGCATGCGAAGTCACAGCTGCGCCGGGACGTGTTAATATCATGGGGGAGATTACGACCAAAGCCGATGTGGATTATGCTGACATAGCACGAAAGGTCATCCGCGATATCGGGTACACGCGTCCAGAATATGGTTTTGATGACAGTATCCGTATTGATGTTGCAATCCATGAGCAGTCTCCAGACATAGCAATGGGTGTGAATTCTCCGTCCGAAGACGGATTTGCAACCGGGGCTGGAGACCAGGGTATGATGTTCGGTTACGCATCTTCTGAAACTGAGACTTTAATGCCTTATGCTGCATATCTTGCCAGAGGCCTTTCAATGAAGCTTGCTGCTGCAAGGAAGAGTGGGGGATTGAGCTATCTGCGCCCAGACGGGAAAAGCCAGGTTACAGTGGAATATGATGGTAGAACTCCGGTGCGCGTTGCCGCCATCGTCCTTTCCGCACAGCATGATCCAGATATATCGATGGAGAAGCTGAGAGGAGATCTTAATGAAGCTGTCATTAGAGAGATTATCCCTAATCGTATGATTGATACAGATACCCGTATCTATATTAATCCGACAGGACGGTTCGTGCTTGGAGGTCCTGCTGCGGATACAGGGCTGACGGGACGAAAAATCATCGCCGATACTTATGGGGGATATGCCCGTCATGGTGGTGGTGCTTTCTCTGGAAAGGATCCCACAAAAGTGGATAGATCCGCTGCCTTGATGCTCCGGCACATAGCAAAGACGATAGTTGCATCCCGTGTTGCAGATGAATGTGAACTGCAGGCTGCGTATGCAATAGGGGTATCTGAACCTGTCTCACTCTATGTGAATACCTATGGAACCTGCAGGATAAGCGAAGAGAGCCTGGCAGGGTGGATTCTTGATAATTTCAATCTCAGCCCTGACAGTATGATATCCTACCTCAATCTGCGAAAACCTATTTACTATAGCACGGCGGAAAATGGCCCGTTCGGCTGGAATGAACGGGGCTATGCCTGGGAAGCAGTGAATGCCGAGGCCCTTGAAAAGCTGAATAACCTGTGTAGGAAATGAGATTAATCCGTACCCCTGATGTGATGTTTCAAAGCATCGCCTGTCTCTTTGAGCCAGGGGTGCGGTCTTCTATGGAGTAACAGATGAAAGCGTATTTGAAGAATGAAGAAGAAATACTGAAAGATATGGACTCTTCCCTTGATGGACTATCAGGAGAGGAGGCGTTTGCCAGGTATGAGGCCTATGGCCCGAACAGGTTGGAGGAGAAAAAGAAGGAGAGCCTCCTGAAAAGATTCATTGGAGAGCTCTCAGATCCTATGCTCATAATCCTCATGATAGCAGCTGTGCTTTCCGTAGTCACATCAGCCGCAGCGGGAAGCGCAGAATGGTCTGATGCAATCATAATCCTTGTTGTGGTCCTTATAAATGCAGTTCTTGGGGTTGTACAGGAGTCCAAAGCGGAAAAAGCGATAGAGGCTCTTCAGTCGATGTCCAAGGCAAGATCGAGGGTGAAGAGGGACGGCAGTGTTATGACCGTTGACAGCGGTGAGCTCGTTCCTGGGGATATAGTGGAACTTGAAGCTGGCGACAGCGTTCCTGCGGATGCGAGAATACTGTTCTCTGCTTCGATGAAGATTGAAGAAGCAGCCCTCACAGGTGAGTCTGTTCCTGTGGATAAGACGGCAGAGACGTTGACCGGTGATGAGATCCCGCTTGGAGATAGGAGGAACATGGTCTACATGGGGTCTACCGTAGTATATGGCCGCGGTGAGGCGATTGTGGTTTCCACGGGTATGAATACAGAGATGGGTAAGATAGCCACGGCCCTTTCGGATGCCAAAGACAATGAGACACCGCTGCAGAGGAAGCTTAATCAGCTGTCAAAGGTACTGACATGGCTTGTTCTTGGTATCTGTGTGGTAATGTTTGCTGTCAACCTCATTAGAATGGTATTCACGGGGGATGTTCAGCTTTCTGGGGTTCTCGATACTTTCATGATCGCAGTCTCCCTTGCGGTTGCTGCAATTCCTGAAGGTCTTGCCGCGGTTGTTACCATAGTCCTTTCCATAGGCGTTACGAAGATGAGTCATAAGAATGCCATCATCCGCAAACTTACTGCTGTTGAGACCCTTGGATGCACAGAGGTCATCTGCTCGGATAAGACAGGAACCCTCACACAGAATAAGATGACAGTCGTAGATTCCTATGGTGATGATAAGAAGCTCCTTGCTGCGGCTATGGCGCTCTGCTCGGATGCTCATCTCAATAGTGAGCTGAAAGCTGAAGGTGAACCGACAGAGGTGGCTCTTGTAGACTGGGCTTTATCAATGGGGATGAACAAGAGTGACCTTGAAAAGGAATCTTTTGCCAGGGTTGGAGAGGCTCCGTTCGATTCTGAGAGGAAGATGATGAGCACTATCCACACAAATCCAGAAGGGGGTTATGTGCAGTTCTCAAAAGGTGCTCCCGATGTGCTTCTTTCAAAGTGTACTATGATTTTCTCTGGAGGCGGTATCCGCAATCTGACGGATAGTGACAGGAATGCGATTCTGAATACAAACAAGAATTTCGCAGATATGGCACTCAGAGTCCTTGCTGGGGCAATGAGAAAGCTTGATGAGGTTCCTGAGGACCAGAATCCCGATTCCCTCGAACATGATCTCATATTTCTCGGTCTTGCTGGTATGATAGATCCGATACGTCCCGAGGTGAAGGATGCGATAGCGGAGTGCCGGAGCGCAGGAATCCGCCCAGTCATGATTACAGGAGACCATATCGATACTGCAGTTGCCATCGGAAAAGAACTAGGGATAGTCAAGGACAGGAGTGAGGCGATCACAGGTGCAGAGCTCGATAAGCTGTCGGATGAGGAATTCCAGAAGAACATCAGGAAATACTCCATCTATGCCCGTGTGCAACCAGAGCATAAGGTAAGGATAGTCAAAGGCTGGCAGCAAGCCGGCATGATAACCGCAATGACCGGCGATGGCGTCAATGATGCACCTTCGATTAAGAATGCCGATATCGGGGTAGGAATGGGTATCACGGGAACGGATGTTACAAAGAATGTTGCAGACATGGTTCTTGCTGACGACAATTTTGCGACAATAGTTGTCGCTGTGGAGGAGGGAAGAAAGATTTATGAGAATATCCGCAAGGTGATCCAGTTCCTCCTTTCTGCGAATCTTGCAGAAGTGGTGGCTGTATTCGTCTCATCGCTTATGGGTGTAACCCTTTTGAAACCTACCCATCTGCTTTGGCTGAATCTGATTACTGATACCTTCCCTGCCATTGGGCTTGGAATGGAAGCATGTGAAGCCGACATCATGACCAGACCCCCTCGCTCCTCAAAGGAAGGACTCTTTGCGAATCATCTTGGCACTAACTGCATAATACAGGGGATTGCTCTTGCTGTCATCGCAATTGCCTCATATATAGCAGGGGAGGTTTTTGAAAACGGTTCATTCCATTTCGGCGTTTCAAGTGAGGATGGCATGACCATGGCTTTCCTGACGCTGTCAATGGCTGAATTGTTTCATTCGTTCAACATGAGGTCGCTCGATAAATCGCTTTTCAGGATAAAAGGGCATAACAAAGTCCTCTACTGGACGCTTGCTGGGGCTTTTGTGCTGACATTGGCCGTACTTTACATCCCATTCTTAAGCAATGCATTCGGCTTTGCCCATATATCCCTGACGGAATTCATGATTGCCATTGCTGTCGCAGTCCTGATTATCCCGATTGTTGAGGCCCAGAAGAGATTGCAAAGTAGGAAGAAGATATAGAAGTAATAAATATCGAACATCTTACCAGTGAGTGCAAGGTGGGAGGAACTGCTGGTTCTTAAGCTGCAGTGATTGAGGGAAGTGCAATAATCAAGGTCCCGATGATGATCGCTGCAAGTCCTATCGATGCTTTCCTGGTAAGGTGTTCATTGAAAGCGATTCTTGAAAAAACGATTGTGACGATTATGCTCAGCTTATCTATCGGCACGACTACGCTTGCAGGCCCGTCCTGTAATGCTTTGTAATAGCATAGCCAGGAGGCTCCTGTAGCTATTCCAGAGACGATGATGAAGAGCAGTTCCTTTTTCTGTATTCCCTTGAGTCTTTTCTTCTTGCCTGTTACAAAGACGATAAGCCATGACATGATAAGAACGACAAATGTGCGTATTGCAGTCCCAAGATTGGAATCTATCCCCTCAATGCCGATTTTCCCGAGAATCGATGTCAGACTTGCAAATAATGCAGATAGAAGTGCATATGCTATCCATTGATGATTCTCTTCCGATGTTTTCTCTACTGTTTCTTTCTTCTCAATCATCAAGAAAATTCCAACTCCGATAAGGATTATTGCTATGAGGCCAGAAAGACTGATACCCTCACCAAGGAATATCATGGCAAGTATCATTGTGAGTACGGTGCTTGATTTGTCTATCGGGACGACTTTGTTGATATCTCCTTTCTGCAGTGCATGGAAGTAGCAGAGCCACGAGGCACCAGTTGCAAAGCCTGAGAGGATTAGGAAGGTCCATGTTTTGATACTTATACTCTCAATAGAGGAGTCCGGTGTCGTCATGAAAGCCATAATCCAAGCGAAGACGAGGACGACTATTGTACGTATTGCGGTTGCTACTGTTGAGTCGGTCTTTTCTATTCCGCATTTTGCAAGAATGGCCGTTACCCCTGCAAAGAAAGCCGATCCAAATGCAAAAAGAATCCACATATGTTTCTTTCCTATGTTGCCCGTTTAGTGTAACACTTCACAGAGCTTAAAACAAATAATCCAAGGCATTATCCTCAAAATATATATTTTTTAAACAGTAGTGGAAAATATATTCATAATTTTAATTGTAACTATTGACATTACATCAAATGCGGTATATCTTCCTGTTTATAGATGAAACCATTATGATTACATTAAAAAGATCTTGGAGGATTACATTATGACAAACAAGGAAAAAGCATTGGCATTGATCGGAACATTCGCATCAGGCGACACGAAGGCAGCAGCATTACTGCTCGCAGAAGGCTACATCCAGCACAACCTTTCTTACGGTACAGGACGTGATGCCTTCATCTCTTCCGTTGAGTATCTTGCCTCAGCTCCGGTGAAAACAACAGTGAAGAACATCAGGGCATTTGAGGATGGTGACAAGGTGTTCCTGCAGACAGTCTACAACTTCGCAGGAGCAGGAGAACAGGTAGCCTTTGACATCTTCCGTTTTGATGAGGAAGGCAAGATCGCCGAGCACTGGGACAATCTTGCATCTGTAGTGGCTCCTAATCCGTCAAACCACACCCAGATTGATGGATATATGGCAGTTGAGGATATTGATAAGACAGAAGAGAACAGGACTCTTGTTAAGAACTTCCTTGTTGATGTCATGCAGGGCAAGCATCCTGAGAAGACAGCATCCTACTTTGATGGCAACAAATACATCCAGCACAATATAAGTATCGCAGACGGTCTTTCAGGTCTTGGAGCTGCACTTGAGACAATGGCGAAGCAGGGAATCCAGATGATCTACGACAGGACACATATGGTGCTTGCAGAGGGTAACTTCGTTCTTGGTGTAAGCGAGGGAACATTCGGTGGTGTTCCTACTTCCTACTATGACCTCTGGAGGATTGAGAACGGAAAGATCGCTGAGCACTGGGATGTGATGGAGACAATTGCAGATTCATCCACATGGAAGAACAGTAACGGCAAGTTCTGATGTAATAATTGACATTACAGTGGAATATGTTTGAGAATGATGGCAGGAGGAATAGCATGCAGATATCATCAAGGTTTACGGTGGCACTCCATATATTCGCCTGTGTCGAATACTTCAAGGATAAATGCAAGGTCACCAGCGATTTCCTGGCCTCAAGCATAAACACCAATCCTGTCATCATCCGCAGAATACTTTCACAGCTCTCAAAAGCAAGGCTGATAAGAGTGTTGAGAGGGACAGGCGGAATTGAGATAACCAGACCGCTGAGGGATATCACATTCCTGGATGTCTACAAGGCGGTCGAGCCCATAGAGGATGGAACGCTTTTCCATTTTCATGAGAATCCGAATCCATCCTGTCCTGTAGGACGCAATATCCATGCGCTTCTGGATGGAAAGCTCTGCTCTATTCAGGAAGCGATGGAAGACAGGATGAAGGAGTACACGCTTGAAGATATCAAAAGTGGAATTGGAGAAATCCTCGGAGAGAAAATTTGAAACCACTGGAGATTTTCTCTCTTTTCTCACAAATGAGATACATACTGTAGTTGCCTCGACTGTTGACGATGATGGTCTGCCTGTAACCTGCGTCATCGACATGATGGACAGTGATGAGAATAGCCTGTATTTTCTCACAGCAAGAGGAAAGGGATTCTATCACAGGCTCAAGAGACAGAAATTCATAGCGCTTACCGGAGTCAAAGGCAAAGATACCATGTCATCCGTCGCGGTATCGGTGCGCGGCCACGTTGAAGAAGAGAGAGACATTGTTCTATCCCATCTTTTTGAGAAGAATCCATACATGCTTGAAATCTATCCGTCAGAAGAGTCGAGAAAGGCCCTCTCTGCATTCAGGATATATGATGGAACAGGGGAGTTCTTCGATCTTTCCAAGAGGCCAATTGTCCGCAAGTCCTTCAGTTTCGGTAACTGTTCTTCTGAAACGGCTGTAATGGAAATCTCCGATAACTGTACAGGTTGCGATCTCTGCCTCAAATCGTGTCCTCAGCAGTGCATAGATATAAGTTCAGTTCCTTTCCGTATCAGAAGCGAGAACTGTCTGATGTGTGGTCGTTGCATCGAGATCTGTCCTCAGAAGGCTGTCTCAAGGAGAAGAAGCTATGAATCATGATGAGGAGAGAATATGGCTGATTAGATATCTTCTTGATGAGAATGCTGAATACAAAGATATCAGTATCCCCTCTGATGCCAGTGATCAATGGCGGCTTCTTCGTTCTCTGATGAATGTCAGGCAGGCAGAATCCATAGGAGAGGACTATCTCTCTGTCCAGGATGGATTCCTTCAGGAAGAGATAAGAAGGAAAGGGATAACCGGCATCAGCTCGCTTGAGCCGGTTGAGGGCAATCTGTATCTATGGCAGGGGGATATAACGACACTCCGTTGCGATGCCATCGTCAATGCCGCGAACAGCGGTATGACTGGTTGCTATGTTCCATGCCACGGCTGCATAGACAATGCAATACATACATATGCTGGAATCCAGCTGAGGCTTGAATGCTCCGAAACCATGAGAAAGCAGGGCCATGAGGAGGAAACAGGAAAGGCCAAGATAACGAGAGGCTGGAATCTTCCTTCCTCTCATGTGATCCATATTGTCGGTCCGATTGTATATACAGGCAAGCCCTCGGCAGAAGACAGAAGGCTTCTCTCATCATGCTATCGCTCATGCCTAGCTCTTGCAGATGAGAACAATCTTGGAAGTATCGCATTCTGCTGTATATCGACAGGTGAATTCCATTTCCCGAACCGTGATGCAGCAAAGATAGCGATTGAAACAGTGCGGGATTATCTCCGTAAGACAGGCAGCAGAATCAAGGTGGTGTTCAATGTTTTTAAGGATGAGGATAAAAGAACATATGAAGGACTTTTCAGAGAATATAAAGAAGCTCAGAAGTGAGCTTAAGACAGCTGATGCCGTTGTCATCGGAATCGGAGCAGGAATGTCTGCAGCCTCCGGATTCGGTTACTCAGGAGAGCGTTTTGAAAAGACATTCGGGGACTTTCAGCAGAAGTATGGGATAACCGACATGTATTCGGGAGGATTCTTTCCTTTTCCATCTCTTGAGGAATACTGGGCCTGGTGGTCGCGCATGATCTGGATCAACAGATATACGGATGAGATCGGGAAACCGTATTCGGATCTGCTGACAATCATCCGTGATAAGGATTATTTCATCATCACCACTAACGTCGATCATCAGGTACAGAAGGCAGGTTTCGATAAGGAAAGGCTGTTCTACACCCAAGGGGATTATGGACTTCTTCAGTGCTCTGAGCCCTGCCATCGGAATACTTATGACAACAAGGAAATCATCCGAAAGATGCTTGATGAACAGGAAGGCATGATGATTCCTTCTGAGCTTATCCCATATTGTCCAATATGCGGCAAACTCATGACGACCAATCTCAGAATCGATGGCAGATTCGTCCAGGATGATGGCTGGTATGATGCTGCACATCGCTATGAGGATTTCCTTAATAGACATAAGGGGATGCATATCCTGTTCCTTGAGCTTGGTGTGGGAATGAATACGCCTGGTATCATAAAGTACCCATTCTGGAGGATGACAGCTGAAAATCCTGAAGCTGTCTACTGCACGATCAACAGCGGGCAGGCTTTTGTTCCTTCAGAGATCAGGAATAGAGCTATTGCTATTGATGCGGATATAAAAGGAGCCGTATTAGCCATCTTATAGTATGACAAACTATGTGCAGGGAATCAGTTTCTATCAGTAGCAGCGGAATATATCTTTGGAGATGCGTGAAGGAAAGAGGCGAGAGTAGTGCTGCTCTGCCTCGCTCAGATTAAACCCTAAAACGAAATTCACACTATGAAACGAAAATACATGTAGGGGTGGCTAAAGAATCTGTAAGCACATAAGAGGGATGATTTTCCACTCAGTCACCTTGTTGTTAATCGCCATGATGTTGTTTGCGCAAATGCAATGTCTGCTTTATAACTTCTTTTAATATAAAGAATAATTTTGCCAGTATTGATTCTGCTGAGATATGTCTCAGAATCCCGATTGTATCAAAAGTGTAAACATCACATGATTAAGAACTCTAATTCAAATAAATATTAGAAGGCTTTTTGTTTATGCAATTGGGCGAATTGTCGAATGTTGTGGGAGAAGTTTGAAGATAAACTAATGAGTAGCTACAAGATGAATCTTTCGAGCTTGAGTAGCTGTTTCTGCTTCAGATAATATCGTTTTTGCTCACTTTTAACTAGATTTCATCGCTCTTCGAAAAGTACAGATCGACAGTCTCTAGGCACATAAAGAACATATTTCCTGATGGAGAACTTGAGTAGAAATCAGTTGTTGCAAATTATGCAACTACTGCCTTCGACGGAAACCCTATCAGGCGGCATATTACAATCTTGATGCCATAATCTCTATCGACTGTAGAATTAGGTTTGAAGCTCAGGGAAAAACAATTAAGCTACAGTTCAGAATGGTTGCAAGAGGATTGGTTCTACATTGTTTCTTGCATTCTTCCAGAGGAACTGTTTACCTCTGCAGGCGAGCAAGTGTTTTTCAACAGAGCCCTTGTTGCGATAATGCTGAGGATTGTAGAATCAAGACAGGAAGAGAAAAATATTATGGTTACGTTAGTCATGAATCTCCTATCAAAGATAGTGTTTGAAGAATTTGCCATATAGCTGTATTTTACTTTTTTTGAAATCAATATGGAGAAGAGAATGGAATATAGGCTTGTAAGAGAGGAAGATGCTTTTGCATATCTTGAGTTTTTCAGAACTGTCGTTTCTGAGACGGACAATCTTGCGTGTTCTGCCAAGGAAGCGGCTGCGATGACAGTAGAGGATGAACAGGCTTTTATCAGGAATACAAATGGTTCAGGATCTTTTTCCATCGTTGCTGCAGCAGATGATGGCATCTGCGGTTCCTGCGATATCCGAATACAGGGCAGAGAGCGCCTGAGGCATCGTGCCGAGATGGGAATCGCGGTCAGAAGAGAATATTGGGGTACAGGGGTTGCTCAGTACCTTCTTGAAGAAGCGATAGCAGAAGCAAAAAGCCGGAGAATCAGTATAATCTCTCTGACTGTCCGGTCTGATAACAAAAGGGCTGTAGCATTCTACAAAAGAAATGGCTTTGAACTTTCAGGTGTACTCAGAATGCTGTTCTGCATTGATGGCAAATATTATGATGGCGAACAATATGAACTTCTGCTGAAGTAGAATATGCTGAAGGCCCTTTACCAGAGATTACCTTCTCCTAGGTTGATGATAATATCGGTACATTCAAAATCTTCACTGTGCAGCTTTGCCTTAGATGAAATGAGCATAATCATTGTTGTGAGTTCGAGGCTGTCACTGCGGAATGTTTTCTCTGCAGATCCGCCTACAAGATACGAGTTGGATAGAGGCGTCCATCCGCATCTTGAATACATGTGAATCTTATCTTTGGCACAAGTGAAGATACTGATATCAGGTCGTTGGGCAATAATAAACTCCTTAGCTTTCTGTATTGTTCTTGTAGCCAGTCCTTACTTTCTGTAAAGTGGATGCGTCACGACTTCGCTTATACCATATGCCGAATATGTTTCCATTTTGTGGTGTAATATGCTCTTTCTTATTCCCACGTGGCAGATTGCCATATCATTTTCCATTAATACGAATGATGTCACGTATGTATTTGGAGCGGATGGGAATATCCCATCTTCCTGATTGCAAGGCCAAGCTATATTTTCCAATGCAATAATCGCTTTTTTTACATTGTCTTCACTATCCTCTTGATACTTGATTAGCCTCATATAAGCTCCATTGGTCTATTGAAGTATAAATTATCCGTTTGAAACTTTCAGTATTATTTCATTGGTTTCCAGATTATCAGAGCTACTATTGCTATAAAATAAGGAGCGGCTCCTTGGATTACCGCTCCTCGTTTTGTAAGAAAAGGCTTTGTATCACCTTTTTCGTCTTTAGAATGTGTTTGAACGCTCTTGATGATACAATCGGGCGAAACTTTCAGTGGGGTGGCTAAAATCGCTTGGGGTGGCTAAACATTGAAATAGTTATCTAAACGTTTCTTAATCTCTTCTTCATGAAGATCATAATAGATAAGGCTCCAGGCTCCATACCCAATATCAAAATCATGATCCTGTAAATAGTGATATATATCTACCAAAGCTATCTGCCTTGCCTTGTTGAATCCATTAGCATGATAACGATTTATTGCATATTTTGGACTTCCTATTCCGGAATATCTACCTATTCTTTCTAAATCTGAAAGATCTTCTACAAGCAAAAAATAAACATCGTTATACTCTAGACAGAGTCTTACCACAAAATCGATCATTTCCTCTGGGTTTACAATAGTATCCAAGCGGTAATCATATCCATCTAACAAAATGTTGTAATTCAGCTCGAATGAATTAAGTTCAAAAACAAATGAATAATCCCAAAATTCAGAAATCACAACCAGATATTCAGGATCAAAGAACAAATCATGTTCGGCCTTGATGATTCCAAAGATATAGTCATCAATCTTTCCATATCCGTGTTTTGCTTCCTTCTCTGTCCCTTCTGTCTTTCGGAGTAATGTCAGATCGAAAAACGGGTTAAAGGGATCTCCTTCAATCCTATTCGTGCCATCATAATATGAAGAATTTGGCGACAGGGTGACTTTTTCCTCATCGAATGAAATGTTCAACCTGCTGGAGAGTACCATCGAGATAAAATGATCTTTGTCAGTTTGAGTGTGCAGCCAGTTCGCGACACTGATTAAGGCCGCAAGAGCATCTTCACGAATCTCATATATACCATTAATTGTCAGCCTTTTCCCATCTGTATAATACACGCCATTCGTAATCTGCAAGGAAGAGCCAGGGAAAATAGCGGGAGAAACTGCAACATAAGAAAGGAATTCTTCATATTCAGAATATGGAGCAACCCATCTATTAAACGACTCCGGCTCTGTTGTTTTGAAATACAAGGTCAATCCATCTTCAAAGACCAGTTCATAATAGGTGTAGGTATATGTCCTATTAGTCCAAGAGTAATCTGTTTCAATCTCAAAAGGTGGCGTGTTTGTCCTATAGCACTGTCTCCCCCAATATTTATCAATATCCTTAAATCCAACGCCATTTGCAGCAACAACAAAATCTGATGAAGCATCATAACTTCTATTGAATGGCCTGCATAATACAAGCAACTCTTTTCCCTCTGGCCTGTATTCTTGGAAGGAAGGTTCACGAATAACGTTGTTTGTTGATGCGCAGGATATAAGAGAGAGGATTAATATTGCCAGCCAGGCGTGCTTTATATGTTGTTTCATGGTAAGTATTCATGTTATCACAATCGCAACTTTCATAATATAAAAGTTGCTATCTGATTTTGTAATTTGTTTACCTAAAATGTCTTGCTTGTTTTGAAAGATGAGAGAAAGCCGGTTCCCCGGCCTTATGCTGTATTTCAAACTGTATCAGAATTTCGTGGAGTGTGTGCTGTATCCCTTGTCCCATGTGCCTTCGGTGTAGTCCTTTTCGGCAATCCTGATTCTCACACCCTTGTCCCAGCCGATGCCCCTCTCTCTTGGCTTTATCATTTTCACAACGTAACTGTCTCTTGCAATGACCTTGTATCCTTTCTTCTCGAATTCCTTAATCTTTTGCTCAACCGTCATCTTTTTCTCCTTCGGAAGGCTTCTTGTTTCTTCCTCCTTACATGTGTATATATCGCTATTATTCGGAATTGTATCAAGCTAAATACATATAATATAAAGAATTAAACGGATGTAGTGATGGCAGTACCATTCCTGAATTCAACCCTTATCTCATCCTCTGATACGACGGTCATTCTCTCCGCAAGCCCTATGAAAAGCTCAGGAGAGAATGAATCTGTTATCGTATCAGATTTCCTCAATATGGCAATAAACTCCTTGGCTCTCGTCTTTCTTATCTCCTTGTCGGTTATTACAGCCTCAACGGCATCGAGCTTCTCCTATAAAAAGTCAACAGCAAAACAGGAAGCCGTTAACTTCATTTCATTTTTTCAAGATGCCATCTCATACTCTCCGTCAATCAGTTTAGTAATATCAAAAGTTGTATGAGTCTTAAGCATCACATATATGATGCGGCTGAGTTTCCTTGCAAACGCTATTATGCTCTTGCCAGATCCCTTCTCCCGCTTCATCTTCTTATACATGAAGATGAGAGTCATTCCTCCTATCCTCTTCTGTACCCTCAGCATTCCCATCACCACCTGAACCATTGCAGTCCTCAGCTCCTTCGGCCCTCTCTTCGTAATATGACCGGTGTTGGTCCATGACTTCGCATAGCATGAGATGCCATACGAGATTCCGAGTTCGCGCATACCGCTTCACCTCCTTCGCAGGGACGGACGGAGGTGTGTGTCCGCCCCTTATATGTATGGAGGCCCGGTTCGAATCCTGCAGTCGGAAGATGGAACCATGGTCTCCTGATTACTGCCGGAAAAGCGGACCCGGGCTGTTGGATACGGTGTTTTTATCCTGTTTGATAGGGTTCCAACCTTGACAAACGGGTTAACCCAGTATCAGCATAAACTTATGACGGACGGAGAATATGGTAGGTAAGCGGAATCCGGAGGGGATTATGAGAAAGATTTACGGCCTTTTGTTTGTTTTTGTCTTATTGCTTTTTACTTCCTGTCCATCCCCTGGTTTTGAATCCATGGATGGTATGGAAATCAGCGGCAACGATTACAGGCTCGCCAAGGGAGCCATATTATATTCAGCCAGCAGTATTGGTGGTTACAGCGATAGCGGAGGTGACGGCGGTAGGGCTGTCGATTCCAATCTGACCGTTTATGAAATAGTAAATACCATCTCATCGTCTGATGAGTATTTGTCCAGCTATCAGGAAATGATGGATAGGACGATTACGGATAATGACTATTATCTAGGTTTCAGTTTGCAGACACTGTTCGGAGAGGCCGCGTTCTATTTTGATTTTGTGAATGAAGCCGGATTTAAAGACGGCATACCTCAAACATCGAGTTTTGATTTATCTAATGACTTCTTCCACCTTTTTATTGAGATGGATGACATACGATTCAATGACATATCATCATCAGCCTCTGCGGATGTCTACTATGAAGATTCCCGGTTGTCTGGAATGAACTTCAAATACCGGCTTACTGAAGGGGCTGGTTATCTGCAGTTTACGGATATCCATATGGGCTTGGATAGGGTTGTCTTCACCGAGGCTCAGAAAAGTGAGATTCGGGAAGAATTGAAGAATGTTTCCAGCAATATCTATTTCGATGGCGATGTCGTACCTGACACTGATTACGGCTCTTTGACAGATGCGGGGATAGCTGCTGTCAATGAGCTATTCTCCTCTTTTACTGCGGATTTGAATTCCGACAATTTGACATTCGGTTCATCATTGCTTAGGTATGTCATGAATACGACACCGGATAGCGCTTTTGCCCGGGAGAATGATTTCAAATTGAAGAGCGACGGGCTTGAATATGTGATAAGCGAGTATTACACGGATGATTATCCTCTGAAAGAAAGAAGATATGGCCTTACAGGTTTGGCTTATATGGATCGCATCTCTCTTAAATTAGATGGTTACGGCTATTTAAAACAATTTAGAGGGTATACTACTGATGGCAAAGTTTCTTATTATTGGCCAAGTTTGGACGCATTGGATTTAATGCTCAGCTACACCTCTAATGGTTTTGGGGAACCGGATCATGCCTTAATTAAAGAAAATCTAAAACTATTGATTGAACTTATAGAGGTAAGACCAGAAGGGTGGAATCAGATCATTACCCAGCTTAAAGAAGGTAAGAGCAGGACATTCAGAGAAAACGATTATACCTATACCGGTTCTGTCGGATCTATTCCTGAAGACAATGAGTACACATTGGTTTTGACTGTTATGGATAAATACGGCATTGAAACCAATTTAAAAGTTATCGGTTCTGTTGATGGAGACAAAGTTATATTAAGCTCTTTCACAGTGAATGAGGAAAGCCTGTCCATGGATAATTTCACCCAGGAGTTAAGTGAGACTCTGGAAGGAGCTATTATGAGCTGTGCTGGTATAGAACTATGAGTGGCTGGATTTACATAAACGACGGTGACAATCGTAATCGGTTCGTCTTGGGCAACACGGGTTCTTCACCGCTTTTATGTATTGGAGTCAATCCCAGTACGGCAACGCCTGACAAGCTGGATCCTACGATAAGATCTGTCAGAAGGATTGCGGAGCATAATGGCTATGATGGCTGGATCATGTTGAATTTGTATCCTCAACGTGCCACAGACCCGAAAAGAATCGATCAAACTCCTGACAGAAGTAGTATCGAGCGAAACCTTGTTGAAATAATAAAGGTGCTATCAACATATGATGTGAAAGAGATATGGGCAGCATGGGGCAATCTGATTTGCATAAGGCCGTTTATGGTTGACTGTTTGAGGGAGATCCATTCTATTGCCGCTGATTATAGATGGGTTAGGATTGGTGATGTCACAAAAGCAGGAAATCCACGGCATCCATTATTTCAGAAGGCTGATGCGGACATGAACATTTTTGATGTTTCCGCATACCTGGATTCTTTTCATAGATAAAAACGATGCTACGTTAGTCGGGGTGTATCTGCTGTGTTCATAACCATCATTTTCTTCGGTGGGTCTGATTCGCCGTTGCCTGACGATATTAAGGTGTAGCGGTCCCTTTAGTAATCCGTCTCGTTTGAAAACAGGAGGCCAGGATATCCTATCGTGAGTATTGAAGAATTCCACAATGCAGATGACATTTGAATTGTCTGATTTTCCATGGAAATAGATGCAATTCTCACAATCTTTGAAAGAAACGATTTCTCCTGGAACTCTTGCAGGACAGTTTGGAATCGTCCCATTCGAATTAACAGCATATTACTTCTTTGACGATTCAAATTCATTTATCGCGTTAAACGCAACAGGGTTGTGTATCCAATGCGTTCTTGCTGCTTCATGAATATGTTCTCTAAGCTGCTCTTTTGTCATGTCTTCATTAACAAATTCGCTGAGGTCTATTTCAACCATAAAGCAGTTTCCGGCTTTGATGACCTTAGCCTTCTTTTCTTCATCGACAGCATGTGTGACATAGATTTCCACAAGCAGTGTCACTCCGTTGATATTCAATACTATGTCGGGGATGAAATCTGAAATCCTCTTCTCAAGTTCAACGGAATCAATTGACGCTTTGACTCCCCGGAAGACAGGACTGTAGGTGTTTCCTTCATCGATTATTATAGGGGGCAGGAGTATTTCCTTTTCTTCAAGAAAGATTTCCTCTGCCATGCAATGGAAGTTTGTCTGCTTTATATATTCACACTCATTAGTACCTCTGTGAGCAAAGTGATGAGCGTTCTTCTGTCCCTGCTTGGCGATAAGAGGCTTGCCGCAGGAAGGACATACGCAGCCACAATCGAGTCCGTTTTCAGCTTCATCTATGTAGATCAGTTTCCCATCTTTAAGTCCATATACTAGTTCGGATCCAGCAGTCTTCTCTTACAACTCCTGATATTAAATGCGTACAATGGTTGCTTTTCCATTCATTGGCTTACATTTTCCAATTGATCAACAGCGACATACATATCAAGAATCTTATTCTTTACTCTTACTTTTTTTACTGCCACCGGAATAATTTGTTTGATTGCTCTTGTGAACATCGAAAGTGATATTTGCTCATAGTTGTTTTGCTTTGCGAACGTCAGATAATCTTTGTAAGCGTCTTTTGTGAAAGCGTTTTTTATGTTGTATGTATCTTTAAATGCGGAGACTTCGTTAATGATTTTCGCCTGTATTGGGCCTAGTACCACATATTTTGATACGGTTCTGTTTTTGTACCAGACTTTCTTTACCGTAACAGGTAATAACTGTTTTAACACTTGAGAGAATTTTGTTTTTGTTACCTCTTCGAAACCTCGTTCTCTTGCAAAAGAAATATACGAGTTAAATGTATCTTCGGTTAAGGTATTTCCTATTTCATGGTCTTTTATGAATTCCTGTATACCGGCAACAGAGGGGTCTTGAAGATATATATCATCGTTTTGCGGTAGGCTTGTAATTGCTCTTCGGATTTTACCGTGCCTTTCTTCATATAATGAGATTCCAGTAATGTTGTTGATCCATGAGTTCTGTCCATTCTGCTTCCCTCCAAGAACAAATGATGCGGCCTCTCCCGGGGAAGAAAACTCCATGTCTCTGATCAAGTAAAATTTACCTTCACGATTAACTATGTTTCCACGCTTCATCTGAGCATTGCGTTTTTTGTTCATGAAGTCAGATGCAATGGGAGATTCCATGTTCACCACAGATCCAGCAATCACTACATAGCTACTTAGGTTTATTTTCATATATCCGTTCTGTTCAGGAGTGTTTATGACATATTCATAATCCGCAGGATCGGGTTTGCTGATGATTGAACCTGTTTTTTGTTCTGATGAATCAATGGGCTTTTCATTTTCTGCATTCTTGTTTTCTTGAACATTCACAGGTTCAGGTACATATGATGTATGAGCATATAAAAGTTCTTTGCCTGTTACATAAGAAAGAACGAAAGAAATCTGGGAATATAATTCAGAAATGATGTTTCGTATATTTTCAGGAATTTGAAAAGCCGGGACAACTCTGTTTTCGAGATGGCATGAATTATTATCGTTGAGATGCTCAATGGCTAACTTTTCCAATCCGCTTATTACATCAAGAGTGAACACGTCATTGGAGCCTAGAAACATTATGGCGTTATCCCAGAATTCTTTGGACACATTATGATTGTTTAAGCGGTTGATACCATTTCTTGCTTGGCCTGCATATATATAAAATCCATCAGCTCTTTGTGTCATTAGGAAATATATTCCTGGATTATCTATGCCATCAATCTGCTGCACATCTTTTATAAGTTTTCTGGGAATCACATACGCCGTAAAACTTGAAGAAGGAATTGAAATAAGCCTTATTCCTCGAGGATTGGATGAATCCGGGAATTTTATATTTATCATCATCTCTGCCATAATTTTGTCGCCTGTTGGTTATTATGGCTTAGTTTAGCATATATCAAGAATTGCTTATAGCTTAACACTCTAATTCCTGTTCACTTTTTATCCCACAGCTCTTCTTTCAATTCACGCCCGGCTCTGAAGACAGCGACACCATGCTTGTCTACTGACACAATCTCACCGGTCTTCGGGTTGCGCGCTTTCTCATTTCCCTTGCGTACCCTGACCTCGAATGTTCCGAAACCGTGAAGTTCCGCGGTCATGCCTTTCCCAAGGCTGTCCTTAACCTCATCGAAGAACTCATCGATTACCGCGTGGATGTCTTTCTTGTCGGTCCCGAGCTTGTCGTGAATGTTCTCAATAATCTCAGCTTTTGTCAGTTTTCCGTTTATGTGATAAAAATTCCTGAAAAATTTTATGTCATTATACACGAAAGAGATAAACTGCCCAATAGCCTTATTTTAGCGTTTTCGTATTAACCAAAATGAAGACTAACCGCGTATATATAGTAGGAGGTATCGAAATGGAAAAAATCGATGCATATTTAGAAGAGACTGATGAAATCATCAGGGAGTACGAGGCTGCAATCGCGGAACGTGAAAGGGTCATCAGGGAGAATCAGGAAGCCATCAGGAAATATGAGGAAATGAGTATGGTGAGTTTGAAACTGTGCTGTTTGACTCTAAGATAACATCATGGGAGGACTGGCCAGGCGGAACGCCGAAACACAGTTTCGGAAAACTCTGATGAGGCTGAGGCGGGGTAGTGATGCTCCGTCTCCTTCAGATTGAACTCTAAAACGAAATTCACACTATGAAACGAAAATACCCATAGGGGTGGCTAAAATTTCCGGGAAAATACAGAGATTGCGGGACGAATCCTGGAAACGCCTGCTTTCATGGCTTCTGATAACCTTCAGATGGTAGCTAAATTCCGACAGTTCACATCGCAACTCTTTGCATATAAAGAAATAAGGAGCGGCTCCTTGGAATACCGCTCCTTGCTTCATAAGAAAAGGCTTTGTATCACCTTTTGTGTCTTAAGATGGGCCCAGCTGGATTTGAACCGGCGACCCAAGGATTATGAGTCCTTTGCTCTAACCGCTGAGCTATAGGCCCGTGCCGTCATGTTGACGTGCTATAGTACTTTAGCAGATTTGGAAAATAGGGGCAATGCTTTTTTCAAAAAAGTTTCCAATGTTAACTTGTCGTGAATTAATATTCCTTGAGTTCTCAACATGTGTTTTTACTGGTACAATCTAATTCCAGATATATTTTTGTTGGAGTTTTAATGAAAAGACTGCTCACTATTTTATTGGTTTTTATAATGATTCTTACGGGGGCTTTTGCCTCAAGCCCAACGTTCCGTTTCGTATTCGGAGATCTTGACCAGCATCCTGAGATTCTTATCGGATTCTGTCCGACGTATCTGTTATTAGGATTTGGCGCCGATTTTCACTTTATAGAGAATAATACATCCGAGTTACAGGTTCTTGTCGGCGGTGGATATAATCAGAGAATGGTATTCCAGGATCCCAGTGATGGTACTCCATTTTACACGGTTTCAGATGGAAGAGGCATAACGTATGATGCTGCCCAAGGAGATCTGTTTCTTCGATTCAATCAGGGGTTCATGAACGACCTTCTTGTTCTCAGGGCTAGTATTGAGACGCAGTATGAGGCCAATCTTAACAGTTTTGTGGATGGCAAGAATGATCCGTTGAAAACACAGCTTGGTCCTTCTTTCAATAAGACAATTTATCCAGATCTCTCTGGTGATGCCCAGTTCCTGGGAACATCCCTTGCACTTCGTCTTACCTATGATGATATGGAAGACACCCTTTTTACAAACGATGGCATATTAGCTTATGTTGAGGCGAAAGTTGCACCATATTTCCTTAATCAATGGCTTGATGGTACCGCAAATTACTATTCTTTAACTGCAAATGCGGTATTTGCGAAGACCCTTTATAATTACAGTACGGAGAATGCGGACTGGTTCAGTATCGTGCTTATAGACAGGGTGAATGTGAACTGGACCGATGGCTCCGTTCCTATTAATGCTCAGGGACCTGTGTCTCTGGGAAGAAAGGTCAGAGGCTATAACACATACAGCTATGGAACAGAGTTCTCCGTTGTGAACAATTTCGATATCCGTTTCTCAGGTCCTGCTGTCGGACTCGATGGACTAAGGCCACGTGTCAACCTGTTCTTCGATATGGGGCTTGGGGCTGGTGATTATTTCAACACCAGCATAAAGCCTGATGGTGTTAACTTCCTCTGCAGTACGGGAGGACAGATTACTATCTCCATTTTCGATTTCATAGATCTAGGGTATGAGGTTGCATATATTTTCACTGGAGAAAAGCTTACTAAACCGGGAGACCGCGTTGTAACGCGCTTCACGTTCTTCCTTGATTTCTGATTTCTGGCCAGGGTTATCTCCTGGCCTTATTTTACAAATACGGATTGACTTCCGGCATCTGAAGCGTTGACGTATAACCAAGGCTGTCCAGGTATAAGAGCATGTCTATTGCCTGATACTGAGGTACGAACCTGACATACAGCTCGATGGTATCTCCGTGCACCTTTGCCGCCGCATTGAGCCCGTTTGCTCTTAGACTGTTATAGATTCTCAGGGCTTCTGCATTGCTCTTCGCTGTTGCCACAAGGTATTTCACCCAGCCTCTGGTTGCAAGGTCTTCGTTTCCTTCTCCTTCAAGCACAATCTCGACATCAAAGTCGTCATAGCCTGTTCCCATAATTCCTAGGTTTTCTGCAGCCTTTGTATTGAGAAGTATCTTTCTATCCGGTGGCATCTCGTATATGTCGTTCACATAGACAGACTCGCTTTTTCCGTTTTCCAGACTCAGGTTAAGTATGGAGCCAACAGGGTATTCAGATGATGCAGCCATATTCTCATCCTTTGAGTAAGCTGTCTCCTCTGCAGTGACATAGTCCTTGCTGTCTGGTACATAAATTCCGACACCGACGGAAAATAGGATTGAGAGGGGCAATAGTGTGAGGATGGAAAGTGCAATCAGTTTTTTCATGCCACATATATTACATCATGACTTATCTCTTGCATAGGCTCTGGCTTGCAAGAAAATAGTTACTTTGAGATAATATGGGGCTATGAGTGATAATAAGAGCATGAATGCCCACTGGGCAGATCAGATGGCGGAGAGAATAATCCGAGAAAAAGGTGACAAGGAATGTTATACTTGTGCGAGTGGAATAACTCCTTCCGGCACTGTGCATATAGGTAATTTCAGGGAGATAATAACGGTCGATCTCGTTGTAAGGGCTTTAAGAGAACGTGGAAAGCGTGTTCGCTTCATCTATTCCTGGGATGATTATGATGTTTTCAGAAAGGTTCCGAAGAACATGAAGGATCCTGAGCTTCTTCAGACATATCTGCGTAAGCCAATCACACTGGTCCCTGACACATCCGGAACGGCAGAGAATTATGCCAGAGCGAATGAGGTAAGGGTTGAGAAAATCCTTCCCACCGTGGGCATATACCCGGAGTACATTTACCAGGCGGAACGCTACAGGAAAGGCTACTATGCGGAAGGCATCAAGAGGGCGCTTGAGAAGAGGGATGAGATAAGAGCGATACTCAACGAATGGAGAAGTGAGCCTCTCCCGGAGGACTGGTATCCTGTTTCGGTCTTCTCTTCTTTCACGGATAAGGATACGACCACTGTCACCGGCTGGGATGGCGGTTATAAGATAACCTATCATGATGATGAGCTCGATAAGAGTGAGACTATCGATATAAGAGAGACTCCGAATACGAAGCTTCCATGGAGAGTGGACTGGCCTATGAGATGGGCTCGTGAAGGAGTTGATTTCGAACCGGGGGGAAAGGATCATCTCACCGAAGGTGGAAGTTATGACACTTCTAAGAAGGTGGTTGAGCTTTTTGACGGCAAGGCTCCCGTGTCGATGCGTTATGATTTCATAAAGCTCAAAGGAATGGGAGGCAAGATCAGTAGCTCAGGGGGGGATGTCGCCGACCTTTATGATGTCCTTGAAATCTATACCCCAGAGATCGTGCGTTACCTCTTCGTTGGAACAAGGCCTAATTCGGAGTTCGCCATCTCGTTCGATCTTGATGTTCTCAAGATTTATGAGGACTACGATAATTGTGAAAGGATTTACTTCGGGCTCATGGATGTGAAGGAGCAGAGAAGGGAGAAGGAGAGAAGGATTTACGAGCTTTCCCAGGTCGATAGTTCTAACATCCCGACAGAGCCTGGTTACCAGGTACCGTTCAGGCATCTTTGCAATCTTCTCCAGATTCATGAAGGCAATATAGAAAAGGTAATGGCAAGCCTTACTGATGTCACGGAAGGGCAGAAGGCACGTCTGGAGGCAAGACTTAAGTGCGCATGGAACTGGATTGAGAAATATGCTCCGGAAGAGTTCAGATGGTCACTTAGAAAGGCTGATGACGAGCTTCCTGTTCTAAGCGATAACGAGAGAAACGCTATGAGGGATCTTTCCGGTTATGTGAGCGAGTATCTCGATACGATGAGTGAGAAGGAATTCAGCCAGTATATCTACAAGGCGGCAGCTGACAACGGGATGGAGAATGCTGATTTCTTCACCCTTACATACCGCGTACTCATTAACAAGGAAAAGGGACCTAAGCTTGCCGGCTTCATCAAGACGGTTGGAAAGGAAAAGATTGTAAGCATACTTTCCAGGTATTAATAAGTATTGCTGATTAATCCATCTCAATATAGTGAGAATTAATAAGGAGGAGTCTATGGTGGCTCCTCCTCATTTCTTAATAATCAGTAAAGCTAACTAAATTGCAAATTCTTGTACTGTATTTATTTGTTTATTTCTCTGAAAATCCGATCGAGTACCGCCTGATTATTCCTCCACTTTGCTACGGCCTTTACTCTGAGGTCCAGTTCAAGCTTTGAGCCGGGGAAAATCTTTCTTATGTCCTTGAATGATTCCTGTCTGATTTTCTTAATGTTCTCCCCACCTTTCCCGACGATGATTCCTTTCTGTCCATCACGCTCGGTGTTTATGAAGGCTCTCACCCATACCTTCTTCTCCTCCTCGTCGTATTCAAGGTCGGAAACCTCGACAAAGATAGTATGAGGAAGCTCGTCCGAGAGCATGTTTATCGTTTTTTCTCTTATGATTTCCGAGATTCTGAATTCGAGATTCTGATCGGTGTATGAACTCTCATCATACATGAGCTCTCCCTCCGGTGCCAGGCGAAAGAGTTCTATCAGAAGCTCATCGATTCCATCGTCGTCTTTTGATGATGTAAGAAGGACAGGTGCGCTTGGAAACCTGTTCTTAAGGAAGAAACGGACATTCTCCTCCTCTTCTTTCGTTATGATGTCTTTCTTGTTTATGGCGCAGACGAGGGGGACTTCAGCCTCCTTTATAAGGGATGAAAGCGTTTCCTCCTCCTTCTTGGGTTCCCTCTTTCCATCAATTATGTAAAGTATGATATCCGATTCGCTGAGGGCTGAGACCGTAACCTCCTGCATCTTCCTGTTTATCGTCTTTTCCGAAAGGTGGTAGCCCGGTGTGTCTATGAAGACAAGCTGTCCCCTCTGGTCTGTATAGATCCCTCTTATCTTGTTCCTCGTTGTCTGAGGAATCGGGCTGGTGATGCTCACCTTCATCTCACATATCGTGTTGACCATGGTGCTTTTTCCCGCACTTGGCCTCCCTATTACTGATACTGTCGCACTTTTCATGACATCATCATAATTGAAATTTGAAAAGCTTTCCATCTCAGGCCAGATGTGCTAACTTATAATGCATGGAAGAAGAAAAGAAAGCTAATAAGGAAGATGGCTATCAGGATCGTCTTTTGAAAACACGCAGCATCCTGATTTCCGGTGAGATAAACAAGGACCAGGCTGACAGTTTCACAAAACAGATGCTGATTCTGGACAGTGAAAGCAGCGATCCTATTTATGTGTATATAAACAGCCCGGGAGGGGATGTTTACTCCGGGTTCGCAATTCATGACATGATCCGCTATGTATCATCTCCTGTATATGTGATCGGGGAAGGGCTTGTCGCATCGGCTGCCGCTCTGATATACCTTGCCGCAGCTAAGGAGAGAAGGCTTGCCTTCCCTCATTCGACATACCTTATCCATCAGCCACTTTCCCAGATGAAGGGGGTTGCTTCGGATATGGCCATTCAGGCGGAGAAAATGGAGGAGCTCAGAAAAGCTCTCGACCAGCTTATTGCGGATGCTACGGGGAAGGATGTCAAGGAAGTGAGCGCGGATACTGAGCGTGATTGCTGGCTCAGTGCTTCGGAAGCCCTCTCTTACGGAATCGTTTCAAGAATCATCACGAGAAAGAGCGAAATTTAACATTTTGCGTTTTTTCGCATTATATGGGATATGAAGATATTGATTGCTCTTCTTATCCCATTTTTTATTCTCCTCTCATCCTGCCGCGTTGAGCGTGATGAGAGCCTTTCCATTCTTACATACAACCTCTATCTGATGTTTGATGATGTGGAGGGTGGGGATGAGTATCATCCTTTCACAAAAAGCGGTGGATATACAAAAGAAGATTATCATAGACGGATTGAGAGATACCGGGATTTCTTCCTCTCTGATGAGGGGAGTGCCGACATATATGTTCTTTGCGAGGTTGAGTCTGAAAAAGTGCTGAAAGATCTAATTAGCGGCAAGATGTGCAAGAAAGGATATAAATATTATGGCATATTAGATGATACAGGTCCGATATCGGTAGGATTTATAAGCAGAATTCCTATAGAGAACGTGCTCATACATTCTAATGACGGTCCCCGCCCGATTCTTGAGCTGCGCTTCTTTTTCCGCGGCAATGAAGTGAGACTCTTTGCCATCCATGCGAAAAGCCGCCTCGATGGGGGAGATGTGGAGAGGTGGAGCACGTTCGAACATTTATCACATCTTATGATGCGCTCCCATCCGTCACTCGTGATTGCCGCTGGGGATTTCAATGAGGATCCGAGGTACGGGGAGTCTTTCTCAGATGTGACTGCCGCCTTATCTTCCCCGCTGCATGTTACAGGAGATCCGGCATTGCTTGAAAGCGATGTGTTCTATGCAGCTATACTCGATCCTGCTTTTTCATCTCTCGAGACATATTATTACGATGATCTCTGGTATGCCTATGACCATATTCTGCTTGGCAAGGCGGCTTTTGACGCCCTCTCTCTTGAACATTCATATACCGCTGTAGTGTACCCTCCAGGGGCTGTTGATGAGGCGTTCAGGCCACTGCGTTATGACGTTGAGACCGGTGAGGGGTACTCAGACCATCTGGCGGTAAAGACCGTACTGAGGTATTATTAGCTCATGAAAGAAAATTTAAGAGAGATACTCACAGGCGGACAGACGTTCTCCTGGAAGGAAGAGGAGGACGGACTTTTTTCCGCTGTACTCAACGAGAAGGTTTATAGGATACGATCGCTGGAGGATGCTTCGAGTGACGCGTATCTGAGAGAATATTTTGATCTTGATTACGACTATGAGAAGGCGATGAGGGAGATAGCTGCGAAGGACGAGATACTCAGGGCCGCGGTTGAGAGCACCGGGCTATTGAGGATTCTCAAGCAGGATCACTTTATAGCAACCATTTCTTTCATACTGAGCCAGAACAATAATATAAAGAGGATTACAGGACTCTATGACAGGTTCTGCAGGGCTTTTGGGCATGAGGTCGAGCCTGGCTATTTCTCTTTCCCTACAAAGAAGGAGCTTGGAAATGTCTCTGCCGAGGATTTCAGGGCGCTTGGTTGCGGCTTTCGCGCACCATTCTTGGTGGATGCCGTCTCAAAGGCCGATATGCTTGATGATATTGAGAGCATGGATTTCGATTCGGCAATGAATGCCCTGATGACTATAAAAGGAATAGGGCCAAAGGTGGCATCCTGCATCCTGATATTCTCCTACCAGAAGAGGGAGGGCTTCCCTATGGATGTATGGATGAAAAAGGTCATGTCCACTTATTATCAGGGAAAGGATAAGTCGTATTTCTCCCCATATGAGGCGCTCTCCCAGCAGTATCTTTTTTCCTGGATAAGGGAGAGCTCTAAAAAAGCCTGAGCTTCTTTCTGCCCAGGCTTCTCTCTCATTCCTGCTCAGCTATTCCGTAAAGGATGCTGTCCGCAAAGAAGTTCATGTTCTTTTCATGCGCCTCCGCAAGACTTAATATGTCCGCGTGCTCTTCGGTGTTATCAAGGGTGTATCTGATCACCATCCAGGATGCTAGCATGAGGTATTCGAGAACAAAATCCATGGTCACACCGTTTCTGAAGCTGAAAGATGACATCAGATCCGTAATGACCTTAAGATAACTTCTTCTGATATCACTGAGCTCTTTAGCCAGATGCTGTGGCGGCATATATACCGAATAGTAGAAAAGCTTTTTAAGGGTAGGTTCCTTATCGAAGAATTCTTTTCTTCTTGTGAATACGCTGAGGACTTTCTCTTTTATGGAACCTTCTGGGTAAACCCCCTCCTCAATATACTTGATCATCTCTTCGGTGCACCTTCTAAGAGCACAGAGATACAAATCATCCTTATTCTTGAAATTGTGGTAAATCAGTCCTTTGGAGAGCCCGTTATTCTCGCAGATCGAGTTCATCGAACCCTGCTCATAACTGTTCTCTCCGAATTCCCGAATCGCAGCTTGAAGGATCCTCTCCCTGCTGATTCTGGTCTTTTCTTCCTTTCTCATATTTTTGTCCTTTTTTCTTAAGCATAACCTGTTAAAATCGATTCGTAAACCTTCAAAATTGAACAGAATGTCATGATTTGAAGGGGTCTATTTAGTTATAACTTATCTAGTTAATAATTCTTTTCACATTAAGTAAATATTTCAATGTTTGTAACTTACCTCCAGTAAAATAAATTTTATCAGTCTATAATGGAAGCGTTAGACAATGAGAGGGTAAAAGATGTGCTTGATTAGTTTTTTAAATACAATTTAAAGAGGAGCTCTTGGCGAAAAAAAAGCCCCGAACATGTTTCAGGGCATATGCGTGGAGAAAATGGGACTCGAACCCACCACCCTCAGATTGCGAACCTGATGCTCTACCAGATGAGCTATTTCCCCGTTATTCCTTGACCTTCTTAGGATACTGTATCTCGTAGAAGATCTGTTCCAGCTCAAGTGCGATGTTTATGTTGTGAACAACTGGGCGCAGCACTCCATCCACATTCTGGCTCTTGAGTGTAACTGGTGAGAAGTTTAGCACTCCTTTGATATTAGCGTCAATCAGTTTCTGGAAGCAGTCCGCCGCGGCATTTTCTGGAACGGTTATTATCGCGATTTTCACATCAAGCGCTTCTATGACCTCTTCCAGCCTGCTCATAGGATAGAGCGGTATCGGGTGCGATGCGTCCGAATATACAAGAGGATCAGTATCGAAGCCAGCGACGATCCTTATCCCGTCGGGCTCGAATCCCGAGTAGTGCATCAGGGCCTTTCCTATTCTTCCGCAGCCTACGATTATCACATTCTGAGGTTCCCCTTTGCCCAGCAGTTCGCCAAGTTTGTTGACCAGTGGCAGTATGTCATAGCCTCCTCTTTTCTGGCCATGAATCCCAAGCAGGGAGAAATCTTTTCTTACTATTACGGCGTTCACTCCGGCTGCATCCGCCAGATTATGTGCGAACACTTTCTCTAAACCGATTGCCCTCAGCCTATTAAGTGCCCTGTAATATCTTGTAATTCTGGTAAGCATGTCACTATTCATGAAAAACCTCTGGAATATGTGAATGAGATTACATTATTTCTCTTATACTGTCAATAAATTAAGATTAATATCTTTTCATGTTCTCTACATATAAAATATATTACAAATAATTGCTAATCGGTAAATTTTTAGCTATTATATACACGAATTGAAAGGAGAAGATATATGTCTCAGAATTTATTTTCTGAAGAATTGAATGCTTTCGTTGACGAATGGAAGGATAAGCCGGGTAATCTCATCATGGTTCTTCATCGTGTGCAGCAGGAGATAGGGTATATTTCCAGAGAGGCTGCTGATGAGGTTTCCAGGCGTCTCAATATTCCTCTGGCAAAGATCTGGGGAGTTGTCACGTTCTATCATTTCTTCAAACTTAATAAGCCGGGTAAGTACAATATCCAGGTCTGTTTGGGAACCGCATGCTATCTTAAGGGGGGAGATATCATAATCGAGGAACTTGGGAAGCAGAAGGGCCTGAATGTCGGAGGGCTCACGGAGGATGGAAAGTTCTCCCTTGAGGCCGTCAGATGTGTTGGCTGTTGCGGTCTGGCTCCTGTAATGACTATTGCAGGAGAGGTTTTCGGAAAGGTCACTAAGGACCAGGTGGCTGGAATTCTGGATAAGTTTTCCTGATGGATGATGAGGACCTCATCCTGGAAGGGCTCAAGAACAGTCTGGAAGCGGGTGCCTCTGCGATAGATATCTATGTTGATGGATGTGGTTTTTCTATCGTGGATGATGGCAGGATGGATACTCTTCCTGCTTTCAGAGAAGGCTTTTCTTCCAAGGGGGAGAGAAGAGGGAGAGGACTCTATCTTCTTAGTGAGGTCACAGGAGGTAGGTGCGGCATAAAGAGAGAGAAGGAAAGGACTTGTCTTAGCGGGACGTTCTCCCATCGGATTGCGGTGGAAAAGGTCATACCTTACTGCTTCAATCTTTTCCCAGAGCTTGTTTTTCATAGGCTTGAGAGGGGCAGGGAGATTTATGTTCTCTCTGGTGCGATGCTGGAATCACGCGGTATCGATGTCCATCTTATCTCCGGTTTGGCACACCTTAAAAGGATTATCAGAGAAAAGGAACAGAGGAGTTTATAAAAATGGCAAAGCTTACAGTTGAAGATCTTCATAGCATCAGGGCTCGTGAAGAGGTCAAGATGAAGAAGCGTGACATTGAGGGCAGAAAAAGGCATGTCGTTGTGGCGATGGGTACGAGTGGTATTGAGAATGGTGCGAAGATCATTCTTGATGAGCTTGTGGATCTTGCTGAGAAGAAAGGGCTTGATGATGTCATCGTAACGCAGTCTGGAGCTATCGAGGGTGTGAAGGAGCCGGCAATTCAGATTCATACTCCGGACCTCGGGCTTGTTACCTATGCTGCTGTAAAAAAGAGCGATGTGGAAAGGATTCTTGATGAGACCGTAGTTGGCGGAAAGGTCATAAAGGACCTTCAGGCAGAGGCTTAAGGAGTAGGAGGGAATTATGGCATTTAAGAACTATATCCTGGTCTGCGGGGGAACGGCATGTGAGTCCTCCAAATCCGACCAGATATATAAGAATCTCGTCGAGGAGGCTAAGAATCAGGGAGTTGCGGACCAGGTACAGGTCGTAAAGACAGGATGTTTCGGTTTCTGCGAGCAGGGTCCGATTGTCAAGGTCCTTCCTGAGGACAGCTTCTATGTCCAGGTAAAGCCTGAGGACGCTAAGGAAATAATAAGCGAGCATGTGATAAAAGGACGTGAGGTAACGAGGCTTCAGTATGGCCATCAGGTTAGAAAGGCATACGAGGAGGTCGAGGACATCCAGTTCTATAAGAAGCAGAAGAGGGTAGTCCTTCGCAACTGCGGAAAGATCGATCCAGAGAACATCGATGAATATATCGCATGTGATGGATATAAGGCGCTTGAGAAGGCCCTTTTCGAGATGAGTGAGGATGATATCATCAACGAACTCAAGGTGGCGGGCCTCCGTGGCCGCGGTGGTGCCGGCTTCCCTACATGGATGAAGTGGAACTTCACCAAGCAGGCGGAAGGGGACGTGAAATACGTCGTATGTAATGCTGATGAGGGGGATCCGGGAGCTTATATGGACCGCTCTACACTTGAAGGGGATCCTCATTCCGTGCTTGAGGCCATGACGATCTGCGGTAAGGCTATCGGGGCTCATCAGGGATTCATCTATATCAGGGCTGAGTATCCTCTTGCAATTCATCGCCTTGAGGTTGCTATGAAGCAGTCCAGAGAGTATGGACTTCTTGGAAAGAACATTCTCGGGAGCGGATTTGATTATGATATCGAGATCCGTCTCGGAGCCGGTGCGTTCGTCTGCGGTGAGGAGACCGCGCTTCTGCAGTCCATTGAAGGGCACAGAGGTATGCCTCAGCCGCGTCCACCATTCCCTGCTGTAAAGGGACTCTGGGGTAAGCCGACTGTAATCAACAACGTTGAGACCTGGGCTAACATCCCTGCAATCATCGTCCGCGGAGGCGAGTGGTTCGCATCAATCGGAACTGCTGACAGCCATGGAACGAAAGTATTCGCTCTCACCGGTAAGATCTGCAATTCAGGCCTTGTAGAGGTTCCGATGGGAACGACACTCAGGGAAATCGTTTTCGATATCGGTGGAGGAATCGCACATGGTAAGAAGTTCAAGGCGGTTCAGACAGGAGGTCCTTCAGGTGGTGTAATCACCGAGGAGAATCTCGATACTCCAATCGATTTCGGTTCCCTCATGAAGATCGGTTCGATGATGGGATCTGGAGGCATGATCGTAATGGATGAGGATGACTGTATCGTCGATGTTGCCAAGTTCTATCTCGATTTTACTGTCGATGAGTCATGTGGAAAATGCGCACCATGCAGAATCGGAGGAAAGACGCTTAACGGACTTCTTGGAAAGATTACCGAGGGCAAGGCAACAGACGAGGATGTTGCTCAGATGCGCCAGATCGCACTTGCCATGCAGAAGGGCAGTCTCTGCGCTCTTGGACAGACTGCACCGAACCCCGTTCTCTCTACTCTCAAGTACTTCCCAGAGGAGTATGAGGCTCACATACGTGACAAGAAGTGCCCATCAGGAAAATGTAAGAAGCTTATTTCTTACTCAATCGATCCGACAAAGTGCATAGGATGTACCGCATGTGCGAGAAAGTGTCCTGTCGGTGCGATTTCCGGAGAGCTTAAGAAGCCGCATAGCATCAATACCCAGGTATGTATCAAGTGTGGCGTATGTAAGGAAACCTGTAAGTTTTCTGCTATCAGCGTGAAGTAATGGGGGAGAAGAAGATGAAGATTCATTTAACCATAAACGGTATTCCAGTAGAGGTTGAGGCAGGAACGAGCGTGCTGGAAGCGGCACGCCAGGCCGGAGTCAGGATTCCTACTCTCTGCTATCATCCTGATTTAAAGCCTTTCGGCTCATGTGGACTCTGTGTCTGCAAGCAGGAAGGGTCTGCGAAGATTCTCAGGGCATGTGCAACGCCATGTGCGGAGGGGATGAAGATTATCACCCACGACTCTGAGCTCTATGAGGTTCGAAAGACCATAATCGAGCTTACGATGAGTACCCATCCGACATCATGTCTCACATGTGTTAGGAACAATAAGTGTGAGCTTCAGAAGCTCGCCATTGAATATGGTATCCGCGAGCAGCCTTTCAAGCCAAGGCTGAGGGATAGGGTTGTCGATGATTCGACACATATCATCACCCTTGATCCATACAAGTGTATCAAATGTGGTCGCTGCGTACAGGTCTGCCAGGAACTTCAGGGAGTCTATGCTCTTGAGTTCATCGGAAGAGGTGATTCCACAACGATGAGCCCCGCTGCAAACCTTCCTCTCAACCAGAGCCCGTGTATCAAATGCGGTCAGTGCATAACACACTGCCCTGTTGGTGCCATCTATGAGCAGGATGATGTCAGCCTGATGATGAAAGCGATCAGCGATCCAGATAAGATTGTCGCTGTCCAGATGGCCCCGTCCGTACGTGTCGCAATAGGCGAGGAATTCGGTATGGAGCCTGGTGAGATTACGACAGGAAAGCTTTACACCGCACTCAGAAGACTTGGAATCGATTATGTCTTCGATACCAATTTCGGTGCCGACCTTACCATCATGGAGGAGGCTAGCGAGCTGGTGGAGAGAATCAAGGATGGAGGAGTTCTTCCTCAGTTCACATCCTGTTGCCCTGGCTGGGTGAACTATGTCGAGGAATACTATCCTGAGCTACTTGATAACCTTTCAACTGCCAAGAGCCCGATGATGATGCAGGGTGCTATCACCAAGACTTACTGGGCTAAGAAGATAGGGGTGGATCCTGCGAAGATCTACTCTGTGGCAATCATGCCGTGTACCGCTAAAAAGGACGAAATCAGAAGGCCTATGAACGCATCCGATTACAAGGATGTGGATGTCGTTCTCACCACAAGAGAACTTGGAAGGATCATCAGCCAGTATGGAATCGACTTCAAGAATCTTGAGGAGAGCGAGGTTGATAGCCCGATTGGCGAATATACGGGAGCCGCTACCATCTTCGGTGTCACAGGTGGCGTAATGGAAGCCGCTGTACGCTCAGCATATAAGTTTGTTACGGGAAGTGAGCTTGAGAATGTCGAGGTCTCTCCTGTGCGCGGTATGCAGGAGGTCAAGAAGGGTACTGTCGATTTCAACGGTACTCCGGTGCGTGTCGCGGTCGTACATGGAATGGCAAACGCCAAGGAGATTCTTGAAGAGGTTAAAGAGGCCAAGCTCAAGGGCGAGAGGGCTCCTTATGAGTTCATCGAGATCATGGCCTGCCGTGGAGGCTGTATCGCTGGTGGTGGACAGCCTATCGGAACCGATGACGAGGTTAGGGCAAAGAGGACCAAGGGCCTTTACAGCGATGATGAGAAATGCACTCTCCGCCGCAGCCATGAGAACCCATCAATCATCAAGCTCTATGATGACTTCCTTGAAAAGCCTCTAAGCCATAAGGCACATGAGACGCTTCATACGTCATATAAGCCGCAGAAGGTTTATAAGGACGAAGAGTAATGTTATAATCCCTCCTTCGGGAGGGAATTTTTCTGCCATGGCACAGCACGTAATAGTCGAGCCCTATAATCCTTTGTGGCCTCTCCTGTATGAGAGGGAAGAGAAGTTGATCCGGAGAATATTGAAGGATAATCTCGTCTCTATTCATCATATCGGGAGCACTTCTGTTCCAGGTCTTGCCGCAAAACCAATAATCGACATAATGCCTGTTGTCAGAGTCCTGGATGCTGTTGCCCCCCTTTCTCATGAATTCGAAAAGATAGGCTATGAGTACATGGGGGAGTTTGGCATTCCCCGTCGTCGCTACCTTAGAAAGGGTGGGGATGAGAGGACTCACCAGATTCATATTTTCCAAGTCGGGGACGATGAGAACATCTTGAGACATCTTTATTTCAGGGATTATCTTATTGCGCACAGGTGCGTTGCCGAGGAGTATGCCAGGCTAAAGAAAGAATTGGCTTTACGGTTCCCTTATGATATCGAGGGGTATTCCGATGGCAAGGATTCTTTTGTAAAGAAAGTAGAGAGGGCGGCACTTGAGGAAATGCTGAAATAATTTAATGTTTCTATTGATAGTATCTTTACAATAATCTTCTGGCAGTGTATAGTTACACGAGAGGTGTTACTATGAAGAGAATCATAATTGCAGCTATAATACTCTTATCATCAGCTTTTGCTTTTGCCGAAGGTGCGCGTGAGGATTTTTCTTCTGATAATGTTTATAAGATCGGTATTTCAAAACTTTTCGCTCATCCTGCACTTGATGCGATAGAAGAGGGGATCAAGGATTATCTTGCGACGACTCCCTACCTCTTTGAATACAACACGCAGAATGCCAACGGGGATATCAGCGCAGCCAGCCAGATAGCACAGGTCTTCAAGGATGAGGGGACCGACCTGAATATCGGGATAGCGACACCAACTGCACAGGCGCTTGCAAACATATGCATCGATACCCCGCTCATATACTCATCCGTGACGGATCCTGAGGCCGCGGGGCTCTTAGGAGAGGGGATGGAGAATATCGCAGGAGTTTCGGATATGGTGCCTGTGAAAGCTCATCTTGAGCTGATTCTCAATATTCTGCCTTACATTGAAAGTCTTGGCATGATATACACTTCAGGGGAGGCGAACGGCATTGCGCTTATGGAGGCGATGAGGAATGCTGCTGAGAAGGTGGGAATAGAGCTTGTTACTGCATCTGTTTCGAATTCCAGTGAGGTAAGGATGGCGGCATCTTCAATCATCGAGCGTGTTGATGCGGTGTATGTTGCAACGGACAATACGGTAATCAGTGCGATAACAGCGCTCTCAGATGTATGCATGGCTCACGGTGTTCCTCTTTTCAGTGCCGATACAACAAGCAGCTATGGAACCGAGGTGCTTCTTGCGGGAGGTTTTGATTACTATGCCTCAGGTCTTCTTACGGGGGAACTGGTAGAAAGGTATCTTGATGGGGAGAGTCTGGAAGATATCGGTGTCGTCTATCTTGATCAGGACAGCCTTGAAATCTATCTGAACATGGATGTTGCAAAAGCCCTTTCTCTTGATATCCCAGAGGAGATCGTGAACTCTGCCGCCATTGTGATTAATGACGGCAGAGAGGTGCTTTAAGCGGTTCGGATTCTCATGATTTCAATGTTTGATGCGTTTTCCTTCGTATACATGATAAGGTAGGAGCCATCCAGACTCAGCTCGATGTTTCTGTTCGAATTGAGCGTGTCTATGACGGTCTCTCCTCCGATGTTGCCACTTGAGTCGATGCTGTATGAGTATAGCTTCATTGTTTCCGCACTTAAGAGGTATAGATTTCCTGTGGTGTTGTTAATCGCGAAATCGGAGAAAGATGCCCCGCTGATGGTTTTGAAGAAGATCTCCTTGTCACTAGAGGTGTCATAACCTGCGATGTAATCATCTCCAAGCATGTATGCGATTCCCTCATCCGATATCTCAATCTTCTTAAGACCCGCATATTTCGAATTGTCCAGGCTTGGAATGGAGTATTTACTCTTCATTGCCATGCCGTTCGAGTATATCCTGTGATCGAGTTTCGCAATGTTTCCCTTCGCGTTCCCTGCCAGGTAGAACATGCCGTCCGGGGAGACTGTGAAGGCTATTATGTTATCCATATCCATCTTGGTATTGGCTTCCAGCTGGTCGCTGACCTCCCAGCCGCGGGAAGCGAACTCGGAGGATGCGTTGACAGATGGAACGTAGCGTTCAAGGAGGAAGTTCCTCTTGCCGTCGCTATCAAGACCGATGAATACGAAGTTGTTCATCATCGTATCGAAACCGACCATGCCGACAGAGGATGAGAACTTATCGGTATTCCCGTTGAATGTGGTTCGTATTCCGTCACATTCCTCTATCTGGCGGATCTCATTTGTCGAAGCAGAGTAGTTGAGCCTTACCGAGTTTGTCGGACTGTTCATAGCCATCAGGATTGCATACGTACCGCTTCCATCAAGAAGATGGTAATCGAAATCTACAGGGTCGCTTGTAAGAGCAGGAATGGATGCTACTCCGTACTCCTTTACCACGTCTACGGTGTTTCTCATCATTGTCGCTATCTGGAGGCTGTTGTTTATTCCGCTTACGACTATCAGCTTTCCATCTGGCATGAATTTCATTACGGTGTTCGCACCCATTTTGAGTCCTGTTGAGTTCGCATCAAGCCTTACAGGATTGCCGGGTACTCCGATCTCGGTTTTCACCAAGGCGTTGAAAGCCATTGAGCATGATCCGTATGAGCCGATTTTGTTCGTGTATGCAACCGCATCCAGGCGGTGTGCTCCGGGCTGAAAAGTTATGCTCACGCTTGATCCCGTGTCAACGAGCTCCCCATCCACATACCATTTCACGGTCATATCGCTCAGATTTCCCCTTGATGGTACAAGCGATATCTCAATGCTCTCTCCTGCGTTGACCTCGCTCTCAAGCCCTTCGACTGTGCATTCAACTGGAACTCCCGACTGATCTAAGAGCTGTAGTGTCCCGGGAGAGTAGGGAAAGTTGTCAAGGTTGAATTCTATCTCCTTAGCACTTGTGGCATCAGCTACGATTCTCACCGCTTCCGAGAAGCCTGACATCAGAATATCATCCGAATATAGTCTGCCTTGGAGGATGTACGAACCTGATGGAAGGGCTGTTTTTGTAATTGTGGCAGTTCCTTCCGATGTGTTCATGCTTGCGTTTAGACTCTCACTATCGCTTCCGTCCTGGGCTGTAAGCTCAAGCTCGATCCTCGGTCGTGATACCACGTCCGTATCCCATTTCATTGATACTGAGAGGTTGCCGCTTCCAACAAGGCTGTTCAGGCGTACCACAACTCCCGGATTGTTCACGCTGAGAGTGAATGTGGTGCTTCCCGTCACAATCGCATCTCCCTGGCTGTTGAGGCCTGTCGCATTTATGTTCCATTCTCCGACAGCCACCCCGCTTAGCGTAGCACTTGTCTTTGTCGTGGTGATGTCGAAAGTATCCCCCGATGGCCCGGCGCCTGTTATATGGTAGCTTACCACATCGAGTGGAACACCTTCCGGGGCTATGAGGCGATCTGTGTCCGAATTAAGCGTTATGCGCATCGTCGCCACGCTGCTGCTCTCCTGGCAGGAAGAGAAGAGTGCCAGTACCATGAGCAGCGTTAGAAAATAAGTGAATGCTTTTCTCATTTTTTACTCCTTTTGCAATATGTTTTCATCTCTTAGTTGCGAAAAGAGTGGGAAGTGTTAACAAAAAAACGTGATTTTCTTATAATTTTTTCTGTGAACAGTGAAATTTACATCTATAACCTTCTTGCAAAGGGAAAAGAAGAGGCTGTAAGGGAGATCCTCTCAAAGTTCTCTCTGGAGAATGAGGATATGGCATTTAGGGATATCATGGAGAGGGAGAGGCTGTCTTCGACACTTGTCTCTCCGGCAATCGCGATACCCCATGCGAAAAGCCGTTCAGTCTCGGCTTTCACATATGCTGTGGCAAGGAGTCTTGAAGGGGTCAGCTGGGATGGCGGACAGGCGAGGATAATAATACTTACACTCTCACCTTACTCTCTTGCAAGTGAACATGTGCTCTTCCTATCACGTATCGCACGGTTTCTGGAAGATGATGAGAACGTGGATAGGATAATGAATGCACAGAGTCCAGAGGAGATGGAGGAGGTATTTCTCAATTATGCTACATAAGGCCGCGATAGTAGGAGCTCTTGCTTCAATTCTCTATATTGTCTATACGTCCATGTATAAGGGCTACATACTTACTCCGATGCTTCTTATTCTTGCCGTGCTTGCTGCTCTCTATTATGTGACCACGAGCGTTGTCACTTCTGGCATGGTCAACAGGAAGGAAGGGAAAAAACGCATATCGTACAGGGCGGGCCTTGTAGATAAGAGCAATCTCATTCCAGGGCGTCTTGAGTTCGATGAGGAGAAGATCGTTTTTTATAAAAGGCGCGGAGACCTCGGTGGTGTTGAGGAGAGTTTCAGAATACCATGTTCAGAGCTCGTAAGTTACAGCATAGGGAAGATAAACGAGTATCATAGTGGTATAAAGCTCAGCATAAAAGATGGGGAGTACCTGATCAAATGCCGTGATATCCTGAAAAATGAGGCTCTTTTCAGCAGAGTAACAGGCCTTGTTGCCGTAGAGGAGGGGAAAGAAGAGAGCGGGGCTGAGGAGAGCTGAGATTTTCCTTTGCAAAAAAGAAAAAGTGCTTTAGTATTAGACCATGGCAAAGTTGGTTTATCTGATTTTGCTGCTTCTTTTCCTTTTTTTACCGGTTTACGGTTCCACATTCTACATCGGTTTTGATTTATCTTCTGCCGATTCGTTCTTCGCGGACGGGACCCGTCTGAGCTTTGACTTCTCATATCGTCATAGCGACATACGCTTATCCCTTCCGGTTTCCTATTCATTCTGCCTTGATGATGATATTGCCGCACTTGATGTTGCTCTCAGGGTCGATTACTACCCGTTTTCATCCCTTGAGCTTTTCTTCGGTGTCGATGCGATACGCTATCTCAGATTCTTCGGCCTATCAAGTCCTGAAGAGCGTAATGTCTTCATCTCCTCAATCAGCATGGGATATACCTTTGAGTTTTCTCACTTTTATGTAGAGCCAAGGGTTATTGCTCAGGATCCAGCAAGGCTGAATGAGGCGGAGAGCGCGATATTGGATGACCACTTTCCTTTTTATCTCGATTATTACGTGCAACTTGTTATTGGAACGTGTTTTTAGGAGGAAAGTATGAGAAGATCCATTGAGAATCTGAACCGTATCATCGCCATTGCTCTTATCATGGCGATTGTCTCCTCATGTACGATGGACCTCGGAGGACCGAAGGCGATGAGTGAGCGTCTTCTTATCTCCCGTTCTGCCCGTCTGATGGAAATCTACATCGATGAGGTGGCGGCGGCGATAAGTGATGATGAGCTTCCTGGGTTCAGGGAAGCCTGGCAGAGAGGCTTTTCCAGTGAGGATGTGGCAAGGGGGACTTTAAGCGAGGATGGAGGCCGCGAATACCTTGAGTTCACAATCTACGCGAATGATTATGAGAGTGTTGATGAGGTCATCTCCTCAGCTTCCGCCCTTGCCCCTGAGGCGGAGCTGGAGGGGGTAAGAGAGCAGATTGAAGAGTTAGAAAAAAAGCTCTATGAAGGAGCGGCTGAAGATGCCAGGCTCATGACCGAGGCTCAGAGGAAGGCCTTCTATTCTGAGCTGAGAAAACTTGTAGTTAAGGCGGCCGTGCTTCTCACCGCTGCAATAGTATATGCCTTTGTTCCCAATATGATGTTCTGGGGGAAGGTGAGTGCGGCAAGTGCGGTTGCAATTGCAGCAGGAGTCCTTGCTGCAACCCTGCTTTCAATCATCGAGTATGCCAAGACGGGCTCTTCTAGCGTCACGTTCGAGGAGTGGGTAAAGGAAATTACGAGTGAGCCTGCTGCGGCATGGGCGATTGCAAGTGGTCTGATTGCAACAAACACGGCCATGGGACGCTCCCCGGTGACTGCCGCTATCGTAATCGCAGTCTTCGCAGTATACGGGATTGTCGATGACATAAAGCCCCTTCTTGATGCGTATAAGAAGTAGTGAATGGCATGAGGGTTTTCTCCGGAAAGCCCTTTTATTTTGGTTTGCCGTATGCAATAATTCCAGCTATGAAGGATTTCAGAACAGAACTGCTTGGTAATTTCATTTCATATACTGTATTCGATACGATGAGCGAGCCTGAGATGGTTGGAAAGAAGAGGCCAACGACGGATGGGCAGAGGACCTTTCTTGAATTCCTTGAAAAGTGTCTTAACAGGATGGGACTTGAAACACGGCTGGAAGATGACTGGGTTCTGAAAGGGGTTCTGAAGGGCTCCAAGACGGATCCTCCAATAGGTTTCATGGCCCATGTCGATACCGCATCGGATGTGATGGGCAATGGTGTCAAGGCCAATGTCATTGATTATGAGGGAGGGGATATCATCCTTGATTCCGGACTGGTGATCAAGGCGGAGGAGAATCCGGATCTCGCCCGATATATCGGTTCCAAGATAATAACAAGCGATGGTACGACGCTGCTTGGCTCTGATGACAAGGCAGGCATTGCGATAATCATGAGTGCCATCGGTCATCTTGCCAGACATCCTGAGATTCCTCATCCTGATATCGAGGTGTATTTCACCCCCGATGAGGAGACAGGATCAGGAATGGATGAGTTCCCTTACAGCGAGATGCACTCATCTGTCTGCTATACGATAGATGGTGGCCGTGAGGGGGAGATCGAGACCGAGTGTTTCAATGCGGCAACCGTTACTGTACATGTCAGCGGGGTATCCATTCATCTTGGATCTGCGCGTGGTATCATGGTGAATGCGCTTACTATCCTGAGCCAGATAGCATCATGCCTGCCACAGGCGGAGAGCCCTGAAGCAACCGATGGCAGATATGGCTATTACTGCCCTCTGGAGATAAGCAGCACGGGAGACGCGGGTGAGATGAAAATCTACGTCAGAGATCATGATGAGGAGATTTTCAATTTTCGTATCGAGGCGGTAAAAAAACTTTCAGAGGCGATAGCCTTCATCTATAAGGGTAAGGCTGAGATCTCGGTTCATGTGAGTTATCATAATATGGCTTCTGTCAATAAGAGGAACCCGGAGGCGGTTGATATCATATTCGAGAAAGCAAAAGAGCTTGGCATAGAGTGCTATAGCCAGATAATACGCGGGGGGACGGATGGTGCGAGACTTGCGGAGGAGATGGGAATCAGCTCTCCGAACATCTTCACTGGTGGGCACAACCTTCATTCACTATCCGAATGGGTGAGTCTTGATGCGATGAATAGGGCAGCCAATCTCGTACTGGCGCTTGCAGAGGGAAGATGATAAGAAAAACAGTCCTCATTGTATTATCCTTTCTTCTTTCCCTTCCCCTCTTCGCATCAGTGAGTTTCACATCTCCGCTTTCAGAGAGTGATGAAGCCATGCTCTCATCGTTCTTCTCATCTGCAATCTCCGGACGCTCGGATGCCGATATCGTCGTCACATCCTTCTTGCGTGACGATGGATACATCCGGCTCTCGTTCACCGTGGACGGAAAAGAGCGGGTGTTAAGCGCAGCAGATGAGGAAGAGCTTGCAATATTCATTGAAAACGCCTTTTCTCTTGAAAAGCTTGTATTCCTTGATGGAAGTACGCTGTTCTATGTGACAGATGATATAATCGCAAGTCATGACAGCTATGGGGTTGGCACTCTTGTTGAGGCTGTTGACAACTCTGGTCGAACCAGGGCTCTTATGAAAGTAACTGACTCTGATGGGGCAATTAATCTTTATTCAACGATATATGAGAAAGACCTTGTGGCAGGGCTTAATCTCAGAAGAGGGCCATCATTTTCTCTCTCTCTCAGGGCCTTGTCCATGATACCCCCATCATCATTTGCCTTTGCCCTAGATTTCTCTTATCTGCCTCTTTTCGCCTATTTTAATCCTGTCGTCTCTCTCTTAATCTCTTATGATGGCTTACTCTCGTATTATGGCGGCCTTGGAATTGAGGCACGCTTTCCTCTTGAGCGCCTCATAAGGACGCACTTCACGCTTATAGAGGATGCCTCCATAGGTGCTAGTGCGATGCTCTATCTGGGCTATGATGGCGCATTCTCTGTTGGTGCGGACTTCTCAGCCTTCTATGAGCATCATATAAGCAGTCGTACGTACTGGCGGCTTGGATATGAGACGGGGACCATGATTAATAATGCAATCATGCTTTCATTCGGGGTGCTGCTTTGAGAAAAAACTTATTATTAATCATAACGCTAGCTCTTCTTTTCGTATCGTGCTCATCTATCGGCAGTCTCGCAGGGTTTGAGGATCAGGGACTTCCTTCGTGGGTGAGAAATCCGAGAGTGCGTCGAGGTCGCATTGCATACGTGTGTGAAGGAAGTGGAACAAGCGAGGAGGAAGCAAGGATCAATGCGCTCTCATCCGTTCTTTATGAAATAGGGGATGATGTCGGAAGAGATGCTTACTCCCTGTATTTCAGAGAGCTTGAAAGTAGCGGTGAGGTGGAAGATCTGGATGGAAGCATAAGAGAGACCTATACCAGGGAATACCGTGGCGGCAGATTCTCATGCTATGTTCTCTTCGATATGAGTGAGACCTCTCTCCTTTCTCTGCGTACCCCTGATCTTCTTGTTCTTCTTGAAGCAGAGGAGGATGTCAGGAATCTTCTTGATGAGGCGCGCAGTTATTATATGGAGAACAGGGACGTTGATGCTATCTCATCAGCACTCAGTGCACTCTCTATTTCCATTGAGCATGAGCTTGATGAGCCTGAAATATCCCCAGAAGGGATACTATCAACACTTATTTACTATACCGAACCTCTTGAGATAAGGGTAAGGCAGTTTGATGGAGGAATTGATGCCTCTGTCTCGGTAATGAGAAACAGAGGGCTTCTCAGCCCCCGCGTAAGGTATGCTCCGTTGAATATATCCTATCTTATCAGAACACCGGAGGGTGAGATAATCAGCGAGGATATGGATTTCAATACGGCGGATGAGGGCTCATACGATTATGTGAATACGAACCCTTATGCACTCCGAAGCGGGGAGGCAAATCTTTCGTTCAATCTGGATGAGACTCTGATTGAAGCTGTGAAAGAGATAGCGGGAGAGGACTTTTTGTTGCCTTTCACCAGTCTTCTTGAAGAGAAGAGCATAAGCTACAGCTATGATGAGCGAGAAGAGGATGAGACAGCCCCTTATACTATCTTAGTTGCAGAGTACGATGAGAACGGGGCTTTCCGCGATAGCCATGTCGCACTTGATGAGCTCAACGCGACACTTTCCAGCTCTGACAGGTTGATAGTAGCCGAGCGTGGATACGGGGATAGTGATGCGCAGATAATATCTGAGTTCGCAGCTACCTCCTCACCTGAAAGGTATATCGTGATAATGAGGCTTGGAGTATCTGACTCTGTGAGCCTTCCTGGGGGAAGATACCTTGTGAATGTCGGCACCACAATGAGTATATATGACACCGAGGGCGGTGAAAACAGCCTAATCTACAGTGATTCCTATACCTCTGCTGTCGGGGATGGTATGAGCTATGAGGAGGCACGGCGCGATGCGTTTAGAGATGGTGGCAGATTACTTGCCAATGTGCTTCTCATGGAATTCTGAGAGCATTATTATCTCATCTTTCCAAAGGCTCTCATCCACAGTCTCAAGAATCAGAGGAATCCCTTGCGCTATCTCATGAGAGACGATTTCCCTGAACGCTTCAATTCCGATCTTGCCCTTCCCAAGGCTCTCATGCCTGTCCTTATGACTGGCAAGCTCGGCTTTGCTGTCGTTTATGTGCATTCCTATGATTTTGTCCTTGCCAAAGAGCGAGAGTGCCCTGTCCATCACCGATGAGGCCTTTGTCCTGATGTCATATCCTGCCCCGTAGAGGTGGCATGTGTCCAGCGTGATTCCAATCTGGTCTTTCTTCTTCGCACATTCGATTATCGTGGAAAGCTCCTCCAGACTTGATCCGAGATTGCTTCCGCTTCCCGCCGTATCCTCAAGGGCGACTATGAAATCATCAGTATCCTCGAGAGCCTTATCGAGAAGCTCTGCGCATCTTCTGAGGCCATCATTCCTCTCTCCCTCTATGTATGCTCCGGGATGGATGTTTATCCTTTTGAGACCGAGCATTTTCGCCCGCCCGATCTCATCTTTAAAAAGGGTGAGGGATTTTTCAGCCATATCCTCTTTGGGACTTGCAAGGTTGATAAGGTATCCTGCGTGCGGAAGAACCATCCTTTCAAGAAAGCCAAGGCTTTTCAGATTTTCCTTGAATGCTTCCACACTTTCCTTTTTAAGCTCTGGTGCGCTCCATACCTTCTGGTTTTTAAGAAAGAGTGCGAACGCTCCAGCTCCTATCTCCTTTGCCCTTACCGGGGCAAGGGATATGTCTTTCGCTATTGAAACATGTGCTCCTACGTAGATCATGGGCAAAGGTTAGCTATTTTCACTCTCTATTGTCAAATGGCGAAGGTTGGGATATTTTCTTCTTATGGATTTTTATGGTTTCAAGCTGTTAGGAAAGGAGGATGTTCCATCCTACGATGGCAGGGCATCCCTCTATCTTCATGAGAAGACCGGATTCAGGGTCATATGTGTTGAGAATAAGGATATAGAGCAGTTCTTCTCCTATGTGGTATATACCCCATGTGAGAACTCAAGCGGTGTTTTTCATATAATAGAGCATACTGTGCTCTCGGGTAGCAGGAAGTATCCTGTCAAGGATGCGTTTACAACCCAGATGAGCAGGGGATGTCCGACCTTCATGAACGCTATGACGGGCGCGGACAGGACGTATTATCTTGCATCCAGTGCGGTTAGGGCCGATTTTGACAATCTTTTCAAAGTATACAGCGATGCCGTCTTCGATCCACTTCTCAGAAAGGAGACGTTCCTGCAGGAGGGCATCAGAGTTTCTTATGATGGAGGGCCTCACTTTGACGGTGTCGTATTTTCCGAGATGCAGGGTGCTGTGAGCCAGCACGAGAGTGTTCTATCAACCCTATCCGGACACGGACTTTTCACCGGTTGCCAGTATCAGAATGAGAGTGGGGGGCTTCCAAAGGAGATAGCCCGTCTAAGCTACGAGGAATACCTCGCAACATACAGGAAGTACTACGTCCCGTCAAATATGTGTCTCGTCCTTTATGGTAATACTGATACGGATGGCATCCTGAGATTCCTGGATGAGGAGTATCTCTCAAAAAGGGATTATGTTGAGCCTCCAAGGAAGGTTGTCCTTCCTCAAAGATGGAGTGAGCCGCGTGTGGCCTACGGCTATTCGTCAGCAAGCGATGAGAACTCAGACGGCAAGTCGAGTCTTCTTATCTCCTGGCGTCTCAATCCGAGTCTTGATGGCATAGAGGGTGCGACCCTCACCGTCCTTACAGACATGCTTCTGGGCTCCCCGGGCTGTCCGCTATATAAAGCTATAACCGATTGCCCATACTGCGAGGATATTTCGACGGAATCTGGGATGATATGGGACTATAGCGAGTATGCATTCGCAGTTGGCATGTCCGGGGTAAGGAAGGAAAACCTTGATAACGCCGCAAAGTACCTGATGGATGCCATAGCAAGAATTGCAAAAGAAGGCTTTTCTGAGAGGGAGAAGGAAGCGGCACTGCGTCGTAACGAGTTCAATCTTAAAGAGATCTCCGGCGGAAACCCGCAGGGTATGAAAGCCCTGTTCAGAGTCGATAAGGCGTTCGCATATGGCTCGGATATGCTCTCAGCATTATATCCGGAGCGCGATATGGCGGCTCTCAGGAAAAGGGTGGAGGAGAGGCCGCGGTACTTCGAGGAGTACATAACGCAAAATCTCATGGATAATCCTCACCGCCTCACATCCATTGTCACGATGGATTTAGGCTATGATGAGATTCAGCAGAAGGAGCTTGATAGCATTCTCAGAGAGGAGATCGGGAAACACCCTGAAAGTGAAGATGAGCTTTTCAGGGAATTCTCAAAAAGCGAGGATGCCCCTGAGCTTTACTCGAATTTCAGGAGCCTGAGCCTTGAGGATGTTGAGAATGCGAAGTTTGAGAACAACCCGGGCGCATGGGATGCAAAGATTGTTTCAATACCATATTTCTCTAATGGCATAGTATATCTTGATGCCGCTTTCGATGTGACGGATTTCACGATGGAGGAGCTTGAGAGCCTTAATGTATACGCCCGTCTTCTTACCATGTGCTCGACTGAGGATAAGGGGCTAATACGCGTCCAGACGGATATCAGATACTCATCCGGTGGTTACGCTTTCTATATAGAGAGCGGTGAGAGCCTGGAAGGAAAAGTGAAGATCTATTTCCTCTTCCGTATGAGAGCTTTAAGAGAGACGTGTCATGAGGCTTTAAATGAGTTCATCGGGCTATTGAAGAGAGGTCTTGTGCTTGAAGGTGAGCTTTCCAATGCCCTGATGGATATCTCGACGGATTACAGGTCCGGTGTCATCCAGTCAGGTCATAGCTATGCCATAAGCGCATCCTCCGCTCCTCTCACATCATCGCTGTACATAGGGGAAAAGCTCTCCGGGCTGTCATACTGGTATACGATTGGGAAAAAGAAGGAGGATGTCACAGGAGAGAGGGAGAGAATTCTTCTTGTGCGTGATAAGCTGCTTGATGCCTCGAGGATAAGGGTTCAGACCCTCTCGGACAGGGATAACACAGCGTTTATGCAGGGTGAGGCCGAGTTTTTCATCTCATCCTTTGAGAGTAAGACAGGTGCGATAGGGGAGAATCTTATAATGCCTTCATTCCCCAGAGCGTCGGCTTTCCTGCTGAGCACTCCGGTCTCATACAGCGCGCTTAGCGCCCTTACGGACGATTTAACCTGGGAGGAAATGCTCTCAGCACGGATGTTCCTCTCGATACTCTCATCTGATACCCTCTGGGATCTCATACGCGCCAAGGGGGGAGCCTATGGAACGGGCTGTATGCTTGATAACCTTGAGAACAGGCTATTCTTCTATTCTTACCGCGATCCGCGAGGTCTAATGAGCTTTGATGATTACGGCAGTGCCGTACGGATGCAGAAGATCGATGAGAGCAAGCTCAACGATGCCAGAATAAATATAAAGAGTCTTGACTGGAAACCTCAGAGTCCGTCACAGAGGGCACTGACGTATCTCAGGCGGAGACTTTTTGCGGTAAGTGATGAGTATAGGAGGAGGCTCAGAAGCGATATAAACGCTCTTAGCGTATCAGATCTTGAAAATATTCGTTCTAAGCTATCTTCCCACCTTGGAGAAGGTTCTTCAAAATCTGTTATAATGGACCGTAAGGAGGAAGAGAGGCTGAGAAGTGAGGGATATGAGATCTTCTTGTTGCCACTTTGACACTATGAAAAGAGGTATGGTTCTTGAGGGCGGAGCGATGAGAGGGCTGTATACAGCCGGTGTTCTTGACGTCCTTATGAAAAATGATATCCAGGTCGATGGTTATATCGGGGTATCGGCAGGTGTTACGTTCGGCTGCAACTACAAATCCAGACAGCCAGAAAGGGCGATAAGATACACTCTGAAGTATCTTCGCGACAGGCGTTTCTCTGGCCTCTGGACGTTGCTGAGTACCGGAGATATATTCGGTGCTGATTTCTGCTATCATGAGATTCCTGAGAAGCTTGATCCGTTCGATTTTGAAGCATTCCATTCCAATCCTGTGGAACTTCATACGGTTGCAACGGATGCCACAACCGGTAAGCCTGTATACTACAGGTTCCATGATGGCAGGGGTAATGAGCTTGAGTGGATGAGAGCCTCGGCATCAATGCCACTTGTCTCCCATGCCGTCAAAGTTGACGGTTACACCCTTTTCGATGGAGGGGTATCCGATTCTATTCCTGTAGAGTATTTCATGAGTATCGGATATGAGCGCAATATAGTGGTACTGACACGGCCTCGCGGATACAGGAAGAAAGAGGGCTCTTATAATCCGCTCCTATCTTTTATGCTTAAAAAGTATCCTGCTATGCTGACTGCGATTAAAGAACGTCCGGCATCTTATAATAGGCAGCTTGAAAGACTTGAAGAGCTTGAGAGGGAAGGAAAGGTGCTTATCATAGCTCCGAGCAGGGATGTTCATGTTAAGCGGGTCGATAAGAACAGGGACAGGGTTCAAGCGATTTATGAGCTCGGGGTAAGCGATACCGAGAGACTCCTGGATGATATCAGGGCTTTTCTTTCCTGATTTTCATTTTGTTCTAATTTTACTCTGGCATCTTTTTTCAGGAGGTCGGTATGAGATTGCTGATTGCAGAGGATGAGTGTGCGCTCTCCGATGTCATTTCTAAGAGACTTAAGAGGGAAGGCTATGCGGTTGATGTTGTGAATGACGGCCTCTCTGCTTTGGATTATCTTGAGGCTACGGAGTACGATCTGGCACTCCTGGATATAATGATGCCAGGCTTAAGCGGTCTTGAAGTTCTGAGGCGTTATAGGGAGCATGGAGGAAGTAGTCCTATCATATTCCTTACTGCGCGTGATGCTCTCTCGGATAGGGTTGATGGCCTTGATAATGGTGCTGATGACTATATTGTCAAACCTTTCTCGTTCGATGAGCTTCTAGCTCGCATACGCTCTGTTATAAGGCGTAGCGGAATCCGAAACGGTTCCACCATATTGAGAATTGACGATCTGAGCCTTGATTGTGCCAGTGGCATGGTCAAGAGGGGGGATAAGGTGATAGACCTCTCCCAGAAAGAATATGCGTTATTGAAATACATGATGCATAATGAGGGCATGATTCTCAGCCGTAGCGTACTTTTAGATCATGTGTGGTCATATGATTATGAGGGGCAGTCCAACATGGTGGATGTTTATATCAGGTATGTAAGGAAAAAGATAGACATTGATGGGCATAAGCCTCTTATACACACTTTCCGCGGCAGGGGATATATGATCGGGGGTGATGATGTCTCTTAAGAAGCAGATAGTGCTATGGTATACGGTCTGGACCCTTTTTCTCATGGCGATAATCTTCCTTATGTTCTTCGCGGTCTCGGACTCTCTTTCCCTTAGAGCCATGCGTCATGATGTTGAAGAGACCCTCAGTGATGCCGCTTCTGCTCTCTACCGTGATGATAAAAGACTTTATTTTGGCAATCTGGATGAGTATGACGATGGGGTATATGTGCTTGTCTATTCATCCGATGGAAAAAAGATGTTCGGTCGTGAGCTTCCCTCCCTCAAGTCTGTGGGCTACCAGGAGGGGCAGAGGGTTTTAAGCATTAGCGGAGCCACCTGGGTCGTAAGTGATATGATGATGACAGGTTTCTATATACGCTCTGCTTCGATGATGAGCGACCTTTACACGTTTTTCTCTTCCGATTATCTTCCCCTGATTCTCCTTGCCCCACTCATGGTCGTGGTTTCGGCCCTTGGTGGATATTTCATAGTCAGAAGGTCTTTCCGTCCTCTGGAGGATCTTATAAATACGGCCTCCGATATTGCTGGTGGAAACGATCTTGATAAGAGGCTTTCCAGTTCCAAGACCGAGGAGGGCAGGGCTCTAAGCGATTCATTTAACGCTATGCTTGGCCGTCTTGATGAGTCGTTCAAAAGAGAGAAGGAATTCTCCGATGATGCCTCGCATGAGCTCAGAACGCCTCTTGCCGTCATAAGGGCTGAATGCGAGTACGCACTCTCTGTGTCTGATGACAAGAACGAGGTTGAAGGGGCACTGAATGCGATTGCGAAAGAGACTGATAGGATGACACGGCTCGTATCGGCACTGCTTGAAATCTCCCGCTCCGACAAGGGTACGATAAGAATAAGAAAGAGGGATTTCTCCATTTCGGATCTTCTTTCATCAATAGCTGAGGAGATGTGTGAGATTGCCGAGGATAAGGGACTTTCCTTCTCTTCTTCCATAGAAGATGGAATAATTGTCCATGCCGATGATGATATGATTACCCGTGCTGTTATAAACCTGATTGACAATGCCATCTCATATTCAAAAGAGAATGGAAAAATCGAAATCTCTCTTAAGACGGATGGGCCTGATGCGGTTATTGCAGTCCGTGATGATGGTATCGGCATAAGTGCGGATGACCAGAGGAGGATATTCGACCGCTTCTTCCAGGTCGATAAATCCAGAAAAGGCTCTTCCTCGGGACTAGGGCTAGCCATGGTTAAGGAGATAGCGAGGCTAAATGGGGCAAAAGTAGAGGTTGAAAGCAGCCTAGGCTCCGGTAGTCTCTTCACTTTCTCTCTTCCGTTTATTGAGGAAAATTGACTTAAAGCATAAATAATTTGACTTTTATTGCCTTTGGGATTATTTTTTTATCTGGAGGTGATTCATGCTGTATTTTTATTTTGCTGTCTTTCTGATTATAGGTGGAATACTTACAACTTCTCCTGAGTGGCTCGTCAACATCATACTCGCTATTCTTGGTCTGATATTCCTTCCTGTGTATCCAATATTCTGGCTGATTGATAAATTCCTTTTCGGATGATTTTGTCGCTTATCCTTTAGCTAACATTGGTTTTTTCTGATTAGCGATGAAATATCAAGATTACGTTGCTACTGAAGATTATGTCCTTTTTTCATAAGGATAGCTGTTTTCATACATGGATTCAGGAGAAAGATCGAGCTCTCCGTTATTCCAAGTTACAACACCGTGATCCAAAACAGGATGCAAAAAGACATCTTTGTCCTTTAACACGTCAAATATGGGATACTTCAGAAGTTCGGTCGCATCATACAGTCTTTGCTCTCCTGAATTGAAGGTAAGAATCATTGTCATATTCTCAAGGGGTTTTACTTCTACTATTTTCATCATCTCTTTTGGCGTTCCGCCATAAACCATTCCGTTAGAAAAAAACATTTTACCTCCTATCAGCTCAAAGGCATAATCTTGTGCATTGGTTTCATCTGTACAGCATTATTCCAAGCCTCATAAAGCTCATCTTCATGCAATGCTAACCATGCTGCTACAAGCTTATATTGTTTTTCTGGCAGTACACCAGCAAGGACTTCCCCGTCAATTCCTACCGATGCTTCATATTCTCCATATTCGGCATGAACATGAGGTTTGTTATGTTTTGTTCCTACTTCGTCAACGACCTTCAGGACAAGCCTGAAGGCTTGGACGTGAGCGTTTTGCCCACAGGCTCCGTTGCCGGTTCACCTGTGGCACTCCATCCATACGGCTGATTGACTGCAGCCTGCCCGGATTGCTCGATCCGGGTGATGTAGTTGTCGCGGATGTTGATGGCGGCATTCACATCTGCATGCATGCTGTTGCCGCAATGCCTGCAGACATACCTGTTCCCTTTCCTCGAAGCCTTGTCGATCGTCTTGCATACAGAGCACTTCTGGCTTGTATACCTTGCATCCACAAACTCCACCCTAATGCC
>CALXKU010000004.1 GCA_944389025.1 uncultured Spirochaetaceae bacterium
ACAAGATCAAATAATCATTGCCGCCTTCATCCGGCAGGACAAGCCTTGTCGGTTTTCTGGCGGCTAACTTTATAAAAAGCTCCTCTGCCCGCTGAACTTCATCAATAAAGCAAGGAACAGGATGGAGAAGGAAAAAAGAATTAGGATCACTTTGTGCAAGTTCCATATCCACCTGGTTATCAAGGGTTACATAAGAACGTTCATCTTCCTTTAAAGTTTTAAGGATAGTCGTTTTTCCCACTTGGTGAGAACCTGATATAAAGATGATTTTGAAATCTTTCTGTAATGATTTTACTCTTCTGGCAAGCGTTCTTTCTAACATATTTTCATTTCCTATATAAATAGTTCTAATGCAAATAATTAATATAATATTTGTAAAATCCTCCGATATATTTTGTAAAATTCTCCGTCATTTCTTGTAATATTTTCCGACAGGACAAAATATAAAAAAGCTCCCATGAAATTCCTTCTCCATGAGAGCTTTAGAAGATTCCAGTGAAACCCTATGTCCTGATTTCCCTGTTAAACGGCTTGCCAAGCGCTGCCGGGCTCGTAGTCTGATTGCGGGAAGTGAAGGCAAGAACGACAATTACGACAACATATGGAAGCATAACGAAGAATTCGTACGGGATGTTTATTCCAAGTCCCTGTACGTTGTACTGTATCGTCTGCGTAAAAGAGAAGAGAAGCGCACCTAGCATGATTCTCACAGGTTTCCAATGTCCAAAATATACAAGGGCGACTGCGATGAATCCTCTTCCTGCGATAAGGTCATCTGAGAACATCTTGATCTGGCAAACAGAAAGATATGCTCCAGCAAGTCCTGCTAAAGCCCCACCTAGGGCAAGAGCCTCATACCTGATCCTGTTCACGTTTATTCCCATGCTGTCCGCAGCCCTTGGATAGGTTCCGACAGCTCTCACCTCCAAACCCCAGCTTGTTTTCATCAGTATGTACCATGCAACCGGTACGAATAGGAAAGCCAGATAAACAACAATGTTGTGCGAGAAGAGTATCTCACCTATCACGGGGATATCTGACAGAAGGGGGATTGGATTGGAAGAAAGGCCTGGAATCGACTGGGTACCACCTACGAAATGCCTGAAAAGAGTTCCCGCCGTTCCGACTCCGAACATCTGAAGTCCAATTCCCGCAATTCCCTGCGGGGCACGGAAAGTAACGACTATCAGGCCGAAGAAGAGTCCCATCAGGGCTCCAATAACGGCAGCAAGCAGCAGTCCCAGATAGTTCCAGCCAGCCGCAACAGCACCACCTCCTCCGATTGAGAACGGGATTAGCATTCCAATGAACGCACCCATGGCCATTATGCCTTCGCATCCGAGATTGAACACTCCGCTTCTCTGGTTAAACATCTCTCCGATTGAGGCAAGAAGGAGTGCAACAGAGAACGGCACGGTCATAGCAAGTATGTTTATGATAATATTCACTTCGTCTCCTCCTTAAGTCCTCTTTTCTGAGAATACCAATGCCAGACCTTATCCTCCAGATATGAGTTCTGAAGTACCATCTGAGCCGTAACGATCACTATGATTATAAGGCCCTGCATGACATCCACGATATTAGCAGGGACCCCTACTGCACGAGGTGTGAGCGTAGAGCCGTAAATTAAAAGTGCAAAGAAGAATGATGCAGGAATGATTCCAAATGGATGAAGCATTCCAAAGAGAGCTACGACGACAGCACTGAAACCATAGTTGTTCGTAACACCCTCAATCGCCCTTCTATGGACGGCGGCAATCTCGATTCCGCCGGCAAGGCCGGCGAAAGCCCCGGAGATAACCATGGCAAGCGTAATATACTGCGGCACGCTTATTCCGCCATAGCGGGCAGCCCTGCGCTCAGATCCGCTGGCTCTCATCTTATAACCGAAGCTTGTCTTCCATAGGAAGAAATAAACAAGAACCGCAAGAACGATTGCGATGAATATCCCATAGTGAAGACGGCCTGTGATTCTTCCGATCTCGACATTAGCACTAAGACGTGCAGACTGGGGTGTACCGGCACCGGAGAGTGCCTCTACCGGATCAAGCATAGGAACGCGAAGACAGAATGAATAGAACTGTGCTGCTATATAGTTGAGCATGACAGTCGAAAGGAGCTCCGAGACCTGCAGTTTCGCCTTAAGGATTCCCGGGATGAAGCCCCATAGTCCTCCGGTCACAACACCTGCTAAAAGCGCAAATGGCAGAAGAATCGGTTTCGGAAGATCTGGAAGGGCAAGGGCGACGGAGGTAAAGCCCAGAATTCCCATAGCCATCTGCCCCTCAGCTCCGATATTCACGATTCCCGAGCGGTATGCAACCGCAACTCCTAGTGCGATTATACAAAGAGGGACGGCACGGACGAACACTTCCGTAAGGTGCCCGACCCTGGTAAGAGGCGTGATCACAATAGTGTAGAACGTACGCCAGATGTCAGCTCCCAGAATCAGAAGGATGGCGGAAGAAAGGAGAACGGTTGCAAGAATCGCCAACAGGATTATCACAATCTTATAGGCTATTTTAAAATTCCTAGTCATTCTTACCCTCCTCCGTATCAAGACCGGCCATCAGGATACCGAGGCTCTTCTTATTCGCCTCCCCATGATGAAGCACTTTCTGAATTGCACCTTTATATATTACGGCAATCCTGTCTGAAAGGTTCATTATCTCATCAAGCTCCTCGCTGATTAAAAGAATTCCAATCCCCTCCCTTCTCTTTTTCAGGAGCTCTGCATGTATGAACTCTATGGCTCCCATATCAAGTCCCCTGGTAGGGTAAACTGCAATAAGGAATTTAGGAGCGCGAGTAATCTCTCTTGCAAGGATAACCTTCTGAATGTTTCCTCCACTGAGAGCACCGGCGGCGGTATTGGTTCCCGGGCACCTGATATCAAAATCGGATCTGAGTTTCTCCGCGTTACTGTTGATCTCCTTCTTCTTGAGGAATTTCAGGCGTGAGAACTTCTCATCATCACTATCCTTGAGGATGAAATTCTCCTTTATCTGGAATGCGGGAACTATGCCCTCGACATTTCTCTCCTCGGGGATATATCCCATGCCGCATCCGATCACATGGTTAGGACTCTTATTCTCAATATGCTCTCCGAAAAAGACTATCTCGCCCTTTTCCACCTTCCTAAGTCCATTAATAGCTTCGGCCAGTTCCTTCTGTCCGTTCCCTGAGACTCCAGCGAGCCCCACGATTTCCCCTTCATGGATATCGAGATTGAGTCCGTTCACAGCGAAGAATCCCCTGTCGGAACGAACAAACAGATCTTTTATAGAAAGAGCAAGGCCCCCATGCATATCCTCCTCCTTGTTCTCGGGAAGGACTATCTCATGGCCAGTCATCAGGGCAGCTATCTCACTTGATGAGTAATCGGCGGTATTACCGGAGAACACGACCGCCCCATGCCGGAGAATCACAACCTTGTCGCTAAGTGCCTTTACCTCATTAAGCTTATGAGAGATGAAGATTATCGAAAGCTCGCTCTTCATTTTCTTCAAAAGCTCTATCAGCTCATCGGTCTCCTGAGGTGTGAGGGCGCTTGTAGGCTCATCCAGGATGATGAACCTAGCTCCAAGGCAGAGCGTCTTTACAAGCTCCACCCTCTGCTGCTCTCCAACAGATAACTGCCATATATATGCATCAGGATTCACAGAGAGACCATAACGGGAGCTTATCTCCTCGACCCTGCTGCGAACCATAGCTAAATCCAGTTTGAAAGGTTTCCATGCCTTCTTATATCCAAGTGCGACATTTTCAGTCACAGTCATATTGGGAACGAGCATATACTGCTGATGAACCATACCAAGTCCCGCTTTGAAGGCATCCTCAGGTCCACGGAACCGCACTTCCTCACCATTTATGAAAATCTTACCCTCATCCTGCTGGTATATACCCATCAGAATGTTCATAAGAGTCGTCTTTCCCGCACCGTTCTCCCCTACAAGAGCAAGAATCTCCCCCTCTTCAACGCTTAGTGAGATATCATCAGAGGCGAGAACCCCGGGAAAGCGCTTGGTTATATGCTCCATTTTAAGCGATCTGATCTTATCTTCCATAAACACCCTAAAAAAAGATGAGGGCACCAGTTTCCAGCGGGAAAATGATGCCCAATACTATAAATTATTAAAGCTGTACGTCCGCCCAGTTGGAAAGAACTCCAGGAGCTGCCTTGAACGCAGAAAGAGCCTCGTCAACCTTAGCTCTGATCTCATCTGTCACAACGCTGCTCAAAGCTGGGTTATAGTCGAAGACGAAACCATCGTTGTTGAAGTTCATCGGAATACATACGCCACCCTTTACGCCCTCATCAAGGCTGTTGATAAGTCCGACGACGACAGCTGTGTAGTTGTATGCTGAAGCCGCCACACACTTTGCCTGCCCCTCCGGGGTATCAAGCTGGGCAAGATCCTGTCCGAGCCAGAGGACATCAGGATACTCTGCACAAGCTCTGAGTGCTCCGATTGCCTGCTGGGAGGCACCTGTGAGAACATCCGCACCAGCCATGATCTGTGTCGTGGCAAGCTCACCGGAACGCACATAGTCCGAGAAGCTTCCAGTAAATGCTACATTTATGCTTGCCTCCGGATTCACATCCTGGACACCCAGAATGAATCCTCTTGCATAACGCGCGGCATCACCGCTGTCCACAGGTCCTACGAAACCGATATTATTCGTTTTCGTGAGAAGACCTGCCATTATGCCAGAAAGGTATCCAGTCTCTTCAGACTCCGGCATATATGTAAATACGTTGTCTCCTACGATATCACTGGAGGTTCCGAATGCGAATGATACATCTGGGAATTCAGCAGCAAGGTCAGAGACCATGTTCTTATACTGCGCACCATGTGCGATGATCAGATCGAATCCGTCAGCGATGTACTGCCTTGCGATTGATTCTGAATCGACCGTAGTCATCCTCTCAGAATACTCATAGAGAATCTTTCCTGGCAGCTGTTCCATCGCACCAAGGATTCCCTCGTGCATTGACTGGCACCAACCCCTGTCATCGATTGTATTCTCAATGATGAGAGCGACCTTGTACTGTCCATCATCCTCGCCTGATGCAGCTTCGGTACTGCCACCAGCAAAAACAACTGAACATGATAGAACAAGGACAGTGAGAGCTAAAAATAGTTTCTTCATAAAACACTGCGCAAGGAAAACTGGCCGTGTCTCCCCTGCTTCCTCCTTAATCATAGATTCCGGACTCAATATCAGCCTAAGTCCTACTTTCATTATGAGGAACAAGTCAACATCATGTCAAAACAATATTAATCCGAAAGAGCAATTAAAAAGAGTCTTTTTCTCCCTGAAAGCGTTTTCAGCGAGTAATCAGCTCTCTTGGAGTAAGTACCTCGATACGGGATGAAAAAGGCGCAGAGGTGTCTATTTCAGAGCCATCCAGCTCGATGTAGTCATCAAACCCGCTTAAAAAATCATCGACAGTGCTAAGGACATCAAATCCGAATTTTCCAGGACGTCTGAAATGCATTGGTATCGTAAGGCGCGGTTTGATCTCCTTTATGATTTTTGCAGCTCTCTTACCGTCAATGGAATAAAAGCCCCCGACAGGAATCATCACGACATCCAGGTTTTTAAGACTATCGATATCATCAGGATAGCATCCTAGATCCCCAAGATGAGCCACCCGCGTCTTTCCATCTGATATAATATAGATCTTATTTTTGCCACGCTTGACACCATGCTCATCATCGTGGAAAGTCTCAATCGTCTCCACATTTAGCGGAGCTGCAGAGGAAGAGGTAATCTTAACACCAGCTCTGAAATTATGATCCCCATGCTCATGAGTGCAAAGCACCATGTCCGCCGTCTCCCTTACAGGAGAAAGACCCTCAACACTTCCATCCTCGTAAGGATCAATTACGATTGAATATCCTCCACTTTCTATCTTAAAACAGGAATGCCCTATCCATGTGATTCTCATAAGATTCCTCCTAGCGAATATAATAATATCCAAAATAGGATACGATGTAACGAATATTTTTAGTATTGTTATAATAATAACATTGAGTTTCTTCTATAACATATTGACATTATCTCTCATTTACATTTAAATACACACGTAAAGCTTAGGAGGCTTATATGAGAAACAAGAGACTTTTCGCTTTGGTTTTAATTTCAATACTCGCAATCACATTCGCTTTCGCAGGTGGCTCTAAGGAAGAGAGCGCAACCAGCTCATCCGGACGCCCGGTTCTCAGAGTTGCCATGGAATGCGGATATGCACCATATAACTGGACACAGCCTACGGATGCGAACGGCGCTGTCCCAATCTCAGGCTCCCAGGACTATGCGTACGGCTATGACGTCATGATGGCAAAGCTCATCGCAGAGAAGATCGGATACGACCTTGAGATTGTACGTCTTGATTGGGACTCCCTTGTTCCAGCCGTGCAGAGCGGAACTGTTGACTGTGCGATTGCAGGACAGTCCATCACTTCAGACCGCCTTCAGATGGTAGACTTTACAGAGCCATACTATTATGCGACAGTCGTATGTCTTACAAACAACGACAGCCCGTATGCAAGTGCAAAGGGGGTTGCGGATCTTGAAGGAGCAACATGTACAAGCCAGCTTGGAACAATCTGGTACGATGTATGTCTTCCTCAGATTCCTAATGCGAACATCCTTCCTGCTCAGGACAGCGCCCCTGCAATGCTTGTAGCACTCAACAGCAGAAGATGCGATATCGTATGTACTGATATGCCTACAGCACAGGCTGCCCTCATGGTATATCCTGATATGACCCTTCTCGACTTCTCAACAGGAGATGACGATTTCCAGGTAAGTGAGGAGGAGATCAACATCGGTATCTCAGTCAGAAAAGGGAACACGGAACTTCTGGATGCGATGAACTCTGTACTATCCACACTCTCAGTTGATGATTTCAACAGGATGATGGACGAGGCGATCCAGGTACAGCCGTTGAACCAGTAAGAGGTTTAAATGACACTAGCAGAAATGAATTTCTTTCAGAGGATGCTTTACATCCTCGAACGTTACAGCGGCTCCTTGTTAAGAGGAGCTGCTACTACGATGGCCATCGCGATACTCTGTACGGCACTTGGATGCGTCATCGGTTTCGCGGTCGGCCTTGTACAGACTATCGAGCCACAGAAAAAGGATGGAGCGGTAAAAAGAGGAATCCTCAAGGTTATTAAGTTCATCCTCAACATATATGTGGAGGTGTTCAGGGGAACGCCGATGATGCTTCAGGCCGCATTCATATACTATGGCGCCAGCTCGCTGTTCAATATAAATCTCGGAATGTGGACAGCCGCGATAATCATCGTTTCCGTAAACACCGGAGCCTACATGGCAGAGACCGTACGCGGAGGAATACTATCTGTTGATCCAGGTCAGAAAGAGGGAGCCAGAGCAATCGGCCTCACACAGAGCCAGTCAATGCTGCTTGTAATACTTCCTCAGGCACTGAGAAATGTGATGCCACAGATTGGAAACAACCTTATCATAAACATCAAGGATACATGCGTGCTTTCCATCATAGGCACCGTGGAGCTCTTTTTCACATTCAGAAGCATCTCAGGTGCGCTCTACACCTATTTCGAGGCTGCGACAATCACGATGGCAATCTACTTCATTCTCACTTTCGCATGCTCAAGAATCCTCAGATGGGTTGAATCGAAGATGGATGGACCTTCGAACTTCGATCTTGCAACGACCGACATGCTCGCGTTCACAAGCGGAATGACGAAGTACGATGAGAAGAAAGGAGGGACCCACTGATGGAAGAAATCCTTAAAATTGAACATCTTGTGAAAGATTTCGGTACGAATAAGGTTCTTAAAGACATCGATTTCTCGGTTTATAAGGGTGATGTCATCAGTATCATAGGATCATCCGGAAGCGGCAAGTCCACCCTTCTAAGGTGCATCAACATGCTTGAAGATGCCACGGATGGAAGCATACTCTACCATGGAAAAGACATTTTAAAAGGTGGTGTGAATGAGGATGCATACAGAACGAGGGTTGGAATGGTATTCCAGTCGTTCAATCTCTTTAATAACTACACCGTCCTTGAAAACTGTATCATCGGACAGCGATATGCTCTCAAGAGGAGCAAGGAGGAAGCCCGGGAGAAAGCCATGATGTACCTCAAGAGGGTCGGCATGGATCAGTACATCAATGCGAAACCCCGCCAGCTCTCAGGTGGGCAGAAGCAGAGGGTCGCGATAGCCAGAGCACTTGCGATGGATCCTGAAGTTCTTCTTTTCGATGAGCCGACCTCAGCACTCGATCCGGAGATGGTGGGAGAAGTCCTTGATGTAATGAGCGATCTTGCAAAAACAGGAATGACGATGCTTGTCGTCACTCATGAGATGGCATTCGCAAGAGATGTATCATCCCGTGTAATCTTCATGTCTGATGGGAAAATCGAGGAAGAGGGATCTCCCGATGAGATATTCCAGAATCCGAAGAGTGAGAGAACGAAAGAATTCCTTTCAAGATTTACAAACGGTTAAGATGAAGGCCTCATGACGAGGCCTTCATCGTTTTCAGAGGCTATCTCCAAAATCCTTACGGAACTTTCTGACAAGCTTATCCTGCCAGTCGGATGTGGGCTCAAGGCGACCGAAGAAGAACCTAAGCGTTGACGGCTCCTCTACGAACTTAAGACCTCCTATCAGTTCCCTGTTGTCATAAAGCCATTTGATCCTGTCTACCGCATATTTAACCTGAGACAGGGTGAAAACACGCCTTGGCATCGCAAGACGGAGAAGCTCTACGGAAGCAAGGTGCTCACGCCCATCCTCCTCCCTCTGCTCTGATATCGTACCTCTCTCCATACCTCTTATACCACCTGCGATGTAAACGGCGGCGGCAAGAGATCCTGCCGGATACTCCTCCTGCCTTACTTGAGGAATGAATTCAAGAGCATTAAGATGACAGCCAAGCCCTCCAGGAGGTGTTACGACAGGAACTCCGTTCTTAATAAGCTCATCTGTCATGTATTCGATGAAAAGAGGCCCTTGGGAAATTACATCTTCGTCCATCGTCTCATCCAGCCCCACAGCCATAGCCTCCATCTCACGCACGCTCATGCCACCGTAGGTGAGAAAGCCTTCGAACATGGGAACCAGTTCACGCATCTTAAGATAGAGATCCTTGCGTTTTGTAGCGATTCCTCCGCCACGTGCAAAGCCAAGCTTCCTTGCTGAGAAGTATATGATATCCATCGCATCAGATATCTCTCTCGTAATCTCCCTGATGCTCTTGTCCTTACAGCTTTCCTCCCTCGTTTTTATGAAATAGAGATTGTCCTGGAGAAGAGAGGCATCCATCACCGTGAGTATTCCGTTCTCACGCGCGATTCTCGAAACCTCCTTTATGTTCTCAAGAGAAAGAGGCTGACCGCCGATGAGATTCGTTCCTGCTTCAATACGTATGAACGGGATATTCTCCCTCTCCCTTTCAATAAGGGAGCAGAGCCTGTCAAGATCGAAATTTCCCTTGAAAGGATGACTGCTTGTAGTCTTAACCCCCTCATCTATGACAAGCTCCTCCACCCTTCCTCCAAGCCTCGTTATATGGGCCTTAGTGGTTGTGAAATGATAATTCATCGGGATTATCGTACCTTTTTTGACATACGTCATCGCAAGGATGTTCTCTGCCGCTCTTCCCTGATGTGCGGGAAGGAAGTAATCGGTATCGAAAATCTCTTTCAGTTTATCGGTAAGACGTGTGAATGTGGCACTTCCCGCATAACTGTCATCGGCTATCATCATGGCAGCCAACTGTCTGTCACTCATCGCATTTACACCGCTGTCGGTGAGCATGTCCAGAAATATGTCCTTATTCTTAAGCAGGAACGTATTGTTCCCGGCTTCCCTGATTGCCTCCGCCCTTCTCTCTACATCTACAAGATCAAGTTTCTGAACTATCTTAACCTTGTGAAGTTCAAGCGGAATATTCTCTCCCGTATAGAATTTTATCTCTGCCATGGCATCCCCCTTTTTGAAAATAAGATAAGAGAAGTTTCCCACTATGAAGAGACAAATTCAAGTTAAATATGCAAATCAATGCATATTTTTTGAAAAATTATGCAATTAGAATGAATTGTTCTCCAAATTCAGATCTTCAAGCAAGGCTTCATTCAGACGGTTGATCTCCTCAAGCTCCTCAGGACTACCGTCCCAATCTTTCAGCTCTTCATCATCAATTTCGTATTCTCCCGTATAAGGGAGTACCACGTACTTAGGGCGGCTATCACGATAAATGACTGCTATGCCATCCTTGTCGACAGCCTCGAAAACCTTGCGATGGCTGTTCTCAACCTCACTGATATTGAAAATATCCTTTAGTTCCACTTTCATACTGAGATTATATCATGCAAGATGACTATCTTGTGGGTTTTTCCTCTTTTTCCCTATCTCCTATCAGGCTCTCAATTTCCCGCCGTACCGAATCCTCGATGAGATAGGTTATTCTTGATGATATGTTCTTCGCATCCGATGCGGAGTCAACAAAGAAAACGGAACACTCAGTATCAAGAACACTGGAAAGCTTGGAGAGTGTATCTGCGGAAGGGAACTTGATACCGTTCTCAAGAAGGCTTATGTAGTTCTTGGAAAGGGACAGCATCTCCGCCATCTCCTCCTGACTGAGCCCTTTCCTCTGTCTAAGTCTTTTGATATTGAATCCTACAAGCCTTGCCAGCTCTTCCTTGGTCTTCTGTTTTGTCATACTAAAAGTATGATTTCATATAAGCAAGAAACCAACCTACTTATAGTTATATTTCTTTATAAATTTATACTTTAAGATATATTGATACAAAAAAATAAAGTGGAGACCATATCTCAGGTCCCCACCATTAAAGCTATTAGAAATCCATCAGCATCGCATCATCGCTTGTCACGACTTCATCATCTGCAGGAGCAGAAACGATAGCCTGACTCTCGAAGTGCTGAAGCCATTCCTCCTGAGGAGAATCCGGATTCTCCACAAGGTATGGAAGGTAGAGTATTACCATGTTTTCTGAGAGAGGAATCTTTATCTCCCTCTCAATAGTATGCTCTTCCCAGCTGCTATCAACATAGGTGACGGCAAGCTTATGTCCCTGTCCTGTGACAATAGCCTGATCCCTCATTCTGGAATAGATAGGAAGTCCTTCGACTCCATCAATTGTAACAGTGACCTCATCAAGGGCCCTTATATCTCCGACCTTGTTGTTATCAAGAAGGATCGTATGCTGCTTTCCGATGAAGAACATGAGCACACCGAGAAGGATTACCAGGATAATCGCAGCTATGCGGATATAAAATGATCTTCCTATTTTCATCACTCTGCCTCCTCAAGAGCTTTTCTGGCCTCTCTCCTCGTTCTGATCTCATAGAGCACAAGAGCGAGTGTGATAACACCATAGCTGACGAATACGCGGAAATACTCTCCAAGCTGAGCCTCCCCGATAAGGTTTCGTCCAACAGTCGGAGCGATGATGAACATCGTGTGGAACAGGATGATTCCGATAAAGACGTTCTTTATGCTTGCCTTATCGACGCTGGCTCCACCTACAAGAAGGGCTGCGATTGAGAACATACCGATCTGAGAATGGCTGTTATAAGTATTGAGCGTTCCGATATTCTGGAGGTAGATGATCATACCATAGCCTGCGAAAACAGTTGAAAGTATGATTGAGAGAACCCTTGTCTTCTCCACCTTGATACCGGCCTGGCGAGCAACCTCCATATCCTGTCCTACAGCTCTCATATCCTGACCGAGCTTTGTCCGTCTGAACCATACGATGATAAGACAGAAGACAGCTACGAGAATGAATGTAGCTACAGGAACGCTGGCTCCAAAGATATTGAATGGAATCAGATTATCAAGGCTCTTTCTCATCGTTTCAAGGTTTACCGTGTTCCTGATACCGTATCCACGTGGCAGAACCAGTGCGGAGGAGGTGATTGGAATGATTGATCCCATGAAATAGAGAACCACCAGCTGATAAACACCGTTCATGAAGAAACCGATGATATAGCTAGTAACCATCTCCCTGCCCTTGGCATTGTTGAGAATCGTACCGCAGAGCCATCCAAGGAGAATAGAGATAGGCGTACTGATGATTGCGGCAAGAACCATCGCCGGAATACCGACGACATTCCAGTCGGAAACGAATATAAGACCGATCTGTCCAGCCATCGCTCCAAGAGTCATACCGAAGTTCAGACCCATACCTGCCATGACAGGAATAAGAAGGGAGAGAACGAGGAACGAGTTCCTTCCAAGGCGGGAGAGAACCTCATTCAGAATATATGATCCGGAGTAACCGGAAAGAGGTATTCCAATGATACAGATACAGATAAAGAGGATAGGAACAAGGTTGCTTATCGCAAGTTCCTTCACTGAGATTTTATTTTTCATATCTAGTTTCCCACTCATCTTGTAACCTCCTGCTTTCTTGTCAGAGCGTAGAGGATCATACCGTTGGAGACGATGATTCTGATAACCTCGGAAACGTCCATCTGGATAAGTCCGTTCATGACGCTCGGCGTCATAGTAAGAATTCCCTGGAAGAGAAGAGTACCGATTACAACGTTGGCAATCGAAGCCTTGTTTACACTCGCACCTCCGAGGAGAACCGCACTTACGGCAGGAAGAGCCATGTTGAACGGTCCCATGTAAAGCTGGATGAAGCCGAAAGACTGCTCATAAACGATGATACCGACAGCACCAAGCCAAGTCGAAAGCACTACAGAAAGCGTTCTCATCCTGTCAACACTTACACCGCTTGCTGTTGCGAAAATCGGATTAGAGCCAACAGCGGTCATCGCAGTACCCGTCTTTGTTCTCAGGAAAAGCCAGATAAGAAGGGACAAAAGTGCGAAAAAGAGGATAGTTCCTGTCGGAATCGCCAGATGCCCGATCTGTATGCGGAGGAAATTATCGAGAACTCCAAGATATGCGCCTTCTACTGAAATCGTGGTTCTCAATCCAGTTCCCGCGTATCCCCAGACCATAGTCGGATTATCATACGGAAGCAGAAGCCACATGATACACATGAATGCAACCGAAGAGAAACCAACATAGGTTGCAATCATCATCTCTCCCCCCTTAACCCTGTTAAGAAGTGCTCCATAGCCTGCTCCAAGAACGATTGCAAACGGAGTTGCAAAAACGATTGCCATAAGGAAGCTGGAAAAACCCGTGAATCCGAACTCAATCGTCATAGTCGCACCAAGCAGACCTGAGATGATTCCAAGAGGGAGACCGAAGTTAAGGCCGCATCCAGAATGGACCATCGGTACCATGGCAAGAACAAGAACGGCATTCATTCCGAATCTTGTAAGCATATCTGAGATTCCAGATGCGATATTCACATTCGCAAACGGAGCGATTACGAATAAAAGCACCAGGAACAGCGTTATAATGAGTCTGGGCAAGCCGAATGACTTAATAGCCTGCATCGACTTTTCCTTCAAAGTTGCAGCATCCATCATTTAGCCTCCTTCATCTCACCAAGCATAAGAACACCGAATTCCTCACTTGGGCGAGTAGCATCAAGCGTACCTGCAATCTTACCGTCATGAACGACAGCAATCCTGTCACAGATGCTTCTGAGCTCTTCAAGCTCACTGGAAATCATGACGATTGTAGTTCCGTTCTCCTCATTGTATTTCTTAAGTGCTTCAAGCACGAGGGCCTTCGCACCGACATCAATACCACGGGTAGGCTCAGATACGAAAAGAAGTTTAGGATTCAAGGCAAAAGCTTTTGCAAGACAGATCTTCTGCTGGTTTCCACCTGAAAGCTGACGTGCCTTCTGCTTTGAGGATGTACACTTGATCTGAAGAAGATCAATATACTCTTCCGTAACCTTCCTGATAGCTTCGTTATCACGGAACTTAATCGGTCCAATCTTCTTTAAGAAGCTCTCATTTACCTGCATGGCTCCGAAAGAGACGTTCCACTCAAGCGACTCATCAAGAAGAAGACCAACTCCACGCCTATCCTCCGACACGAATGCAATACCGGATGAAAGAGGATTGGAAGGATTGTTGAGTTTGATGGCTTTCCCTTCGAACTCAACGGAGCCGAGAGCGTAATAGAGTCCCATGATTCCATTCGGGATACCTATCTTTCCCTGGCCTGCAAGACCTCCAAGACCGAAGATCTCACCCTTTCTAACCTCAAAGGAGACATCCTTAACCATCTCTCCCGGCATATCAACACGAAGGCCGGAGACTTTGAGTGCGATCTCATCGCTTATGTGACTCGTATCTCGGGATACCCTCTCCTGCTTTACAGAGCGTCCTACCATCCATGATGCGATTTTCTGGACATCAGCCTCCCTCTTATCGACATGCTTGATGATAAGTCCATCTCTCATAACCATGATGGAATCACAGACATCTATGATCTCCTGCAAACGGTGAGAGATGAATATGATTGCGATTCCCGCTTCCGAAAGCATTCTCATAGCTTTCAGAAGAGCGATTGCCTCATGCTCCGAGAGAACTGCTGTCGGCTCATCGAGAACAAGAAGCCTTATGCCTTTGGCATCCGCACTCTTCTGGTCATCTTCCTTACTGAGCTCTCTTGCAATCTCTGTAAACTGCTTATAGCCAACTGGAAGCGTTGAGATTGTTTTATTTGCATCGAGTTCAACTCCGAGGCGTTCAATAGCCAGAAGAGCCCTCCTCTGCATTTCTTTCCTATCTACTGTATTGAGCCTCTTTCCGAAAAGCTCACTCATTACACTATATTTCTCAGGTTCTCTGTTAAGAAGAATGTTTTCAGCAACTGTGAAATCCGGAATAAGGGAGAATTCCTGATGAACCATTCCGATGCCTTCCTTGATAGCATCCTCAGAGGAATGGAACTCGATTTTCTTACCGTCGATCAGGATATCTCCACCATAACCACCTGTGTCCCTAATCTCATCCATTCCGAAAAGAATTTTCATCAGCGTGCTTTTTCCAGCACCGTTCTCGCCGACAAGACCAAGAATCTCACCGGGATATAGTTTGAAATTGATGTCATTAAGGACTTTGTTACCTGAGAATTCCTTGCTGATTCCCTTCATCTCAAGAAGGGGTGTAGAAGAATATTCCATTGCTTTAATCACCTTAATTGGAAACAAAATGCAAGGGGAGGAATCCTCCCTCCCCTTGTGAAAAGTCAGCTATAAAATATAGCTTACTTAACTGTATAAGCCCACTCAGGAACCTCAACCTCTGTAACGTGCATATAACCCTTGCCCATTACATATGTATCCTGATAAACGAGGAAGTAGTTTCTAAGTCCTACGCCAGTGTCAGCATTGACATAGTTAGCTCCATTCCAGGATGCTCCTGGTGAATACTTTGCAAATGCCTTCATGATATCTGCCCTGTTGAGGAGCTCGCTCTCTCCGCGGATAACGTTGATAGCATGCTGTCCGAGTCCTGCAGATACAGTGTAGCCATAGCTGTAAGCCCATGTTCCGAATCTTCCTGCACCACCGCGCTCTACGACAGTGTCCTCAACTCTCTTGAGAATTGCAGGGAAGTCTCCAGAAACATCGTCAAGCTGTACACCGAGAGCTCCAGGATAGCCCATGAGAGGTGACGGAAGGTCAGCTTCGATGAAGTAACCTGCTCCGAGGTTGATCAGCTGGCGGAGAAGAGGCTCTGTATGAGCATCGTTCGTACAGAAGAATGCTGTGTTAGGTCCATACTGCTCAATCCATGTAGGAGTCTGCTCGAGGATGTACTGCTGAGCTCCTGCGATACCAACGTCGCTTGTCGGGTCTGGAGCAGAAACAGATACGAATGTCATTCCGAGCTCTTCACAAGTTCTCTGCATGATTGCGAGACGGCGGCTCATCGTCTCCATTGAGAGGTGACGTGGGAATGAGATATGTACGAATGTATCACATCCGAGCTCATGAGCTGTGTGGATGATGAGGTATCCACGTGATACGAAGTCGTTATTACTTACAAGGTCTGCAGCAGATGCGATAACAGCTGGATCCTCATGTGCCTCACCTGCGAGACAGATGATGTCCGGTCTTGCTTCCTTGATTCTTCTGAAAGCTTCTGTCGTTCCAGGAACAGCCTGGTTAACGATGACTGCCTTCATGAGAGGATCATCCGCAAGTCCTGCGATAACGCTGATTGTCGTCTCCTGCTCTTCCATGAAGTTGTCAGGATATGTCAGGTGCTGGATCATACCACCGTCAGAAACTGAGCCGTACTCTGCAATGAGAGCCTCAGCACCGCGAAGGTCGTCCTCGCTCTGGCTTACTGTTCCAGTTACGATTCCGATATGGAATTCCTCAGGAACCGCAGCAGCCTGGGTATCAGTAGTAGTTGTTGTAGTTGCAGTCTCAGATGCACCACCTGCGAAAACAAATGAAGCAGAGAGAAGCACTAAGAGCAATACTAATGCCTTTTTCATTAAATGCCTCCTAATTGAAATCATTTAACCTATATTACCTGTATTGAGAGACAGGGTCTACTGCATAATAATACAGATTTTATAAAAAAATATAAATACAGGTTCGAATTATTAGCTAAAACCACACATTGCAAAAAATAAATTTCTTATAATCATCTCTTTCAATCATCAGCAATATTACTAAAACATAAATTTTATACCCTAAAACTTATATTTTACTAAATTTTTGAATTATAGACTGCAACATATTATTTTCATAAGAGTCCAGCAGAAAGAAAAAGATAGCACATCAGGCTAGCGCTTGAGAAAAAAACCGAATATAGGCCATTTTTTCCTGCTCCATAGGAGAAGCAGGAAGAGAAAACTCAATTTGAATACAGATTCTTAATTATCTTCTGATAGAAAAGAACACCGTTTTCAAGACATGAGACGGATATGTTCTCATCTATGCCATGAATGCTCTGATACTGCTGCTCGTCAATTTCAAGGGGAGCAAAACGTATGACATTTTCAGAGATCCTTGAATAATGCCGTCCATCGGTTCCACCTGTCATCGCATATGGGCATGTTATGACATCCGGAAAGACATCACGGACCACACTCTCAACGAATTTGAAAGCTTTTCCGTTATGATCGACAACAGGACAGGCATAATGCTTCATTATGACTTCAACGTCGATATCATACTTTGCAGCAACCTCCTTAAGCTTTTTCTCGGTATAATCCGCATCCTCATGATGGATTACACGGCTGTTTCCTGTGACGTAAGCTTTCTCTGGAAGGACATTGAGACCGTTCGAGCCACCAGCTGTAGTGAAAGCCAGAGTGGTCTTTATCATGGCAGTTGCAAGAAGATTGATCTTAGGAAGGAGCCTATTCAGAACGGGAGAGAGCCCTTTTGCATGCCGAAGAGCAAAGCCCATGGCGCCAGGGGTGTGACGCCCAAGACGGCGAAACATCTCTAGAGTGGTATCATTCATCCTGGCCTTGAACGGATCATGCTTCTCGATATCCGCCATGAACTTACCGAGCCTTACAAGAGGGGTGTTCTTTCCGGGGGCAGATGCGTGTCCGCCCTTCCCTTTTGCGACAAAACGGAAATTGCATGTCCCCTTTTCGAGCGTTCCCATCATGGCAAAGCGTCCTTTCGCACCTTTAAGCGGCTCTGCCTTGATCATTCCCCCCTCATCGAGAACTAAAAGGGGCTTTATGCCCTTAGCCTCAAGATAATCCACAGCCATCTCTGCACCAGAGCCTGATATCTCCTCATTATTTGAAGAAGAGATGTAGACATCCATCTCGGGGATGAAACCAGATGAGATCAAGCGCTCGCATGCCTCGAAAATCGCAGAGAGGGAGCCCTTTGTGTCCACAGTGCCACGCCCCCAGACACGGTCATCCGCGATTTCACCTGAGAACGGTTCATGCTTCCAAGCTCCAGTTGCCTCCACGACATCCTGATGGCTCATCAGAACCAGAGGGCGTCTGGAGCTGTCCTTGCCACTCCATCTTAATAGAATCGCCCCGTCAAATGATTTGAATTCCATCACGCTGAAAACGGAGGGGAAAAGTTCTTTAAGCTTTGCCTGGAAACGGCAAAACTTCTCACTGTTATCTTTTCCGATCTCACTAATGGTCTCAACCTGTATCATCTGGGAAAGTTTTTCTTCTATTTTCATATCACATCACCTCAATATATGTTTTTTCCAGAAAATCCATGAAAGCCCGATGCTGATAGCACCGCAGGCGATGATCATTATGCTCGTCTGACTCATCAGGGATGGAACTATTATGCATATGAGAACCATGAAAGAAAGCGGGAAAACCGTAAGCTTCAGGCTCTTCCTGAAATACTGGTATCCCAGAGCTCCGAAAAGCGCTGGCAACACATTATCAAACGCGGGACGGAGAACAGGACTCTCAAGAACGGGCGTTAAGGGGATAAGGAGAAGGACACCGATGAATATCACGAGCATCGTTACAAGAGAGGAAGTTGCGACAGAAAGCGTCGATATTATCTCATTCTCCTTGCTTCCGACCTCCGCCTCTGCTATCTCCCTGGCATTCGCGGCACAGGGAAGTTTCAGATTCGTGATGTTCCCAGTTATGAACGAGAGATAGCTTGCCCCTGGGCCAAGAAGCGGAACATATATCAGATATTCCACAATGCAGGAGGGAACATATACGATGAGAACCGACCATATCGCACCGGCAAAACCGCTCCAATTTATTTTCGCATCGAGAAAATAAGCAAAAAGGAAAGGGGCCGAGAGCAGCATAATCACTCCGATTGAAAGGCCTATGCGCCCTAAGCGGTGCACGGAATCCGTATATTTGGAATAATCAAAAACATCTTTTTCCATACGAGCCTCCTAAATAACCATGGATACTGCGACCGCGCCAATCATCGCGATGAGCATCGAAAGCGCAAGGGAAAAGTTCTCAAACACCTTGTACTTCCTGCTCAGCAATTCGAAAAAAGCCATGAAAGCTGATGCTATGATAACAGTTATGACAGGAACAAGATTAATAGTGACAAACGCCTCAGCGATATAAGAGCCTACAAAGGTTGAGCATAGCCCTATCATCATCGCGACCATCGCCCATGAGGCATATCCTCCACTGCCGCTTCCGCTCTTTTTCCCTATTGCAAGCTTGGCCGAATATTTTTTCATCGTAAAAATCGAGAGGAGACACCCCCATATGATACCTACCGTCATCACAAGGAGAATCGTAGAAAGAGCCGATACGGTAAGTTCTGTGGCATTCAGACTAAGTCCCATGCTGTTTGCCGCTATCTCAGCAACAGTCGCCTCATACTGCAGATTGCCTATGACAGAAAGGCGGAGCCAGGAAGCGGGAATTCCTAGAGAACCGGATAGAGCTATGACACCAAGAAGTATGGAGACGGAAGGAAGGACTGTGAATGTAGCGGAGCTCGTTATGGCACGCCTCAGGACCTTCCTGTCCATCCCTATTCTCACTCCCGCCCTGTAGCTCTTAATGATAAAAAGCACACATAGGGCGGCAATGAAAAGAAGTATCACCCCGACTGTGAGGTAAAGTGGCAATGAGTTTGCCGCTTCGATATATGACATGATAATCCTCCCAATAATATTGAAGAGATTATATTAATCATTCGGATGAACTACAACCTTGATTGACTCTGCTGACATCTGCATCCTTATAGCCTCTTCAAGCTTTTCTTTCGGATAGGTGTGCGTGATAAGTGGCTCGAGGATGATTCTCCCACTGTTTATGAGATTCACCGCCCTCTGATAAGTATCAGGATTGATCATCGAACCTATGATTTTCAACTCTTTCTTATAAACATCGAATAATGGTAGCTCTATCGTCGCATCTGTTTTCGGTACGCTGAAGAATAATACCGTACCTCCGAGATCAGCAGATGAGATTGCATCACGCGCAGCACTCTTATTTCCAACGCATTCGATGACTTTATCAACACCGTCACGCCCTGTTATTCTCCTTATCTCATCAGAAAGATTCGAATTCAAAGGATCGATCACGTAATCAACTCCAAGAGAGAGTGCGATGCCCCGTCTCATCTCGACAGGTTCTGAAACGATGACAGTGCTGGCTCCAGAAAGCTTCATCACCTGTGCCATGATAAGCCCTATCGTTCCACCACCGATTACGAGAACACTCTCACCGCTGGAAAGCTCGGCAAGGTCCGCACCATGAAGTATGCAGGACAGGGGCTCACTCATCGCACCGGCATCAAAAGAAACATCATCATTCAGTTTATAGCACTGCGTATCAGGGCATACCGAGTACTCGGCAAAGCCACCATTCACGTTGACTCCTAGAGCAAAAAGATTCTCACAGTTCTGCTTTCTTCCCATTCTGCACGGTCTGCAACGACCGCAGTACATGTTCGGATCGACTGTCACGTGATCGCCTACCCTTATATCCGTTACTGAGGAGCCGACCTTCTCCACTATTCCTGAGTATTCATGTCCCAGAACAACAGGAGGGGTTACCTCCGCAGAGCCTTTCTCCCCAAGATATATATGAACATCGGTACCACAGATTCCTGCGGCCATATTCTTAACAAGCACATCATGAGGTCCAAGAGAGTCTCCAAGATTCCCCATTTCACGAACTTCAAACTTCTTAACGCTATCTGAACCCAAAAAAAATGTTCCCTTCATTATTAGCTCCTCTTAATGAATTATACAGCTAGACAACAAAAAGGGGAAAAATAATAAGCGAAAGGAATATACCTCTATTCAAAGCTTTCAACCGTAACCAGCTTTCCTGACCATAACTCCTCAAGGAAAACTTCAAAAGGATAAATATAAATACCGTCGACTGTCTTCCTTTTCCGCCCCTCTCGGCAAACAACGATGTATTTCTCGCATAAAGCTTCTTCTTTCAAAGCTCTAAGCCCTTTTAAATCTTTTTTTTCATTTATAAGATGTGCCACCTTTACTTCAACAGCAACTTGATTTTTATAAATGAAATCAACTTCCAGTCCACTCTGCGTCCTCCAGTAACAAAGGCCACGGTTACGGTAATCAGCTCCATTATAATCAAGATATGTAATCAGCTCATGACAGATATAGTGTTCAAAAAATTTCCCATACTCACTTGTGTTCTCACTGGGAGGCGCCATATTTAATATGGCCCGTAAAACTCCAACATCGAAAAAATAGTATTTACCAACAGCAACAGCTTTTCTTTTTCTTGTTTCCACATATGCGGGAATCTCATTTCCCACTAGCATATCAGTAAGAATGGAATACCAGGCTTTAATGGAATTCTGAGACATACCCACATCACTTGCAATATTGCTGTAATTTATCTGTTCTCCCGAGGATATGGCTGCAAAAAGCAGAAAATTTGAAAAAGCTGGAATATTTCTTACACTTCCCTCCACCTGCACCTGTGGTGACCTACTCTCCATCCTATCTCACATTGCAGTGAGCCTGAGGATGGAGCTTCTTCTCACTCAAGACACCTGATGGTGTCAGTATCAGTGAGCTTTCACCACTGGCCCAGCGGCATAGGATGTCTTTTCCCTCATCCAGCAGGTTTTTTGTTGCGTTCCTGTCCCTGTCATGGTGCGTACCGCAATTGCCGCACGTCCATTCCCGGTCTGAAAGCTTCAGGTCGTGATTTATCTCATGGCAAGAAGAACACCTTTTTGATGAGGGAAAGAACTTATCTATTTTCACAAGCACCTTCCCCTGTTCATTCAGCTTGTAGAGAAGCATGTTCCTTAGCCTTCCATATCCGTTGTCGTATACAGCTTTCCCAAAGTTCAGAGCCTGTGACATGTGCTGGAGATTGATGTCCTCCACTACGACGGCATCAAAGGAATCGGAGACTTTCCGGGATAGCTTATGCAGGAAGTCATTCCTCCTGTTTGCTGCTTTCTCGTGTAGCTTCCCGATCCTGTGTTTCTGCTGCCAGTAGTTGGCAGAGCCGTACTTCATCCTTGAGAGCTTCCTATGCTCCTTCGCTATCCTCTCTTCGAGATTGCGGTACCAGCGGATGTCATCCTTCGCGATGTCGTTCTCCCCGGAGGCGGAGACGACAAGGGATGGCATCGAGTAGTCAAAGGCTTCAATCCTGTCGAACTTCCTTATTGTCTCCTTTTGTCTTATCTCCACATCGAAGGTGAGAGAGATGAAGAACTTCCCGCTTGCCGTCTCCTTGACCGTCGCATGCTTCAACTTCCACTCATCCGGTATGCTACGGTGGAGTATGATGCGCACTCTTCCGAGTTTCGGAAGCTTGATATAGTTCTCCTTTTCTCGTATATGGATCATCTCGATGTTGTTGTTTATCCTGTTGGTTGTATATGACCTTTTATCCTTTCCCTTCGCCCTGAACTTCGGAGCCTTCCCTTCAGGAAAGAGAAGCTTGCATGACCTGTCAAGATTCAGCTGTGTGTTGCAGAGAGCCAGGGAGTCAACCTCGCAAAGGAAGGAATTCTCCTTCTTCAGATGGGCGGGAGTGGTATTGAGAAGCTTTCCTCTGTTCTTCTTCTCATAGCTGATGCGCTCATCAAGCAGATGGTTCCAGACGAAGCGGCAGCAGCCGAATGTCTTCCAGATGAGAATCTTCTGCTCCATAGTAGGGTTTATCCTGAACTCCATGCACTTGGAGACGGTAACTTTATCATTTCTTCTCTCCGGCTTTTTTGCAACTAATTCGGTCATGGTATGAGTATAACATATAAATACTTATAATACAAGAAGATATATAAAAACTCTATACTTATTGATAATACTAGTATTATTGATATATATAGAATCTGCGATCCTACATGATTCATCACTCCCTTATGAAATCGAAGATGGCGACTTCTCATGGATTTAGGTTAAAAGATAACTAGTCCAGTAACTTGTAAGTAACTTCCCCGGTCTGGAGGAAAGATACATCTGTGGAAGAAGCCCTGTTCTGAAAATATGTTCCAGAGAGTAATCCAAATCTTTGATTTCAAGCCATACCAGAGGATGGAGTATACATTCTCCTGCCCGTCCTCCAAGCATATCGGAGCCTGAGCGTATCAGGTTTCTTACCCCGGAGCCCTTTTCAGTCTCGTACGTTCCGTAGTATCAAGCAAATCAATATGAAGATTTATCATATCCTTCATCTGCCTTGTGATGTAACTGGTTTTACCTGTCTGTCTAGCTCCGAATAAGAACATTGATCGCTCTTGAAGCTCTTTAGACATATTCACTCTTCTTTGTATATATGTATAATTTTTCATTATTTCCTTTCCTTACAAGAAATATAATACTGTACTACTGCATAATTTGAATAAAAATTCGCAGTAGTACTGCAGAAAAATGATAAAAATCCGCAGTACTGTCATACTTTTCTTATTCTTAGCTAATGTAAAATTGGCAGATTGGACAAGCTTTTCAAATATTTCCTTTCTTTTTCATACCCCAAACGATAAAATGATACTATCTGACGTTTTCACTCTGGAATTTCCAAATGGAGATGGTATAGTTAGAATAGGAGGTTTTGGGATGAAGAAGATTCTTTTCGTTGCCAGTGAATGCGTACCATTCGTAAAGACAGGAGGACTAGCGGATGTTTGTGGAAGCCTTCCAAAAGCTTTCGATAAAAAAGAGTATGACATAAGGGTCATAATCCCCAACTACCATGCAATCAAAGAAGAGTACCGCAATAAAATGGAAACCGTGTACTATTTCCAGATGGATAACAGGATTTATGTGGGTATCAAGACACTCACGCTTGATGGCATACAGTATTATTTCGTAGACAACGAGATGTATTTCGGAGGCCTTGTCCCCTACTACGACATGTTCCAGGATCTTGAGAGATTCGCCTATTTCTCAAAGGCCGTCCTCTCAGCCCTTCCTCTTATCGGCTTCCGCCCTGATATCATCCACTGCCATGACTGGCAGAGCGCACTTGTTCCAGTATACCTGAATACTGTATTCCAGGGAGATCCATTCTTCCGTGGCATCAGAACCGTATTCACGATCCATAACATCCGCTTCCAGGGAACCTGGGATGTGGGACACATACAGTGGGTCTCCGGCCTGCCATGGGAGTGCTTCGAGCCGGGAAGGCTTGTCTCACCATATCAGGATACATCGATTCCTAAGAACAGCTGGAACTGCTCGATGATGAGAGGAGCCTTGGTTTACTCCGACTACATTACCACTGTATCCAACTCCTATGCCGAGGAGATTAAAACACCGAATTTCTCCGATGGCCTTGATGATATCCTGAAGTGGAGATCCGAGAGACTATGGGGAATCATTAACGGAATAGATTACGATGAATGGAATCCAGCAAAGGATAAGAAAATCTATAAGAACTATACGATAAGGACGGAAAAGAACGGGAAGAAAGCGAACAAGGTGAACCTCCAGAAAGAGCTGAACCTCCCCGAAAATCCAGATATCCTCACACTGGGAATCATCTCAAGGCTCACAGATCAGAAAGGGCTGGACCTTGTGAACATCATCATGGATGAGCTCTGCTCCCGTGAGATCAACCTCATCGTCCTCGGAACCGGAAGTGAGAACTATGAGAACATGTTCCGCTATTTCCAGAGCAAGTACCCAAACAAGGTTGCAGCAAGGATAATGTACTCCGATGACCTCGCACATAAGATTTATGCGGGAGTCGATGCCCTGCTTGTACCATCGGCATTCGAGCCATGCGGACTTACCCAGCTGATATCCCTTCGTTATGGCACGGTTCCTATCGTTCATGCGGTCGGTGGACTAAGGGACACTGTCGAGCCTTATAACGAATTTGAAGAGACGGGTACAGGCTTCTCTTTCAACGAATACACGGCATGGGGACTCATGGACAGGATCAATCATGCATCCTGGCTCTACTACGATAGGCCAGAAAGCTGGCAGAAGCTGGTAAAGCGTGGCATGGAGAAAGACTGGTCCTGGGCGAACAGCTCAAAGATCTATGAAGATCTCTACAGCAGGATGTAAGGAAAGACCTTAGCCTATCAGTAATCGAACCGTTGTTTATCTCAGGATGGCAACGGTTTTTCTTGAATTAATACTCCTACAGGAGTACAATATGCTCATGATCAAGTATTTGTATCATGGCTCTACAGATATAATACCCTCTCCCGAGTATGGAAGGGGGAAAACATACAATGACTATGGGCGGGGATTCTATTGCACAGAAGATATTGAAATGGCAAGAGAATGGGGAGCACGGAAAGATAAAGAAGGTGTCGTAAACTGTTACAAACTAGATGCATCTTCCCTTAGGCTGCTAAATCTGAATAGTTCTCAGTACACCATTTTACACTGGCTTGCCATACTCTTGGAGAACAGAACTTTCGAAACAGCCACGCCACTTGCAGCAGAAGCAAAAGAATACATCATGAAAAACTTCCATATCCCGTATGAGGACTATGATCTGATTCAAGGATACAGAGCGGATGACAGCTATTTCAGTTTTGCACAGGACTTCATCAATGGAGGAATATCGATAAGGCAACTTGCAAATGCTATGAGATTAGGTGAACTTGGAGAGCAGATGGTCTTGAAAAGTAAAAAAGCGTTTGACTCTATTGAGTTCACAACCAGTGAAGCAGTTGTCATTGGATACTACTACGAGAAAAAGATGGCAAGAGACAAAAAAGCAAGGGATGAATATCTGAATATAGAAAGGTTCAAAAGGGAAAAGAGCGATCTCTACATAATGCAGATCATGGATGAGGGAATAACCGGGAATGACAAACGCATACGATAAGTCCTATATTTCTACAGCGCAAACTTCAATGGGAAGAATGCTGGATTATGTGGCAAACGTCATGCACATGGATATATCCATGTTCTTCAAATACTTCATTGCCTCAGGAATTGCAAGACAATTTGAAAACGGCGACTTTTCCGTTATCGCAGGGAAAAGCGGTGTAGAACTCGTGTACGATACGTTCTATGAGCTTGGTGTTACCGACTATAACTTTCCGCCCCCTGTTTTCAGCTTTTCAAAGAGTATGGAATACTGGACGGGGTGGGCTCTTGCATACTTTCAATGGAATACGGGCCTAAGATTCTCCGATATACTCGCCTACATCCCTCTTGATGATATCATAGACCTGTATCATCCCTATCATGAAATGGACATAAGACAGTTTTCAGACAAGATGAAAGAGCTGTACAAAGAAAGAAAGAGTGATGTCAATCTGAAAATCATTCGTAAAAGAAATCAGATTACACAGAAAGAACTTGCAGATTTATCAGGCATTCCTCTGCGGACAATACAGCAATATGAGCAAAGGAAGAAAGACATAAGCAAAGCCCAAGCAATATATCTCCTGCGCCTGTCGCGCACTCTTCATTGCAGCATGGAGGATCTGATGGAGAAAATCACCTGATACCCTCCTCCATCCTTCTCAGTTCGCCGAAGACTATGTGCCTCATTGTCAGATATGCCGCAAGGCCTCCAATCACATTGCTGATCGGCTCTGCAATCAATACCCCGTTCATACCAAAGAGATACGGAAGGAATATCGTGAGGGGAACTACGATGATGACCTTTCTAAAGAGAGAAAAGAATATCGCAGGTTTAGCCTTTCCAAGAGAGACGAACGTCTGCTGTCCAGCTGTCTGGAATGACATGAAGATAAAGCCGAAGAAATAGATTCTGAGGGCAGGCTCAGAAGCGGTAAGAAGGGACGGCTCGGTAGTGAAAAGCATGGAAAGCTGGCGTGGAAACAGAACGACTATGAGCCATACGAACGAAGAGAAGATTAGCGTTGAAAGCATTGCGAAATTGCTTGCCTTCCTTACCCTGGCAGGCGCCTTTGCTCCATAATTGAAACTCATGACCGGGCTTGCACCGCTTGTTATTCCGTTAATCGGTGTGGAGAAAATCTCTCTAACGGAGTTCAGAATCGTCATTACCCCGACATAGAGGTCTCCTCCCCATATAAGAGCGCACTTGTTGCATACTATCTGCACTATGGAGTTCGTAGCTCCCATGACAAAACCGCTTGTGCCAAGAGCTACGATTCTTACACATCTTTTTGATTCAAGTCTCATACCGGAGAACGTGATTCTTAGCACCGCACTGCGACTGCGGAGGAAAAAGAAGGCAAAAATGGCCGAGCATGTCTGAGAAAAGACCGTTGCAATCGCAGCACCTTTAACTCCCATATCGAAAATGAATATGAGAACAGGGTCTAAGATGATGTTTATCACAGCCCCGATCAGAACCGTTATCATACCGATTGTCGCAAAGCCCTGGCTATTTATGAACGCATTGAGGGTAAGAGTGATGAGAACGGGAACGGAGCCCAGGGCATAGATTGCAAGATAATCGCGTGCATAAGCATATGTCTGATCGCTAGAGCCGAAAGCATAGAGAATCGGACGGATGAATATGAGCACCACTAAAGTCAGGATGAGACCCGTGATTGTAGCAAGGGTAAAAGAGGTGAAAAGAACGTTCCTCGCCTCCTCTTCCTTCTTCTCGCCAAGGGCCATGGAGGCCAGTGGCGCCCCTCCGTTGAAACCGAAAAGACGTGCAAAGGCGCTTATGAGAGAGATGATCGGGAAGCAGATTCCAAGGCCTGTAAGGGCAATGCTCCCCTCCCCCGGGATATGTCCTATGTATATGCGGTCAACCATGTTATAAAGCAGGTTCACAAACTCCGCTATTATCATGGGTAATGCGACCTTCATTACAGCAGCTGGAACACTTCCTTTTGAGAAATCCGTATGGCTTATCCTCATAACATCCTCTTTGCAAATTAACTTATCCCCATTGCCCCCACTCTTTCAAGAGCGGGGATTTAGAGTTAATATCTCACTTATGAGCGATAAGGAAAAGACAGAGAAAGAAGAGAAGACCAGCTCGGCCTACGACCCAGAAGAGGAAATCACATTCGAATGGGCGGGCAGAGCTGAGGGAATGAGTTTCGACGATTAGACCATATTCATGTCGACACTCTTGAAAGTGCCTACCTTCTCTATGACTGCTATGCCCTCTTTAAGTGTCATGTGCTTGGGGAAAATAAGAAGACAAGAGAATATGAGATCCCCGGAAGCATCCCTTCTTATTGAAGCACCACGGAGCTGGAAATCCTTTTCTATGAAATAGCTCCTTATATGATTCATCTCCATGATACTCTTATCAAGATTTATCACCACACTAGCAGATATCATCATTATGCTCTTGAGCTTCAGATGATGTAGAATCAGCTGTATAAGAAGGATGAGAACTGTTGCCGAAATACCTATGAAATACATTCCAGCACCCAGTGCGATACCGATTCCGACCGTCGCCCAAAGTCCGGCAGCGGTTGTGAGGCCGACCGTGTTCTCCTTTCTCACGTATATCACCCCTGCACCGAGAAAACCGATCGCAGTAACGACCCCGGCGGCGATACGGGATGCATCCACCGATATGCTCTCATGTCCTATCACATCATAAAAACCGTACTTGCTTACGATCATCATGAGACATGATGAGACTGCAACGATGATATGGGTTCTTATTCCCGCATTCTTAAGCCTTCTCTCCCTCTCCAGTCCGATGAAGAACGCGCAGATGGCGCTGAGAATGAGCCTTACAAGGTAATCCAGATTAGAGAATATGATATCTTCCATGTTTTTCCTTTTTTGAAAGATAATAATAAGCCAACTTCGCCCTCTTGAAAAGAAAAATCATTTCATCGCCTTCAGAACCCCTATTGTCATCGGGATACTGAGCGCTATCGTCACAAGGTCGGCTATAGGCTGTGCAAGCTGTATTCCTAATAACCCTATTAGAGGGGTAAGGATCATGACAGCCGGAATCAGGACTATGCCTTGCCTGGCAAAACCGAGAATTGAAGCCCTTACGACCTTACCTGTCGTCTGCAGCAGCATGTTGCTTATGACTATCCAGGACGAGAACCAGAGGGTGAAACACCTCAGGCGGAGAGCGAGGGAGCCTATTTCTGTAACAGCAGGATCCCCTCGACGGAAGAACTCAATTATCTCGGGAGCGAAGATATATTCCAATACTGCGAGGAATATAAGGAACAAGACCATGCTTCTTACACAGAAATAAAAGCCTTCCCTAACCCGATCATAGAGGCGGGCCCCGTAATTATAACCGCACACAGGCTGGAATCCCTGACCGACACCAAGAAGAATCGAGTTAGTGAAATTGCCTACCTTGTTAACTATCGCCATGGCTGCGATTGCCGCATCCCCGAACGGTTTTGCCGCGGTGTTGAGGACTATCATGGCAACGGACATGACACTCTGGCGGCAAAGGGAGGGAAGACCTCCGACCGTTATCTCCTTCAATATCGCAAGATATGGCCTGAAAAGCCTCAGACGCAGCCTCACATTACCCATCTTAAGCGCATAGTAAAGCAGTATGAAGAAACTCACGGTCTGACTTAAAGCGGTAGCAAGGGCCGCTCCTGCTATCCCCATGTCGAAAGCGAATATGAAAAGAGGATCGAGGAATATGTTAAGTACCCCGCCGACTGTGAGACCTATCATGCTGTAAAAGGAATAACCCTGGAACCTCAGCTGATTGTTAAGAACCAGAGATGAGCACATGAACGGGGATCCGAGCAGGATGTAGAACATATAATCCTTCGCATAAGGAAGAATCGTCTCGGTCGAGCCAAGAAAGATTGCGAACGGTTCAAGGAATATGAGACCGGGGATAGCTATAAGGAAACTCAGGAAGAATGAAGAGAAGAATCCTGTGGAGGCTATTATCTCAGCATCCCTCATATCATGCTTTCCAAGATCCTTTGAAACTGTCGTACCACTCCCCTGTCCAAAGAAGAATCCAATCGCCTGGATTATCGCCTGAAGGGAGAAGGCGACACCAACGGCAGCGGATGCGCTGGTACTTATAAGACCGATGAAAAATGTGTCCGCAGCATTGTAAATGGTACTTATCAGATTGCTTATTACCGTAGGAACTGCAAGACGCACTATAAGGGGACGTATCGGAGTCTCTGTCATCTCCCTGAACTTCTCATCCGTACTGATTCTTCTCATAGATACTGTTTAGCCCCAAAAAGGAAAAAAAGCAATAAAAAAGGAGTGCTGCGATCTTTGGCCTCATCGCAACACCCCTCAGGGATAACATAGGCAATTATGTCTGCGTCACTATTTGATTAGTTTATAGCATGCCAATATTGGTCTATTACTAAGGAATTGTTAAGATTTTGTTGTACTTCCTTCTTTATTGAGAATGCTCATGAACTCCTCCCCCGTTATCGTCTCCTTCTCAAGCAGGTAGGAGGCAAGCTCATGAAGCTTAGCCTCATTCTCGTTGATAATCTTATAGGCTTTCGCATGAGCTTGCTTAACGAGGGCAAAGACTTTCTCATCTATCTTCGATGCTGTCTCCGCAGAACATATGAGGCTCGAGTCCCCTCCCAGGTACTGGTTCGTCACTGTCTCAAGGGCTACCATATCGAAATCCTCACTCATGCCATAACGTGTTATGAGCGCCCTTGCAAGCTTTGTCGCCTGCTCTATGTCATTGCTGGCTCCCGTCGTAATGTTGTCCTTACCAAGAATGAACTCCTCGGCAGCACGGCCTCCTGTGAGGGTTGCAATCTTATTGAGGATCTCAGCCTTGCTCATGAGCAGTTTCTCCCCCTCATCAACCTGCATCGTATAGCCAAGAGCACCGCTTGTCCTTGGAACAATGGTGATTTTCGTAACAGGTGCGCTGTTGCTCTGTTTCGCAGCCACGAGAGCATGTCCTATCTCATGATAGGAAACAATCCTCTTATCACTCTCGCTGACTACAGCGCTCTTCCTCTCAGCGCCGGCGATCACAGTCTCAACACTGTCTTCAAGATCCTTCTGTATGACAGCCTGACGCCCCCTTCTTACAGCTGTGAGGGCCGCCTCATTGATGATGTTAGCAAGCTCTGCTCCGCTGGCTCCAGCCGTAGCACGCGCTATTATGTCCCAATCGATATCCCCATCAAGCTTCACATCCTTCGCATGCACAAGAAGAATTGCCTTCCTTCCCTGCAGATCCGGAAGCTCTACAGGAACACGGCGGTCGAATCTTCCCGGTCTCAGGAGAGCAGGATCCAGGGACTCAGGACGGTTGGTAGCGGCAAGAAGAACGACACCTTTTCTGCCATCAAAACCATCCATTTCTGCCAGAAGCTGATTGAGCGTCTGCTCCCTCTCGTCGTTTGAGGAGAAGCCGGAGGTATCCCTTTTCTTTCCGATCGCATCAATCTCATCGATAAAAACGATGCAAGGGGCCTTCTCGTTGGCCTGTTTGAAAAGATCACGCACTTTCGCAGCTCCCATGCCGACGAACATCTCTACAAACTCACTTCCGCTGATTGAGAAGAAAGGAACACCTGCCTCTCCTGCAACCGCTTTCGCAAGAAGCGTCTTACCCGTTCCCGGAGGACCTACCAGGAGAACACCTTTTGGAAGCTTTGCACCGATCTGGGCATATTTCTCCGGCTCATGGAGGAAGTGAACAACTTCTTTAAGCGATTCCTTCGCCTCATCCTGCCCTGCGACATCAGAGAAATGAACACCGGTCTGAGCATCCTCGACATACACCTTGGCTCCCGATTTTCCAAACTGCATCGCGTTTCCAAGCCCTCCCATGCCGGAGGCTCCCATCCTCTTCATCATATAGCGGGAAAGAAGATTTCCGATTATTACGAAGAATATTATAGGAAGCACCCAATTGGTAAGGAATTCCATTATCGGATTCGCCTGGGTAGGAATGGATGCACTGAATGTGATATCGGGATTGCTTCTAAGCTGCTCAAGGAGACGTTCCCCGTCATTCGGCCAGACTCCCGTGACAAAGACTCCCGGACGTCCGTCCACCTCCGCAATAAACGCATACTGGCTGTTAGTCTCATCATATGCGACCTGCTTCACACTGCCTGAATCGATCATATCGAGGAACTGGTTGTATCCCACCTCTGTAACTCCACCCCTGTTAAGAGTAGGGAACAGTACCGCGTTAAGCACAAGTAGGATCAACATTGCGATGACATAATAGTATATCAATGATTTCTTCGGCTTGTTATTGTTATTACCGTTATTATTATCTCTTACTTCCTGCATTATAAATGCTCCTTATATCTTTTAAAGGTAAGTGGAAAAAAGGGATATGACAATGCTTGATTATGTTTTTCGCATGAAGGAAATGGCCCGGAGAGCCGGGCCACACATCTTTAGTTTCTCTTTTTCTCTCCCATTCTCTTGAATATCTTCTGGACTTCAACGACCGGTATGATCATGAATGCCAGAACGAGAGCTACTGCAAATTCAAAGATTGAAATATGCTGGAAACTGAAAGCGTTTCTCAGGAACGGTACGTAAAGAACAAGAACCGTCGCTATGAAACTGCCAATCAGGGACCAGTAAAGGTACTTGTTATGTCCCTTGAGAGAGAAGAGGCTCTTGTCGAGACTTCTCATGTTGAAAGAGTGGAAGATCTCAATCATCGAGAGGGTAAGGAATGCCATCGTCATGCCATCCTCAGAGTTCGCAATATGGAACGCACCATTCTCGATGTACTCTCCGATAAAATACGAGAGAAGGGTAAGAGCGGCTGTGACAACACCTTGGAATACGCAATCGAATCCCATTCCGCCAGCAAACACACCCTCGCTCTTCTTTCTTGGAGGTCTTCTCATTATATCTTCCTCGCCCCTCTCCATTCCAAGCGCGATGGCTGGGAAGCAGTCGGTGATGAGGTTTATCCACAAGAGGTGCGCAGGGCGGAGAATCGTGAAGCCCATGAGAGATGAGAAGAAGATTGAGAGGACTTCTGCGAAGTTGGATGCGAGAAGGAACTGGATCGCTTTACGGATGTTGTCATAGATTCTTCTTCCCTCCGCAACAGCCTCAACGATGGTTGCGAAGTTATCATCGGCAAGAACCATGTCCGCAACATTCTTCGTGACATCCGTCCCCGTGATTCCCATCCCGACTCCGATGTCGGCATTCTTGATGGATGGAGCGTCGTTAACTCCGTCTCCGGTCATGGCTACGACCTTACCACGCTTCTTCCATGCCTGTACGATCCTCACTTTATGCTCAGGCTGTACACGGGCATATACCCCGAAGTTGGCAATCATTTTATCAAGCTCATCATCACTGTACTTATCAAGCTCGCTTCCTGTTATCGCCTCGCTTGCATCGCTTATGATTCCAAGCTCCTTCGCAATCGCAATCGCGGTATCCTTATGATCTCCGGTGATCATGACAGGCCTGATTCCAGCGCTACGGCACTCCTCGATAGCGGCCTTAACCTCTGGGCGTACCGGGTCTATCATACCAGCAAGACCTATGAAAGTGAGATCGCTCTCTATATCCTCCGCCTTGCAGCTTGATGGCATCGCATCATAGCGGCGGTATGCGGCAGCAAGCACGCGGAGAGCTTTGTCTGCGAACGCCTTATTAGCATTGAGGATGTCCTCTTTATCAGCATCGCTGAGATCTCTCACCTCACCGTTTTTAAGAATTTTCGTACATTTCTTCAGAAGCTCATCAGGGGCACCCTTTGTATACTGAACGAAACCAGGGCCATCCACATGGACAGTACTCATGAGCTTTCTTGAGGAATCGAAAGGCGCTTCTCCGACTCTTCTGTCATCACCTTCCTCAGCCACGTTCTTATTGAAGCCGAGCTTATATGCCCAGTTCACAAGTGCACATTCGGTTGGTTCTCCGACAGCATTGAAGCCCTCATCAAGCTTGGCATCTGAACAAAGTGCCATCGCTTTCGCAAGCAGTGCCGTATCATCAGAATAGCTGTCTACAACGGTCATCTTGTTCTGTGTGAGAGTTCCGGTCTTATCGGAGCATATCACTTCAGTGCATCCAAGGGTTTCAACCGCGGTAAGCTTACGTATGATTGCTTTGTTCTTACTCATCTTCGTAACTCCGATTGAGAGCACGATTGTAACAACAGCGGCAAGCCCTTCGGGGATTGCGGCAACAGCAAGGCTGATTGCAATCATAAACGTATCAAGGATGCTATCAAACGTTATGGCATCGGTAACAGCCTCCCTTACGAGGTCTATGACGAATATCACGGCACAGATTCCAAGTACGAGATACGTAAGAATCTTAGAGAGCTGATTAAGCTTGATCTGAAGTGGAGTCTCCTCTTTTTCTGCCGTCTCAAGAGCGGTTGCAATCTTACCCATCTCGGTTCCCATGCCTGTCTCTGTTACGCAGACTGTGGCTCTTCCATAGACGACAGTGGATCCCATGTAGACCATGTTCTTCCTGTCCCCAAGCGGTACTTCAGTCTCAGATGAAAGCTCAGCAGACTGTTTTTCAGAGGGAACGGACTCTCCTGTGAGTGCGGCCTCTTCCACTTTAAGCGAGGCTTCCTCTATGATTCTAGCATCGGCAGGAACGCTATCACCAGCCTCTAAGAGTACGATATCCCCCTTTACAATCTCCTCGGATGGAATCGTATGCTGATAGCCGTCGCGCATTACTTTCGACTGAGCTGCAGCTATCTCCTGAAGAGCGGCAATCGCAGCCTCGGCCTTAGCCTCCTGAACAACACCAAGCACAGCATTGATGAGAACTACAATCAATATGATAATCGCATCGGCCCATTCAGGCTCACCTGAAAGGTACGATGTTCCGACAGAAAGGACAGCGGCAACCATGAGTATGATGAGCATCGGCTCACTCAGCTGCTCAAGAAATTTCTTTACAAGAGATTCCTTCTTTCCTTCCGCCAGCTTGTTAGGTCCGTCAGATAAAAGCCTCTTCTTGGCCTCCTCCTGACTTAAGCCCTTCGCATTTGTGTTGAATTCATTCAAAACACTGGATATTTTTTCCAGATATGGTTTCAAGACATTCCCTCCCGTTTAAACAGTTTCTGAATACCATCGAATAATACTTATACCATATAGGAAATGTTGTGATGAAGTAGTAAAAGGCCCCTAAAACAAAATTCCACAGAGAAGAAAAGAGTCCAGACACCATCACGGCCTCTGGACTCCCAAAAGAGATTGACGCTTATGAAAAATTATCGACTTCGCTCTTAGTAGGTATAGCCTCCATCGCACCAGAACGCGAGACGGCGATTGCAGAAGCCACCGAGGCCCTCTCCAGAGCTCTCTGTCCCCCCTCTCCTTTCATAAGGGATGAGAGGCAGTAGCCAAGGAATGTGTCCCCGGCACCTGTAGTATCCTTAACGGGGATATCCACGATAGGGGCAAAGCATATACCACTGTCATCAATCAGATATGCCCCTTTCTTTCCTGCTGTCACCACTATCGTGCTTTGGGGATACTTCTCTTTCAGCAGCTTGAGAGCCGTCCTGAAATCACAGTCTTCCTTAAGTGGTCGGCCCAGACAGGAAAGCGTCTCCGCTTCTATCTCGTTAAGGAAGAAATAAGAGATCTTCGATAACGGAAGAGAGAGTATCTCGGGCGAACAAGGGGAAGGGTTAAAGGCTATCACAAGATTCTTGTCATACGCCATGTCGATTATCTCAGGAAGGAGGTTTATCTCATTTTCAAGCACGAGCACATCTGCTAAAGAGAAATCCTTAAGAGCACCCTCTATATCGCTGAAAGTGAAAGCCTTGTTCCCTCCTGCATGAAGGATTATCGAATTCTGTCCCCGGCTATCGACCTGTATGATCGCCGTTCCTGTCTCCTCAGTATCACTTACTATCGTCTTTGAAATGTTGACCCCATAGGATGAGAGCTTATCAAGCACCCAAGAGCCATCGGAGCCAACTTTTCCGACGAAATACACATCCTCCCCGGCCTTCGCCAGGGAAGCTGCCTGGTTTGCTCCCTTGCCTCCCGCGCTGCGGGAGACGGAGACGCTGCTTATTGTCTCCCCCGCGTTCACGATATGCTCCACACGGTAGGTCATGTCGATGTTAAGGGAACCAAGTACCAGATATCTCATATCATTTTCCTTCTTCAATAAGATTGAGAGTCCTTTCAGCAAGAGAAGAGATTGCTACGCGTCCAAAACCATCTATTCCGCTTATTATCGTATCATTAAGAGGAGATACCCACTTCTCGGGGAGAGAAGATGCACCGAGGACCATGCCAACTATGGAAGCCGTGGTCGCACCGTTACAATCGGTATCGAAACCGGATGTGACTGCGATTCCTATCGTCTTCTCAAGGTCCAACTCTCCCCAGAGCAGGGCTATCGTGCAGATCATGGCATTGGAAATCGTATGACACCAGTCATGATTATCCTTCTCATCATAGAGCTCATGAATACGGTTCTGCGCCTCTTCGCTACTGATTTTCTCATCATAATACCAGGAGAATACCCTATCAATTGCCTCACGGAGCCTCGAAGACTTAGGAATTTCCGCAAGACCGGCATCTATTATCTCCTTGACATTATCACTTACGGCAGCCTTTGCAAGCATCGCCGCAACGAACATCTCACCGTAGATTCCGTTCTTAACATGGCTTATGGAGGCATCATTATATGCCATTCTCGCCGCCTCTCTCGGATTTCCCGGGTTGATATACCCGAAAAGGTCAGCCCTTATCTGTGCTCCGATCCATTCACGATAGCAGTTGTTATAGAGTGCCGAATATGGTGGCTCTATGCGATTCGTGAAATTTCTGTATGCAACCCTTTCCGCTGTACATGCGTGCAAAAACTGGAGATTCATCATCCAGGAATGCGCCATCTGCTCAGCTGTGAAATTCCTCCCGAACTCCTCCACCGTTTTCAGACAAAGCACAGTGTAGTTCGTATCATCATCCTCTGGCATGAAAGAAACGTTGTTGATCCAGTTTATATGGTTGCTACCATAGACCCTGCCTTCATCCACAACGTGATATCTCTCCCTTATCTTCTTATCTATTGCAGATGACATGTAGCCTTTTGGCGGGTAATTGCCCGTATCCTTAAGCAGGCCTACGATACGGTCCCTGTACCACCCCTCAATAGGCTGACCGAAAAGACAACCGACACAACGGGCGAGCCATGCACCGTAAATCTTATCTTTCAAGCTCTCTCTGCAGATCTTAACCGGTGTTCTCTCTACATCGGAGCATTCGTCCAGTATGCCTTGATAATCAGAAGGTTCAACATAGCCATAATCAGCCCTCACAGGTGCGTTTTTCATCTTCTCAAGAAGAGCAGCTGCCTCTTTCTCCATAAGCACACCCTTCTCGAAAAGGGACCTGATCATTATCGCCTCATCCTTATAAGGCTCAACCATCCTACCCTCTTCAAGGCTCTGCTTATACTCGATCATCGTTGTCTCTGAAAGTGTGAGCCACATTGAATTAACCACTTTTTTCCTCCTAACCTTTAACTCCGCCTGCAGTCATTCCATCGATGAACCTCCTCTGCAGGAAGATGAAGAATACTATCACAGGCAGAGTGACCATCACGGCATAAGCCATCATGTTACCCCACTCCGTGGTATATCTGCTTGTAAAGCTGTAGAACTCGACAGCAAGAGTCGTAACATTCTCCGTCTGCAGGAATGTGACCGCGAACAGGAACTCATTCCAGCACCAGAGTCCTACGATCAGGGATGCGGTAAGAAGTCCCGGCTGTACGAGAGGAAGCACGATCTTCCAGAAAATCTGCATGTTGCTAGCCCCGTCTATCATCGCAGAGTTCATGATATCCTGATCGATAGCTTCAAAATACGTCTTAAGCAGGAATATCGCGAATGGTGAATAGACTGCCGCATAGATCACCATCATCGCGAACAGGTTGTTTACGAATCCCGCTTTCTGCAGAATGAAGAAGAGCGGTATTATGAAAAGCTGTTTCGGAATCGTATTGCATACAAGGAAATACACACTGATGGTCTTCCAGCCGAAGACGGCCTTTCTTGCAAGCCCGTATGCCGCCATACAGCTTATAAGCAGAGTTATGAGGAGTGTTCCCACAACAAGTGTGATACTGTTTCTTGCAGCCCGTGCGATACTTCCCTGCACCCATGCATCCATGTAATTCTCAAAAGAGAGTGACTCGGGCAGCGCAAGAGGATTCGTTGAGATCTGAATCCTGGTCTTGAAGCTGTTCAGGACCATGAGAGCAAGGGGAAGAAGTGTGACGAGAATCATGAAAACGATTATCGTTATGCTTAAAACTTTTACTGTCTTTCCATCATGCACTCTCATGACTTACCCTCCTTAACCTGCATCCTTACATAGAAGACGATTACGATACCCGCAAGGAAGCTCATTATGAGAGCGGTAGCGGAACCAAGCCCGATATCATGTGTATAGAACGAGTAGCGGTAAGAAAGCGTTGAGAGCATCTCTGAGCTGTTACCGGGTCCTCCTCCAGTAAGAATCCAAATGTAATCGAATGATAGGAAACTCCAGATTATCGTCATAAGCATCATGAAAAGGATGTTGCTCCTGATCGAAGGTATGATAACGCTGATGAACTTTCTGAAGAAACCCGCGCCATCTATCTCCGCCGCTTCGATAAGACTGTCATCAACCTGCCTCATAGCAGCAAGGAATACGACTGCAAGGAAACCCCACCAGTGCCAGCAGTCTACTGCCATACATGCCCAGATCGATGTCGCTTGCTGGGTAAGAGGGTTCACAAGCTTTTCTGAAAGGATTCCCAGATTGTTTATCCAGCCGAGAATTCCACTTCTAGGATGAAGTATCATTGAAGAGAAAATGGCACATATAACTACAGGGGAAATAATATTGGGTATGAAGAAAATCGACTGCAGAGCGGTTCTTCCCCTCTTCCTGAAAAGAAGTATCACTGCGATGAACAGGGCAATGGCGATTGGAACTATAAGAAAGAAAATCGTCCACTTGATATTGTTCTTTATCGCAACGAACAGGCTCTCATTGTGAAAGAGTGATATGAAGTTATCTATGCCATTGAACTTAGGAGTTCCGAGACCATTCCACTCGGTAAAAGAGAAATAGACTGTGGCAACAGCCGGAACAAGAATAATAATCACGTTAATAAGAAGAGCCGGAAGAACGAAAACAAATCCTGATAAATTCTTCTTTTTCATTTCTGCTCCTTAATATCTTCCACCCGCCAAAACGGCGGATGGAAGTAAGACATCAACTTAAACCGAACTTGGAACAGGAAGGCTGTTACCTGCGTCATAATCGGCCTGGAATGCGGCATCAAGACCTTCGAGATACTCGATGCTGCTCATGTTGCCAAGGAATACGTTCTCAACCTGTTCCCAGATGTACTGGTCGGTCTTCTCCGGCCAGAACGTCCATGTCACATAGCCGAACTTACCTGCGTTAATAGCATCGCTCATCTCATCGATGCATGCTGCAAAGCGGGCATCAATCTTATCGCCGAAATCCTCTCTGTTGAGGGTGTTGATAGGAAGAATCCATTCTCCCGGCCAGTCAACATTAAGCTGTACCTGTACGGCCTTGTCCGTGAAGAGTGTGTTAAGAAGCTCAGCAACAGCATCCGGCCTTGCCGTCTTCTGGTTGATTGAGAGCGTAGCTCCTACTCCGATCGCATAAAGAGGATACTCAAGACCTTCCTTCACAGGAATCGGAGCCCAGTCCCAATCCTGTCCTGTCTCACCGAAGAACTCATCCATTCTCTGGAAGTTCCATGTACCGGAGATATACATGGCTACGGAACCGTCGGCGATGACCGCAAGGCAGTCCTCATCCGCGTATGAGAAGTAGTCCGGTGAATAGTAATCGTTGAAGAAATGTACGAGCTCATCCATTGCCTCGACGAAAGCCTCATCCGTCCATGGAATCTCATCATTGAGTGCCTGGTAAATCTTGTCAGGGCCTGCGATATGATTGAAGAAATAGGTCACAAGGTGCTCGTTCGTAGGTCTCCAGCTGCTGTTTCCATTCACAAGTGGGATAACTCCAGCGTCCTTGATCTCCTGGCATAGTGCATCGAACTCCTCCCATGTCTCAGGAATTGTCCAGCCATGCTCGTCAAAGAGTGTCTTATTATAGAAAATAACCATTGACTCATAGGTCTTAGGAAGAGCATAAAGGTGACCGTCAACGGATCCGAGGTCGAGCATCATCGGGAAGAGGATGTCATTCCATCCATACTGAGCGGCGAACTCATCCAGAGAATAGAGGTAACCTTCCTTTGCGAGTTCCTGTACATAGCTAGGACCGGCGGTGAGAACAAGGTCAGGCCCCGCACCTGCAAGAAGCTGAGTTCTTACGTTCTGGTCATAGTTAGGATCGAACCTGATCTCGAACTCATAATCATCCGCACGGGAGTTGACTACTTCGATGAGATCAGTTCTCAGGTGCTGTTCGTGCTCCGCTGTCGCAGATTCATAGAGCCATAACAGCTGATCTTTTCCGCTATCTGAGGACTCACTGCTTCCACCTGCGAAAACAGGTGAGAAAACGAGTGCTGCAAGAAGTAAAAATACTAATCCTTTTTTCATTTTCATCTCCTTCTGTTTTCATTATCCAATTGCAAATTTGAAACTGTCAAACAAAAGAAATCTCTATTTTTTGCAAATAAATTGCAAAAATATTACGGATTTTTAAATCTTATATTTTGTTTATATAAAATAAATTAATTTAAATAAAAACCAGAAAATGAAAATATTACTGAAAATATTCTAAGTAAATTATGCAAATTAATGTAAAATTTTCCTTTATAAAATTGCCATTTTCATCCCATAATAAAATCATGGCAGTCAATCCAACTCTAAAAGAAATATCAGCAATGACAGATGTCTCCATCGCCACGGTCTCACGGGCTCTGTCCAAGCCTGATAAGGTAAAATTCGCAACCAGGAAGAAGATTGAAGCCGCCATAGAGGAGTACCAGAGGGAGAAGAAGAAGGAGTCTTCCAACCTCGTAGGCTTCATCGTCCCCGATCTTGAGAACCAGTTTTTTCCTCTGATGCTCAGCGGGGCGGACAATGCCGCAGCACTAAGCGGAGCGAATATCATCACACTGTGCTCAGGAAACGATCCGAAGAAAGAGGATAACATTATCAAGAAACTGATCGACATGCATGTTGATGGTGTGATAATGAGCACATCAGGAAAAGCCTCGCCACTGCTTCATCAGATTATAAAAGACAACATCATCCCGATCATATTCCTGGACAGGGACCCTGAGATTGACAACATAGACCTCATAACCACGGATAACTATGATGGCATGTATCAGAGCACGAAATACCTTCTCACCCTTGGGCACAGGGACATACTCTACCTAGGAGGAAGGGAAGGAACAAGTACGAACAAAGCAAGAGAGGAAGGATTCTGCAAAGCAATCGGAGAATATAACGGGATCTCGATATCGATGAGATATGGAGAATACGATTTCATGACCAGCTACAACATCTTTAAAGAGATGATAAAGAGCGGACACCTGCCTTTCACGGCTATCGCATCTGCAAATGATATCATGGCCCTCGGAGCGATAAAAGCATTTGAAGAAAACGGGATACGAATTCCTGAGGACATCTCAATAATAGGCTATGATGACATTCCAAGCGCGGAGTACTCATCCCTTACGACCGTGAAACAGCCGTTCAGGGAGATGGGAAGAATGGCATTCTATCAGCTTTCATCGATCATACAGAACCAGTTCCGTCCGAAAAAGAAACTCATACTCAATTCGACAATAATATTCCGCTCATCATGCGCGGTAAGAAAATGATCAGATATCTTTTGCCAGCCTTCTCACCCGGTCAGGGTAGTTGGTAATTATCCCGTCCACTTTCAGATTCAGAGCCGTTATGATATCCGCCTCGTCATTGACGGTCCAGACGTTGATCCCTACCCCGTTTGAGCGCATGTCCTTAACACTATCTATATCGATCGTACCATAGGACGGATGGAAGTAAGAGATTCCTTCCCGCTTAAAAAGAGGTCCCATGTTATAAAGCCTCTGATCTATAAGGAGTGCTACGGGAAGCTCTGGAGCAATCTTATGCAGACGTACTATGCTCAGCCAGTTGAATGAGGAGAAGATTACACTATTCTCAAGACCGGCACGACAAACCATATCAACAGCCTTCTCCTCTATTCCATCATAATAGACGGGAGCCGTCTTAAGTTCGATGTTTGTAACTATCTTCTTATCCTTAATGAAATCGAGGTACTCCTCAAATGAGGGGATGGGAGTGAAACCGAACCTGTTATCAAAAAGAGAACCTGCGTTGATCTTCTCAAGCTCGCTGCGCGTATAATCGAATATGAAACCATCCAACCCGCTGGTTCTTCTCATCGCCTCGTCATGCTGTATCATGATCTCCCCATCCTTTGAAAAATGGATGTCGAGCTCAATACCGTCGACTTTCGCCTCCACCGCCTTCCAGAAAGAAAGCATCGTGTTCTCAGGATACATGCCGGAAAAGCCCCTGTGTGCGAAAATTCTCACCATTTCTTACATATCCTCCTCCGATATATTCATGATAATCCTTCCAGAGGCAAACGGCAAATCCGTAAGTGTACCTTTTATCGCTTTTAGATGGGCTTTCCCCCTTACAAAGCAACATGGGAAGAGCAAATTCCATTTGACTAATGCCCGATTTGTTCGGATATTTAGAATATGTTTAATGGAAGAACCGGATTTGATGCGCTCTCTTTCACGACGCTGATTTTATCTATAGTATTTGCAACCCTTTCAAGCGTGATAAGGGAACGGTATCTCGCACTGCTTCCCGCCCTTGTGGCGATCGCACTGATAGCATACACATGCTTCAGAATATTCAGTACGAATATCGGGAAAAGAAGGTATGAGGCCGATAAATTCGCCTCCATTTTCCGAAAAGATCCGTATAAGAGATTCAAGTGCCCGAAATGCGCCACAGTCTGCCGTGTCCCGAAACACAAAGGCAAGATAAAGATACATTGCCCATCCTGCGGCAATGAGTTCATAAAAAGGACATAGGACATGCTCGGCTTCATAACACCAACAAAAAGCAATCTCTCAAGATCAGAAATCGAGAAGTATAGGGCATATTACTGCGGACTCTGCCACGAGCTGAAAGGCCGCTATGGCAAGGAGGGGGCTGCCACGTTAAGCTACGACATGGTATTCCTTATCCTACTGTTGACAGATTTATATGATGCAGGAATAGAGGGGGGATTTGAACGCTGCGCGGCAAGACCGTTGAAAGAGCATAAGTACATAACAAGCCCTTACACTGCCTATGGAGCTGACATGCAGATGCTCCTGAGCTACTACAGCGAACTAGATAAACTCCATGACCGCGATGATGGTGCGGATGAGAAGAAGGTAAAAGCTCTCAGGAACTCGTTAAGTCCAATCGAAGGAAAATATCCACGACAGGCTAAGATATTACGCGAAGGGCTGGATGCACTGGCAAAGCAAGAGGAGAGAGGTGAAAGTGATGCGGTGAAGATGTCATATCTTTTCGGCTCTGCAATAGCTGAAATCTTCAATCCCGTAGAAAACGATTTCTTCTCGCCATCTCTTCTATCCCTTGGCTCTGCTCTCGGACGGTTCATATACCTTATGGATGCCTTCATAGACCGCAAGAAAGATGAGAAGAGAGGCTCATACAATCCCCTTCTTGGTATGAATGGGGAAGTTATTGAAAGCCTTCTGATGAATGCTGCAACAGATGCTAGCACAGCATTTGAGACCCTTGCACTTGATGACAACCTTGCCATTCTGAGAAACATAATCTATTCTGGCATCTGGAAGAGTTACGATAAGGAAAAGAATGATGATTGATGACCCATACAGAATCCTTGGCCTGAAGCCGGGAGCATCGGACGATGAGATAAAGCGGGCCTACAAGGAGATGGCGAAGAAATACCATCCGGACCTTAATGGCAACAGTCCGGAAGCCGCCGAAATGATGAAAAAGGTCAATGAGGCCTATGATATCCTAATTAACCATAAGAACACCTACTCTTCCTCATCGTCCTCATCATCAGGCTATCAGAATGGGAATAGCTATGGCTACTCGCAAAGAGGCCCGTTCGAATGGTATACGGGATTCGGAGGACAGGGTTTCAATTTCGGTTTTGATGAGAATGACTTTTCTCGCCGTTACGGGATGGGACCATCTCTGAACAGGGCAAGAGCCCTTTATAACATGAGGGAATTCGGGCGCTGTCTTCAGGAGCTTTCGAGGATTCCCGTAGCAGAGAGGAATGCGGAGTGGTATTTCATATCATCACTGGCAAAGAGGAGCACTGGAAGCAATGCCGCAGCGAGGGAAGATATCGAGACAGCATGCCGCATGGATCCGTCAAATCAGGAATACAGGAGATACCGCGATTATTTCAATGACAGAAGCAGCCAGTATCAGAGTCAGAGAAGCTTCTACGGCCCTACATCAAGCATCGTTGAATGCTGCCTCTCAATGCTCTTCTTCCGTTTCTGCTGCTGCATAATCTAAGGGCGAGAGAACACCTCAAGGAACTCAAGGCTTCCCTTCGAGCTGAGAGATACCACCCTCGAGCAGAATGATGGAACCTCATCAAGGCGTAGAGGAATCTTTTCCAGCACCGAGTCATAATACACATCGAAAATACCGCAGAGCCAGAAATCGATAAGTGCTATCAGATTCTTCCTCATCCCCTTATCACTTATCTGGCTTAGAAGGTTGCTGCTCATGAAGTAACTGAAAATCTTATCCTTGTTGTTAGATAGATACTCATGTATGCCGGCAACCTTGAAAAGCATACGGTAATATGCGATATCGGAAATCAGGAATTCGGATATCTGACGGAAAATAGGCTGAGGATCCCTCATGACCTCATCAGGGGTATACCTGTTTAAAAGCGTCGTAAGCTCTGAGAACATGTCATCCTGGATTTTGAAAAGGACATCATGAGGGCTCTTGAAGTGGGCATAGAACGTACCTCTGTTGATATCGGCCTTTCTCACGATATCGGATACGGATATGCTCTCAAAAGCCTTCTCCTGCATCAGTTCAAGCAGCGCTCGCTTTATAAGCGTCTTACTTCTTATCGAACTCCTGTACTCAGCCTTCTTTCTTGTTTCTTCCATCGTATGCACCACCACTGAGCGCGTAAAATATGGCATTCTTTATGCCATCGTTCTCGACATCTGTCGTCACATAGTCCGCTACTTCCAGCAGATCGCTGCTGGAATTCCCCATGGCTATGCCAAGAGATGCATACTCTACCATCTCTATGTCGTTAGATCCATCTCCGATTGCGACCGAGTCCTCTCTGGATGCACCATAATAAGAGAGCACTTTCTCTATTCCGGTAGCCTTGCTGACAGAGCTCATCACGATCTCCACCATGAGACGGGGAGGAAGGGAGACGGTATTGTTCACGACAGTGAATTCTGATCCTATCTCAGCTCTCACCCTATCCGTACCATAACCGTCCTCCGCACAGAGAATGAGGAGCTTCTTGATTTCCTCATCCTCAGGCACGTCCTCTGATAGAACAAGGCCATTAAGCTCTACAAGACGGCCTATGTACTTCATTAACTGGCTCTTGAAGAACTCACCTGCCTCACGGCTTAAATACGTAGCGTTATCCGTCTGAGTCAGAACGTAGAATCCCCTATCCTTCAGGTATCTGAAAAGCTTATTGAACTTCTTTCTCTCTATATGCGCACTGTATATCCTCTTGCCATCAATCTCTATCGTCGCCCCCGCAGAGCATATGTATCCATCGAACGCGATATTCTCGAATGCAGGCAACTCGGCAAGGGAGCGACCAGAGGCGATAAAACATTTAGATCCGAGGGCCTGCGCTGCCTTTATTGCATATACCGCGCTCTCGGGAACGCTCTTTCCGAAAGGAAGGAGTGTTCCATCCACATCGAAGAAAAAGTACTTAGACACTACGCAAGCTCCGCTATGATATCATATCCGGCATTCTTAACCGCTTCTTTTATCTCTGAAACATGATGATGATCCCTAGTCTCGATCGTAAGACGGAGGGTACAGGAATTGAGATCCGTTCCGCTCCCGGCTTTCTCATGGAAAACACCGACCACATTTGCACCATGGCGGGCTACGATTGATGAAATCTCGGCAAGCTGTCCCGGCTTATCCTGGAGGGCGATTGTGAAATCAGCATAACGTCCCTCTCTTAAAAGAGCCCTGTTAATAACCCTGGAAAGAATTGTGACGTCTATATTCCCTCCGGATACAAGACATACGGTCTTCTTTCCTTTTATATCCACCTTATTGAACATGGCGGCGGCTACAGCGACAGCACCCGCACCTTCGGCGACAAGCTTCTGCTTCTCCATCAGATCAAGAATCGCACATGCAACCTCATCGTCGGTAACGGTAACTACCTTATCCACATACTTCTCGACATAGCTGTATGTCAGCTCCCCCGGGCATTTCACCGCAATACCATCAGATACTGTTGATACGCTCTTGAGGGCTTCGATGTGATGGTGCTCAAGGGCATTCACCATGCTTGGAGCCCCTGCTGCCTGGACGCCATAAACCTTCACCTCAGGTCGTAGCATCTTAAGCACATACGCAACTCCGGCAATAAGGCCTCCACCTCCCACCGGGACAATTACCACATCAACATCCGGAAGCTGGTTTAGAATTTCCAGTCCAAGAGTTCCCTGCCCGGCAATCACATCCTCATCATCGAAGGGATGGATCATTGTCTTTCCCGTCTCTTCGCAGATCTCATGAGCCCGTACATAGGCATCATCATAGACCCCTTTTACAAGTTCAACGGTCGCCCCCAGACTCCTTGTGGCCTCGACCTTTGATATAGGCGCCCCTTCCGGAATGCAGATCACAGCCTCAATTCCCTGCCTTGATGCGGCAAGCGCAACCCCCTGGGCATGATTGCCGGCACTGCATGCGACAACCCCCTTCTTTTTCTGATCTTCGGTCAGACGGCTCATCTTATAATAAGCTCCACGAAGCTTGAATGAGCCTGTCACCTGAAGGTTCTCCGTCTTAAGATAGACCTCGCTTTCAGGGAACATCTTCGGTGCCCTGATGAGGTCGGTACAGCGCGCCACCTGTCTTAATGTGAACGCGGCCTGGTATACAGTATCAAGTGTAAGCATAGGAAAATCATACTCCCAAGAATTAAGATAATCAATTAAGAGGGAAATCCATTTCTAGACACTTTGCAATCTTTTGTGCAGTAGCAAAACATTATGTTTGCATTTTGTCTTATTATAAGGTATTTTCTTATAATCGATAAGGAAAAAGCAAATGAGAAAACTATTTTCGTCCGAATCGGTCACCTGTGGCCATCCGGATAAGGTATGCGACCAGATTGCAGATGCCATTCTGGACGCGCTCCTGGAAAAAGATCCTTCATCCCGCGTAGCGTGCGAGGTAATCGCAGAACCGGGAAGGGTTCATATCATGGGAGAGATAACAAGCAAGGCTTCAGTAGACTATAAGGAGATTGCAAGGTCCGTAATCCGCGGCATTGGATATACCGATGAGAAGCTGGGATTCACCGACAAGTGTGAGATAACAGAGACCATCCATGCACAGAGCCCGGATATCTCCATGGGCGTCGATTCCTCATTTGATGAGAAGGATTCAAGCGGTGCAGGGGACCAGGGAATCATGTTCGGCTATGCCATCGATGAGACGGAGGAGGAAATGCCACTTGCAATATCTCTTGCAAGAAAACTTACCGCCCTCCTTACAGAAAAAAGAGAAAGCGGAGAGTTGCCGTATCTTAGACCGGACGGAAAAAGCCAAGTAACAATCGAGTACGATGGACGGGATGTGAAAAGAATTGAAGCCGTCGTCGTCTCTGCACAGCATGATGAGGAGATTTCCCTTGATAAACTCAGGGAGGACATAAAGGAGAAGATCATACTTGAAGGCCTTCCTAAGGAGCTGATTGATGAGAATACGAAATTCTATATCAACCCGACAGGACGCTTCGTGCTCGGAGGGCCTGCGGCGGATACCGGGCTGACAGGAAGGAAGCTCATCGTCGACACTTACGGAAGCAAAGCTCACCATGGTGGTGGAGCATTCTCAGGAAAGGACCCTTCAAAGGTTGACAGAAGTGCCGCCTATGCTCTTAGAAACATTGCAAAGTCAATCGTCAGGAGCGGAACCGCGAGAGAGGCTGAGCTTCAGATCGCATACGCCATAGGAGTCGCAAAACCCGTATCTCTCGAACTCGATACATTCGGCACAGCGAAGGTAAGCGAGGAAGAGATTCTCAAGGTTGTTGAAAAGCACTATGATCTGCGCCCCGATGCGATCATAAAGAGATTCAGCCTGAGGAATCCCCAGTATCTGGCCACTTCAAAAACCGGGCACTTCGGTGTTCCTTCCTATGCTTGGGAAAAGGTTGACGAATCCTTCATAGAGGATTTAAAGAAACTTGTTTAAGGAAATCCCTTCAGCCAAAAACTGAAGGGTTTGTTTTTCTCAGAACGTAAGGCCCATATGGATGCCAGCACTATGCATGTTTATACCGCTTCCATCCTTTGCAAAGAAATATTTGAAGTTATATGAGAGTCCCATGTGGAACATTCTTCCAAAATATCTGTCAAGAGAAAGACCGGCAAGGGTATAGGCACCGCATGGTTTCCCAGAAATTTCGAAAAGAGTTGGAACAGATGCGTTCAGGGCACTGATTCCACCACCTGCAAGCACATTAAGCTCGACAGATGGGGCTACAATGAAGCTAAAAGCAATGGAGAGATCGGCATAGAGCCCCTTATCAAGATCGGCAAAGCCCCTACCCTCTGTAAATGATGTTATGATATTCCCATTCTCAGGAACGAAAGAGGCACCTGTCCTCAATCCAAGTCCAAGACCGAACCAAGATGTGGGAGAATATATGTTCTTAAAGTCGAGAGCCACTCCGCCATATGGAGCCACGTTCAGGCTTTCCAGATAGAACATGTCGGCACCGACATCAAGGGTGAGCGAAAACTCGAAAACCCTTGGACGGAGCATATCGGGAGCACTGGTTATGTTCGCGCTTATCTCGGCTTTCTCCGGCTCATCCTCCTCTGGCACATATGTCGCGATTCCAGAAGGACTCCAGGATAAACCATCCCTGGAGAGTTGAACGTACAGTGTCGTATCAGGGGCTACGTTATCCAGCGTCAGGCTGGTGACGGAGCTTGGCACATATGTCCAGTTCTCACCGATCTCAGTATCCAGCTGATAGCGGAAACCATACGTATCCTCATACGGGCTGGACCAGGTCCATGTTACGCTGTAGACAGAAAGCGCAGTAAGAATAACAAGCATAAAAACAGCAATCCGTTTCATTTTCATTCCTTTTCTCCTTCATCATCCCAGGTAAGAATGAATTTTCTGAAAAAATGTCCTTTCGACTTCCCTGTAAGATAGAAAAACCCGAACAGGGAATAAGTTACGGAACCGATGAACGTTACCGCAAGATCTTTCATGGTATCATACAGTCCGATATCCAAGTATCCGCCAATGGGAAGAGGAGCGCCATTGACTGACACATTTTCCACATCCCATACATGCACTACCCTCCCAAGATTCTCAGGATCCAGGGTTACAGAGTGTATTGAACTTACTATGCTATCTTTCTGCATGTCCAGGAAGAAGAAATAATCCATCATGCACTCGAAGAACTCCCAGAGGACTCCGATCATCATGGAAAAGCAGAAAGAGAACAGACAGACGAAGAATGGGGAGAGACTGAGATTGCGTGAGCTGCGGTTCATGAGTTCGACGATTGAGAAGCCCACTGCCGCCGTAAGGAAACCTGTCAGGGTATGCAGAGCCGTATCCCAGCCAGGATACTTCGTATAATAAGAGCTTATTTCTCCCAGAATTTCAGCGGAGAAAACCATGACGATTACGATAATCTCAAGAGTGTTTGGAATCTCAATTTTGAGCCTATGCTCTATGATACTTGGAATCGTAAGCAATATGAGTGTCAGCACGCAGAGAAAGACATTGTAATAGTTGCCGTTGAGGCACTGCAGGACAAGAACGGCGATGACGGAGAAGCGGAGGAGGAAATAGACGAAAAGGAGGACAGGCTCCTTTTCAAGGCGTTTTCTCAACCCCGCCATCCTGCCCCCTCTTCCCCTATCTTTCTTTTTGCCAGTCCGTCTCATTTTTCTCCCCTACCCTGAAAAGATGAATTTGAATATATTATTAATTATAAGTGACAAAATGAGGAGGACAAAGTGTCAGATACGATAAAAAACTACATAGACTTCATCTCCGAGAATAAGACGGAGAGGGAATGTGTCAAAAGTACGATCCGCCTAGCAGAGAAAGCCGGATACAGGAATATAGAGGACCATGAGACCCTTAGAGCGGGGGATAAGGTATACATGCCGGTATACGGGAAATCGATCGTCCTTTTTGAGCTCGGAACCAATCCAATAGAGGAAGGGATGAACATCCTTTGCGCTCATATCGATTCCCCGAGGCTGGATCTGAAGATGAAGCCTCTTTACGAGAAGAACGGCATCGTATACCTCAACACGCACTACTATGGTGGGATAAAAAAATATCAGTGGGTCACAATGCCACTTGCAATTCACGGTGTGATCGCGAAGAAAGACGGCTCATTAATAGAGGTGAGGATGGGTGAAGAGGATGATGAGAGCACATTCGCCATTTCAGATATACTTCCTCATATCGCTCAGGAGCAGATGAAGAAAAGTGCGAGCGAATTCATCCCGGGGGAGAGCCTTGATCTCGTACTTGCCCTCAACAGGGAAGATGAGAAGGATGCGGGAAAGAAAGCGGTTCTCGATATCCTCAAGGAAAGATACGGGATATGCGAGGATGACTTCCTCTCGGCAGAGCTTGAGGTGGTACCAGCAGGAAAGGCGAAATACCTCGGACTAAGAAAGGATATGGTGATCGGGTACGGACAGGATGACAGGGTCTGCGCATATACGAGCCTTGAAGCATCCCTTGAGCATGATAGTGCGAAAAGGACATGCTGCTGCCTGCTAGTAGATAAGGAGGAAATCGGCTCGGTCGGTGCTACCGGAATGAACAGTCTTCTGCTTGAGAACGCACTCTCCGAACTCCTTTCAAGATTCGGCGGCTATGATGCGATAAGGGCACGCAGAACGCTTAGAAACTCATACATGCTCTCAAGCGACGTAAACAGCGCACTGGATCCCCTTAACATGGAACTGTACGACGAGGAGAACTCATCCAGGCTTGGAGGAGGTATCGTATTCAACAAATATACCGGTTCCGGCGGAAAGAGCGGAGCAAGCGATGCGAATGCGGAGTATATCGCAAAGCTGAGAAAGGCCATGGATGATCACGGCATCACATTCCAGATGGCCGACATGGCAAAAGTTGATGTCGGAGGAGGCGGTACTATTGCGAAATTCGCAGCCTGGTACGGCATGAGCGTGATAGACTCAGGAGTGTCAGTACTTAGCATGCACGCACCGTTCGAGATCACATCGACATTCGACATTGAGATGGCAAAGAAGGCTTACACCGCATTCCTAGACTTGGAATAAGGCACAAAAGGCTTCCCGGAGAAGAGCAGCTCCGTGGAAGCTTTCATTTTTTCAGAGCACCACTCCTTCCAAGCAGAAGGCCAAGAGCCTCTCTTACAAACGGGTAATGCCTTTCCTTATTATTTGCACTGTAATAGCAGTACCAGGTATTCTCACTCTCCATGTATTTCAAATCGGCACTTGTGATAGCCCTGCTTGCGAATCCCTCCTCGCTCTGGCTATGCATCACCCTTACAGTTTCAAAATTAAGCGCATCCGTGCTCTTTAAAAGTAGCATCAGAGAACGGGAACGGTTACGCTGCCTATCGTACACGTAGGAACATTCAACGGCACAGACGGCATCAGAGCATGGGAATATCCTCACGGATCCAGTTGCAAGGCTGCGGTATGGCCCGTCCGGTTCTATCTCAAGCACGCATTTGTTTCTCACCTTGTAAGGTCCTTCTATGAAATCCGATTCAGCATACATGAGCCTGACCGAAGTTTTCTGCCCCGTATCGAACATGCGCGCCTCCCCTGCTCCGAAATACAGGATATACCGCCCCTGCCATGATATTAGCTGAGGCCTCGAGACCCGGCACGGCCCCATTCTGTACGATGATGAGGAGACCCTGGAAGCATCAAGAATCGGCCTTGGCTCAGACCAGTGAAAAAGATCTTCGGAGGAAGAGAGATATATGCGGCTCGCGTTCTTTGTCACATCCTTGTCCCTCTTCTCAAAATCATGACGCTCGAAAAGCATATGATAGACTCCCGACTCACGGTAAATGAAAGGAGAATGGGCCCTGAGGAATACCACCTTTCCTGCCATCTTCCAATTCAGCCCGCTAAGGGATGTATAGTGGTGTATGCCAAGCCAGGTATGGCAGAAAAGATGCCATTTGCCATCGGGGCTTTCGGATGGGAGCAGTATGCTTGGATCGCTGAGACGGGGAAGATACCATCTGCTTTTCTCGACATAAGTATCATTGAATGAGTACCATGACGTGCTCTCAAGGAGGGATGAAGGATAGTATCTCATCACTCCCTGTTGTCCCTTCTGTTCTTTCGCGGGGTAAGAATTGGATCGAGTCTGTTTTCAAGATCGAATTTCTTCGTCGCCCACTTTATAAGCTTAGAATATATTGAGAATGAGAGTATTATCGATAAAAGAAAGACTACAAGTATTCCGATTGAATATGTGTTCGGGTTGCCTGCGAAAGGCAGGAGAGAAAGGATCACGATTCCTGCAACAAGAAACAAAAGCAGGAGCAGTATGTTGACGACGGTCGCAACTGCCATGAAAAGAATTGAATTAGCTTTTTTGTTCATTTTTATTCCCTTTTTTAAAAAACAGCATTGATAACACAAGAAGAATCACACAGATCACAACGGAGGCATCCGCTATGTTATAGGTTGGAAATCTCTCCATTCCGAAAAGTCCGTAATTGTTCGTACTGATGAAATCCACCACGCTCATGTGTCTGAATACCCTATCGATCAGATTGCCACATCCGCCACCGACGAAACCGGCGAGCATGTATTTCTCAAAGCGGGAGAATTCCCTCTCATCCTTTACTATGTAATATGAGATAGCTGCGACAAGGATGAGCGGAACAACTATGAAAAGAACGATTTTAAGGGGCATTTCCAGCCCCTCTCCAAGAGAGAATGCAATAGCGGTGTTACGGACATGCACTATTCTCAGAAAATCATTGAAAAGAGAGAATTTCACAGTGTTTTCAGGAATGTATGCCACAACAAGGGCCTTCGTCACCTGATCCAGAATTACTATGAGTGCAGAGAAGATGAAAGGAGTCAGCTTTTTTCTCATAAACAGGTTTCGGCATCGATGAAAAAGCTCTCGATACCCAGCTCCTTCTCCGTATAGCGCATCATCGCCTTGACACCAAAGACTTCGCTCCTGTAATGCCCACCGGCGATCATGTTCATATTGCTCTCTTTAACGAGATGGAAATCCGAATGCTCCACCTCCCCCGTGATAAAGCAGTCGATACCATCAGCTATCGCATCAGATACATCATGGGAAGCCCCGCCGCTTATGATAGCCACGCTCTCTATCATGTCTTTTCCAAAGCAGACGGTCCTAAGCCCGTGGTCCTCATCAAATCCCAGAATCCTTGATATCTCGGCAGCAGTCATCGGGAAAGGAAGCTTACCCTTGTACCCTACACTCTTTCCACGGAATGTTCCGAACGGATCATAACTTGTCATTCCAAGACGTAAAGCCATCTGGGCATTGTTTCCATAAAGGGGATGGGCATCCAGTGGAATATGGCATGCAAAGAGGCCCATGTCGCTCATTATCGCCTTTTTCACCCTATGATAATGCATCCCGCTGATTGCTATCGGAGAGCTCCAGAAAAGCCCGTGATGCACGAAAAGAAGATCCGCCTTCTCATCTGCGGCTATAGCAATCGAATCCATTGAGGCATCCACCGCAAATGCGATCTTCTTAATCTCCTTATCACTCATCGCAATCTGAAGACCGTTAAGGGATATATCATCAAAAGATCCAATGTCTAAAAGATCATAATAATGTCTTACCAGTTCATCTCTTGTCATAGCTAAAGATTATATAGCGTTGACAGATAATAATCCACAACTTACATTATTTGTCATGGTCATAGAAATAACTGAAAAGGATCTTGCCCTCGAATATGAGGATATGGATTATGAGAACATAGATGCACCCGATACGATCATAGGACAGGAGAGGGCTCTTGAAGCCCTGCGTCTTGGTTTCATGATTGACCGCCCAGGGTATAACATATACGTATCAGGGGATGAATCCACAGCCAGGATGAGCGCCGTAAGGCGGGAGATTGAGAAAATAGAGGGGGATACCGAGAATCTTTTTGATGCCGCATACGCGTTCAATGCAAATAACCCGCGCTGTCCGCTCTGCCTTATTTTCCCCATGGGAAAAGCTGAAGAATTCCAGAAAGGACTGGATCGCCTTAAAGATGGTCAGATCTCAAAAGAAGAGCTTAAAAAGGCATTTTCCTATCAGAAAGTAATGCATTTCATCGATTCCTTGCCGCCAAGAGAGGAAAAAGAGAGTGCTTACCGTATAAACATAGTACTCAACAGAAAGGATGCGAAAAGGAGGCCGCTCGTAATTGAATCCCATCCATCACACGACGCACTTTTCGGTTTTGCGGAAAAGGATGAGAAAGAGGCGCATCTGGCATACAATGCGGGAAGCTACCAGATGGCAGCCGGTGGATTCCTAGTCCTCAATGCAGAGGAGGTGCTTGCGGAGAAAGGGCTCTGGACAACACTCAAACGCTACCTGAACATGAGCGAGGAAGCAATGACATCATCTGCCGTCCAAGGCGAGCTCATAGGTTCAATCAGGCCGTATCCGATAGCGCGAAGGACGAAAGTCATACTGATTGGAAGTGATGAGACCTATGATGAGCTTGCAGAGAAGGATGCGCAATTTCTGAGACTCTTCAAGATATGTCCTGAGTTCGATTACCAGATGGACAGGAATGAGGATAACATCATCGGTACTGTCGCATACCTTAAAAGGAACGGGAGAGGCCTTCTGCCCCTCTCAAATTCCGCATACCAGGAGATACTGCGCTACTCATCATGGTTCAGTGAGAACAGAAAGATGCTCACAACACAGCTCTCGATACTTGGAGACCTCGAAAAGGAGGCGGATATCGCAGCTAGGCTCAGAGGTAAGGAGGAGATTGACGGAGAGGCTGTGAAAATGGCGATTACAAAACGAGGAGAGCTTGCAGGCCTTACCGAGGACAGGATAAACAGGGAAATCAGGGATGGTGAGATTCTTATCACCCTTGAAGGAAAGCTTGTCGGCACACTTAACGGACTTGCCGTGATAGACAGGGGCCTCGCATCGTTTGGTACACCTACCGTAATCAGCGCCACGGCAGCCCCGGGAAACGAGGGAATCATAAACATAGAACATGAGGCGGGACTGTCGGGAGGAATCCATGACAAGGGACTGCTCATCCTTGAGGGCTATCTGAGACACCGCTATGCGAGAAACTTCCCACTCAGCCTATATGCCGGAATCTGCTTTGAGCAGAGTTACGGAGAAGTCGATGGGGATTCTGCAAGCTCCGCAGAGCTTTTCGCTCTTCTCTCCGCAATAGGAGAAATCCCCGTACGCCAGGATATCGCGGTAACAGGATCCGTGAATCAGATGGGCAAACTGCAACCGGTTGGTGCCATAAATGAGAAAATAGAGGGCTTCTACAACGCATGCAAGACATCAGGACTCACAGGCAGGCAGGGGGTTATCATTCCGATGCAGAATATTCAGAGCCTAATTCTCCCCTATGAGATAGAAGATGCGATAGCAAGGGGGATGTTCCACATCTATGCTATATCCACGATAGATGAGGGAATGGAGCTTCTAACAGATAGAAAGGCTGGAGAGCGCGGGACAAAGGGGCTCTTCCCGATAGGAACCGTGAACAGGGCAGTTGAAGACGGGCTTAAACGTCTCTACTCCTCCTCGCAGAAGAATTAGCCCATAAAGAGAGCATTATGGAAGTGGCGGAGGCGACATTTATGCTGCCTTTCGCCCCATACTGCCTTATCGATACACGACCAAGACTCATGTCGGCAATTTTCAATGCAGAGGGGCTCACTCCCGACTCCTCATTTCCTATTATGCATATGCCTTTTTCCGGGAAATCGAACGTATCGATATCAACACCACCGACCTCGAGAGCGAACACTGGGAGAGAGGTATCCATCTCCTCGATTTCCGAGAACGAGTAAGGGATTGCGCTCACACACCCCTTGCTGCTCTTTTCGGCCCTGGCATGGTGTGGATCGGCAGAACCGGGACGGAGAATTATGCTCTCAACCCCGAAGGCTTCGGCAGAGCGGAAAATCGAGCCGACATTGAAAGGGCTTCTTATGGAGTCAAGATAGAGGCTATGATGGAAAACAGTACGACAAGAGAAATCTATGAGCCCGTCATCATCCATCATGTCCCAGTCCGCAGGACTCTCTCCAAGAACTCCCAGAGTCAGATAATAGATATCATCAAACCTGCCCTTTGAATGGTAATAAACAGCCTTAGCCCTGTCCTCATCATTCAAAAGCGTCAGAAGGTAACTGAATATCTCTTCGCTCTCTTCGCATACCACCCCTTTGGAAACAAGGTGGAAAACCTCACCGCACTTGCGTATCTGAACCCGCTCCTTGAGACTTTTAATCTTCTTCAGTCTTATCATCCGCATCCGCCCTGTACATAAGTATTGCGAACTCACCCTTTATTGCGCTCTTTTCCTCAAGATGGGCAATGAGAGAAGAGATATCCATCTTCCTTATCTCCTCAAACTGCTTAGTCATCTCCCTTCCCATGACACACATCAGGGACGGGCATATCTCCTCAGCTTCCCTGAGAGTCTTTATAACGCGGAACGGGGATTCGTAAATTATGAAAGCCTCATCTCGGGAAATGAGCTCAGAAAGCCTTTTTTTTCTTCTCCCGCTCTTGGGAGAAAGGAAGCCTTCGAATGTGAAAGCTTTTCCAACCCTTCCAGAAGCGCTTATGAGTGTCGTGAAAGCAGAAGCCCCAGGAAGGGGAATCACCTCATGCTCCGAGTTCTCCCTTACGTAATCGACCAAGAGCTCTCCAGGATCGCTTACACCAGGAGTCCCTGCATCAGAGCAGTATGCGATATCCTTACCCTCATCAAGAAGGCTGAGAATACCCTTGCTGCTTTCCCTCTCATTATATGAGTGCGTGGCTATGAGCCTCTTGCTTATTCCATAATGGTTAAGCAGCATGCCCGTATGCCTCGTATCCTCACACGCGATTATCTCCACCTCTTTCAGGACTCTTAACGCCCTGAGTGTTATATCTTCCAGATTGCCAATAGGGGTGGCAACTATATAAAGCCTGCTCATGAGCATAGTCTACATGGAATTGCAAGGTGAAAAAAGCCCACAAAATTGGTAAAAATAACCACCAACGAAGGTGAAAAAGACTAAAATGCCCTTAAAAACAGATAAAAACCGAAATTGGCATGGCATTTGCACAGACATGTTATGAAACTACAACAAATCAGAGGAGAGTAAAAATGAACACATTCCGGAGAATTTCAGACATAGTCTCATCAAATGTCAATTCCGTACTAGACAGGATGGAAGATCCCGAAAAGATGATAGATCTTTCTATAAGGGAGCTTGAGGATGCGATTCTAAGACTGAAATCGGACCTCAGGCTGAAGAAAAACGAAACAGAAGTGAATAATAACATTATCATCAGCATGAAAGACTCAATAGCACGATGGGACGAGAGAGCACTCCTTGCCGCAGAAAAAGGAGAAGATGAAATGGCAAGGGAGGCACTCAGGGAAAAAAGAGCTCTGAAAGAAAGATTAAAGAGTGCTGAGGAATCAAGACTGATCCTCGAGCAGAGCGCGAAAGCGGGAGAAGAGAGCATAAGGGAAGCGGAGCAAAAACTTAAGGAGATGAGTGCTACATCAGCATCTCTTAAGGCACGGGCGAAAATAGCAAAAGACCGCATTGCCCTAAGCAAGGCCGGTTGCGAGAAAAAGAATTTAGACTCAGTAAGACGAGCAGAGGAAATCAGAGCCAGGATTGAACGCTGGGAAAGCATTGCGGATGCTAACAGCTTGGAAGGAGAGTCCAAGACAGGAATGAATTTTGAAGAAATGGAGAGGGAAGATGATATAGAGAAAGAGCTGAAAAAGCTTAAAGAATCTATTACGGCTCTAGAGAAATAAAAGATTTACAACAAAACATATCCCCCTTAACGATACAAGGGGGATACGAATGCAAAAGCATTATTGGGTGGGGGTATGAATTATGTTATTTTAATTCTACCAATATGATACATAAATGCAAAAAAGACAGACATAGGAATAATCTGAAACAATATAATTCAATGTATTATAATAAGATAAAATTAGAATAGCATAAAATATCAATCTTAATAAGAATAAATTAAATTAAATAGAAATATCTTTCAATTATTATTTCAATCTGTTTTTATACTTTCTATACAGTCCTCTGAATTGATCATATGTCAGTCCAAGGCTCGAAGCCGCTATTCTCTGATTTCCCCCCGAGGCATCCAGAGCTCTTGAAATATATGAGATATCTAAGTCTTCATGGGCTTTTGAAAAATCTTTCAACTCATATTTGAATTCTTGAGGAAGATTGTTTTCCTCTCTGTTATCATTGTCTACAAAGGTATCACCAAATAGATTTCTGAATGGATTGAAATCCACGGTTTCTATCAAATTGCCATCAGCTCGATAGACTGCACGTTCCACAACATTCTTAAGCTCCCTGACATTGCCTGGCCAGCTATAGCTTTCAAGTTTTCTTACAACCTCATCGCTGAAGGCGGGCTTCTCATCCCTCCCACACTCGAACGCCATTTTTGATGCGAAGAAATCAGCAAGAAGCATGACATCCCCTTCCCTTTTCCTCAGCGGAGGAAGGAACAGGACCTCAAACGAGAGACGGTCGAGCAGATCCTCCTTGAACAGCCCTTTCCTGCAAAGTTCAGGAAGGTCCGCATTCGTTGCTCCCACTATACGCACATCGCTTTCATGCGTTAGAGATGAGCCAACCCTCTCGTATGTTCCATATTCAACAACACGCAGAATCTTCTCCTGGACTTCAAGGGGGATGAGTCCAATCTCATCCAAGAACAGCGTTCCACCTTCAGCCTCCTCGAACCTTCCCTTTCTGGTTTGAACAGCACCCGTGAACGCACCCTTCTCATATCCGAAAAGTTCGCTCTCAATAAGGGATTGTGGAAGAGCTGCACAGTTTACTGCTATAAGGGGACCTTGCCATCGCTCCGAAAGAAAATGTATTCTCCTAGCACTTATCTCCTTACCTGTTCCCCGCTCTCCAACGATAAGCACAGGACGCTCTATGCGTGCGACACGGCTAAGCTTGCTCTGGAAATCAAGATAAGCCTCCGACTCTCCAATACCAGTACTTGAGTTATCAAAAGCGTTATTCATGGCAAAATATTATACGATTGTCGAGCGATATTGTAGACTGCTTTCTACTTATGCTTAACTTTCTTCCTGATTATGAAATATAGGTTAAATTAGGTCAAGGGAGGATATATTAGAATCGTACAAAAAAGAATGCAACCTGTTTGCAATCTGTTTGCATATGCAATTGATGTGAAAAGTGTTAACAGCCGATATTGTATGAAAAATAGAGGCCACTCCGGAGCCGAAACATTTATATTTTTACACCCTTTGAAATCTGTCCATATATTATACGCCTCTGATGAGACACTTCAGCATGGGTTGCCCTTCTTCTATCTTCCAGTTCGTCCCAGATGCTATCACCCCATGTATCGAAACGGCGTATGAAATAAACGGCATAATTGTACACACGGCAATCAAGAGCCTCGTTCCTGTCTCTGAGCTTATCCCATTTCAGAACTTTCTTCTTCTTGTCATATATAAGCTCTTCCGCCGTAAGCTGCTGGTAATACTCCTCCGTAAGATTCCTCGCAAAGAAAGGGATGAACTGCCGTGTCCCCTCCTCGTTATCCTCTCTTATGAGGTCCTTGTAGACTAAGCTCTTTATCCTGTCTACCGGGGTATCATAGTAGGCTATTCCGTTCCTCTCGATTCTGGAAGGGAGCAACGTGTCATCCTTATGTTTGTTGTTACCTCTTATGAGCATGAACCCGTCGTTTGCAAGCTGAAGGTACAATGCATCAAGGGTTTGAGTATTGTACGACCTGTCGCAAGCGTTACCCGCGGACGGTATGAGTTCGCCATCCGCCCTCTCCCATTTTCCGTTAAGTATAATCTCTTCGTACATTTTCCAACATGAGGCTTTGGGATCGCTTGTATCCTCCCCCTGTCCGCAAGCGAATACGATATGATCGAGCACTATGTTCCTGTTTCTCTTCCCCCACCCCATGACTGTAGTTTCCAGCCTGTTTTTCTGGACGTCCGTGCCTGTTGTTATTACGGAGACCCAAGATGGAATATTGTCTCCAATCGCATACTCCGAATTGAGAGCTTGTTTGTAGAGTATCTCCCAGTCCGGTGTCTCCTGCGCATTCTTATACTGCCTGACAAGCACCGTATTATAAAAAGCTGTGAGTTTGGCGCTCTTTTCCAGCTCATCCACCGTATTGGCCGCCTCAAGAAGTTCCTGTGCTATCGACTTCCAGCTGTACCAGCCAAGAGGAACATAAAAAGACGGAAGTATATAGCCTTCCCTGCCAGCTGGGGCATTGTTGTTTGTCGCTATCCATTTTGCCCCATTTCTGGCTTTGAGAAAAAACGCCTTATCCGCCTCCTCTATTCTGTTATGGCACTTGGTGCATTCAAACCATGCATCTGTAACAGCTTTTTTTGTTTCATTCGTATCATACTTGAAATTTTCCAGATCAAGCGTTATGAGCTCTCCACAATGGGGGCATGGCACGAAGTATTTCTTTGCAGAGGAATTCTGCACAAGATCCATTATGTGAGAGTGAGTGTTTTTCGGAGTGCTGGAAACGATGAATTTCCGTGAATGTTCAAATGTGTTTCCCCTCTTTCTGAGCTGTGTTATAGGGCTTCCCTCACCCTCGACATCGACGGGGTAGGCATCACACTCATCCGCTATGATGACTGCGGATGAATATCCCCTGAGGGCGTTTGCTGTGCTGACGGCCACGAACCTAATGTTTCCTCCCGGGAACTGCTTTTCATTAAGCGTGTCTCCCGACCCTCTCTGTCCTTTTCCAAGAAGATTCTGAATTGACGGGTTTGAAGCTAGGAATGGGTTGAACTTGTGCTTAACAAAGAGTTTTAATTCTTTCTCATCGGAGAATGCGAAAGCCTGAGGTCTGGGGTATGCCTTGATATAATACGTCATGATTATCTGCTCTGTCAGCGTCTTACCACACTGGGAGCCGAACATGAGATAAATCTCTTTTGTCGGACTGAATGGTGAAGCGCCGTCAAGGATTTCCTGTTGATATGGGGCTCTCTCGGGATTGTACGATCCCGGCTCCGCAGTATCACTTGGGAGTAGTATGTTTTTTCTTGCCCATACCGAGATGTCCTGTCTTTGTGGAGGCCTCAGCAAGTCCGCAACAACATTTATCACATAACTGCTAAGCTTAGCCATATATAATCATCCTTCCTCCTCTTCTCCCAATGTGGACCTTACAGCCATCTCTAAGGTATGGATGACACTTGTAACCTCATCTCTCAGTTCCTCTTTTAAGCTGGATATTTTTTGTCCATCTATTTTGATTCCTCCAAGCCTTTCCACGTATGATGCAACACGCACAACGAACTTGTCGGGTATGGTTGAGAGAGTGTTTACAAGTGGTGTGACAATCTCACGGAGCGTATAGTCCACATCCTCTTTTAAAACAAGCTTCTCCGCCTCTTTTAGATACTGTTGCCGATAAATCATGAGTTTCATTTTCTTCGTGGCAACATCCATATCTATGAGATGCTCTCCCGTTGTCTTGTTAAGAGCCCAACTATCCGTCTCGTCATCCCAGATCCAGCAGTCAGAAAAGGTATTACTGTTAAAGGAAAGCTCGGACGAATCTCTCATCTGCTCGAGTACGACTTCATCAATCTCTCTCGCCTTCTCTTTCCCGACTTTTTCTTTTCTTATCTTCGGTGCATCTCCTATGAAATCAATATCTGGTGGTGTTGTCGATATGTCCTTTGAATTTTGTCGGGGTATCGACTCGTATCCTCCCCTCTCAGCTTCTCTTCTGGTTCTCTGCCTTCCATTGGATTTACTTTTCTTCAGGTGATCCTTATACCATGGCCCCCATTTTTCGACGTCAATGTAATTCGCACCATCGATTGAGGCCATGGCTATTTTCCCTGATTTGGTCATGTAATTGATCGCCTGCCACGACACTCCCATCTGACGTGCGAACTCGTTCTTGCTCACATAGAGGATGCCATTGCGTTTAAGCCTCTCTTTTTTTCTTTTTGTAGCCATAATCAATATCCTCTTTCTCTATGTCATATACGCAGTCGGGAGTAGATAGTGTCAGGATATCGCAATCAAGTCCTATGAGTGCGGAATTTGAAATCCGGCATCCGCATTCCCTTAAATATCTGTATGTGGCGCGAATTGAAGCGAAATGAAGAACCTTGGTTTCCGTTCCTTTTGTTATAGAAACCATCATCGGGGTGCCGGTCGTTCTCATGCGAACCTCCTTGTGTTGACCCTGAAAATTACCGCATTTTGTGTTCCGTTTCAATCCGTTTTGCTCCGTTCTGTTCCAACATGGGATTATAAATTTGGTATAATTTAAAATATGGCAAGAAATAAGGAAAAAATAAAAAAGCTCATTGAAACTAAAAAAGAGGTGCTTTCAAAGTACGAAGATGCCCGGCTTGCCATACTCGCTACAGGACAGAGCTATCAGATAAAAAACGGGGACAATACAAGAGTCCTTACTTATGCGGATCTTGATTCGATAACGAGACTCATAGATCAGACCGAAGCGGAGATAGAAGTTCTTGAAGATAAGCTTGAGGGTTGTACCGGACGCTCTATCATTATTGGAGGGGCATGGCGATGAGCAGCATATACTCCCCTTTGAAGACCACATCGACAGCTAAGAATTTCCAAGCATTTTTCAATGTGGACCCCAATGCGTGGGTTTCAGCGGTTTTAAAAAGCTCTCTTGATGAATCTAAAAGGCTGTATAACGACTCTCCGATACCGCATGCAATCATAGATACTCTTACTCGCTACGTAATAGGAACAGGGCTCACGCCGAAGAGCGCGCCAGATAGAAAATACTTAGGCTGGAGCGTGGAAGAAGGAAATGAGTTTACGCGCGAAGCGGAATCATTTTTCAATCTTATCACAGGCTCTTCTGATTTTGATTTCTATGGAAAGGATAATTTTCTTACTCTGCAACAGGAAGCATTTAAAACCATCCTCATTTCGGGAGACCTCCTGTTGCATAGAACCTACTCGGATAAGAGCAGAAGATATAAGCCGTATATTCAGCTTATCTCTGGAGACTGGGTGAGAAATGCCGATATGAACGACACGAAGAGGAACACAGGTGGCGTCCTCTTTGATGAACGTGGTAAGGAAATCGGATATGAGATTGCGCAAACTGATGATAACAGGCTGGATACGTTCTCTTCGAAAAAAGTGAGCAGGTACAACAGCAGAACCCACTTTAAGGAATTCGACCTGATAAAACTCCAAAGTCAGCAGAGCGGCCTCATAAGAGGCATTCCGCTCCTTAACCCCGTCAAAGAAAGCATTCTTCTCGTAACCTCTTTCGAAAGGAGCTATGTCACTAAAGCGTTAGTGCAATCCTTGATGACAGTGTTCCTTGAAAGTGAGCAGCAGACATCATCAATGCTCTCAGGAATGGACGCTATAAAAGAAGTAGCCATGCCTAAGTCACAGAATAGCGACATCGAAATGGGAAACGACATCGAGTTAGGTCCCGGCATTGTCGTGCGCCTTGCCCCCGGAGAGAAAGCCAATGTGGCAGAATCCAAAATAGACGGTGCAGACTATGAGACTTTCATAAATAAAAATCTCGACATAATCGGAGCCGGTGCAGGGGGTGTACCAAGAGAGCTCATACTCCAGTCGTTCAACTCATCATATTCCGCTAGCAAAGGCACGCTGGCTTCTGCAGAAAAAGGTTTTGCGATCTACCGGTCTGAATTTCAGTCAAAATTCAATAAGCCTGTATGGGAACAGGTAGTGGACTATGGAATCAGAATCGGTGCTGTGCGTATGCCGAAGGGGTATCTTGATGACCCGCTAGTAAGAATGGCCGTTCTCAATTGTAAATGGATAGGGCCCACCCCTGTGGCATTGGATCCAGTCAAAGAGGTGCAGGCGATGAAACTTGCCGTAGATGCACGATTCACAACGATGGAGCAGGCAATACAGCAGCTTAACGGAGGTAACTTTGATGAGACTCAGGACAGAATTGATAGGGAAAGAGAGCGAGTACCTTCCTCTTCGGTGACACAGCAAGACGCAATGCGGGAATACCCCGACAAGGAAGATGACGATGCAGAAGAAGAGGAGAAGGAAAAGAAATGAAAATTGAAAATGGAAGAACGTATCTTGTCAGAGAGAACTATGATGTCAATAGAACCGAGCATGCGGCATGGTGGTGGGATTTGGCAAGAACGGAAGACGGAATCGCCATGCTCAGCATGACAACGGAGCTTTCAAATCATTATGAGACATGGTTCTTCGAGATTCCTCTATATAAGCAACTCTCTGCAAAAGTTGAAAGTCTTATGTCCAATGAGAACGTAAAAGCGATAATTCTCCTTCTGGACAGCCCGGGAGGGGATGTGTCAGGGCTATTCGAATGTGCAGACGCAATCTGGAACATGCACGAAGAGAAGCCCATATATGCATGTATCAACGGCGGCATGGCATGTTCCGCCGCGTATCTTCTTGCCGCTTCAACAGGAAAAATCTATGCGACAGAAACAAGTGAGATAGGCTCATGCGGGGTAATGTGCACAGCGGTTAACAGCGATGGCTACTGGGAAAAACAAGGAATAAAAATAAAAAAATTCTTCTCTAAGAATGCAAAGAAAAAGAACCTCTCCCCTTTTAGCGAAGAGGGAGCTAAGACGACGCAGAAATCAATCGATCAGATTGAGGATTTCTACTATGAGAGACTTTCGGACTATAGGGGTATGGATAAGGAGAAATGCATATCCGACTTTGGCGGAGGAGAAGTGTTTTTCGCAGCGGAAGCTCTTGATCGTGCAATGATCGATAAGGTTTGCACGCTTGACGAGCTTTTGACGGAGATAAGAGAGAGCATAACAGAGCAGCCAGTGGCTCCTGATGCGAATATTAATTTCAGTTCTCTTCAAAAAGAGGACGAAGGAGGGCTTTTAATGGGCGAGAAACCAGTATTGAGCCGTGAGGAGATTAGTGCGGCTCTAAAGGACTACCCGGACTTATTCGAGCCTTATTTGGAGGCGGGAGCCGAAAAAGAAAGGAAGCGAATTGCGGAACTCAACGCCGTAAGGAGTGAATGTACGGCAGCCATCATAGACAAAGCTTTGGAAGAGAAGAAAAGCCTCGCCGACATATCGGAGGAGCTCATTTCCGCCTACAAGGCTGAGAATGACAGGCTGAATGGCAGGGTCAAAGAGATGGAAGACAAACTTGCCGTCTTTGAGCCAATTAAGAATCAGGCAGAAAACACGCAGGAAGTGAAAATCCCTGCAGGAGCTTCCGCCGACAGGACGGCAGAGCAGAAAGGCTATGAAGCGGCAATTACGGTATTTGGCGGGAAGGAGGAAGTAAAATGATGGAATCATACGTTGTTAACCCGGCTGCGAAAGAGTATCAGCTCGATACCATCTATTCTGAGGAAGTGGTAGTAAGAAGCAATGCCGCGGTAGAGGGTGCGAAGGCTGGACACCCGCTCTTCTGGAATGCTACTAACGAGGCGTTTGAAGCGTTTCCAGTGAATACGGAACTTACAGGAAAGACGGGAGCAGTTGTAATACTGCTGGAGGATATCGATATTCCGAAGTATACGGCCGCAGTCGCTGAGCCACTAGCAGCCGCAACAGGAGAAATAACCGTAAGGGCCATTGTTTCAGGAAATGTATACAAGGATTTTGTAAGAACAGCTGGAATCACGGAGGAGTATCTCCCCGATAATGCTTTCGCAGCGCTTGAAGGAAGGATACTTTTCCTTGAAATCGAGAATTACGGAGATCTTGCAGAGAAAACCGAAGAGGAGGAAGACTGATGATTGCAGCACTTGATTATGACATTATAAACAATGGTCTCTGGGCGGCTGTTGAAAAATCCCTGATAAAAGTCCCACAGTTCACTTTTCTTACAAGTTATCTTTTCGGGCTTCAGCCTAGGGCGACGGACGGCGACTTCATCGAACTGACAAGTCAGGAAATTGGACAGCCGGAGCTCCCGGAGCAGACAAAGAAGTACACAGACCCGTTGCTTACAAACTATCAGAGCGGATTCGCTGGCGACTTCATATATCCGCAGTATTATCTGCATGAGGAGCCAGTGGACCTTTCCGATCTCACAAGGCGTGTTTCTATGAATGAGCCGATTAATGCGCCATGGTCATATGAGCAAAGGGCTATATACCGTCTTGGAGAGAAAATCGAGACAAAGAAAGAGCAGTTCGCCGTTGCAAAAGAGAAGATGTGTGCCGATCTGATTTTCAAAGGCAAATATAGCACGATGGACCACGGAGACCAGAGCTCAAGAGTTAAGAAGGAACTCAAGAGCATAGATGCCTCCAGCAGTTGGGCAACAGATCCTATCGATGCTCTTACCAGTGCCGCTGATAAGATATTCAGTGTCGGAGGAATTGTTCCAAATGTTCTTATTATGCACCCCAAGGATGTCCCATCCCTCATCAACAATTCAAAGATTCAACAGATCCTTGACAACAGAAGGATGGAGCTTGGTTCAATCAGGCCGGGGGCTCTTAATAAAGAAAATGGTGCCAGCTGGATTGGCTACATAGTTCTCCCGTCAATAGGAACAGTCGAGGTGTGGTCATATAGGGGCAATTATGTTGAAAAAAGAGGAAGCGCCCCTGTGGATGTCATCCCCAGAGGCTCGGCGTACTTCGGTACTTCCGACATCGGAAAAATCGGGTATTGTGGGCTTCTTGCGAAAAAGGCGACGGCGAGAGGAAATGTACAGGACAAGATTGCTGCTGAGGAGCGCTATACGGTCTACACAGAGGATAGAGGAGATCTTGTCAAGCCTATTCTTCAGGCACAGACCTCCCCTGCCGCAATCATAACCAAGCCGGCTAATTTCGGCATTGTGACAGGAATCCCTGAGGCATGAGGTGATGAATGTTCGGTTTTCAGAAGCAGTGGCAAGGCATACTCGCCAACGGAGCGTTTTCTCAGAAAGCACATATTGTGACAGCCATAGGGAAAGAATTTGATATCAAAGGAGTCTTTTCCAGTGGAACATACGGCGAAGCCGATGAGGCACGATATGTGAGAAAAAAAGCTCTGAAAGCTCAGTTCTTTGAAATCTCCGCTCTGTCACTCGATGAGCTCGGGGTAGACAAGGACGAGCTGTTAAGAGCAACCGTCACAGTAGGGCGCTATGGCGATTACGATGCTTCCGATGCCGAACAGCTTACTTTCAAGGTGTTTCGTCTTATGGGCAACGATTCCGATGTGATAGACATGGAGCTTACATGATATGGCCAATCCAGAGTTCACAGTAAATCTTAGTGATGCCGGCTTTGATAATTTCATAAGATCGCTGAAGGAGAAGCAGCTGATAATCGGAAACAAGATTCCGATGAATGCGGTAGCTAACACGGCGGCAATAGGAAGAAGAGCCAGCGAAAGGTCTGTTATTTCATCAAGCTTCAGGATGGGAATCCCTCAGCAACGGGGTAATGGGCGGAGAGAGAGTTCCGGAACATTCTCGAAATGGTCTGGAGAAGTCGGAGGCTGGGTTTCTTCCACAAGCCGTAACAAACTCGGAGAGCCACGGCGGATGGGCAATTTCTCTTTCGAAAGCCTGAAAAGGCGAACAAGGACGGGCGGAGTCAGGGTGGCAGAAATGGCATATGCTAGATATACGCATCTGCTTGCCAATCTTTTTGAACGCCCCGCCTTGTTCTCCCGCTCCTCGCCTGTTGTAGGCCCTCTCTGGGGCAAGAAAGCACGATACATGGCCGGAGACACAAGAGGAGCCATCCCCGTGCTTTCATCTATCACATCAGTCATGAGAGTATCCATGCCGGAAGCGATAAGACGAACAGAACAGAAATATATGAAGGAGCTTGAGAAATGACACTTGCGGACGCACTTGATGAGGTAAGAGTTGCCGTAGCAAAAGGATTCAATACGTATCTTTCAAAGAATCTGAAAAATCCGGACGATTATTTACCTTTGACATATACCGAGTTCGTGCCAGATCCCGAAGCTTCAAGATGTGAAATGGGGATATACACGGCATCGGGTTCTGGTGCGACATTCAAAAAGGATGGCGACCGCTCGATAACTTATGTAACCCTCGACTGCATCATTGATGACCTTCATGAACATAGCACGCTCCCTGAGAAGTATCTTGCCCTTCTCATCGAATATCTTGATTCTTTTACGTTCGGAATTATAAGCAAGACGGACGCGGGGGATCTTGTGCGTGTTGATTTGGGGCAGCAGGTGAACGCTTTCGCCTTAAGCCTGGAAATAATATTCCGCATCGATGCGGATTTCGACGATTATTGCAAGGCTGATTATTACAATGACCCGTTTAGGGACTAATCAGCAAACTAGGAGGAAAACATGTCAATAACACCTGATTTTTTTGATGTTAAAGGCGGAAGACAGAGTGTCGTATATCTTGCTTCCAGCGCGGAGGAGAAGGCAACGACAATCAAGAGGGGAAAATTCTACTGGATAGCTGCGAAAGCGGCAACAGGTTCTATTTTTGGAGATATGAAAGTAGGAAGGGCGTTCTATGCCGCAAAAGAATCCGAAACCCTTGCTGAAGGGGATGAGTGCTATGAGATCTCGCTGGAACTGCTGGGACAGGCGAACTCGAAAGAGCTCAGTTTCAGCAAAGAGGCCATGGACGTAACCTGTGATAAGGATGATCTTGCGAACTATTCAAGCGACGGAATCGTTACCATCTCTGGAAGCGTGAACGGATACAATCTTGCAGACAGAGGCTATACGGCAATCAAGAAACTGCGCCAGATGTTCAGCGATGTGACAGTTATCACAAGCGAAGGAATAACCACTTATGAGGCGAACACTACAAAGAAATGCGTGCTTTTCTTCTTCTGGGATATAAGAGATGCGAAGGATGGAGACACCGTGATGGTTCATCAGGTTCCCGCATTCGTAACGGAAATGGGACTCGGCTCCGAATACGGCAGCGGGCAGACAATGGATCTTAGCATTCAGGGGTGTGCGTCCGATGAGGAAGGACATCTTTTCGGCTATTCGGAAATCGAATTCCATAAGCCTGCGGCATGAGATGAGCTGACAGATGGGGTGCTCACACCACCCCATCATGAAACCATGATGAAGGAGAAAGAGAGAAATGAATCTTACACTCAATGTGAAGAATATTAACGAGATTAAAACGGACACGAAAACAACACGTACCATGGAATATGTAATACCTGGGCACGAGGGAGAGACACCGATAAAAGTTACCTACAAGCCGATAAGAAACGGTGAAATGCCTTCTTTTTTTACCCCGTCCGAGGATGGCGGATCGATTAATATGCGTTTGATATTCTCTAAGAAGGTAGTCAAAATTGAGAATTTCAGTATTTTGGATCGCGAGGGGAATAAGAAAGAACTTAAAAATGCGGATGATGTGCTTTCTCTTCCTCTTATCCCTGAGATAGAAGTGTTCATCGGTTCGGTGTTCGGCAGAATTTACAACGAATCGTTACTTACGGAGGATGAGGAAAAAAACTCAGAATCGGCTACCAGTGCGTAAGGGCGGGCCTTCTGAACGGCGAAATTCAGGAAGGGGATCTGGGACCGTTCGCAGAAGGTGTGAAGATAAGAGGGGTCTATGATGATGACGGCAACCTCCTGAACCTACTCTTCAAGTCTGATGTTCAGTTTCTTAAAACACGTTTCTTTGCCCGGAGCTGGCAGCTTTACTCGGACTGGACCCTTTTTAAAATGCTACCTCATGGAAAAGGTACTACGAAAGAGAATGCCTCTGTGATTTCAATAATACGCATTCTCTCTGAAGAGGCAAACCTTTGGGACCAGTGGGACATGGATAACAGAATGAAAAAGCACTCCTCAGGAAAGAGGAAAGGCGGTTCTGTTACAGATCCCATGAAATAAGGACAGCAAGCATGGCAGATTTAAAAATAGACATAGTTGCTAACGCATCAAACGCCCTCAAGGGTATAGATGCCGTGATAGACTCCACCAATAAGCTCCGCACCGCTGTAGCCAAGGCAGGAAATAAGGATGTAGGCGGCATCGTATCTGCAGATACAACAAAAGCCGCCGAAGCTTATATGAAAAGGCTTCAAAGAATAATCGCGCTATCCGGGGATTATAACAACGACATAAAGGTTGCACAGAAGCTAATAAGAACGCTCACAAGCGAATATCAGAAACTCGCCACTGTAACCAATACCCCGGTGATGAACGATTATTTCCGCGATGGCATAAAAGAAATAAACGGATATATCGACCAGTTGAAGAAAGCTGAGGCTGAGCAGAAGAAGTTAGTAGCGCAAAGCATGGCCAAATCCAATTTCAATGCCTCTTGGTCGGAAGCAAAAACAGCTCAGAAGAGTTATGGGAACAATCAGGCTTTCATGCGTCTCACAGGAGATGAGATAGGCCTTGCAAGGCTTAAGCTTTCAGAATACGAACAGGCGCTCAGGGCGGCTATCGCTCTTGAGGGGGAAGGCGGAAAGAGCACAAGAAAGCTCGCCGACGCTTATAAGAAGCAGGAGGAGGAGCTGAATGCACTGCAGAAAACAACCACGAAAACAACTACGAGGGTTAAGAATCTCATCTCCTCCTTTGTCTCGGCACAGGCAATTGTCTATCTTGTGCAGAAATCGGTCTACCTGCTCACCGATGGGATAAGAGCCGCATCTGAAGCCGCGGCGGAGGCAGAAGAAACCGCAAACCTCTTCAATACTACTTTCTCAAATATTGCGACGAATGCAAACAACGTTGCCACTTCGATGGCTTCGGCTCTCGGGATTTCAAAAACCGCGGCACAGCAGGCACTGGGAACCTTTGGCGACCTTGCCATGGGATACGGGCAGACGCAATCAGCGGCACTTGAGTTCGCAGAAACGGCAGTAAAGTTGGGGCTTGATATCATATCCTTTAAAAACATCGCGGGCGACACTACGGAAATACTTCAAGCCATGGCCTCAGGACTGGCGGGAAACTTCGAGAATTTCCGGAAATGGGGAATCATTGTCACCATGACCGAGGTCAATGCACGCCTTGCAGCAAAAGGGTACGATAAACTCACTGGCTCCGCGCTTCAGTTTGCAAAAGTACAGGAAACGCTGGCGATTGTGCAGGAAAAGAGTGCCAACGCCCAAGGGGATATGGAGAAAACCCTGAATAGCACTGCGAACGTGATGAGGCGTGTGGACGAGGCGAACAAAGAGCTTCTTGCGAATATCGGAAGCGGTATAAACCGTGTGCTCACTCCTCTTAATCTGATCTGGTTAGATATAGCTGAGAGCATTAACAAAGCAATAAGGGCACAGCAGCTTTATGATGCAGGGCAAAAGAACATCGGGGTGTACGATGTCCGAAATAATAAGGAAGACAGGGAGGACTTTAAAGCCGATATTCTGAATTCTTATGGAGCCGGGTCCTTTTTCGGAAATGTCAGTATCATAGACGAGGGCGCTTTTATCAACAGCATGGATGAAATCATACGAATCTATGAGGCATCCGCTGCTGACGTATTCTCAGTTCTGAATGAGTTGGGAATCGAATATTCCAAAACTGTTGCCGATGCAATCATAAAGATCGATGAGTTAGCCACAAGTGAGCGTGCGGAGGAGAAAAGCCTCGAAGGAAGAAGGAGCGTACTTGAAGACCTTACGGCAGAAGCAGAGAACTATTTTGCGGCACTTCAGGCGATACAGGGTGTAAGCATTACTGCCGGTTTTGGAAAATATCATCATGAAGGGTATATAGAAGGGATAATATCCAGCTCCGGCTCTTTTGGAAATGCGGAAAAAGAAATCGCATCAACTGTACGCTCTGGTGTCATTGAGGGCCTCGAATCTCTTAAGAATGCGAACTGGGAGAGCTACATCTCCCCTATCGATCTCGTATTCGGGAAAACAGATGAGATAGACGGCCTTACCAAAAAGCTTGACTCAGTTTATGCCTATTATGAGGAAGTAAATAATTATGCCATAACCAGCGGAGCCGATTTTACGGACATTCTGGCATCCATTGCCTCTTATTACGGGGTAATACAGGAGCACATTGAGGCAATAAGTGATGCGGAAGAGCGCCGGCAGGAAGCCCTCAAAACAACAAGCGGTATGCAATCCCAGCTTGAGAGCGTGAATAAGCAGAACGCCCAATACGGAATGACCGATAGGCAGAAGGCTCTTGATGATATCGGCCGGGATTTCCAAAATGCTCTTGCGAATCTCAATAAAGGAAGCAAATCCTACTACGATGACCTCAGAGAACTTACTCTGGCGACAAGAAACCTCATAGAAGGAACGAACGCCCTCTACGATACAATAGAGCAAAGGGAAGCCGAGGCCGAACGCGGAAAGGAGTATGAGAATGCTCTTGACCAGCTCATAGCCCTCAGGGATGGAGCGAGGGATGAACTTGTAAATTCAGGCAAATCGGAAAGAGTAACGGCACTTGATGAGATAAAAGCCGTCTTCCTTTCAATTCTTGCGACACTTAACCCAGACTCCGCATCATATAAAGAGGAATATAAAACCGCGCTTGACATCTATCACGAAACAATAAAGCTGACAAATAAAAACTATAACGAAAGAGAGAAAGCGGAAAAGGCGAAAGCAAGAAGAACAGCCAACGAGGCGGCCTCCGCGGTGACTGATGCCAGAAGCCGCCAAGTATCCATGGCTCTTCCATATCAGGCAGAGCTTGATTCCGCAATGGAGTCTTTTAACAGCTCATTCCGTGATTGGGCGGAAGCGGCTTATGAGGCAGGTTACACCCAGAGAGAGGTAAACAAGGAATATGAGAATAGCCTTAAAATTCTTAAAGAGAACATGGTGGCCGATTCATATGCCGCCGCAGGAAACATTGCGGTTAAAGGACTCGGTGAGCTGACCGATTTGATAAATTCCATTTACGCACTCGCAAACGGCGGAGGGGCCGGAGATCTGCTATCGATTCTTGCACAGCTTGCCGCTCAGACTGAACTTTTTCAAACGGCTTCTTCCATCCTTACGGACAGCATTCTTCCAGTAATTGATGCTTTTCTCAAGCCTTTGGTACCAGTGATACAACAGCTAGGCGATTTACTCGAGAGTATTATTTACCCCGTCTTAAATGCAATATTCCCGATAATAGAGGATATCGCCTCATGGCTGACACAGCTTTTAGGAACACTAACTCCTGTCATGGAGATTGCAACGGTAATAATGGATCTCTTAAGGGATACGCTGATACCTATCATCACTCTCGTTACAGGTACGCTTACGCCGTTCATTGAAATTCTAAATGCGATATTCCAGATCGTAGGAGCGATAATCATTCCTGTTCTGAAATTCCTTTATCCCATCATTCAGCTTTTTGCAACAGTCTTAGTAACGGTGTATGCGATTATAAGCGTTGTTGTCAATTTCATTTCCGATTCCTTCAAGTGGCTTGCAGGACATGTTGTCGGAACAATACAGGACATGCTCAACGGGATAATCGGGATAATTAACGGCGCGTTAGGCTGGCTTGGTGTGCATATTAACAAGGTTAGCTGGGAGGCTTCCGAATGGAGGAATATCGATGTGTTCGGGAACGTCCAGAAGAACTGGGATGCCGCCTTCGACCTGCTTGACGGTATAGACCGAAACACTCTTGAGATTGCGGATAACACAGCTCAGGATGTCGATCTCTCCGTCTATGACGAGCTTCTGAGCAAAGGAATAATCAGCTCAAATGAATACATGGCAATGGTGAATAAGGCACTCGGGAACGGCTCTTGGGATCCTGTCGATTATATAACAACCTCGCAGGGGAGCTATGTCGACTACCGTGGCACAGGACAGAGTGTCAGCGTCTCCTATGGAGACACGACAATCATCGTTCAAGGTGAGGGATTAAGCGCCGAAGACATAGCGAACACAATATATCGCAAACTGCAGGAAAGAGACAGAGCCGGATCAGCAGTATTCTCGACCTACGCTTAAGGAGGCATCCAGATGGATTACGGGCTAAGATATTTCATCTCAAAGGACAATTCGGACTGGCTGGAACTGTCTGATATCATAAACTCAAAGAATACAACAGTGCAGAAAAGCCTATGTACCAATGGTTTCAAATCGGCAGTCGATACGGCTACTTTCACGCTTAAGGGTAATACAGGAAATGCGGGACAAGTTATCAGAGAAGAGGCATACGGTATGCTTATGGATTCTCTGGAAGGATCAACTACCGTGTACGTAAAAATAGAGAGAAACGAAGAACTGTTTTTTCAGGGCATAATAGATCTCTCATCGTTTTCTGTGGCCTCTACGAAAGTGGAAGGCGATATCACTCTTTCCTGCAGGGATCTTTCAGCCCTTCACCTTGATGATGTTGTGGATAAGCATCTTTTTTATGAGAATAAGAGCATAAGCCAGATTGTTATCGAGCTTCTCGGGGAAGCGGGGTATTCGGGAGGGCGGAACCAGATGATGGCATCGGATGATGTCACGATTCCCGCTTTCGTCGTTGATGCGGACGAGAACACGGATACGTACCGCGATATCATAGACACCCTTCTTTTTGAAGCTGGTGGTTATGTCTTAAAAATGGACAGGGATGGTATTTTCGATATCCTTATAATTCAATCGACAGCCCCTGAAAAACAGCCTGAAGGTATCGATTATGCAATCTCATCCGGGCTTTCCTCCAAGGCGTCAATGCTTGATAACGATGGGCTGGATGTCGAATGGGCAACGCTTGACGAGACCGATTCCAGCCAGAGCGTCTATGTGGATTCCTCGATATCGAGAAGTGTTGACGAGAATAACAACATCATAGGGCTTGAAGTTTCCGCTGATGGATATTTCCCTGAAGATGGGGATATTACGGCATCATATCAGGAGTTCGACGCGAAACTGCTCGACAGGGAATACAACACTGGAGTCTCACGCAAGGAGAATAAGGATATCACAATCATCTGTGTGCGTGATGTCACGGCGGAGATAATTGCCGCTGATGTCAACGGGAATACCGTTGATAATGACGAAGCATGGGACTACCCTATCCTCCCTTCTCTCGGTATGGAGAAAAACCCTACCATATGGCCGCTTAAGGCGTGGTATCTATTAAGGAATAAATACGGCTCAAAACTTAATCTTCAACACTTCACCCTGCATGGACGTGTTCTATACAGAAACAAGGTATATCATTCAATTGTTCCAGCGGCGGCGAAAAAGCCCGAGGAATATACCAGCACGTATATTTTCACGAAGGAACATGCGGAAAGATTTGCCAAGTTCTACTGGCATTTCAAAAAATATTCCCGTGTTGTACACACATGGGTTGAATATGAATACAGTGCGAGAGAGGAAGGGGATCTTGTTACGATCAATCATAAAGGGACGAGTGCGGGGCAGCCATCCATAATAGTACAGAGAAACATATCGTTCGAGGACGGGAAAGCCAAGACCTCATACACGGCGCTCAGCATAGGAAGCTATGACGAATATGAAATAAAGAACTGGGGGTCAAGCCCAAATTACAATGTCGATAAACCCGCCGACCCACTTGTTCCCAGAAGACAGTATGCGATATTCTCATCCCCCAATGTTTCCGATATCTTCACAACAGCAATCATATATACGGATGCGAAAGGCTCCTCATGGTTCCTCGTAGATGATGCCGCACTGATTTCTGAAGCACTCTCTGATGCAGATTGGAGCCCGGACTACCCTACCGTAGTGCCGGAGGGGCAATACCTTTACTGCAGAGAGTGGAATTACGAGATGGGACAATGGGATTATTATCGCCTCACAGGAAGCGAAGGGGCTCCCGTACGGGATTTCACTGTCACATCAAGTCCTGTCACATATTTCAATTCCAAACGCCGAAAAGGACCATTTGTGATAACCATAGAAGTGAGCACTTCGAACCTTTCTGAGACGGCACAGATAGATTATAGCCTAAAGACATCCGGGGTATCTCTTAGTAATAATGCCATAACCATTCCGGAAGGTGTATATCCCGCATCCATTTCCGTGGAAGTCATCGTGACTGATCTTGATACGAAGTATGGCCCCGTAACAAAGACCCTGCTGATAAAAGGACAGGATGCGGAAGACAGCCGGCCAATATATCTCGGGGCTTACTCCTCTGACCCATCCCCTGATGCGTTCTCTTACAATTTGGTGGAAGGTGACTATTACTGGAACACGGAATCCCTTCTCGCAATGCGTTATTCAATTAACAATGAAGGCGAATTCTATTGGAGGGCGGCGGAAAATGGCGATCCGAATTTCTCTGCAATCATGTCTACAGTCACGGCCGATGCATTTAGCAACATTGAGCCCGGAAGCGTAACGCTTTCGCAGTTCGGTTACTTTGAAAATATTATCGCAGAATATATCAAAGCCGATATGATTGAGGCGATGACGATAACTCTTCGAGGTGGAGGCTCCGTAAAAAGTGAAGGCTATAACAAGGGGGACATAGACCTCGCAACAGCGAAAACCGGGTTTTATTTCGACTGTTTCGGTTATGCAGAATTCCAGAACCTTAAGACAAGAGGGCTAAAGGCGACAGATGCAGAGGTTACGGGTCTAACCGCTGTAAACGCGATGATAACAGGACTTAAGGCAGTGGACGCTGAGATATCGGGAGAGCTCAATAGTAAGAACCTTTCAACAATGGATATCCTTGAAATATCTGTCAGTGATGTCAAGGAAGAAGATAAGAGTGCCTACAGCATCGCAACATCTCTCAAATCCGCAGGGGATATGAATGTCATACAATCTTATCCGAACAAGTATTCTTATTTTGAGGATGGAGGATGTCTTCCTCTATTTGATTCCGACGGAGATCTCGAATACCTGATTTTCTATGGTACAAATGGCGGTTACACTAAAATGAAATATGATAAGGCAACGGGAACCGCAACCGCCTTAAGCGAGACATATCAATCGCCTGATACTGATTTAAAACAACAAGACATACTGGATGCGAAACCGGGGCCGGCAAGAAATTTCTTTTACTTTATCACAAATGCAAGATTTGTCTTTCTTTTCAGAAACGATGGGTTTGATACGGGATTTTCATCGGCGATAGATTTCGGATATAAGATAAATATAGAATCGCAAGGTGCGTTGAAATGTGCCGCAGAAGAGAACGGAATCCTATATTTAATCTCCCCAGGAGAGCTCTTTAAAATCACACCTCATGGCGATGGACAGGGTGGCTATGGCCTTAATAATGATTGTCTTCAAAAAGTTACTCTTCCTTCAGAGCTTGGAAATGCAAGATTCATTTTCTGCTGTGATGGGGACATCATTGTTTTTGCAACTTCCAGCAGCGGAAATTATGAGTATGTGATATACGACACAAATCTTTCATTAGTTGGCGAAAAGAAGAGCATAGAGATAGATGATGGTTCAAGGCTCTGCATGCACGATTCCTATCTTGTGTCGCTCGAAGATACGATAGGGACAAGAGCTGTGAAAAAGTACCAATATGTTCAATTATCGAAATCCTTCACCCTGGTAGCTTCAGATACAGTCGGCGATAGTAATTACATAGGAATATTGGCGCCGGGAATATACATGCCTCAAGGCTATTATTCAGGGGGAGTGTTCTGGTTCCCGCCCGGGATTGTTGAAAATTCTATCTTTCCTGCTCATGCACCTGTAAACGGCTTGTCGTTTAAAAACGGCGAATGTATATATTACTCCGGCTTTAAAAACGATTCCGGTGACTATACATTCAAGTATGACCATTGCTCGTATTTCTATGACAACAAGCTCTTCCTCTTGATTTCAAAGCTTGACAGCACGCTTGTGATGGGCTACTGCAATATGGAAAATACAGCGGGTCTCTGTGACCAGTTTACAAACCTTAAAGATATGCTGACAGACCCTAGCAAGTACAAGTATCCTGCACTGAATTACGGTGCGGACGTAACGGGCAAGTTTTATATCGCGGACGAGGAAGAGAAAAGTCTGAGTTTCATGATGATATCAAGAGATACGATAATCCTTGAGGATTCATCAGGAGAGCGGTATGAGTATTCGAGTAGCAATCCTCCTCTCGGAGAGCTGAGAATCGATGATCTCGTTATTGGAACCACACATGCAATCAGAACAAGTTCTATCATGCCAGACAGCCAGGATGTGAATATCGGGGCGGAAGGTAACAGATTCAATCAGATATTTGCCAATCAGGTATGGGGGGCCGTGTTCAATTGAGTACTCTGATAAACGCGGAAAGCTTGAAAAAGACAGATTCCCAAGTACTGCAATGGATTGCGGATAATGCCGTCACCCCCAATGGCGGGACATCCTACATGTACATAGCATGCTTTGCATGGAAAATGAGATTCGTAGGAAATTACGCGCTCTTCGGCTCCCCTACCCATACGCTTACTTTCCAGTATTGGGATGGTCAAAACTGGGTAAATGCCGGTTCATTTAGCTCGAACAACAACACAAGATGGGCAAGTGTCAACATGAACGACTCAGGGGCAAATGTGAATGCGAAAGCGAACACGTACATATGGAGGGTGAAATTTCAGAATTCGAGCGGCTATTACAGGGGGGAAGGAGATGTGTATCTCTACCTTTACGGCATTGGCAGTGCTGATAACTTTCCGGAAGGAATCAAATTCGCCGCACTGACAGGCGACCAGTATTCAATAAAAAAGAGGCAGGGGGCCGATACAGATCAGAGCAAAGACTCTGCGTTCGATCTCACCCCCGCCGAAGTTGGCATCTATGATACGCATTTACAGATGAGGGGTACGCTTTTAACCGCAATAAGCCCTCATCGATTCATACCAAAACTTTATGGCTATGCACTGCCGGAAAATTAAAGGAGGAAGATATGGGATTGAAATTCAAACTGAAAAAAGAACTCAATCATATCTACAAGGATTTTGATGCATACTGGGCGATAGACAATATTGTCGTCTATCCAGAAAACGGACAAAGTTATGTCCATTTTGAGGTGACAGCTTATGCCTCAAGAGACGCGAAGCACAAGGATAAGGAATCCGTAAGAGAACCTTTGCCGAATGAGATACCGTTCGGAGGTGCAATATCTCCAATATATGACACGGCGCTCTTCAAAGCGGTACAGGAGGTTCCTACGGCCAGCATTTTCAGCTCTGTTCCTAGCTCAATTTCTGAACAGAAGGATATTTTGTACGCATATGTGAAACCGCTACTCCAAAATGCCGGAGTAAGCTACGAGGATGTTCTTGAGGAGGTATAAGAATGGCCAATGAAAGCGTGATAATCAACGGAACAACGATAGGAAGAACTACGACCCTTAACAATACGCAGACGGTATTCAATTCCAATACCGACTACATATTCATAGGACGTTTGGATTCCAACGGGGTGCTTCATCAGGGGTTCAGAGTAAAACTTACAGACTTAGCTGAAGATTATGCGGCTGAGCTCCTGCAGGATATACAGGTAATAATAGCGAACGCCGAAGATGAGATAGAAGGAAAGGTTGAAGAGGCAGAGGAAGCCGCCACATCGGCAGCCTCTTCTAAGAATCAGGCGGAAAGTGCGAAAAACGGAGCTCAGACTGCAGAGGCGAATGTTGAGACGCTTAAAGCTCAGATCGAGGCTCTCATATCGCAGATGCAGAACATAGCCCAGACTAAGGCAGTATTCCCTGTGATGATAGAAGGCGAGCAGTTCGGGCTCAGTATGACAATTGACGATGGAGAAACAATATTGACGCTGTCGGAGATTGAACCGTCCGAGGAAGAGACGGCATAAGGAAACATAGCAGGAGGAATTATGGACATATTAGGTAGCAACAGGTTTGACGCTGTAAAGCTGAGGGAGAGCATTGATTTCTTGGATATTGAGAATCATATCGAGATAACCAATGTCTCGCAGTTTCCATCTCCCGCGACAAAAGCGGTGGTGGATGACGCTTCGGTTCTTATGGCCGTTGGAAGTTCGAACGCCAGCAATCGCAGAGGCCTTTTTCTGAAGAACACAGGCGAAGGCGTCGCGCTTATAAGCGGTACGAATTCAGGTGGAGGAAGAAGACTGCTTCCGGGACAGAGCATTCTTTTCAGTTTCGGAGTGACAGGTGAGAGCTCAGAGGCTAAGACGTATGCGAACGTCTCGATATACGCGAGGGCTGAGACGATTACGACTAACATCTACATAGAGGAGGTCTAGGATGGCTGATAGTGAATGGAAGAGAGAGAAAAAGACCACGGATAAAGGAGAGGGGAAATACCTGCTTGAATGGATCGATGAAAGCGGAGAAACGCTCTGCTCGATGGAGATCATGATAGAGGATGGCGATGTTGGGAAAACCATTGACATGAACTACAGGCTTCTCAGAGAGCAGAATGAAGTACTTTTTGTCAAACCTCCTACGGAAGAGGAGATTGCAATGATGATGGCAGGAATTGAAGAGAATACGGAGGAGATGGATGGCTAAGAATCTTGACTATATTGAAAAGCGAGTTTTGGAACTGGAACAGGAGGTTACGGACATACACCTCAGAGGTGCAGCTCTGGTTCCGTCCTCGAAAATGGACTATCTGCGTCTCAACGAAATCAGGAAGGAGCTTGAAGACATTACAGACGGAGAGAATACGCTCATAGGCAACATGGCGGGACAGTTCGAACCGTCATATACGGTGGAACCAAAAGAAGGCGAACAGTATCTCAATTACTGGCCGGATGAGCTCACGGGTGTATCATCTAGCAAGACGGGAGAGAAGCTTGCACTGCCGACATTCATAAGAAACATGAGAGTCAGGAAATGTTTCCATGTTTCAAAGTATAAAATGAGTGCGATATATAACCAGAACAGCCCAAGTACACATACAAACTACGCTGTAGGACTTTACAACCTGTCACCCGCTCATAGTACCGGAGGTTTTACGGTATCATATGATGGTATTGTTGATAAGCTGAATCAAATCAACAATTCCACTTTTCCGTCATACATGCCTGAATCCATGCAGGATTATTGCAAAAAGAAGCACCTGATAACATGGGATGAATACGGCTATCTCTGCTTACTGGCCAAAAAATATGCGTTTGAGCCTCTTGGAAACTCAAGTCAGGGAGCGGACACAAAGGGTTATATGGCTCCATCGGCTGAATACAGAAGAGCTGAGAACGGGCTCTATAAGATATCGCAAACCAGAAACGGGGTAGGACCGAACTACTGGAGGCATAACGGGAAGTTTACGGGAATCGCCGACTTGGTTGGAAATTGCAGAACTCTAATTGCTGGAGCGAAGATAGTAAGCGGAATAATACAAGTTATTGATTTTACAAATACCGACGGTCTTCTTACACCAAGCGATCTCAAGAGCTCCGGCCCTCTCTGGAAAGCGATTAAGACGGACGGCACCCTAATTGCTCCTGACACTGTTAATGGGTCTTCAGTAAAGGCGTTCTGTATAGATTTTGTAGAGCAGCCGACTGCCAACTCGCAGAAGAATACATTTATATCCGATGAAATTCTTATCAGGGACAATGGCTTCTATGGGATTGTATCAGCAAAAGATGTAACACTGAAAGAAGGGTTGACTGCCAATTACCTCTTGGAACTTCTAGGATTTCTTCCATTCAAGAATGGAGGATTAGCTGGGTCTCAATATCTAAGAAATACTGAGAACCTAACCACTTGTTGCCAAGTCGGTGGTAGTTGGTGGATCGGTTCGAGTGCGGGGCTTCGTTCCCTCCTCGGTTATGGCACGTTCGGCTACGCGAGCAACGGTGTTGGGGCTCTTTCCGCTTCCGACTAAAATCTAAAATTCTTAAGTAAACGCACGCTCGATTTTTCATTCCATCGTAGTTAAGAGATCCCGCGTGCGACATGGAGGATAAAATATTGACAAGGGAAACTAATCCGGGAGAGAAAGACGGCTTCCAGCTATTACAGAAAGCGAATGACTTCTCCCGTTGGACAGATGATCTCTACGTGAAAGGGAGGGTATCCATAAGGATAAGAGAAAAGTACATCAGGCCGTTAGACGATCTGATGGAGAGCATGTGCATCAAGATCTATGATGCGAACAAGCTCTACAACAGCAGACCTCCAGAAATCGGGGAAGGCATGGATAAGTACACATCTGAGAAGCTCTACCGCCAAACGAGAAAGGAGGCTGTCACGCTCTGCTATGAAGCAAGAAAAGATTTAAAGATGATAGCCACCAGATGGAAGAGAATACTAGGCGAAAACCATGCCGATACCGGATACCCCATAGTCAAGGGCATTGTCCCCGAACTTAACAAGAAGAAACGATACGTATTTGAACGTATCGCGGAACTGGATAGGATGCTCAACTCTTGGTATTCATGGATGAACAGGAAAGGAGCATAGGAAATCACGCCACATGGTGATTCGTAGCATGCGGACGGTAAGCAGACACGTTGGCTTCTGGCCGCTCGAGACTGGTGTTGTTGCCAAGTCGGTGGTAATTGGTGGAACGGTTCGAATGCGGGGCTTCGTTACCTCAACGGTAATGACACGTTCGGCAACGCGAACAACAATATTGGGGCTCTTTCCGATTCAAAGAGAGTATGAGATGTCTTTTCTTATTCATCTCCTCTCTTGGAAGGGTCTGCTGTCGGAATAGAAGAATAGTGTCACATTCGAGCGCTGCAGGGCGCCGGAATGTGATGCGTTTTGAAGGCATATGGAAGACGAATTATTTAAAGAGATAATCAGCTTTGAAAATCTTTATGAAGCTACAATGGAAGTTTCCCGAGGAAAATGGCGGAAGGCCGAATGGGTGAAGTGGTACCTTGATTTGGAAGCGAATCTTATTAGTCTGCAGAACAAGCTTGTATGGGATATGTGGGAGCCTCATCCAACTGTGGATTTCTTTGTGCTTGAACCTAAGAAAAGGCCAGTGGCCAGGCCACATATTGAAGACAGGATCATAGGCCATGCGATAATGCGCAAATGCCTTCCGTTTTTCGAGAAGCATTCATCGCCTCAGTCATATGCATGCCGAACGGGCAAGGGTTCTTTTAATGCGGTACTAGAGTGGCAGAGAATCATAAGGAGTGCCATAGGGCGCTGGGGCTTCGACTGGTATGTAATATGCATAGACTTTGCTCATGACTATCAGAGCGTGGATCTAGAGAATCTCAAGAGATTATATAGGAGGATTATACCGTCTGAGAAAACCTGTGCTCTTCTCGATAAAAAGATAGACTCCTACCCTAACTTACAAGGCGGGAATTTCCTGTTCAAGCATGAGGGGCTTGCATTAGGAAATATAGAGAACCAGCATCTTGCAAACCTGAAATCAGGGGTTGTTGATTACTTTGTAACGGATACGCTGGGACTCGGAAGGATGTATGTGCGCTACATGGACGATATAAGAATCGCAGTGCACACGAAAGAAGAGGCTCAAGATGTGCTTGCAAGAATTGATGAACTCGTAACGGGAAAGCTCAACCAGTCCATTGGAGGAAAGAAAACCTATTATAAGAAATTCAAAGGCAAGGATGAGCTATGCGGATATGCTGTATGTCCGCATCACCTTGAAATGCAAAGTGAGAAAATCAGACGAAGGTTAAGAGGGTTGAGAAAGGTCAGGCAGGGGTGGCTCTCAGGTTACTACGATACGGAAAGATATGAGGCCACGCTTTGCAATGTTATTGATTATCTCGATAAAACAAATTCGGCTCATGAGTTCGTGAAATATTGCATTGACGAACTCGGAATGAAGGGGAAGAAAAACAAAGGTGTGAGAAGATATTTAAAGAGATGTGCTACTGATTAAGTGCCCTTGCCCCGCCATCTTGTATTGTTCCGTTTTGTTCCGTTTTATTCCAAAATAATTTCTTAAATAACTTATAATTATCTTTATGGACGAGAATGAGCTGTATGAGAAGAAAAGAGAGGAAGCCCTTACCGCATTGAAAAATGCCTATGAGGATGTAAAGGAAAAACTCTCCGGAGAGGAACGGGATATCTTTGAGAAGATAATCGAATCCCTCAGCCTCGTCTCAACAGGTGTTGATGCCGCCCATAGGCGGATAAGAATAAGAAAGCAGGAACTGGAGAAGCTTGACAAGAGCTTGCACAAGATAGCGAAAAGCAATGCCTCCCTCATCGAAGCAATACGACTGTTCTCGTTCGTACAAAAACAGGATGCGGAAGATTTGAAACAGGAGTTTGCTAAGCTGTCAAAAGCAAATGCCAGGTTTTTAAGAATCGTATGCGTGTCCGCACTTGTCATGGTTGGCTTCATGGCGTTCTTAGCGATCGGAGGGCAGAATGTCATCTCATCCATAGATGGAATGGCTACAGCTCTTAAAACTATAAACATGATCATGTAAGGAGAGAAAAATGGAAAGCGCTTTTATTCTAGTAATTGCGGGGTTTCTTAAGAGCGTGGGATGGCAGATTGCCATGTTCATTTTATGCGGAATTGCCTTTGAGCTCTTAGCGGAATTTGTTAAAGCTACACTTTTCCCAAAGAATTCGGAAGGTATAGCAAAGAGCTGCCCCAGATGGCTTGGCCTCATTATGGGTGCGGTTATTACGGCCGCATATCTTGTGCTTGCGTATACGGCGTTCTTTGCATTCGGGGCAGAGTCTGGATTCCTGATTCCGGGTGGTTTGATATTCATCCCTGTCTGGGCAATACTGTTCTTTTTCTACCAGTACAAGGCACTGAGGATTGCAAAATGGCTATGTTCCAAAATGTTTCCGACCTTGAAGGATCCTTTTTATAAAAAGCCGGAAAAGAAAAAGCAGGAAAGGTATACGCAGGAGGAGCTTGTCGCGGCTATCGAACAAATTAAGCAGGAGAAGTCCGCAACAGCTACTATTGCAACAGGCAAATAAGGAAATAACAAGAAGGATTACTTCTTTTTTCGGAGTAGTCCTCTTCCTGATTGGGAGCAGAGAATTGAACGAGCTAATCTTTACTGTAATCGGAATACTTGTTACCGCATTGTTAGGCTACATATTTAAATTGAAAAGAGACGGCAAAAGTAAAGACAGTCTCATTAATTCAATTGCTAAAGAATTGACTGGAGTGGCAAAGAATTCCGCTGAAGAGGAGATGAAGAAGTCCGCTATAGACAATTCCAATCTCACGCAGGAAAGGATAGCTTTTCTGAACGCCCTCGAAAAAGCAAAAAATGAAATGGATGGGGTGGATGAAGTAGAAAGCACTTATGAACTTGAAGAGTGCAAGTCAAGTGCAGAAGCCGCGGAAGAGGTAGGCGACTTCACCTCTGGCCCAGTTGAAGCCCCATCCGCCTCAGTTGGAGATTTAAGCGATGAAATCAAAAAACTTGCTGAAGAACAGGCTGAGCGCCTCAAGAAAAAACTCTCAAAATAAGGAGAGAGTCATGCTTATTCTCAATGGGATAGTGTGTGCGTTCATTCCAATAATGTTCTTATGCCTCCTGATTTTTGCTTTATCGTCATGTTCCACCGCCGTTACAATCCAGAACCCTGTAGAAGTCCCGGAAGTTCCGGAAGAGGAAATCCAGAGTTTACTTACCAATCTCATAGATAGCCCTGTCACGGAGTACGATCTGATGCAGAACCTCTATGTGTATGAGGGGCTACTGAACATTTATGTTGATTATACCGATGCTTTGGAAGGATACATAAGTAACATTGCCACGGAAATGGCGTGATACGCCTCTTTTGTTTTTCTCCATCTTTATGCATCGGTTGATTATCGCCCTTCGCATTAACTTGCCGAGGGCTTTTAAAATTCAAAAATACATTTAAGATGTCATTTAGAGACGGTTATCTCTGTCAGCCCTTCCCTGACCCATTGCCCACGGGTAAACCCTTCAACCCATATCGTTTTTCTGAGTTTTCTCCCTGCGCCGTAAGGCTGCTCCCGTATGTATCCCGAGACTGAAACTATAGTTTTTATCTTTCCTTCTTTGCCTGAGGCGTGAAATACATTTAGACCTCCATTTAGCACCGAATGCCGGTAACGTTTCGTTAATGAAATTGAACGCTTATTCAAACCTTTTCTTAAATAGAATCCGCGTTTCATAGCCTCGTCGGCAGAATCATTGATTAGGAGGGGCGTTTTCTCCGCTTTCTCCAGAGCAAGAAGTTTCGCCGCATATTCAAGATCCGATTCATCCCCTTTTAGAAAGAAATGAAGCGTGTTGCCTATGCTCACTGCAAGCCATATCTGTTCCTTGATTATCAGAATCTCCGATACCGCACCGTATAGCCACCCATCGTTAGCGGTATACGCATAAAACCCCTTCCGAGCTTCATCCTTATATTTGGAAAGAATGGTATCTTCAAGCCGTGCGGTTGCTACCAAAGTAGAGGCATCCTTTCTGATATTCCGCACTGTCCAGATGGGCTTAGTCTCCGCCAGATAATATACGGCTATAGCATCAAGAAATTTTACCTCGCTAGGATTCCCCGTGCCTTTTAAAACTTTGTGTAAAACATCGTCAAAAGAGGCGTATTCCTCATTTATTAGTTCTGGCACTCTGAGAGGAAAGTTTGTTATTCGAAATTTAAAGATGGAATCAATATGCAAGGCCTCTTTTTCATAGAATTCCTTAGGAAGCATCTTTTCTTCTTGAAGACCAATAATCCCATCTTTATTCATTCGGCATAAAAGATTACCCATTTCCCATATATGACATATTTCATGCTCCCGCATATATGAATATGCCTTGTCTGATAGCATCAAAGGGCCATCGTCATAAGTGATGGCCCCTGTCTTGTTAAATGCAAAGTAATGCATGTTCTATTCCAAATACATTTTTGAGCCCATTTAGGCCTGTTTATTCTTCCACAGGCCCAAAAATCTCTTCGTAAAGTTCATTTGCCTTCTCTTCCACCCATTTTCTTGCATCATCCTCTGCAATTGGCACAATAGATGCGATGCGATATTTTGTTCTGGCTCCGCCTTCTCCGAGGATGAAGTATTCCCCCGTCTTTTTCAGGTATAGAGTTTCTTCGATATAATCAAAATCACCTGGCAGAAGCCCGTTATCATAATGTGCGATTTGCTTTGCGGATCCTGTGTCGTAAGCTTTTCCATTAAGAATTCTTCTCATTTTTTCCTCCTTATGATTATTTATAACTTAATTTCAATGGAAATTCATTCTATTTTATCCAGCCTCTTAAGACAAAATATATTTAAAAGCCCATTTAGAGTATTAGCTCAATACAATGGTGCCGTCCTCTTTTTCTGTCAGCTTCACACCTAAAGCCCCTAAAGTTTTTGAAACGCCTTTTGCATATCCAGTGTAGAAATGATATTTCTCAATTAGCCCTTCACCGAGAAATCGACTTGCTAGATCATATGCTTTATTCAGCTCCAAAACCATGTAGTTGATATCAATTATCCCTTTGCACTGTTCTTTCATATGTTCGCCATCAGAATCTATTGAAAAAAGAGCAAAGCCCTCTTCTTTTATTTCCTCTGGCCAGCGGAGCCCCTTATATTCAGGATGGAACGGATTATCTGGATTGAAGATATCAACATCGCCGTTCTCGCTGGTTTCGATAACAGCCCGATGCAGATCTATGCATATCGTATTTCCTTCTTTTCTTCTTTCCCATTCCTCCCTAACTGCTTTTATTCCCTCTTCCAGTGTGGTGCCAGAATCAAGGAATATGAATTCCCATGTTGCATTAATATCAGCCGTATCGTTTGTCACTGCAATAACAAGCCTAACATCAAGATACTTGTACTCTATTCCGTCTTTTAACATAATCTTCTCCTTATGAAATACATTTTAGGGCTCATTTAGGGCGGGTGCTTACTTGATTTTCAGCACCCCGTTCTCTTCCTCTATTCTGCCACCAGCTTTTTTGATTAAAGCCAGAAGGCAATTATAAATAAGCTCACTTTCTGAATCATTTGCGTTTGCGTTTAGCATGTTGGATAAGCGCAAGGTTTTCTCAATAACAAGATCAGCTAATGCATTTTTATCCAAAGAAACATCTCTTATTTCTTCGGTGAAATAAGCAATGATTTTATCTCGATATTTTTCGAGGTAATCCAAAACCCACTCGTCATTATTGAAATCGTAATAGGCTTTTGCACCTAATAGCCGCTGGGCCTCAGCGTTTGAAAAAACTATATCGCCCATATCGGCCCGTTTTATTCTTCCGGTTCCATAATATTCAACCTTCATCCCTAGAGCGTCCTTGATTTGATATCCCCTTAGATATCCTCTTTTAGTTCCAGGCCTTTCCCAAATTTTTAAATCTAAAATCCTTGAATTCATTTTTCTTCTCCTTATCGAAATACAAAAATACATTTATAAGTCCATTTAGAGGACCACTTAATCGCTTAAGAAAGTCCACGTTCTGACCTTCGATAATCCATATTTCTTTAAATACGTTTCCAATCTTTTTTTAAACTTTTCTCTTTCCTCTTTCACTGCAGAAAGAAAAATCTGTTTTTCTTCTTCTGTTATGCGACGTCCGTCCTTATATACCTCTCTAAGATCCCAATTGCTGGCCTTAATTATTTCTCTGTATTTTTCCGATTTATGAAAATATGGCCGAGAGTATAAGATGCTATCTTCTTTTTCTATTTCAGCAATTAAATTATTTAAATGCATTAAATTTCTTTCTAGAAAATAGCTTGAGTCATTTTTAGCCCGATCCGCCATCCTGATGGCGGCTTTTTCTTCCTCTTCATCGGAGACTCCACAACATCCGTGCGGAAAACAGAAATCTTTTCTTATTTCTTCCCTATTGATAGAAAAAATTTCCCCATTTGGAAAGGATTTTAAAATATCGATTCTTGAAATGCAGAAATTAATCATAGGAAAATCAGGGCCCCAAGACCTTATTAATTCTTCTTCCAGCAAATCCCATTCGGGGGCGATCTGATTCTTTTTCCTTATTATCTCTTCTTTTTTCTCAGATTTAAAAATATCTTTTCTCATTGTTTTTTCGCTCCAATTTTCAAATACATTTGAAAGCCCATTTATAAAACTTTAAATTGCGAATTTCCTTTCTGCAAATTCTGATATATCCTTAATGATTACCTTTGCCCAATTGCTAGGTGCTATGAAATTTTTTTTCACGCATTCCCCCTTTTCGTCAAAACCGATATTAAACAATTGATAGTCATTTTCAATAAAGGTATGAGAAATTTTCTCAAAGTAAAGTCCAAATCTTGGGGGTTTTTTCATATATTCAAAAGCTATTGCCCCTACTTTTTGCAGGGCTATATGTCTTTCTTGGAAGAAAGCCCAACGTTCTTGTAGCAATCCAATGGATGGATAAGCTATTTTATAAGAACCGTTCTTGTTTCTTAAAAATTCTTCTCTGAGAAAATCAAGATCCGTAATTTCTTTTAAATCTTCTTCTTTGGCTGCTCCTTTCTTGATAATTGCTTCTTTCAACTCTTCAATATTCATTTTTAAAAATCCTTTCATTTATTTTTTTTCTCCTATTTTTAAATTCCTGAAATACATTTATATGGCCATTTAGAACTGCTTTAAATATTTCTTGTAAGACTCGATAACCCCACGAGTTACAAGATTTTTTTGATAAAGCAATTCTAAAAAATCGTCCTCGGATATATGCGAGATATCTATATCATCAAGGGGCTCTCCTTTCCCCCAAGATCGAACATATTCGCGCAATTCGTCCATTTCTCGCCCGGAGGCCGCCCCGATATGATATAATCCGATGTTTTCATAGTTGAAAGATCTTGCATATTCTGCAATTTCTTGATCATCGCAATTTTCATGATCGAAAAAACGCAGTAGCCCCGTTTCTGTTTCTTCTATGATTTGCCTCGAAACTGTTATATCACTATCGGCTTTTTTATGGCCATTTAGAGGCAGATCATTCCATGTTTCCCAGGCGGCCAATATGGTATCTTCTAAGGTGTTGCCCGCCGGCATTATGTCGAGAGACACATCGCCCGACTTTTCGTTAAAGACTTCAACAACAAACCTTGAAGAAAGGTTTGCATGTTTTAAAATTTCATTGTTTTTCATTCTTTTTTATTCCTCCAGAATACATTTCTAAAGCCATTTAGATAATTCTTTACTTAATAGAAATTATGTGTTATAAAAAACAGCTCATTATTAGAGATTGCATTAATTGCGATTTTCTTAATTTCTCGCATCGCTTTCTTTATTGCTTGCAGACCTAAGGCGAAGAACTCGCAGACAGCCCCGCCCGCTATCGCTTGCCCGTCCTTGTATATAGTAATTTCGGGGCAATCACCATTGCGAAAATTAACAAAGTAGGAAAAATCTTTTTTCTCTAATTTCGCGCCATAATTGTAAAAATCAAATTCCCACCCTTCCCGCGCAAGGGCAAGAAAAAACTGTATTTCGCTAGAATGGCTTATTTCCTGCATCGTTTTTGGTAAAAAATACATTTAGCCCCCCCCTTCTTAGTTCTCTGGATCAAGAACGGCAACACCGTTTTTATAAACTGTTGAAAATTCCAGGTCATAGCCTAGATCATTCAATAAGGAAACAAGAAAACTATATTTAATATATGCGTTGTGATCCTTTTCGATCTTCTTTCTTAATTCCGCCGCTCGTGTTTCAATCGCCCTAATTTCTTTATTTGTCATTTTTTTTCTCCGTTTTGTTTGTGTTTGCGCTTTAAAGGTCTCTAGTTGTTAGACAATAAAGCGCAAGCCTTTTCTAAAAGTTCCCTCCTTTTCTCTTCTCTCTTTTCATATGGATAACAAGCCTTCAGTTCCCACGCTTCACGCTCCAAACCCTTTATTTTTTCGTTTGTCTCTTTTGAAAGATTCTTGCCAATAGCCCCGTACCCCGTCGATAGATAAACGCCGTTTATTTCGTATAGGTCGAATCTCCACCCATAGCTATTCGAATAGTATGCGAACGGCTGGCAATCTCTGAGAAGATTAAACATCTTGCAATAGCCAACCTTTACGGGCTCAAGCTTTTTAGCATCCCTTAATTTAATTTTAAGTTTTTCCATCTTTCCACCTCTTTTAAATTTGTAATTTCTTGTAATTGATTGATTTATTTATCTTTTTCTTTATAGTTATATTATATCGTAAAACTTTATAATATGCAAGTAATTTTATTTGATTATTTGACTTTTTCCTTATAAGGTTTTACTATCGTTTTTATGAAATATGCATCAACGAAAAGAGCAATAGCGAAATATGAAAAAACACACACAAAAGTGATTGGGCTCAAATATTTTACTTCTGAATTTTGGAAAATAGAAAAATTAAAAAAAATAGCCGATAAAAAAGGGGTTGCCATTTCTCGACTTTTCAAAGATGAAACCGAGAAACTGCTAGACCTGCCAGAGTATAAGGATCTATAAGGCGCCCCGCTTGCATAAGTCCAGGCTGGCGGGATTTAGAAGCAGCCAATATGTGAACAATTATTCATGCGTACACTTTATTAATTGAATTGATGAACATATGCACATGGCCTAAACTGTTTTACACCATTATATTTTTAATTTTATAATGGTAGGTACTTCTGGCATGCCCCCTTCCTAATCAAGAGCGGCACGCCATCTGCCTCTCTCTTGCCCCATTTTGCGTTACGTATTAGGCTAAATTGTTTAAATGACAACATAATGTAATATAAATGTTATAATTCTAACATTTAAATTGTGAGATTTCTTATAATTTGCGCAACAAATTGGGTGTATCTCTGTCAGGATTCCTCTTCCTTTTCGAATTCCGTACATATGCATCCGGAAAATCTGTCCTCTCCAAAATAAGGAGAGTTCGGATTCATACAGCTACCGTCCCACATGGAGTAAAATACGCACTCGCTGCATTCACTCGACATGTAGGCCTCCCGCTTCAATTTCTGTGATTATGGCTTCGATCTGTGTTTTGATTTCTTTGAGTTTCTCAACCCCTCTTTGAGTGCAGATGTCTTTCATCTCATTGCTTTCATCTACCAAAAGCTTGCCGTTGTATTCGGCCATGAACTGATATGTAGGCTCTTTAAAGTTCGAATTATAAGTTGTAATGTTCACACTTAAAAGACCTGAACACCAAATATCTTTATTCCTTTTGAAAACCAATGTCCCCTTATCGTATTTGTTTTCTTTCATATCGCCCCTTTCCCTCCTTTATTTTAATTTATTTATAAGCTCAACAGCTTTGTTATGTTCTTCTATCCTTGCTTTCTCATATGCTTCATCTGATTCCTTTTCAAACAGAGCTATTACTTCTAAGAAAAGGCTCTCTATGAATTCTTTCGCATCAGTATCATGGATCTTGCTCAATTCTAAAAGTTGTTCGTTTTCTGAATAAAGATAGATATAATAGCTCTCCACAATATTATATTCACTCTTAATCTTGCCTATTACAGAGAACTTATCCTTATCTATCCGAACTTCTTTTATTGGCAAAAATTTATAATATTGGGAAGTTGTTATAACCTTGTAACCTATCTTGTATTTTAAGTCATTCATCATTTACCTCCTTGCCGAGGCCTGCTTCCTCGCAACATTTTCTTATCTCATCAACGTTCCAGAGCGCTGGTATTTCCCTGAATATGCACTTTCCACCCTTTGAAAACTCACAATATACGCAACTACTCTCAGAGCACCACTGAATGATGTCTTTAAAGTTTACTCTCCTCTTTATCATTTCAACCTCCTTTCTAAATCTCTCCAGCACCTCATTGGGAACGAAGAAAGTTTCAATTCGTTCAGTTTCTACCAAATTGATACCAGCCTCATTATGCGTATTTATCAGTTCTTCTGAAGGGTTGCTATATTTCAAGTAAACACCGGTAGAACCCTTGGCTGTAGTAGGAAGTTCTGCGTCTTGAATAATGTTCTTCTTTGTTGAATCTGAGAGTTCCATCACTCCACCTCCTTGAGGAGCTTTTCAGCAAAGCATTTCAACCTCGCCGTACCTGATTTCTTTGCCCCTTTCGCCGTCTTGAATCCGTCTTTTAAATACGATTCGACCTTATTCCCAAAAGAGTCCTTGAATACGATCGAATATGCCCATAGCTCATTGCTTGTTTGGAAAACGTCAATACTTAAAATCTTGATTCCCTTAACCTTACCTGTGTATTCATAGCCACAGTCGTCTTTAGTCCAGCTGATCATCACTCTACCTCCACAATGCACTTTGAGTAGTCGATATTTCCTTGTTCGTCTTTGTACTCGGAGAGGTTGAGATTTATTTCCAGAAGACTTTCAGGAATAACTAGCATCCCTCTTGTGAAAAATTCCATATCTACCCAATGGCGATCTTTGGCAGAAAACCAAGGCTTGTTAATGAATATATCCAATCCGATACAGTCATCTTGCCATATTGTTTTGGGGGATACTGTCAGATACTTGAACTTGAAATCTTCTCTTAATTTTTTCGCAAATTCCGTTAATGTCATTTTTTCATACCTCCACAATACATTTGCTGTAGTCGATAGTCCCGTTCTCATCTGCATACTCGGAGAGGTCTATATTGGCCTCGTGCGCCCATGTCTCTAAGACAATGCTTAGCTCCGAACTCTTGCCAGTCTAATACTCTTCGGTTTCTAGATACCTTGGGGATTTTCCTCGCCATGCGTATATGCATCTAGAATTATCTACTGTCAGATACTTAAACTTAAACAACTTCCTCAGCTCATGGGCTAGTTCCGTAAGCGTCATACTGTCTTTTGGGGCTGGTTCGGTATCTACCTATTTAAGAATTAATAAGGCATGTCTTAAACCATACTCTTCACCTTTTAAATGCTCATCCCCATATTTGTTATAATCTCTTCTACATATACAAACATGTTGTGCTATTCTTTTCTTCGCTTCTTCTAACGTCATTCTTCCACCTCCTCGATTAAGTCAGCATATGGAGAGAAATCCTGAGTCTCTTCCATATGCTCCAGATCCATGTGCAAGACATCATACCCTACGTTGAATTGTAGATCATCAACAAGAAATGCAACCTTGGGCCATATGTACCAATCGTTGCAAACCCACATTCCACTCCAATTTTCAAAGTAAGGTTTTTCGTCCCACAGTTCGACAGTATCGCCGATGTAATCATCACCTTCTGCTCCAAAGTTCGGTCTGACGGTAAGATACTTAAATTTGAAAATCTTTCTTAATACTATAGCCAGTTCTTCAAGTGTCATAACTCCTCCTTATGGATATAGCTCAATTGAGGCTTTATTTGAACCTTCTACTGGTTGTAATCTAAGATTCTGAACAATCATAGATTCAACAAATCTTACTCTCGTGTATCTCTGCTTGACAGATCTTCCGATTGTAAATTCCACTTCAATGTTTTTGTCCTTATAGGATTCATTAAGTTTATTTATCAGTTCCCGTACCGTCATTCCTCCTCAACCTCCGCGAACCAGTCATCTGAGAAAGACTCGTTCACCTGTTCCTCATAATCAAGCATGATACGAGCCTTCTCTATGGCATCTTCTCTGGAATCAGCCTGAATGTGCTGAAAATCTCGGCTGCCGTTGAATACTTGCGTTACTCTGTATGTCTTCATGTTTCCTCCTACACTCTTATATTGATTTCTTTAAACAGTTCTCCGAAAAGATATGCATACGATTCTTTTGAAAGCTCTTCCGCTGTAAACGTTGTGTCTCCATGAGATACAAGCTCTACAATGTTCCAGAATAGATGCCATACCTCGTGAGCGATGGTGCTTTCAGCAATATCGTCATTTCTAAAGGCAATCGCAAACCTTTTGAATCCCGTCCCTAATTCCGAAAGCGTATATACGATTCCATCATTCAGTTCTGGTATCTCTAGTTTTACGTTAGCAACCTTAAACTCCTCTTTTGGCTTTCCCTTGGCTAATACGATCTCCTGTCCCCAGAATGTAATTTTATTAACTTTCATTTATCTATCCTCTTTAAACAGTTTGCAGGCTAATCCAAACATCCTCTCCTGAAATAGATATTCAGATTCAGGATTTACGCAACAGCCATCCCACATCGAATAGAATCTACAATAAAGACATTCTCTTTTCATAACAGCCCACATGCAAACAGATACAACGGAGCAAGCAGATAGATCACGCAGAACACCGCCCATCTTGTCTGGCTTCTTATGGTCTTGTCATCTTCGTAATTCCTGATTGACTTCTCTAAATTTCTAAACATGAATATCACAACAATAAGACCTATGATTATCACTCCTACTAATGCTGTAATTCTTAAAGCCATCATATGATCACTCCTATTTTTTATAGGCTATCTCCAGACATTTCAGGATGAAATCCTTTGCCTGTTCTTTTGAATAGCCCAACATTCTTACCGACCAGAAGACACTGCAAAGATCTTTTGCAGCATTATCCAATATCTTTTTGTCAATATCTTTTGCTTCAGTCATATTCCCCTCACCATAGCCTGATAGAAGAGACCTTTATAACAAGCAATACCACCTATCGGTCTCCATCCGTTAACCATATTATCAACAACGGTCTTTGCAAATGAGATTCTGTTGTCTTCACCTCCAACGATTATGTATTCCTTGTGCGTATGCACCTCACTCTGGTGAGGTGCCTTAGTGGTTTGTTCAGTTTCTGCACCACCCACCGAACCTAAAAGCGTTTTTGGGATTATAGAAAAAATCTCCTTATAGCTAGATTCGAATGCCCTCTCTAATTCTCTCGTCTTCTCTTCGATTTGATTCATTATCTGTTCTCGTATTTCAGCACTTTTAGGAGCATAGATATTGCACCATACATGCTCAGGGGTGACGTTTATATCTGTTGAATCAATTTGAGAGAAACTATCCCCATCCCAGTCATAAATACAATCAGGCGGGTTGAGCCTGGGCTCTTCTTTGTATAACTTAAAAACATTGTAGTCTCTATCTTCGGTCACATAACACTGATAAAAATCAGCAATCTCCTGCGGCGTTCTTTTAATCATTGCTAGCCTCCTTCTTCTCTTCCTTATCCATATTCTCAAGAGATGCGATATTTTGCGATATCTGCTCAAACTTGCCACATACGGTTTCCATTACATTCAGCTCTTCCCTTATCGTTTTTATCCGCTTCCTTATTAATGCCCACGCTTTTACCTTGTACTCATCTTTTGCTATGAGGTCTTTAAAAGAATCCCCCATGTTTTGGGTGTCTAGAATCAACGTATTGAGTTTATCCCAGATATTATTTTTTGCGTCTTCGCTTATCATCCTATGCCTCCACTGTTACATCGTCCGTAAACTTAAAGCCTAGCTCGTTGATACAGTCTGCGATATCTTTCGAAACCGATCTGGTCTGCATACGCTCCCATTCGGATGTGCCGTCGGGGTAGTATACGTTATCCCAGTCCTCATCTGTTATCTTCGCCCTCTCAAGCATTCTTGCCTCCTTTTCGGAGTGTGGGCCGATGAAGCAGGCGAATCCGCTTGTGTACACTATTACTGTCTTGCCTGTCTTCACGGCAACCTCTCTTGCTGTCATTCTTGAACCTCCTCCCTCAGTGGCTTATACCTGAGAAGCTTGTATATGACTTGAATTGACCAACCAGCCGTAGTACCGGAGTGATTTTCAGCGTCAAATATGTATACGAGCCTCAGTATTCCCCTGTTTATTATTCTCTGAAAACAGTCTGACCAATCATCATTTCCTTTTAATAGCGAATCCAGTTGCTTCTTGGCATGTCTCATCAGGCTGCTATCATCTTCTTCAACCCTTCTGTCTAATTCTTGGAAAAACTCTTGATCTGTCATTCTTCCTCCTTGTTCATCAGCCAAGAATAAGCCTCCTCGAACGAATCGAACTCCTCGACGTAGAACTCGCCAGATATGTTGTCGCAAGCTACATACCTCTTAGCACTCAAGTCGTAAGAGAGCATAAGCCCGACTCCATCAACTAGGCTCTTATCTGCCTCCCACGCTTTCTGTAGTGCCGAGAATATCTCTATCGGCACTTCGTCGAATTCCTTGTGAAACAAGCTCATTCCCATTCCTCCATGACTTTAATTGCTTTTCTTAACATGGGCTTATCCATCTTTGCAAAGTGACAAGCCCCACGGCTGATACCCATCTCTCTTGCAAGCTTTTCATACAAATCGTTCCTATCAGCCACACCGAACCATCTTGGGAAGCCGTCTCTGTCGACATCGAACATGTTGTGGCACTGAATTCTAAGCTCACGCGTCTCCCTGTCGGCGAACTTTCCAAGCGGCTTATGGGCCTTGGAGTTACTATGGCAACCCACAGTAGCTCCGCAACCGTTACACTTATACATGTATCCGAATCTGGTGTTCAGCAGGCTGATATCGTCAGAACCGCATATATCACACCTCAATTCCCGTCTACCTCCTTGACGAAATCTCCGACTCTGAATTCCGGCTCATCCACCTTCTCAAGGCAGTCATAAGGCCAATACCACCAATCACTCTTATTTTCCGTATATACTTGTATACCTACATAAGTAATTTTTTTAATTTCTCCAATTGTGCCTATAATATCTTTCATATCGGGGACAAACTCGCAGAGAAGATCTTTAGATGAAAATTCTTTTAAGATCTTAACCTTGTCACCGATTTTGATGTTATTAGCCTTACACCACTTAGCCTGTCTCTCCTCATATGTCGGCTCCTTCTTGCGGATGAGGCAGACGAACCATTCGTTTTCTGAACTCATAAAAGGTGATGACTGGGCTTCTATAGCAGAGTCCTTCATTACAAGCGTGCCTTCGCTTGCCGAAAGCTGGCTTATACTTCTTAGCAAGCAAGAAGGATTGTTTCCGAAATAGTATTCCTTCCCAATCTCCACCCTCGGGTCGTCAGGATCTATGATAACGTCCGCATAGGTGTATTTCGGGCTGGTATCATTATCGACAAGCTTTAAACACTCTTCTTCATAAAGCCAAAAATCATTGCTGTTATCAAGAAATACCTTGATATACTCATTCTCAAAAAGCTCTTTGACTACACCGACCTCACCTACGGTCGGTAAGCACCCCTCATCAAATCCCGGGTATTCCTTAACAATCCTTACCTTGTCACCTACTTTAAACTTAGACATTGTTCTCCTCCTTTGAAAATGAAAGACCGATGTGATTTAAATCTTCCTCTATGCGATTAACCTGATACTTATGAACCCCCATAAGCTCTGCAAGCTCCTTTTTGGTGAGGGAGAGCAGATCTTCAATAAAAAAATCTTCTTTGCCAAATCTTTCTCCATACTTCTTGTAATCCTCTGGAGTCTTTACTACATCAGCATCTAGCCACCATATAGGGCATTCTTTAGAAGCCAATCCGTCTTTAACATCAGCCCTCATGTTTGCAATAAGCTTTTCCCATGATTCCTCCTCGATTGTAGAAGCCATGATTATATTTCTGTACCACAAAATCTTATATGCAAGATTTGATATGTTTTCACGCTTGATATTAAGATATCCTATAAGCTCTAGTGCATACGCATCGCCGTCAATGCTAAGAGGCTCTTGGGTTTCACTTGCCGATAACTCATTATCAAACCAGTAGAGAAGCTCAATAAGCTTTTGCAGATTATCAAGAAACCTGTATGCAGAAATCGGATTCATTTGAGAGAAGGAAAACGGTGTTCGTTTGCTCATCATTATTCTCCTTTGTCTTTTACCATAAAAATTGTCATTAGCATTTTCTCTGCCACATATGCACATAACGGCACCTGACCGTTACCGAGAGCCATGAGGCGTTTTCTTCTGTTTTCCGTGCATCCAACAGTCCTTGGAATTTCCCCGGTATCTGCAGGATCCTCTTTCCACCAAGTGCCGTCCAGCGTTCTCTCTTTCCATTCGTCGAACGCTTCTTTCTTCATTGGCCTAATATCATCCCAGCCTATTGGCCACCCCATGAGCCATGCTACCCAGTCGGGATTGAGCTTTCCTCCATTCCCTGCTCTGAAAGCCTTCCTCTCCTCTTCCGTAATTGCGCCATCCTCAAAGAGCCTGTTGGCCTTCTCGCAATTACCTGAGCCGTTGGATAGCCCTGTAGTGCCGGGAGTAGGATAAAGAACGGCATTGCTTAAATTACTCAGTCTCTTCATTTGCCCCCCCCCTGTCGTAAGAGAAGAACCTCTCAGGAGATACCGCACCGTGCGAATCAGAGCATGTCGGCGTCGGCCATCTCTTTCTCTGCTCCTTCCCTTCTACAAGCTCTGCAAGACCTCTTCCGTACCCCTCACTGGTGCTCCCGGGTTCCTGTGCTCTCGGGGTAGGCCAGAATTTATCAGGTCGCTTTTCTACAAGAAAACTCAGGGAGACACCTCTGTAGTTATCCTCCGTAGTCGCCTTACGGCCCTTTGAGGCCAAATCGCACGCGTCCATCACAGTAGGGGTCGGTATGTGTCTGCCTCTCTTACTTAGGTTGCACCCCCCCCAGAGCCAAAATCTGTCACGTACATGAGGTGCTCCAACAGCGGAAGCTGGAAGAGTTGTCCAGAGCGCGTCATACCCGATTTCGGAAAGGTCTCCAAGCACTCTGTCGAGTCCTCGAACAACAAGCATTGGGGAGTTCTCCACGAAGATGTTTCTCGGTCGTATCTCGCTAATGATTCTGAACATCTCACCCCAGAGGCCTGAACGCTCTCCATCGATGCCTTTGCCTTTTCCTGCAATGGAGATGTCCTGACAGTTATGGACGATGGCTCCGTTAGCAATATAGCTCTCATCTTCCTCAACTGAGATGTTATAGACTCTGGCAAGCAATCCTGTGTTACTGACTTCTCTGAGCTTTCTATATGCATATCGATCGTCGCTGTAAGCATTTCTGTTCTTCCCATTGACGATGAAGCTATAAGTGTCATGCTGATTGCATATTCTTCCTTCAATAGTGCATCTAGGATCTCTTCTGGACTCATAGAATGCAGGGATAGGCTTTCCGATTCTTTGGGCAATGAGGCACATATCAAGAACCAGTTTCTTGCTGATGCTTGTTGCTCCTTCCCTGTCTGTTCTTCCATCCCCTGATATATATCCCTCGTACAATGCTCTTGCCTTATCGACTGGGAGGGTATATGCGATTCTGGTGAGATGCTTCCCTCCAGCTCCCTTTCCGAACATCGCAAGGTCTCTATAGAGATCTCCCTTGGTAACGTGGAACTTGGAACAGGTTCTTTCGTTGACTCTCGTCCAGTTATATCCGGCTGCTCTGAGATGTTCTGTGAACTCTTCTGCCTTGCTATCTGGACAGGCGAACACAACTCTTCCGTTCTTCCTTCCTTTTCTGTCAACTCTCCACCCATCAGCAAGATATCTTCCGGCAACCCACCACCATTCGGGGCTGTGCTTGTCGATATCATCGATCTCAGGCAGAACCATCGCTGTCCAATGTCTTTCTGTATCAAGTTCCGAAACTCTGATGAATCTCTTCTCAAATCCTCTGTCCTCAGAGACGTAATAAGGATGTTCTGCTGTAGTGTAGGTATCAGGTATACCAAAGCCCCTGACTTTCCATATCTCAGCTCCGTCCCTCGACATGATGGAAGTGACCTTTCTCCATCTTCCAAGATGGGTAAGGACGATATCTCCTTCTGTAATCTCATCAATAGGCTTATATCCGTTTTCTGTGAGAACCAGAGTTCCGGCTGCGAAGCAAGGGAATCCTCCCGCAATGACGAGCTCCTCCCTGATGGAGCGGAGGAAGGCGACATACTCCTTCGTCTCCTCGTTATCCACGCCGAAACTTCTGACATCATCCCAGATGGGGAAAGAAGGGAGCACCCCATCGGCCTGCCTTTGAAGCAGAACTCTTCTTGGGTATTCTTCGATTTCGATTGCGCCGACAATCTCTCGTCCAGATAGCAGATCGGCGAGAATTCCGCCACCTGCTCCTGCGAAAAGGTGGAAGGCGTATTTACAGTCAAGCTCCACATCTTTCCTCCTTGATATACGCCCATGACTGGGGTGGTCTCTTGAAGCCATAGTTCTCCAAAGATTTCGGCTTCTCATACCTTGTGACCGCTCCAAGCTGAAACGCATGTGCGTTGTAACGCCGAAAAGCGAAATACTGGTAGAAAGTTTCCATATCAATCCCGGCATACTCTTTCGTTTTTGCCCATAATTCGGAAGCGTTTAACAGGAGTACACCTTCAATCTCAGCCTCGCCTACTACGGCGGAAACTGGAGCGGTGGCATATATGACCATCTTCTTAACTTTCAAGGAGGGAGTTATCCTGCGATATTCGTATCTTTTCTCCCCTTTCAGAATCTTTTCCGCATATTCAGGCTTTATTGATATGAGTATCGTTGAGCTGTGTTTCATTGTCCCCCCCTCCTTGTCATTTTTCACTCCGCTTCTCTTTGCTATTATTCCTGCCAGCAGCGACCCTAGAGAAACCGATTTGTTCAATTCCTGAATCATGTCTAGGAAAGAAAGACATACGTTTTCCATCCTGGCATATTCCTCAAGTGGTATGTTGACCCCGTCTTTCGCAATCCTGTCCAAGACAGCCATGTATTCTTTGAATTTACTCTCAAGCGGATAGGCGGTAGAGTAAGCAAGTGCAAGTTTAAGCTGTTCTTTATTCTCTTCCGTCTTCTCCTTAAAACAGACAAGGTTATCCAGCTTTATTTTGAAGCCACATAGCCAACAGTCATCCTCATAACCATCATCGCAATAAAATGGGCATGTTTGGCAGGATGGAGAATCCATCTGCATGTGCTGAGCGTTACATGTCTCTATGATTCTCTCTGCAATCAGAATTGCCTCTTCTCTGCCTATCTCTCCTCTATCTCTCACTTCATTCCTCCTTCTTCATCTTCATCGAACAGGTACATCTGTTTTTCTCCCGTCTCTTTTTCCGTTTCTGTTGGCATCCCGTACCACCTCTTCTCCTCTTCCGAGAAATAAAACTCATCCTTCTCCGTGCCTATGAACCTGAATCCAAGATTCATGGCGGCAATTCTGCTGGATCCAGAGCCCAGATGCGTGTCGAGTATGAGCTCTCCCCTTTTCCCGAACTGCTCAAGCAGAAATTCGTACAGTTTTACAGGCTTTTGCGTGGGATGAATCTTTCCCGTCATGCAGTTGCTCATCGCAAACACCTTGCTCGGTTTGTCGAAGCTCGTCCATGCGTACTCGGCCTGTGAGAAATTCGGCCATGGCTGCCTCTTGTCCCACATGACAAAGCATCTCGTAGGAGGAAGATTGAAATAGTTGCCTCCCCAGATGATCTGGTTTTTCGAAACCCTGAAAAGCGCGTCAAAATATTCCTTCTGGGGGGGGTAATATCCCAAGAGGTATCCGCTATGTTTAAAATCCTGTTTTTAAGCTTTCCTCTCCCGCTGAAACGTGTCCTAGCTTTTCTTGAACGTTCAGCAACGCTCTCGTATGCTGGATCACTTTTGCTGTTCATATTCTTAAAAGAGTCAGCTCTTATTCCATATGGGGGATCTACAATTGCGAGATCTATGCACTTATCTGGAAGAGCACTCAGGAGTTCCATGCAGTCCGCATTGAATGCAACGCTGAGAACCTCATCGAGAGAAAGCCTCTCGTCCTCCCCGAATATGTTTTTAAACACTATCTCGTTTTGCATCGCACTCCTCCTCTAAAAGCTTGCTCACCAGAGACTCAAGCATCTCGCATTTCTCCTCAAGCTGGATTATCCTCTTCTCTGTATCCATTCTTTTTTCGTCCATGTAGATGTCGATATCATTGGTATGGCCGTCATCTATCACGTAGTCGAAAAGAAATCTGTTGGCGCACTTTCCTCCGCGAGCGATGGCCATGTATATCGCCCTATCCGTCAGCCCGAGCTTATGCGCCGCCACCTTCACGCTTGAGGCTATCCTGATTCTTCCAGTCTGCGTGTCGTCGATAATGACAGCCTTCGTTTTGGGCCCGCCTTTCTTCTGCAGGATAGTATTCTGCCTAATCATGTTTTTCCACCTCTTCCGTTTCGCCTGTTTCCTCAAACATGTTTTCAATACGGCCACGGAAATGACCTTCCCTGTATCCGTTTCCATATCCGAGGAAATAAAGAGATATGCAAAGTCCGATAATCGATATCAGTAAAGCTAACCAGCTAAGCAGATTCATTCCGTATCCTCCTTTTTAAATCCTTTGCCGAAGAGCAGCGGATCATTGGTCTCGCCAAGCGGGGTAACGCTTCCCTTGATTAGAACTCCGCTGAACTTAGCACATGGCGTGCACTCCATCGGAACCAGAACCGAATAGTCACCCTTGCAACACGCGTAGAATCTCCGGCATTCAGAGTATTCCCTTCCGTCACTTCCCTTGGTATATCCGATATGCTTCCTGCATCCTTCACATCCCTTCTCAGGAGCTTTTGCGGGTATCTCATCCCAGTCGTAGCCCCTAAGCAGTTTCCTACGGTAAAGCCTACTCATCGTCGCCTTCCTCGCACCGAGCCTCGTGCTTGCGAGCTATCTTGAAAACATCGCTACCGGAGCGAACCACCGAATACTCGATTCTTCTTTCTTCACAGCGTTTCTGAAAATCCCTCTGCTTCTTTGAAAGCTGCCCTTTCCTCGTTTTGACCTCCATGTAGCCATAGCTTCCATCAGTCCACCAGACAAAGAGATCCGCAACGCCAGCGGAGAGGCCCATTGTAACGAGACGGCTCTGCGTGGCCTTGCTTCTCCCCCTTGCTTCGTTCGGGATGGAATGGAAGAAGGAAACATTCTTTGACGCCGTAAGGGCTCTTACAACCTCCATCTGGATATCATCCTCTTTCGGATTTATCCTGCTCATGCTCAACGGCACTTTCCTTGCTTTCATCTTTCTTGGGTATCCTTTCATTTGCCTATCAACCTCCTGTCCTTATCCGTCCAGTTGCATGACTGGACAGCCTCCTCTCCTTTCAGTCTGGAATATGCGCTCTTACCGATGATCTCTATCGCACTCTGGCCGTTCTCGATGTTGCCAAGTACTATCGTCTGCCTGTAGCGGGAGTAGCGATAATCAATGAGATCGCTGAAATATGAGGCGAAGCTTCCGCCGCTCGCCTTATCCATCTCGTCTATCACCAGATGCGCTTGCCAGCCGTAATTGGATGTCATTGCTTCGCATACGTCATAGCCAGACATTATCCACTGCCTTACCTGGCTCGAAAGCCTCGTGGCTGTGATGTAAGCGAAAGACTCGCCCTTCTTTTTCCACTCTTTGCAGAAGGCATATGAGAGCCTCGTCTTGCCCGTTCCGTTACTTCCCATCACCAGCCAGTTCCTTTTTGAAGAAAGTGCTTCGGAAATATACGGATAGATCTTCGAGGTTTCAAAGTCTGAAATTTCCGCATCCCTGTAACGCTCGGGAATGCTTGCAACGTACTCCTCATACTCCTCCCTCTTTTTCTCTTCCTCGCTCTCCTCCTCAGCGTATATGCCGAATACAGCCTTGTTGTACTCGGTTTCCAAACGGAGCCTTTCCTCCGCACTGAGACTGTCATAGAGCTTCTCGGCATCATCCGCGCTTAATACGACTGGTGCAGTCTGTGTGGAGAGGAATTCAATTAGACGTGCCCTCCTCTTTCTGCGGTGATCGTCTATGATGTCACCGATCCTGTACGAATGCGAAACTTTGCTCATAATGATTTCACCTCCTCTCCGACGGGAATAAACTCCTCTGTCGTCTTTGCGCTCTTATCGGGGTAGTACTTCATCTGGTTGATGTGCCAGCACCGTGCACGGGCTTTCCAGTCCTCTATCGGGTGGCCATTGTTTTTCCACCCAAGGCTCTTGTAGTGATAGAAGAAAAGCTCACTATCCCCCTTAAGGAAATTCCCCTTGAAATAGGCCTTGACCTCTTCAAGGCTGGGTATCGAGCCTCCCCTCGTTTCATCCTCATGCGCATCTTCTTTTGTGAGTGTTTTTTCACTTTCTTGGGGAAAGGAAAGGATAGGGGGTATTTTTATTATTTTTTCAGGGGGACAAGGAAAACCATCGGGGCCTTCTTTAAGCGTTACATCTAGCGTTACATTCGTGTTACAATGTAACGGCGATGTAACATTTTTTGCGCATTTTTGCGTTACATCTAGCGTTACATCTTTGTTACAATGTAACGCTTTTTCCTCTTTTTCCTGAGAATCAACAATTTTTTGGTCGTTTTTATCCAAAATCGAGATACTTGACGCATCACTTGCGTTACAATGTAACAGCGATGTAACATTTTTATCGTCATTTTTTGCGCATTTTTGCGTTACATCTAGCGTTACATCTTTGTTACAATGTAACGCTTTTTTCTTTCTTAAGGCTCTTACACGACCCGCAGAAGCACTCTCCTCGTCGATGTAAGACTCGTAGGCAGGGAAGAATATCGTGCCATTCTCGTTCCTTGAAATAAGTCCGATCTGCTCGTAAATCTCAAGAGCCTTGGCAACAGTATCGGCTGAGAAATACTTGCATTCCTTTGCTATCTTGTCGATATCGTAAGGGATTGTCATTGAACCAAATCTTGAGACAAACTCCCCTCTTGCCTCGTATGTGATGGAGCATAGCTTGATGTAAAGTGCTACATAATCCGAGCCGTTATCCAGAGACATAAGGAAATCCAGATCCCCTCCGTTCTCCAGCCTTGAAGGCTCAAGCCTTATCCAGAACTTTTTCTTCTCTCTCATTTTTTACTCTTCCCTTTGCACAGCTGCTTTATCTCGATATCTGCCTTCTTGGGCATGATGATTTTCACGCCTTCGTTCCCATGCACCGTCTGCATGCAGAAATTGTCTCCTAACAGCTCGAAGACAACGGCGTCCGCTTTTATGTACCCGAAAGGTTTGCTCTTGCCCTCCAGATTAAGGATGACGGATTCCATCGAATTGCATATGAAACGTATTGTCACGCTGACACCGTTGAATAGCACGATGATTTCAGCACACTCCCCTTCTGTCTGCTCCGAGATGGAGACCCGCTCATCGAGCAGTAGCTTAAGCATCTCGCGAACCTTGTTCGGAGTGTTGAATTTCGACTGTATCATGCTCATCTCCTCAGGGCTTAAGAAGGATCACGCCCATGGGCATCCCGACGCTGTTAAGCAGAACAAGTGATACCTCTTTGCGATCGGAGAGGGTTATGGAGATATTGCGGAAGAGAATTGTTCCGCACGCCGGTGCCTTGTTATCACCTCTTTCAGATTTAAGAATGAGAAGAGATTTCTCCACTTCGTCTTTCTTCTCATCAATGAATAATCCCAGCTTTCCATCGCATAAGACAATCATCATCTTGTTTGCATTGCCCATCTCTCTCTGATACCTGATTCCGTAAGCATTCAGGCATTTTTCAAGATCCTTAGCTCCCTGAATGATCTTTCTTTCCACTGCTCAATCCTCCTCGTCTTCGAATACCACGTATTCACCATTGTCCAGGATGGCCCATCCCGACCTTTTCCATTTCCTCTCGCTGAGGCTTTTGCCTAAGAAAAGGATTTTTGTTATAATTGCCATTGCGGCTGCTATCAAAGCCGTGGTTATGATGTAGTCATGCATCGTTACCTCCCGGAGCTCCCTTTTTATCCATAATAGCAACCAAGGGAGCTCCTTTTTTATGAACGGTTAGTCCGGGTAATTGACCTGCTTCCGGAGTGTCTAATAAGTGCCCCTGTCCGCCTTGTTAACAAAGGGTTGAAAAGTGGGGTGGCGGACAGGGACGGAGTAAAAATGAGAATGTATCGCCTAAAGCCGTCTCCCTATCAAAGCTTCACGTCTTTGCCGAACGTGTAATTCACCTCGATGGCGAGAGAAGGTCTGTTAGCCTTGCTTAGCCTGAACGTGGTTGCCACATCCACGATATCATCGATTCCGACACTTGATTCCAATGCATCATGCGCATGCATATTCACGATTTCATTGATCTCTTCCATGCTCATATCTATATCTCCTTATACTTTGAGGGAGGTTTATGCGCCCGCCCTCTTGTTTGCTTTCGATTCTATGTAGGAATCCACATCTTCACGCCTGTAGAGGATAAGCCGCTCGGAAAACTTTATGCCCTCTGGAAAGGCAGGATCAGTCCTCTTGAGTTTCTTTAGCGTGTTGTACGGTATCCCCGTGTACGTGGACATCTGCTTCATCTGCATGTACTGTACTTTCTTCTCCATGCGTCGCTCCTTCTTGCGTTAAAACGCTGTTTTCTAAAACAAGTAACCTTCTCTTTATTTCCTTAATCATTGCCATAAGCTTTATATCTGTATTCATATTTTATATATGCATTTTCATATATGAAGTATTAATTTGCCAAGTGATAAAGATCGAAAGTTGCAACTCGAAAGTTGACAAATGCATATTTCTACTGCTATATTTGCATATATGAAGAAAGATGAGGAAACTTTACAGGCATATTTCTGGAAGAACGTAGATACAATGCTTTTCCTACAAAGTAAGACTCTTCTTTTAATGTCAGAAGCTCTTGGAATTAAATATCCAACGATTATGAGCTGGAGAGCACGCAAAAGGTTACCTGATCTGATTTCCGCATCATCTATTGCAGGATATCTAGACACTACTACAGAGGCTCTGCTATCCGAATCGCCTTCTGATAAATCTAATATAACAGAAAGGCTTTCGAAAGCCTTTTCGAACATGCCACCTAAGATCCAAGTAGAGAACAGCGAGGTAATGAAAGAACTGCAGGATATATTCAAAATCCTAGAGCGTATAACAGTGGCATGGGAAGAAAAAACAAAATAATTCATTTTCCCTCCCTGAGTATAGAAAACAGTTTCTTGAAATTTTCCTTATTTTCAGAAATAAAGCGGAGATTTTCCTCTGTATCGGATTCATTCCTGCGAATTAGTTCATTGATAAGTTTGTTCTGCTTGGCGGAATATTCGAGGGAGAGAATTAGAGCCTCTGTATAGGTTTTTGCAAACTCAAGTATATCGTTTAAATCTGCCAAACTTACACTTATGCAACTATCTGTCGAAGCCTCTATTATCTTAGATTCTAAAGCATCCAGTAGTTCCTTAAAATGCGACCCCTGTTCAGCTATTGAATTGAGCTTTGAATTCAGTTCTTTCGTAATCTCTTCCATCCTTACCTCCTGTTAGGAAAGGGCGGGACTTGAACCCGCAACCCAGGGCCTTTGAGGTCTCTATCTCTACCGTTGAGATACCTTCCCTACGGTTCCGTTTGCTAACGGTTTCCTGAAATAAGGCGACTATATCGGGGTATGGGGAATCGAACCCCATCGGAATACCCATTTGTATCCGCTTTCCTTCTACCCACATTGGGGATAGCTCTCGGCATATCGTCCGCCATATGAGAACCAGTGCCCCGTACAGCCCCCGAAGGAATCGAACCTCCACTCTGAGCACCAAAAGCTCATGTTCTGCCATTGAACCAGAGGGCTTATATAGAACCTAGTGAGGGGAATGAAGTAGGTATCGAAGAAATTTTTCAGAGACCCCCTCACTAGGAGAAGTGGCATTTTATACTCCCGAAGCCCAATCATCAAAAACCTCGAGGGCGTTTCTCAAGTTTCTGGCGTACTGCATGCAGTTTGAGCCGCTCTCATAGTCGTAGAGCCAAATCATAAACATCTTTGATTCGGGATAGAATTCAAGTATGACTGTTCTCCTGTCAGACTTTGCCGAAGAGAGTGTGACAATAGCGCCTTCATTAGATCCGATGTTTGTTTCTCCGGCCGGGGTAAAGTTCTCAGGCTTCTTTGGTGCAAGCTTCCCAGCATTCTTTGGTGTATAGCCTTCTTTCTGTATATTCATATCTCAGTCCTCGTATGTGATGGAGCTTAAGGCTTTTTGCCATTTCCAAATTATCCACTCAAGTTTCTCACTCATCGCTCAACCCCCTTCTGTCAAAGCTCAGAGAGGAATCAGAGAAGGGCTCAGAGATGGTTTTCTCGGAAGCACTGTTTTTGAGCTCTTTTTTAACAAGATTGCCAAGCCAACACTGAAAAAGCATGCCTTTTGATTTTGCCAATGCCTTTGCTTCCAATGTTTCTTCTGCAGAAATCTGAATTTTTAAGTATTTTGTTTCGGGTTTTAACGAACTCATAACCACATACTATTCGTATTTACCCTATTTGTCAATCAAAAGTTAATCTTTTGTTAGTTTTTTTCCGAACTTTTACTATAGTATGAATTTATGGATGCATATTTATTTTGGAAAAACATAGACGAAGCAAGAAAAGGCAAAAGACCTCTAAAAGATGTCTGTAAGCAATTTGGAATTACATATCAAAGGATTGCAGATCAGCGCTCTGAATGTAGATTCCCAAAATTGGAAGACGCATACTTTTTGGCTTTGAGTTATAATGTTTCCCTTGAGTTCCTTTTAACAGGCGAAAAAGAGGATTTATGTTTTTCAAATCGTACACTTGCTATTGCAAAGGCCTGTGAACAGGCAAAAGATGGGATTCTTGAATCAATTGAAAAGTTGTTAGATATAGACCCAAAAAAAGAGACCAGCTCTAAGATTTCTTGATGAAGAATTTTAGATTACTGTCATACTTAGACCTTATATTATTTTGAAAAAAGAATAATACTAAAGGCATATTTACAGACTAAGGGGAAATGGGATTGAAAAAGATTTTTATCGTACTATTAATGCTTCTGATCTTAGTATCATCATGCACTCCCCATTTTTATGATTATTCCGAGTTGTATGAGAGCTGCGAGAGTCAAGAGGTATTCGATTTAGCTATTCACGCATATGGGCTAGTTGATTCTTATAAGAATATTGAAAAAGGCATGAAAGTTGAATATCCAGGAAAGGGAAAACAATTTATCAGAGTAAGATATTCTCTAAAGAATAAGCTCGATGTGTATGTGCCTCTGAATTCGCTCAACAGCAACATATTGCTGTATCTGCCAGAAAGTGATGTTCCTCTGGAAGAAGACTTTCCCGGGCCAAATGACCCCTTATATGAGCTAGTGTTCGAACCTCAGGAGCGGAAGTTTTTTGACAGCTATTTTGAAGTTCCTGCAGGAACGGAACATTATGGAGGTATTGTCAGCTTTGTACTGCCATTTAATGGAGAGCCGATTGAAGAGGAATTGGGGTTTATGGTGGTGTTGGAGGGCCACCCAATGGGAGGAAAGCCCGAGAAAGAATATTGTGGATTTTTGTGAGCTGAAACATACATTTTGTATGGATTCTTTATCATATAAGCGGAAAGGCATTTTATAAAACAAAACAAGAAGAAAAGTAATGAGGAAAATTCTTATAGCCTTAATGGTTGTAATGGCACTGGTGATGATCCCTTCCTGCGACTTGAGCTGGGTGGATGAATGGAATGAATCGGTAGAGGAAGCAAACAAGCCGAACTGGGGGCTTAAAAATTAACTCTTATGAAACAGTAGATTCTTACCGTATTTCATTAGGAACAGTTACAAGTACGATAAAACCGGACAACGGGAACTGTTTTCTGGAGGTAAATGTCACGCTGACAAACCTGCAAGAAGAAGCAGGGCGTTTTGACATATCAGTTACAGACACTGTTGAGCTGTTTATAAATTCTGGGGCGGTTGGCATATATGAAGATAAGTCATCATATTATCCACCACAAGCCGAAAGAATCGCGTCAAACGATTCCGTAAATTTGGTATGGTATTTCGAAATCCCTGAGAATACGGATCTTTCTGAAGCATATATAAAAATCATACCTATGTTTGCGGGTTCAACAATTGCATATTTTAAATAGGGAATTAAACAAAATGATAGATGCTTCAAAGAAACGCTTTTCCATCTTCATTTATTTAAATTGAAGGCGGCTTTCAAAAGTCGCCTTTTTATTTGCTGGCCATTTGCTGGGAGCCGTAAATTCAATGTGATTGAAATACGCCTAACTAACTATCCTCAGGATAATTTAAACTGAAATAATCAATTCAAATCAATTCAGGGCGGGTAGGATCAAATAGTTGTTATCTGTATAAGAAAGAATTTCGCAGGAAACAACAAAAAAATAGCTCGCAAGCGAACTTTTCAATAATCCTTCACGATAAATAAGTATGAACCATTAGTATATAGCGAGGAGAAAAAAATGAAAAGCTCAAATTTTTGGGAAATGGATCCGTGGGAATTGATGGACCTTAAATCTTTCTGCCGAATAGGGGCGAGAAAGGCAAGAGGTATGCGGTAGGGACAATAGTTCCAAAAGGTGACGAGTACGGGGTAAAGATTGAATATCTGAACTCTACTTGCAAAAGGAATTCCGATACTGTCATAGTGTTCGACTTTGGAAAAGAGAAATGATAGGTCAGTATATTAAGCGTCTGTATGAGGCGTGCCACTGGAACGGGGATTTCTGTGTGGATGCCTCTGAGCTTATTGAAAAAGAGGTCTGCCCATATTACTCAGCGTCTCTGTATCATCATGGGAAATTCCATGTTCTGATAATCTCTTGGTGGGGGAATGATAGGAACACATATATTTTCCCTCTTCTGCCTAAGAAGCAACGTATGGCACTAGCCCGCCTCAGGCAGAAGTTAGCGAAAAACTTTAGAAAGGAGGAAAACTTCCGGAAATCCGTTCCCCGCCATTTTAAGATATTCTTAATAGATTTTCCGTAAGTTTTCGCTAAATGAAATATGAACCATCTCATAGCAAGGTAATGCGGTATCAGCGACACAAGAAAAATACCAACATTGACAGGTGTTCAAAATAACTGATATCTCCTTATCTCTACAGAAATAATTTTTATATCTGTTTGATTTATTAGTTGATAATAAAATCAATATAAGATACTATTTAACCATGGAGGCGATAAGATGTGAAAAGAAAAAAGAAAATGCTGAAAATCATAGGAACATGCCTGCCAGCACTTGCATCCCTGATTTCCAGCATCGCAGCGCTCATCGTAGCAATAAAAAGCTGATGAGCAGGCAGGGGCGAAAGCCCCTAGCCTCTTTATGATAACAGAAGGCATATAAGGAGTCAAACATGAGTAGAAAAGATCTAATAATACTTTGCCAGTCAATCACTATAATAGCACTGACAATAATCATCGTATGTCTAATCATATAGGAGATTACATTATGGAAGAGCAGAAGAACACCCGAGGAGGGGCACGCCCCGGAGCAGGAAGACCAAAGGGAATAAACAGACCTTACAAGGCATTCTCTGTCAAACTGCCTGTTGAGTACATCGAAAAAATAAAGGAAGCCGCTGATAGTCATGGTATGTCTATCAGCAGATTCATACAGGAGGCCGTCGACAGCTATCAGACAGCTATCAGATGTCAAGCAAAACTTGACAGCTGAAAAGATGATGCTTATCATAATCATAGGGAGAGGCACTGCCGACAGACGGTAGCCTCAGACCGCATCTAGGATGCGGAATGTATTGCCAATCCGCCCCTTAATGCTTGCCAGAGTTGGGGCGGTCTTTTATGAAAGAGCGTATCTTGGATATCAGATTGACAACTTTTGTTGCAAGCTCAACAACCTTAATGAAAACATCAATCATGTTGCGTTAACCTCCTTCATCGTTAGACTCGGAAGGATAACTAGCCTCCCTGTGTTTAACCACGACTAGAGGCTTAACCGTCCACCGTTTCAAGCAGTGCCGTCTATGAGTATAAGGGATGAGCAAATGAAAAGCAAATGGCCAGCAAATAAAAACCACCCTCTCTTTCGAAAAAGTTCAAAAGATAGTGACATGCAAGCAAGAGAAATGACACCGTACTACAGTGTCAGCTATCATTTCTCTTTTCGATCTCCTCCTGAACTTCCCTTATGGTTTTCATGTCGTTTGCCTTGAGGTGCAGATAATGCTCCGTCATTGCATCGCTGCTATGGCCTATCGCCGCTTGGACTATGGTGCTGCTGATGTTGTGTGCAATAAGCATCGTGTTCATCCCGTGCCGCAGGCAGTGGGAACTTATATGCTTCGATATTCCGGCCTTTTCCACCGCGTTTTTTAGATGATTGTTTATTGCTCCGACACTCACCGGCTTTTTCCCATCAAGGGTGAAGATATAATCGTCATCATCTTTTATGTACGGGGCAAGCTCATCTTTCAGGCTCTGTGTTATCGGGATCTCTCTTGATTTGTAGGTTTTTGTCTCCTTCCTCCCGGCTACAGGGGAGAAACTTGCGTTTACAATAATTGAGAGCCCATTGATCTGACACCCTTTCAAAGCCCGTACCTCTCCAACCCTCATGCCTGTCAGTGCCGCGGTTTTTACGGCCAGATAAGTGATTTTGCTGGGCCATTCGACCGAAAGAATCTTTTGAAGCTCATCAACGGTCAGGATCTCTTTCGCCTTGGAGTCGCTTGCAAGCGGTTTTATCCCTATGGTAGGGTTCTGGGTTATGTGCCCTTCAGCCTTGAGCTGCTCCAGCATTCTTCTAAATACAGAGAAAACATGGTTTGAAGTTGTTCTCGATACTCCGTACAGCTCAGGCATTGAGAGGAGGAACCTGTCGCACATCTGGGGCGTAATGTTTCGGGGAATCTCGTTCTTCCAATATGGCAGGATCTTGGTTCTTTTGACTGTCTCCTCCTCTTTCATGGAGCTCAGGCTTATCTTCTTACCCCGTTTTCTCATATCCTCTTCTATCGGGCATTTGCCGGGGATGAAATAGTTCTCTGTCAGCTCTCCAAAAGTTTTCCTGCTGTATCTCGGAGTATTCGCCTTTCCTCTGGGTTTATACCCCGAGGGAAAGTGAAGCTTGCCTTCCGCAAGGCGTTTCGCAATCACCGCTCTCGCCTCCTTGATGTTCCTTGTCCCGCACGAGCGTGAATACCTCTTGTTGGTGATAGGATCATAGCAATAGTACGAGTAGATGCCTCGCATTCTGAACATCGTGTAATGCGTATCGTTGTCCTTGTACGTTGACACTGGTTTTCCTCCTTGTCTGCAATTCAATGCAAATTGTAAACCCGTTTTGATGTTTTCTTGTTTGCATTATGTGGAAAGCGTGCATATTGCCATCTATCTTCTAATCATAAATAGTTATATGCTAATCAAATATATAAATGACAATACTCCACATCGCTAAACATTATACGATTAAGAATAGGAAAACCAGAGGGAATATGGCAAATATAACCATATATGGTTTAATATACCATATTCTGCAAACCGCAACAAAATACATACCTCCCTCATTTAATTACAATATAAATAATTAAATATTATAAATATCTTGGCACGGCTTTTGCTTAAAAAGCATCGAGGTGAAAATATGGGAATTTTTTCTAGATTCAAGGATATTGTGAATTCGAACATTAATTCTCTTCTGGACAAGGCGGAAGATCCCGAGAAGATGCTCCGCCTTATGATACAGGAGATGGAAGATACGCTCATAGAACTTAAGAGCAACTGCGCCGCTATGATGGCAGATGGCATAAGGAAAGAAAAGCAGCTTGATGAAACGCGAAAAACCCTTTCAAGATGGGAGAACCGTGCCGTCCTTGCCATAGAGAAAAAAAGAGAGGATCTCGCAAGGGAAGCACTCCTTGAGAAAAGAAACGTGCAGGCGGAACTTGAAAGTTTTAAAGATCAGCTTAAAGATAACGTCTCATCGGTAGAAGAAGCCAAGAATGAGATAGCAACGCTGGAGACGAAGCTCAAGGAGGCCAAGGCAAAGCTCTCAACTCTCAGGGAAAGGAAAGAGCGGGCTGAGATGGAAAGGAAAGCAGGATGTGCGGCCAGCAAGGATATGGGAGCTCATTTTGATGCTATGGAAGAGAAGATTGACAGGATGACAAGCTGGAACGAGCTTAACAGGATGAAGAACTCAAAAGAGGATAAATTCAAGGATCTGGAAGCTGACAATGAGATAGAAAAAGAGCTTGAAGAGCTGAAAAAGAGGCTTGAGAAGTAAATGGAAGTGATATCGGTAGTATTTCTTTTCATCGTCGTCATCATAATTGTTGAGAACATATTCGATGAGAGAAAGAAAAAGATGAAAATAGAAGCAGCTCTGAGAGAGGCTGAGATGGAAAGAGGCTATGCTCCAGGAACCTACTCGCGCTCATTCTCATCAAAAAAAGCATTCAAAGAATTCTCAAAGGAAATGAAAAAAAGGAAAAAGAGAGATGAGGAGAGAGGTTACATGAGCGAGCAGGAAGAGCGGGAAATGCTTAAACGTGGGATAAGAGACCTCGAGAAAAGAATCGAGAACATCGATATAATACTGAAGAAAAAGAACGGTAAGGCGGAGGAAAAGGAATGACCAGAAGATGGACAAGATCCCCGAACAGGGAGATTTTCGGAGTTGTGGCAGGGTTTGCCGAATGGAAGGATCTTCCAATCAAGGAAACCAGGATAATAGTATTCCTGATCATTCTTTTCACATCCGTTTTCCCAGGCCTCGTAATCTACCTTCTTCTTGCAATCTATCTTCCTCCACAGAGCGATGATGATATCATAACACCATATAGGGAAAGATCTTTTTCTGAAAGAAAGAGAGGAAAAAGGAATGTAAGCGATGCCGAATGGAGCGAGAAAAGCACTGAGGACCTGAAAAAGGAATACGAGGCTCTCAAGAGAAAAGTCGAGGAGATGGAGAGCGAGATGTTCAACAAGGAAAAGGATTGGGACGAGAGGTTCAGAAACGGAGAAAAGTGACCAAACGCCCGAAACTCTGATACAATGAGCAAAAGGAGAAGCTTATGCTGGAAGAAGGAACAATGGCTCCCGATTTCTCACTTCCCGATCAGGATGGGAAAGAGAGGAGATTATCAGAATACAGGGGCAAGTGGGTAATCCTGTATTTCTATCCAAAAGACAACACATCAGGCTGTACGAAGGAAGCCTGCTCGATGAGAGATGAGAAAGAGAACTTTGACGGTCTCGATGCTGTAATTCTCGGTGTCAGCAAGGATGGAGCATCCTTCCATCAGAAATTCATAGCAAATCACAGCCTCAACTTCACGTTGCTGTCGGATGAGGATCACAAAGTGATGGAAGCCTATCAGGCATGGGGAGAAAAGAGTCTTTACGGGAAAAAGTACATGGGAGCAATAAGATGCACATATGTAATCGATCCCGATGGGATGATAAGAAAGGCCTACAAAAAGGTGGCAACGGCAACGCATGGCAAGGATGTGAGGGAATATCTTGAAAAAGTGAGAAACGCCTGAGATATTACCGGAATTCCTTCCTGTATCTCAAAGTGCCAAGGCTTATCACCAGAAAGCATATAATCCAAGTTGAAGGCTCACATACGCAGACTGCCGCATAGCCGGCAACAGGTACAATGAAAAGTGCAAAGAAAGCCTTCCCTGATAGCTCCAGGGCACTGCAGATAAGCGGTAGCCCTGGGTGCGTCATTCCCTGTAGAGCGTTTCTAAGGATGACAAGAACGGACATAGGAGGAATAAGCGGTATGCTGATTCTCAGATAGCGTGATGCCCAGCCTATGACTTCGGGATTATCACTACCGGTAATCAGCGCTATCGCCTTATCAACCACGGTGAATGTAAAGACCATGGCGAACATCCACCAGATGAAATAGATCAGGAGAGCTGAGACAATACCGGTTTTTATCCTGCTGTTCTTATGTGCACCATAATTCTGGCTTGTGAATGTCGCAACTGCCGAACCTAAGGCAACTCCAGGGGTGAAGAAAAACTCCGCAATTCTCCTGGATCCGACATGAGCCGCGATATATACCCCGCCAAGGGCATTAATGCTTCCTTGAAGAATCACACTCCCAAGATTGTAAATAGCACTCATAAGCGCCATGCTAAGCCCTTGCGTTATCATTTTGCGGACAAAAGAGAATCCAGCACTCAGCTCTGCTCTTCCGAATGAAAGCCAGCGATAATTTACTAATATGTATATCAGCCCAATGACCACTGCAATGGCCTGGGAGAGTACGGTCGCAGTCGCAGCTCCTTGAACGCCAAGACCAAGAGGTCCCATGAATAGAACATCAAGAAAGATATTGAGTATGGTACTTGAGATGAGGAGTATCAATGACGTAATGCTGTTACCAAGCGCCTGAAGCAATCCGGACTCAAAATTATAAGCCATCGTAAATGGGATACCGGCGAGAATGACGGTAAGGTATTCCAAAGCCCCTGGCATAATATCGGAAGGCACCTGCATAGCCTCAAGCAAAGGGCGACGAATGATTAGGAAGAAAAGAGCGATGGTAATGGCGAAAGAAAGGGAAAGCAGGCTCATCCAGCAAACCGATTTCTTCAGCTCATCATCATTCCCAGCTCCGAAATTCCTACTCACGGAGAGTGCAAAACCATTATTGAGGCCGAATGCGAAATTTACAATCAGACCGTACAGTGCTGATGTCGCTCCGATTTCTGCAATCGCAGTATCTCCCAGTATATGGCCGGCAATGGAGGTATCGGCAAGATTGTAGAACTGCTGTAAAAGATTGCCAAGAAAAAGAGGAACGGAAAAAGTGAGAAGAAGCTTAACAGGATTTCCCTCACTCATATTGAGAACATGCGCCTTCCCTTCTCTCATATGCACTCCCACCAGAAAACGATTATATGCAGCTGAGAAAATATTTCCAGTTCATCTTCATCTTTTCTTATCCGCGGCAACTCCTAAAGCCATGGCTATCAATGTGGGGATAATCCAGATGAAAGAATTACCCCAGATGATTCCTACAAGGGAGAACACGAAAGCGACAGGAATGGCTACCTTATAAGAGAGCGAAAGATTATTTCTTCCATCGGCCAAGGAGAGTACCATCAGTGTTATGGCAACAGGGTATATCACCTCAAGAACCGGGGAGGAGATGCTTATAATAGTATCAAGGCCTGCATTGGCTATGATAGCAGAGATGAGGGCGAATATGAAAATCCATTTTGCCCTGGAGAGAGACGGATAGAGCGAGTTGAAATACTCTCCTACGGAAGAGAGAAGTCCTACTGACGTGTTGAAACATGCAATAATGAAAATTGCGGCTATCAAAACTCTTCCCATATCAGGGAATATGAAAGATGCGGCGGCAGAGAGTATATCCGCCCCATTATCAGCACTGGATAAAAGCACATGAGAGCTCATACCTATCGCAGAGAGAAGCAGATATATGACAAGCAGAAGTATACCACCGCCAACAGCTGCAATCCCCCCTTCCCTTCTGATGTCATCCTCATCCTCTATTCCCATCTTTCTCAAGTTGATGGCAATCACGGTTCCAAAGACAAGGCCGGCTATCGCATCCATTGTCTGGTACCCCTCAAGCACCCCGGAAAGAAACGGGGTTTCATCATATGGGGCTTTTGCCACAGCATCGAACGGTGCCATGAAGAACACGCTTATGAAAAGAATGATTATCAAAGTTATCAGAATCGGAGAGAGTATTTTTCCAAGCCTTTTTGAAAGCTTCTCAGGCTTAAGTGCGACCACTCCTGCCAGAGCGAAGAAGAGAGCCGAATAAAGCCAGGAGATAATATCTCTCTCAATTGAAAAAGCAATCTTCACCATCTCATAACTCGTACTAGCAGTCCTTGGAATGGCAAGCATCGGTCCTATGGCAAGATAAATTACAATGGTAAAGACTCTGGCGAAAAATGGATTCACACGGGCAGATAGCCTCTCCAAGGAACCGGTACGACCGACAGCGATCAGAGCAAGAACAGGAAGTGTAATCGCACTTAATGCGAACCCTATGAATGCAAAAGCGGTATTGCTTCCAGCATTGAAAGAGAGGAATGCGGGAAAAATGAGATTGCCTGCTCCGAAGAACATCGCAAAACATGTAAAGCTCATTACGATACGCTCTGTCACCTTACGCATATGACCATGATACTACAAAAATGGAAAACTGGCATTCATCAGGCTATCGGACTTAATGAGGTTGCCCATGAGTACAGGTTTGATTATCATGAAACGTAGATTTGGACAAAAGAGGTAAGTTTATGGATAGCGAAGTAATCATATTCATCATCTTTGGTATAGCAATAACAGTAGGACTGTTCTTTCTTTTCAGATTAATCACATGCTGGTACTTCAAAATCAACAAGAGAGTAAGCCTTTTAGAACAGCAGGTAAACCTTCTTTCTGAAATCAATTACAAACTCGACAGGCTCATGAAGATTTCAAGTTCAAAAGAAGAGAACTAATTCTTATGACTTGCTGGTCTAAATCATAAGAGAAGGGTTTAAAGAAGGAACTTAGGCATCTCATTACTTATCCAGCAACCAGATGACTTAGTACGCAATGGCAAATTGAATTAGCAATATCAAAGGTGTCACCACACAGACACCACTATCTTATGAAATTCATTGCTCTCTTCTTATTCTCAGGAGCATTTATACCAAGCTTCTTTCCCGCATCTATACATCTTAAAAGCCATGCCATGTTGAACGCTATGTTTTTCATGGTATCATGACCTTCAGTATCCTGAATGCTCTCTTCCTTATTGTTTCCATATCCCTGATTCCAGTATGTGGCTGTAACTATCGGCATCGATGTGATTCCGAAATACTTGTTTATGACATCATATGATGCGACAGTCCCTGCCCTTCTGGCTGAAAGCACCGCCGCAGCAGGTTTATGGAAGAATGCGGAAGCTCCTGAATAGAACGCCCTATCAAGGAATGAAAGCAGACGCCCTGATGGGTGTGCGTAATAAACGGGGGATGCGAACACAAAGCCGTCGGCCTGCCTTGCTTTCTCAACGAACTCGTTAACTTTATCCTCAAACACGCACTTACCGAGGCTTGAACACTTCCTGCAACCGATGCAATCCCTAATCGGGTCGTTGCCAATGAAGAAGACTTCTGTCTCTATTCCTTCACTCCTCAGAGTATCCTCAATCTCCTTTAAAAGACTTGCCGTAGCACCATTCTCATGACTGCTACCGTTTAGAAGAATTACTTTCATCTTTCCCTCCATATTTAAATATAGCTTTTGTTTCTTAATAGTCCACAAAGGATGTGCAACATTTTTGTTGCATTCTGATGTATTTTTTTCAACTCTGTTGCAACATCCCCCCTATTTTCTTACACTTCTAAAAGTTTGGAACTTATGAAAAAAGCAATATTGAAACTCAAAGACGGAAAAGAATTCTCAGGCATAGCTTTCGGCGCTCCAATCAAACTGGAATGCTCAGAGGTGGTTTTCAATACGGGAACACCGGGTTATGAGGAAATACTCACGGATCCATCCTACAAGGGACAGATCGTAACACTTACGTCTCCCATGATAGGAAACTATGGAATCGCAGTTAAAGACGGAGAGAGCAGTGGTGTAAAATCTACTGCTCTTATTATAAAGAAACTTTATCGAGGCTCTGTTATGAAAGGACGGCTCAGTCTTGATGAGTATCTGAAAAAGGAAGGTATTCCTGCCCTCGAGGCTGTTGATACCAGGGCTCTTACAATCCACCTAAGAGAGCATGGAAGCCAGAACGGCATCCTCTTTTACGAAGAAGACAGGGCGGAGGCGGAAAAGAAGCTTGAAAGCTATCCGGATATAACAAAGATGGATCTCATAGAACAGGTTACGGTAACGGAGAACATATACAATCCAGAGCTCGGAGAAGGAAGAACGTCTCCTCCATCTTCTCCTGACATGCACTTTGCACTCATCGATTACGGCCTCAAAAGATCAATAATTGAGAACTTCTATAAGAGGAACATAGCTGTTACGCTCATGAAGGCATCAACTACAGCAGAAGATGTGTTAAAGCTTTCTCCAGACTGCCTCTTCTTATCTAACGGACCTGGAGATCCGTCTCTTCTAAAGAATGCTGTCGCTCTCGCAAGAGAATGCATGGGGAAAATCCCAGTTGAGGGGATATGCCTTGGGCATCAGATAATAACCCTTGCCCTGGGAGGTAAGACAGTTAAAATGAAATTCGGCCATCACGGCTCGAATCAGCCCGTAAAGGATATGGATACGGGTAAGACTTTCGTAACAGCTCAGAACCATGGCTTCATGAGCGATGAGAAGAGCCTTCCTGGCAGTGTGAGAGTCTGGATGAGAAACGCAAACGACAACACTGTCGAGGGCCTTTACGATGAGAAGAAGAAAGTCTATTCGGTACAGTTCCATCCAGAGGCTGCCCCAGGACCTGAGGATGCACTATGGATCTTCGATTACTTCAAGGAGAAGGCAAAGAGATGAGAAGGGATGATATCAGGCACATACTTGTCATAGGAAGCGGTCCGATCGTAATCGGGCAGGCATGTGAGTTCGACTACTCGGGGGTACAGGCTGTACGGGCGCTGAAAGAGGAAGGATACGAAGTCTCTCTCATAAACCCGAATCCTGCGACCGTGATGACCACACCGGGGCTTGCGGACCACATATTCATGGAGCCCCTTACCCCGGAATACATAGAGAAGATTTTCGAGCAGGCAGGGCCAGATGCGATTCTCTCGACCATGGGAGGCCAGACGGCGCTCAATCTCACGATGGAACTCCAGAAGAGGGGCATCCTTGAAAAATACGGGGTAAAGGTAATAGGAGCAAGTGCTGAGGCCATAGAAAGAGCCGAGGACAGGGGAAAATTCAAGGAAATAATGACAACACTCGGCCTTGAAAGTGCAAAAAGCGGTATCGCACACTCAATCGATGAGGCACTCAGAGTCAAGAAGGAGATAGGACTGCCGCTCATCATACGCCCGTCATTCACCCTTGGAGGCATGGGCGGAGCCATTGCCAAAACAGAGGAGGAGTTCATTCCTCTTGTAGAGAACGCCCTTGAAGTCAGCCCTGTAAGGGAGATTCTTCTTGAAGAGTCCCTGATCGGCTGGAGAGAGTTCGAGATGGAGGTAATGAGAGACAGGGATGACAATGCCATAATCGTATGCTCAATCGAGAACATCGATCCGATGGGAGTACACACAGGAGACAGCATAACGGTTGCACCGATACAGAGCCTCACCGATGCTGAGTATCAGAAGATGAGAACAGCCTCGATAGATATTCTAAGAGCGGTAGGTGTCGACTGCGGAGGATCCAACGTTCAGTTCGCAATATCCCCGGATCATGAGAGGATGATAGTAATAGAGATGAACCCGCGCGTATCGCGCTCCTCTGCCCTCGCATCAAAGGCCACCGGATACCCTATCGCAAGAATCAGCGCAAAGCTCGCAGTCGGCTATACGCTCAGTGAGATACTTAATGAGATTACAGGAGAGAGCGTAAGCTGCTTTGAGCCGGCACTTGATTATGTGGCTGTGAAAGTACCACGCTTCGAGCTTGAAAAATTCCCGCTTCCCGCATCCGCACTTGGAACTCAGATGAGAAGTGTGGGAGAGGCCCTTGCACTGGGAAGAACCCTGAATGAGGCACTTAACAAGGCATTCAGATCCTCAGAGCAGAAGCTTGAGGGGCTAGTCGAGCTCTCCAGAGAGAAATACGATGTGGAACTTCTGGCAAGAAGTGCCCATCCTATGCGATATCTTGCCCTTTATACTCTCATCAAGGAAGGTGAAAAGGATCTTGAAAAGTTAAGCGAAGAAACGGGATACGACATCTATTTTCTGGAAGCTCTGAAAGAGCAGGCTGAACTCGACAGGAAGATCAGTGAGGGCCTTGACGAAGCTCTCTACAGGGAGGCAAAGATGGCGGGCATGAGCGATCGCCGCATACTCTCCCTTTCCCATCTTACAAAGATGCCATACCATATGGACGCGGTATCACACTATGTGGACACCTGCGCAGGTGAGACGAAAGCAAAAACCCCGTACTGCTATCTCACATATGGAGAAGAGGACGAGGGAGAAGCACTCGGAGAGAATGCCGTAATAATACTCGCATCGGGGCCTAACAGAATAGGACAGGGCTTGGAATTCGACACCTGCTGCACCCTTTCAAGTCAGGCTTACAGACGGCGCGGAAGAAAGACGATAATGGTTAACAGCAATCCTGAGACAGTATCGACTGACTACAACACCTCAGACCGCCTTTATATAGAGCCTCTGTGCCCGGAAGCAGTGCTTGAAATTATGAGAAAGGAAAAAACACGGGATGTTGTCGTACAGCTTGGTGGACAGACCCCGTTGAACATGGCGGAAGCGCTTGAGAAAGCGGGAGCACACATAGTCGGCACTAGCCTCGAGTCCATCAACAGGACCGAGGACAGAGAGCTTTTCTCAAACCTTGTCAGAGAGCTTGGGCTCAGACAGCCGGAGAACAGAATGGGGCACAGCAGGGAGGAGGTTTTTGAAAAGGCGAAGGAAATCGGATTCCCGGTACTGCTCCGCCCCTCATTCGTCCTTGGCGGAAGGAGCATGTTCATCGCTTATGATGAGGAGAGCCTAGACGAGTTCTTTACGAAGATGAACGTGCAGGTCTCGAAAAGCCATCCAATCCTTGTCGACCAGTTCCTCGAAGACGCGTTCGAGTACGATCTTGATGCTGTCTCCGATGGGGAGAGAATCTACATCGGTGGCATCCTCCAGCATATCGAAGCTGCGGGCATACACTCAGGAGACAGTGCGGCGGTATTTCCCCCATACAAATCAAAACCTGAGATACTCGATCAGATGAGGAGATGGACACTGAAGCTTGCAAAGGAGCTGAAAGTAAAGGGCCTGATGAACATACAGTTCGCCGAGAAAGACGGCAAGCTCTATATCATCGAAGTCAATCCAAGAGCAAGCAGAACCGTACCTTTCATCTCAAAAGCAAGTGGTGTAAACCTCATAGAAGTAGCCGTCAGGGTCTTCGGGGGAGAGGATCTTGTAAAACAGGGACTTCTTGAAGAGGGGGAAGAGATAAGGGAAGGACGCTGCATCACAGGCTGGGCCATAAAGGAGGCGGTATTCAGTTTCGACCGCTTTGCAAATGTAGACCCTGCCCTTGGTCCTGAGATGCGAAGTACAGGAGAGGTTGTCGGCATGGGACGCACATTCGGAGAGGCATACGCGAAAAGCCAGGCAGGAGCTAACAATATACTGCCCTCAAGAGGAAGGGTTATCATAAGTGTCAACAACAAGGACCGCGTCACGATAGCTCCTATTGCGAAAGCTCTTCAGGAGATGGGATTTGAAATCCTTGCAACAAAAGGAACCGCAAGGGATCTCTTCAACCTCGGCATCCTTACAGATGTAGTTCTAAAGGTACATGAGGGGCATCCGAACATCGTTGACTATATCAGGGCGAAGAAGGTGGATCTCATAATCAACACTCCGATGGGCTTCCACGCAAGAAGAAGCGATGATGACATAAGGACTGAGACAATCAGAGCCCACATCCCCTACACCACGACGACAAGTGCCGCAAGTGCAGCCGTCGAGGCCATCAGATACATACAGATGGGAAGATACACTGTAAGGGAACTGCCCAGAAAATAGCTTTTCAATCGACCTCTCCGGAGGTCGATTCTCATTTCAGCAGATTTCCGGCAGCATAAAGAGGGTATACTACCACCCTGTCCATTTTTGAAAAACTCTCCAAAGAGCATCTGACAACATAATCCGATGATTTCTTTTCAAGGAAAGCCCACAAGCTTTTCATCCCTCCTTGCGTTCTTGCCTTCACCTCTATTGGAACAATCGCAGAACCTTTTTGTATTACGAAATCGACTTTCGCAGATTCGAAGCATCGGAATCCCTTGTCCAGAAAAAAAAACTCTGGCTTCACATGAGCATCAAGCGCGTTAATCAATTCAAGTCCGACAGAAAGCTCGCAGACATTGCCAATATTCAGCTCTTTAAAATCTGTCTCGAGTGCAAATTGAGAAACATCCAAGCCTGAAGCACTCAGATACAAACCGGTGTCGGCAAACAGCAGCTTCATTCTTTTAAAATTAATTCCTGAGGCTATCGGCAAGCTGGAACAATTTGAAGAGTATACGATTTTCACAAGTCCCACATCTGCGAGTATGCCAAGCCTTTTGAATGATTTTAGCGTCCAAGCCAGGGATTGTATTCTTGGAAAATGACACCCGAGAACATACCCGGCTTAACACAAACCTTAATATAATACGCAATATATCTGCAGCAACACCTTCATCCTCATACTTATTGAAGTCGTCGTAAAGAGCATCCATGATATCATCATGTTTAAGCTGCAAAGTAATATTTTGCTCAAAACTGCCAAATTGCAAAGAAATAATTGGATTTAGGTTATTATCCTTTCAAGACAAAGAAAAATCTGAAAAAAAATAGTTTTGCAGTAAAACCGTATCAACAGAGCCATCCGTATTTTCATCATGATCTCTGTCTTTTCCAGGCACCTTGTAGCATTCTCCATTCAAACGGAAAAGCAGGACGTCCATCTTGTAAAAGCCGGGACGAAACATTATCCTCTAAAAAGAAGATTCATACCATCAGGAGAAACATAAATGGAAGAAGCATTCATGCAGAGAACGGTGACCTGTGGTGAGCTCAGAGCAAAGAATGAGGGAAAAAGTGTCATCCTCAACGGCTGGGTTGCCCGCAACAGGGACCACGGTGCACTGCACTTTATCAATCTCAGGGACAGGTACGGAGTTACCCAGGTCGTAGTCGATGATGATGCTACAGATGAGCTTGAGAAGATGGCCGGCTCCCTGAAAATGGAGTACTGCATCGCAGTCAAGGGAATAGTAAGAAAGCGCCCGGATGAGATGATCAATCCGGATATGGAAACAGGAGAAATAGAGGTCAAGGCGGAGAAGATTGAAATCCTCTCAGAGTGTGCGACACTGCCATTCATGATTGAAGAGGAGAATAACGCCAGAGAGGATCTCAGGCTCAAATACCGCTTCCTTGATCTCAGAACCGGCGGGATGCAGAAGAGAATCAGGCTTCGCCATGAGGTTGTGAAAGCCATAAGGGAGTTCTTCTACAAAACGGATTTCTACGAGATTGAGACACCAACCCTCGTTAAGAGCACACCGGAGGGTGCAAGGGATTTCCTCGTACCTTCAAGAATATACCCCGGAAAGTTCTTCGCACTACCCCAGTCACCACAGCTGTATAAGCAGATTCTCATGGTATCAGGCTTCGATAAGTACTTCCAGATTGCCCGCTGTTACCGCGATGAGGATCCGAGGGGAGACAGACAGCTTGAATTCACACAGCTTGATGTGGAGATGAGCTTCGTAAAACGTGATGACGTGCTCCTTTTGATGGAGAATCTCTTCAATTACGTGTTCAAGAGTGTAATGAATATTGATCTTCCCTCTCATTTCAGAAGAATCACGTACCAGGAAGCGATGGAGAAATATGGCTCGGACAAGCCTGATCTCAGGTTCGGCCTTGAGATAGGAGACGCATCAGATTTCGCAGCAAAAAGTACATTCAACGCCTTCACGGAGACACTCAGCGAAGGTGGTGTTGTACGCTATATCGTGGCTCCGAAGACAGAGGGGCACGATTACACCAGAAAGTACCTTGCTGAGCTTGAGAGCGCTGCAAAAATCTACGGTGCACACGGTCTGGCATGGATGAAGGTTGAAGGTGGAAAACTCTCAGGAGGGGTTTCCAAGTTCTTTGCAGGCATGGATGAAGAAGTCCTCTCACAGACAGGTGCGAAAGATGGAGATGTCATTCTCATTGTCGCTCATAAGGATTTCAAGAAATGCGCTAACAGCCTTGGAGCTGTAAGGAACAAGCTCGGCGCTGAGCTTGGCCTCATCAAGCCAGGTTACGAGTTCTGCTGGATCATAGACTTCCCGCTCTTCGAGTACAATGAGGACGAAGGACACTGGGAAGCGGCACACCATATGTTCAGCATGCCGCAGGCAGAGTATATCGACACGATGGAAGAGGAGCCGGGAAAGGTGAAGGGAGACCTTTACGATCTCGTGCTTAACGGCTATGAGCTCGCATCAGGATCGATAAGAATCCATGATATCGAACTGCAGAAAAGGGTATTCAGAATCTGCAACTTCCCTGACGATGTTGCCCAGGAACGTTTCGGATTCCTCCTCGACTGTTTCAAGTACGGACCACCACCACACGGAGGAATCGCACCTGGAATCGACAGACTCTGCATGATTCTTGCAGGACAGAGTTCGATAAAAGAGGTTATCGCGTTCCCAAAGAACACCGCAGCCCTCTCTCCAATGGACGACTGCCCATCATATGTCGAGCAGAAGCAGCTTGATGAGCTTCATCTTGCTATCGCAGATAAGAAGGATGAATAATTCAACCGCCATAATTGGAGGTGGAGCAGCAGGTCTCATGGCACTCAGCATTCTGGGCCATGAGGCCTTTGTTTTAGAACATAGGAATGAGTGTGGTAGAAAACTGCTCATAAGCGGAGGGGGAAGATGCAATTTCACCACATCCGATAATATCGAAACCCTCATTACCCGCTACTACGATAAGAAGAACTTCGCCTCCCCTGCCCTCTACGGCTTTCCTCCAGAAAAGATCCGTTCTTACTTTGCCTCCCTTGGAGTTAATTCGATAAGAGAGGAAAGCGGGAAGATTTTTCCCGCAAGCGGAAAAGCTATCGACATCGTTAACGCGCTTCAAAAGAATGAAGGGAAAATCTTTTACGGGGAGAGGATAAGAGGAATCAGGAAGGAAGACGGACTCTTTGTAATAGATACCGACAAAAAACAGCACAGGGCAAAGTATCTCATAATCGCGACAGGGGGAATCACATTTCCAGAGACGGGAAGTGATGGCTCTCTTAACTCCCTCATAACCTCTCTTGGGCACACAATAGTAAGTCAGAGAGGTGTGCTCACAGAGATAATGTGCCATTCCCTGCCCCTTTTTAAGGCGGAGGGTGTCTCTCTGAACATGAGTCTGAAAAAAGGAAAGATCCGCATGAGCGGGGAGGCTGTCATCACGAAAAGAGGAATCTCAGGCCCCCTTGCGGAAAACTTCTCACACTATCTGGAAATGGAGGATGAGGTAAGCCTGGCTTTTCTCAGCCTGAGAAGGGAGAGCTTTTCCCTCTTCAGCCAGAAAGCACTGTTAAAGAACGCACTCCCCCTTCCAGAACGCCTAACGGAGGCCGTTATCCCTTCCCTCGCAGGGAAAAGAATCGCAGAGCTCTCGAATGCGGATAAGGATACCGTGATAAAAGCCTTGGCAGAGAACAGGACAGAGGTAAGGCTGAATGAAAGAAGAGCGATGTGCACAAGAGGAGGGGTGGATACGGCTGAGATAGACAGGAAGAGCATGGAATCAAAGATTGTTGAGAACCTTTATTTTGCCGGCGAGGTAATCGATGTCGATGGCGAGTGCGGCGGTTACAATATAACATGGGCATTTTCATCGGCGGCCATGGCAGCAGGTAGTATTCGCAAGAAAAACAATCTTATGCTATCATGAGACTATGGCAAAGAGAATCATTGACGGACATTTCACACCAGAGAGAAGATATTTCGAGAATACACTTGGGAGAGAATTCGACTATACGGCGGCAACAGGTCCATACGAATACCTTTTGGGTGCGCTCTCAGGGTGTTTCACCTCCACAATACTGGATATGTTCTTCAAGGATGAGAAGTACACGGCTCTTGATGTGCACATAGAAGGAGAAAAAAGGGAGAGCGTTCCATCAACACTTAAGCATACGCTCATATCAATCCGTGCAAAAGGCATAAAAGACAAGGAAAAATTCAAAGAGGCGGTAACCAGAGCCGCCGAATCCTGTTCTATCTATCAAACGATAAGTAAAGTTAGCGAGATGGAAATCCGTATCGCGTTCGAGGATTGATATGGTCAAGCAGGACCTCAGAAGTGAAAACATAGATACATTCTCACTCTTTAAGAAAGCGCTTAAAGATCTCGTGGAATCGGACAGTTTCCTGTTTGCAAGGAATGCACGCAGGGAAGCATTCTCATGCCGCATGGCCCAGCACCTGAACAGGTACTTCGGAAACGAATGGTACATAGATGCCGCAATCGATGGCTCGGACCTTCTCATCTGGGACCGTCAGGGGAATATCCCGCTTTCACTATTCATCGCAAAAGACTACGTTTCATCAGCGCAGAAGGATAAGGCACGGCTTTTCCATCTGAGCATGAAGCCAGCCCTAACTCTGGCACTGAGCCTCTTAGAGGGGAAGGACTACATGCTCATATACCGTTTCGAGAAGGAATACATCGATTACATGCACGTATATCCTGACCATGAATACCAGGATACGGTATTAAAGCGCTGTCTTATCAAGGAAGATGACGATAAGAATCCGACCCTTTTCAGAATCAAGAAAAAAAAGGCTACTTCTTCCTGACAGGATCTATGACCGCCCCTTCCCCGATAAGCTTGTAAACGGCACGCTTAGCCGCATCCTCGCACCCGTTCCACGGCTTATCCCTGTTCTCACTCTTATATTTCTGCGTCAAATAATAATCATCGGCCTGGACCCTTTTCAGATTCTTTCTGAGAAGCTCTGCCAGTGTCTTGTAATACTCGAGCAGGATATCGCCTTTCAATGCTTCAGGTGCGATAGAGGCAAGAACACGAGTATGGTGCATGCAGAATCCCTTGCTCTTTTTTAGCTCCGCATTGAACTCCACATCCTCCTCAAATAAAGCTGCTACGGTATAGGCGTATCTCACAAGACGGTCATTCATCCTTGAGCAGATGAGACAGCCCCCCATCCTCTCATCATAAGCCTTGAAGAGGGAGGAAAACCCCTTTTCCGCCTTACGCGGGCTTGAGGAGGAGGAAATAGCGTCGAGTGCGGGATAGAAGCTCTGCTTGTTCTCCTCATAATAGGTATCCATCACAAGGCCGAGACTCTGGGCCTTGTTCTCCTCTGCCAGCATTGCAAAATGCTTGCTGCAGAATCCATGCCTGTTGGTCTCCACCCTGATCTCGGGTGTCATTATGGCTGAGGAGAGATAGTATCTGATCCCATCCCTCTCAGCCTCCTTCATGAGGGAGCAGATGAAACATTCGCTCCCGCTTTTAAGTCCGTCCCATACGGGAATGGTCTCAAGCTGTATCTTCACTTGATAAGTTCCTTACACATTGATGCGAGGTGCTCTCCCGTAAATCCGAAAGCCTCCTTGAGATAGGAAAGATTTCCAACTTCTCCGAACCTCTCCCCGACACACATGAAATCCATCTTCACAGGATAGTTCTTGGCAAGAAATGCCGCAATTCCCTCACCTACGCCACCGGCATAACGACCGTTCTCACAAACTATGACATGCCCCGTGCGCTTTGCCACTTTCAGTATGAGCTCCGTATCGAGAGGCTTTATGGTATGAAGATCGATCACTGTCGCGTTGATGCCTTCCTTTCTGAGAATCTCATAAGCCTCAACTGCGTTATCGACCATCACAGCCCCTGTCGCAATTATTGCCACATCAGAGCCATCATGAAGTTCTATGCCCTTTCCTATTTCGAACTTCGTTCTCTCATCGTAACGGAACTCCACGCCTTTCCTCGGTGTCCTGATATAAGAGTTCTTCTTCGCGAAATACACCTGCTTCGTAAGCTCGTAAAGGCTCTCACCGTCACTCGGCTCAAGTACTATGAAATCGGGAATCTGCCTGTAAAGCGCTATATCCTCAAACGGCATATGTGTCCCCCCGTTGTACTGAGCTGTGATCCCCGGGTCACTTCCAATTATATGAACGCATCTCTTCGCATAACCTATGGAGAGGAACACCTGGTCATACATCCTCCTGGAAGCGAAACAGCCGAAGCTGTGTATGAAAGGGGTAAGTCCGGTCGCACTCATTCCCGCAGCAACAGCAGCCATGTTCGCCTCTGCGATGCCACAGTTTATGAAACGGGATGGGAACTCGCTTTCGAAACTCGTACTTGTGATGCAGGAAGAGAGATCGGAATCGAGGAACACGATATCCTCATGCTCACGTGCAAGCTCTGAAACGGCTCCGACAACGACTTCCCTGTAGTTCTTGAATTCTCTTGCCTTGCTCATACTGCCCCCTCCCTTTCCTTAAGAGCTCTGATCGCCTCCTCAGCTTTCTCCAAGCTGACCGTCATGCTATGGTTTGCCTTAATTCCCTCACCAGGAATGTATCCCTGACTCTTATGGGTATGCATGATTATCATATGGGGCTTGCCTTTCACGCTCTTGGCCTTGCTTACAGCCTCATCAATCTCCTCGAATGAATGCCCGTTAATCTCATAGCTGTCCCAGCCGAAAGTCTCATAGCGCTCCTTGAGATGATGCATTGGAATGATGTCCTCCGTGTAGCCGTCAAGCTGCTGTCCGTTAAGATCCGTGAACGCAATCAGATGATCGAGACTCTGAGCACCGGCAAGCTCTGCAGCCTCCCAGACCTCTCCTTCCTGGCTCTCCCCGTCTCCTACGATTGAGTACACATAGGCATCCGAGTTCTGAACTCTGAGCCCAAGAGCGATTCCCACTGCCGCACTTATACCCTGGCCAAGACTTCCCGCGGTGAAATCGATTCCCGGTGTCTTTGTCATATCCACATGGCTTGGAAGATTCGTTCCTCCCTTGTTGAGCGTCTTAAGCCATTCCATCGGGAAAAAACCCTTCTTTGCAAGGGTGGCATAAAGGGAAGGTCCGCTATGACCTTTAGAAAGTACGAGACGGTCCCTGTCCTTCCAGGCGGGGTCGTCTGCATCTATCCTCATCTCCTTATAGTAGAGATAGGTCAGAACCTCCACTATGGACATAGCTCCGCCTATATGTCCGGATCCGAAGGATGAAATACACCCAATGGTCTTGATTCTGGTATCAAGTGCTTCTTTTTTTAACATTTTCAATGTCTGCTGATCCATTTTTCCTCCTCTCTTTTTCCTATTTCATTTTATCAAGTTCTTTTTTCTCTTCATCATTGAGGCCCTCAAGCGTTAAAAACCGTGCAAAGAGGCTCATTCTTGCTGCTCTTTCAAGACATTCAAGACGCTCCAAGGCATCTAAAAGACTCTTATCTGATATGGTGATCGCACCATGCTTCTCCATCAGCAGAGCAGATGAGGAAAGAGCATCATCGCTCACCCTCTCTGCAAGCTCAAGAGAGCCCATCAGGGCATAAGGAGTCTTTTTTACCCTCCCCAGCTGATAGTAACTTTCTGCCGTGATATCAGTCCTGATTTCCTCAGAAGATGAGGAAAAGAGGGATGAATAGACCGGATGGGCATGCAGTACCGCAACTGCGCTTTTCCTTTTAAGATATATCAGGCGATGCATGGAGCTCTCAATGCTCAGCCTGAGGCTCTTGGTAAGATTCTCTCCGCTTTCAATATCGACCTCGGCGATATCATCCACACTAAGGCTTGCCTTATCAAGCGAAGATGGGGTAATCAGCATCAGAGAGCCAAGGCGCATGGAGATGTTTCCGCCCAAGCTGGTGGTCAGTCCACATTCATAAGTCCGCCTCATAATGCGGCAAATTTCCTCTTTAGCCCTTATCTTCTCATCATACATCACGATAAGTATAAACCAACAATAAAGGAGAAGAAAAGTTATTTTCTAAGAGATGGACACGGCATGGAGAGCTCTTGCTATTAAACGTTTCTCTGATTTTTATTCAGCCTATTTTGTTTTGCTAGACGGATTAGCGACAATCAGATGATTCTAAGCTCTCAAAATTATTTTTTATGCAAAAAAGTGAAAAAATATGCAAAAATTATACATTCAGCTATTAACATAGCTCCAGATAACAGCTATTATCAGTCCATAATTCAAAGCTTTTCAGGTATTGGAAAGCCCAGAGGAGGTAGATTATGAAGAAAATTCTTTTGATTCTTCTCGCGTTTGTTCTGCTTTTTCCGCTAGCAGCTGGAGGAAGCAAGGAAGATGGCAACACCATCAGAATCGGAGTCTTCGAACCAGCCTCCGGTGATAATGGTGCCGGTGGTAAGCAGGAGACGCTCGGTATTCAGTATGCCAATTTCCTTACCCCGACAGTTGATATCGGTGGCACGACATATGATGTGGAACTCGTGATTGTAGATAATGAGAGCTCCAATGATAGAGCTGCAACAGCCGCTTCAATGCTTATAAACGAAGATGTATCGGTTGTTCTTGGTTCATATGGCTCCGGTGTTTCTATTGCAGGAAGCGATACATTCCGTGCCGCAGGTGTCCCTGTGATTGGAATCACATGTACAAACCCTCAGGTAACGGAAGGCAATACCCATTACTTCCGCATCTGCTACCTCGATCCGTTCCAAGGCACGGTTCTTGCGAACTATGCATACAATGAACTTGGAGCACGCACAGCGTATTGTCTCGCAAAGCTCGGTGATGACTACTCTGGAGGCCTTGTAAATTACTTCATTCAGCAGTTCGAGGCTCTTGGTGGAACCTGCATCTCCGAAACCTTCCCTGATGGAAACAGCGACTTCACATCCTATGTAAACAATGCGAAGAACAGCGGTGCCGAGGTCTTCTTCTCCCCTGTATCAACAGAAGCGGCCCAGCTCATCATCGACCAGTCATCAAGCCAGGGGCTTGGAATGCCGATCCTTGCAGGCGACACATGGGATTCCAACGTCATACTTCAGGCAGCAAAGGGTAAGAGCAATGTCGACATAACGGTAACGACGTTCTATCCGGAAGGTGCGAACCCCGAGTTTGACGAAGGTTTCCAGAACTGGGTGAATGCCGACTCCACCCGTCTTGCGAACAATGGAGGCGATGACACCGTAGCAGCCGTTACCGCTATGGGATTTGATGCATACAACTTCGCTCTCCAAGCGATAAAGAATGCCGACTCAGCAGATCCTGCCGACGTTATGGAAGCACTGTGGGCAACAGAAACAGATGGTGTCACAGGGCACATAGCACTTGAGCAGGTGAACGGGGATGCTATCAGGAACACCGTATACGTAAAGCACTGCAATACCGATACGGGCGCGTGGGACGCACTTCCCGCAGTTGTAGTCGAATAAAGATTTTAGAGGCTGTCCCTCTTAAAGGAGTATTGATGATAGGTTTTCTACACGATAATCTCTCATATTTTCTTTCAGGAATCTCCGTAGGGGGGCAGTATGCCCTCATCGCGATAGGTTATACGATGGTCTACGGAATCCTGCGCCTTATAAACTTCGCCCATGGTGATGTTTTCATGATCGCGGGTCTTGTGATGGTATATCTCTCATCATCACTACCGTTTACCATCTCGATTCCTCTTGTGCTTATCATAACAGTCGCACTAGGATTTCTCATAGAAAGGGTTGCTTATAAGCCTCTGAGATCAGCTCCTAGAATGTCAGTAATGATAAGCGCGATCGGAGTTTCATATCTGCTACAGAACGCAGCACTCTATTTTGCAGGTGGACTGGCAAAAGTATACCCTTCCATTCCGTGGCTTTCCTCATCCATTGTGATATGGGACTCGACAACGAAGATGGTTACAGTCATAACACCATTTCTCACAATCGCACTCGTCATCCTGCTCTCACTGCTGATAAAACACACAAAGATCGGAATGGCGATGCGTGCCGTTTCCAGAGATTTTGAGACAAGCCAGCTGATGGGTATCAGGATAAACAGTGTCATATCGATTACGTTCATGGTAGGCTCCCTTCTTGCAGCCGTAGCTTCCCTACTGTATTTCTCAAACTATGCATCGGTCACGCCGACAAGCGGCAGCATGCCAGGGCTTAAGGCATTCGTCGCTGCCGTATTCGGAGGAATCGGAAGCATTCCCGGTGCAGTCATCGGGGGATTCATCATCGGGATATGTGAGAATATCATCAAGGGTGGAGCATCTATCTTCGGTATTCCCGGAACAGGGTGGACCACGTTCTCCGATGCTTTCACATTCGCATTTCTTATTATCATTCTCATCGTAAAGCCCACCGGGCTTTTCGGGGAGAAGCAGGTAGACAAGGTATAGGAGGGCGATATGGAAAAAGAGAAGAAAAAAAGACTTGCCCTCATATGGGCGGCAATCGCAGTATCTTATATCGTCATACTCATCCTTGAGATGACGCTGCGTCCGACATCGATGCTTCTGACCGTACTTAAGAAAGGTGCCATATATTCGCTTGTAGCCGTCTCAATGAACCTGCTTAACGGGTTCACGGGACTCTTCTCACTTGGACAGGCTGGATTCATGCTCATCGGAGCTTATACCTATGCAATCCTTACAATGCCCAGTGAGGTTAAGACCTCGGAATCGGTATATAAGTATTATCAATGTTTCATAACATTCGATACTGGCGTATTCATCGGTCTTATAGCCGCAGGGCTCATGGCAGCTCTGTTTGCTTTCCTGATAGGACTACCGGTATTGAGGCTCAAATCCGATTATCTTGCAATTGCGACACTGGGCTTTGCCGAGATAATAAGGGCTGTCTGCCAGTGGGATGTGCTTGGACCTGTCACGAACGGCGCAAACCTTCTCAGACGCTACATAGATCTTACATATGTCACGATTCCATTTACGGACATCCCCTTTCCTCCAACGCTTTTCGTATTCATCGTAGCGGGAATCAGCATCCTTCTTATCGTCCTACTGATCAACTCCTCATACGGAAGGGCTTTCAAGGCAATAAGGGATGATGAGACAGCGGCAGAGGCCATGGGAATAAACCTTTTCAGGCATAAGGAGCTTTCTTTCGTAATATCATCATTCTTCGCAGGTATTTCAGGTGCGCTTCTTGCCATGTTCCAGTACACAGTACAGGCACAGCAGTTCAAATCAATGATGACATATGAGATTCTCCTTATAGTCGTCATCGGAGGAATCGGATCGATATCCGGATCCTGTATCGCATCATTTCTATACATCACCCTTTCAGAGTGGTGGCTCAGAGGACTCGATATGGGCTCCTTTCTCGGAATTGATGCCCCCAACCTCTTTAGATCAGGATTCAGAAAGCTTGTGTTTTCCGTAATCATCATGATCATCGTACTCTTCTTCTCCAGAGGCATAATGGGCGATAAGGAGCTGTCCCTTACCCGTATAAAAGGCTTTATAAATAAAAGGGGAATGAAAAAAGGTAAAAAGGAGGCAGAAGCATGAGTTACAGCCTTCTAGAGCTTAAGGATGTCACAATGCAGTTCGGAGGAGTCGTTGCAGTAAACAATTTCTCCATGCATGTGAACGAGGGTGAGATTGTCGCACTTATCGGGCCCAACGGTGCCGGTAAGACCACCGCCTTCAACTGCATCACCGGTGTTTACGAACCGACAAATGGTGAAATCCTGTATCGCGGGCACACCGTTGCTGTGAGCCATCCCCATGGAAAGATGAGGAAGCTTTACGCAGGAGCGAATGCCGATCTTTACCGGGATAGAAGAATCCTTCATCCAACCCCAGATGAGATAACGAAGCTCGGTATTGCAAGAACATTCCAGAATATAAGGCTTTTTAAGAGCATGAACGTATATGACAACGTGCTTACTGCAATGCATCTGAGAGCAAAGCAGAATGTTTTCTCCGCCCTACTGCGCATAAGTTATAAGGAAGAGCGGCGAATGAGGGAGGACACGGAAAGGCTTCTCAAAGAACAGGATCTTTACAGATTCAAGGATGAGAAAGCCACAAGTCTCCCGTATGGAAAACAGAGGAGACTCGAGATAGCACGCGCCCTTGCCACCGAGCCGGAACTGCTTCTTCTGGATGAACCCGCAGCCGGAATGAATCCACAGGAGACAAAGGAACTTGCTTCTTTCATAAAGGAAATAAAAGAGAGATATAATCTCACCGTATTCATGATCGAGCATCATATGGATCTTGTAATGGAAATCTCCGACAGGATCTATGTACTCGATTTCGGATCTCCGATCGCAGAGGGAACTCCCGATGAGATTCAGAACAACGAACGTGTAATAAAGGCATATCTGGGAGAGAGCAATGAGATTTGAAGTTCAGGGATTATCTGTTAACTATGGCGGAATTGAAGCTGTAAGAGACATTTCTTTTTCCGTAGATGAAGGGGAGATCGTAACTTTAATCGGTGCAAATGGTGCAGGAAAAAGTACAACACTGAGAACCATAGCAGGACTTGTGAAGGCAAGAAAAGGGATAATCATTTTCGATGGAGACGACATTTCAGGAAAGGATCCCGCCTATATCGTTGGGAAAGGCATAACGCTCGTTCCCGAAGGCAGAAAGATATTTCCAGACCTTACTGTTCTCGAAAACCTCAGAATCGGGGCCTATCTCAGAAAGGACAATATCGAAGATGACATAGAGTGGGTATACTCACTTTTTCCAAAGCTCAAGGAAAGAAGCTGGCAGTATGGTGGAACGCTATCGGGAGGAGAGCAGCAGATGCTTGCTGTAGCAAGAGCTCTTATGTCCAAACCGAAGATCATGATGATGGATGAGCCATCTCTTGGTCTTGCTCCTCTTATCGTCCGTGACATCTTCTCGATTATCAGAGAAGTGAATAAGAACGGAGTGACAATACTCCTTGTAGAACAGAATGCCAACATGGCCCTCCAAGTCGCAGATAAGGCATATGTCATGGAAACCGGAGTGATAACACTCTCAGGATCCGGTAAGGAGCTAATGGATAACGAAGGAGTAAGGAAAGCTTATCTAGGAAAATGAACAAATACATGAGTACATTGTGTATTCACAAAATACCAAGCAAGGAAACTGCCGTTTTTCAAGACGGCAGAGGAATTGCATATCTGTAATGCCAGAAGAGGAAAGAAAAGAATCTTTGAATTTCCTTTTTGCTTTCTGTTGTAAATAATTCGTTTTATAAAGTTAGCCGCCAGAAAACCGACAAGGCTTGTCCTGCCGGATGAAGGCGGCAATGATTATTTGATCTTGT